>JABFGB010000027.1 GCA_013112715.1 Chloroflexota bacterium
CGGTCTCGGCAGGCTCGGGTGTCGGTTGGGGTGGCGCGTTGCGCGGCGTTACCGGGCGTTGGGGCGGCGGTTCATAACGACCACTGGCCTGTACGGGCTTAGACGTTGGAGGAGTCTTGGTGACTTTTTGACTATCGGGTTCAGTGTCGCGGTGCAAGAAACTTTCACCCGTGACCCGGCCCATCGCTTTATGCAAATTGAAAATGGCCTGAAGGTCGGCAGGCATCGGTTCATCTTCTTTGGTAGCCTGAACCGAGGGCGTTTGGCCGGAGCGCCGAGCGGGTGATTTGGCAGTTGGACGTGACCAATCAGATTGGGGTTGAGGAGCAACTTCCTCCGCTTCCCAATCATCATAATCCTGCTCATAACCCAGATTCCATACCATCGGCGGTGATTCCCAATCCGCATGGCGATGGGGTAGACGTGAAATGACCATGCGCCGGACTTGGGCCACACTGCGTTGCAGCAGGCGTTGACCGAGGCTGCCAATGGGTCGGCGACGATTGAGTATACCAGTGGGTTTGCGTCGAATAATCATGTTGTTGACTCCAAGCCAGCCTCAAGGCTGTCTAGGGGATATAGTCGTGTACCACTAGTTCTAGCGACTCGATAGCAACAGCCCCCGTGTCGGATTTAAGGGTTGGGCCAGTCCATTTCACCGGGATGGCTTTGTCAAAATTCCAACGGGCCAATTCACTTTTCATCGAATCGTACATCACCACCGAAACGGAATAGGTCGCGGGCTGCACCTGACCACTCAAGAGGTCTTTATATAAAGACAGCAATTCTTGGCTGGCAGTCAGCCCTCGTTTCAAAATGAGCCGTCCACTCTTGCGGCGCACAGGCAGCACATGGGTATATTCGTTGAGGCCGCCTTCTTTTTGATCCTGCGTTTCGATCTCAAGCGTCGGAAGCGTGCATTCAGTAAACGCAGCCATCGGCGAACCGTTAATCTCGATCACAAAACTATGGGCGCTAAAGGCTTCTTCAGACATCGTTTCCTCGCTCGTGGACTATCGTATTTTTCGGAAAGTCCCCAACCGCTCTTGTTCTCGTTTAATATCGCGCAGAAAAAGGGCATATACCCGTTCTGCGACATCTTTCGGCGAAACCTGATGGTCGCTGTTGGTTGCGCCTTCGCCCCCATCGCTATCGGCATCATCGGCCCGTTGTACCATCTCTGGCATGACGACTGATCCTTCAGGGGTATCATTTGATTCTATCGGCGCTTCCATCGGCACACGCTGAACGGCCTCAGCAGGCTCGGATGCTATGGGTCGGTTGCGGCGCGGGGGATGCAAATGGGCCTCGGATGATGGGCCATAGTTGATTTGATACCGCCGCTGGTAGTGTTGGGCCGCTTGCTGCGCTTGTTTGCCGATTCGACCAATACTCATTACAGCTACCTATAATCATTCACCGCGCTGGTTAATCTGACTGACATAGCCCACCCAGCGCACTCGTTCTCGATGATCCATATTCAAGATTTCCGCCCGTGACCAATGCAAGTGCATCGCTAGGAAGGCTACCTCTTCATGCAGGCGGTCTAAAGGGTAGCCTACGATCCCCCCGATAGAGAGACCTCAACGGTAAAATCGTGATTACAGTTCGGGCATTTCACCCCGACTTTGGTCACACCGTCCCCATTGATTTCCTGATAAAAGTCTTGTAGATAGGCTAGATCAGCCGCGAAAAATTTCTCAATCATAACAGGCGTCACTTCACGGATTGTTCCCAAGCGAGTGATGACCCTTGATAGCAAAATGACCGTCAAATACGCCTCATTTTGACGGACTTTGGGGTGTCGCAGCGGCTCAATTTCATCTAATGCCGTCGCTAAACGCATCGTTCCTTCTTTATGAACGTTGCCATAATCATCAACATAGCCACGTGGCAGCGTGAAATCGAACTCGGTTTGTAACATGGATTCCTCGGATTTAGCTTTCAAAAATAGGTCAGTAGGGGCGATTTTTAACCGCCCCTCCATTACGCTTGATGATCTCAGAACTACGTCACACGGGCGATATATTCGTGGACGATAGTGAGTTCTTCGATCCCGATTTCATTGCTGTCGGATTTGACACTTGGGCCAGAAATCTTGGACGGCCACCCTTTTTCAAAATTCCAACGGGCAACTTCCGTGCCTTCTTGGTCGTACATAATGATCGAGCCGTCCTTGCGGGCGGAACTGACGTTGCCGTCTTCGACCATCTTGCGCCAGTCCCAGAAATCCATATTGGCGGTGATGCCACGTTTCAAGGTCACATCACCCCATTTTAGACGTCCGGGCACCTTGCGAACGATTTCTTGACCACCCGGCCCCATGACTTTGTGGACGACCACTTCGCTTTCCGAGCCGAGACCCGCGCATTCAGTGAAAAAGCCACTGACCACGCCGGCGACTTCGATGGCGAAATTAAATGAAACTAGGGGATCGCCCGATACTGCGTCTTTACCTGCTGGCATAAAATCCCTTCTCCTTAAACACTAATTGAACTCAGAACGGCCCCGACTGGCTTATTCGCCGCCTTCGGGTGCCCATTGACTGATGCGGATAATCAAGAATTCGGCGGGTTTGACGGGTGCAATACCCACTTCCACAATACACTGACCTAGGTCGCGGATTTCTGGCGGATTCAGTTCTTCATCACATTTGACAAAGAAGGCTTCTTCCGGGGTACGCCCAAAGAGCGCCCCGCTACGCCACTGCACTTTCAGGAAGGAGGTAATATCACGACGAAGCCGCGCCCACAGCGAATAGTCGTTGGGTTCAAATACGGCCCATTGCGTGCCACGTTCAATGCTCGCCTCAATCATGTTGAACAGACGACGAACATTGATATAGCGCCAAGAGGGGTCGCTGGTGAGGGTACGCGCACCCCACACACGGATACCACGTCCGGGGAAGCTGCGGATGCAGTTTACACCGACCGGGTTCAGGCCATCTTGTTCGCCCTTGGTCACATTGACTTCAAGGCCAACCACGCCGCGCAAAATTTCGTTGGCGGGGGCTTTGTGTACACCGCGAGTTTCGTCAACACGGGCATATAAACCAGCCAACAAACCACTCGGCGGCACAAAATGGGTCTTGCCTGCTTTCATCGGGTCAGAAACTTCAACCCAAGGATAATACAGGGCGGCGCGGGTGGTATCATAGTTAACCGTCATACGCCAATCATAGACTTCCTGCGGGGTCAGACCGGGCGGGCAGTCCAAAATGGCGAATACATAACGGGTGCGTTCGCAGAAGTCAATAATGGCCGTTTGGACAGTTTGGACACCCTTCGCATCCAGTTCGCCAGCTTGGAAGGCGCTCATCAGGTCGGGAGCGACAATCATGGTGACATCGGGGATGGCTTCGATACCACCCAAACCCGTGCGGGCCGCCAATTCACCTTGATAGTCCAAAATGGTGACGGCTTTGGTCTCGACCTTGCCACCTGTCAGATGAACTTCTCCAGCCGGAGCCAATTTGGTGTCTTTGGCAACGACCTTGACATCCACTAGTTTGGATTGAGCCTTAACCACAGTTTCAACAAACTGCTTGTCACCCTTCTTCAGGTTGACATTGGGGAAACTTTCGGTCTGTGAACCAGACTTAATCACAAGGGTAAAGGTGGCGTCCGCACCCTCTTCTTTGGCAGGTTCGGGCTTCACCGAGGCTTGGATGTTGTTACCAGCCGGGCCACCCGCCTTTGCCGTGATTTCTAAAACGTCGCCGCTCTTATCGGCAGCTGCGACAGTCGCTTTGGCGGGTAGACCTTTTGCGCCATCCGCAGCAGCGCCGAGGGTCTTAACCGAAACAATATAAGCACGAGTGCCACCATTGTTGAAATAGCCCCACACCGATTCGGGTAGGTAGGCCCCTTCAACAAAGTTGCCAAAGTGCTGTTGATATTGTGACCAATTGGTGACAAGGGTGGGCTTGCCAACGAGATTATTACCATTGCGGGGGTCTGCCGCTTTTTCGGTGTACCCCACAAATGCCGCCACCGCAGTACCGACCGCTTCAATGGGTTTAGTCCCGCGATCAACTTCTTCTACATAAACACCGGGTGACAAATACGAGGGTGCCATATCAGTGCATCTCTCCTGAAAATTAGCTGGTTAAACCGGACAATTTTTTGACGTAAAAGCCTTTCTAACGATACGCCTCCTTCCGTAAGCGTTTATAGGCAGGTTGCCCTTCATCATAGTGAATTAGAGCTAGACGGACAAATCGTAGCTTTTGCTAGGTACGGTGATTTTCTGGCGTTTGGGTTTACGGCCTTCGATCGTTACTGCTACATCATATTCACCCGGCTCTAAATAGGCAAATATGAAGCGACCATCGGAGTCGGTTTGTACGACTTCGCCCCGATTGAGCAGCTCAACTTCTACCCCAGCCCCAACCGGGTCTTGTTTATCCATAACCCGTCCACCGATGTGATAGATGGCGACATCTTCGGCGGTGATGACTTCTGTTGGGGGATACTGGGACTGCCCGATACGATAGATGGCCGTAAAGACCACTGGGGCTTCAATGGCCCGTTGTGTATCGAGCGAAACAGTCACCACAAAATTGATGCTGGGTTTCAATTGATTTTCCATTACACCCCAGAGGTCGGGCATGTTACGCACCGCATCTGAGGGGAGGGCGACTTTGGTGGGCATATCAAAAAGTTGATCTTGCACCACGCCCACCCCCATCTCTGGTTTAATGGTGGGAAATTGCGAAAGGGTATGCAGCACACGCCATAGCAATTGGTGCTCATCTTCCGGGTTTTTGGCCCAGACAGTAATCAGGTAGCTCAAGTCAACGCGCTTGGGCATATAGACCTTACGTGCTTTGCCATTATCTTGATGCTGCACCTGATAGGTAGTGGCGGCCCGCAGTTCGGTATTCTCACGAATATCGTAGAGATACAGATTGATGGTGGGGCGGCCTAACGTCGCAGTCCATTCACCTGTCGGCTGGTCAAACGCAATATCAATATTGCCCGAATTGAGTTTGCCATATTTGACCAGAATGTCACGCAGCGTCTCGTCAAGGTCTTGAATCATACGACCACGTCCTCAAGAAAAGGTTCAAGGTATTGCTTAATTATCCAAGTGCCGAGTGTCGTGCCGACTTCTACATCAATTCTTCTTCTTCAGGTTCTTCTTGGCGCTGGATGTTAGGATCACGCATAGCCTGAATCATTTCCTCCTCTTCAGGCAAGGCCTCACGCTGAATGTTGGGATCGCGTTTAGCCTGAATCATTTCCTCTTCTTCGGGTAGCGCTTCACGTTGAATCCGCACGGCCTGAATTTCTTCGACCCGTTTGGCCTGCGTCGAAGCGGGTTGGCTCGCACTTTGCGAAGCGACGGATTTTGCCATGTGGTCGGCTTCACGCTCGTAGGCGTCGTCGGCTGGGCCAAGCGTCAATCCACCAGACGGGGCTTGGCCGCCTTGCTGTACCACATGCGTCAATTCATGATGAATAAGTTCTTGGCCTTCGCTTGTGCCGGGGCTATAGGAATTGGCACTGAAGTAGATGTCGCTGCCAGTCGTAAAGGCTTTTGCGCCGAGAGCCTTGTTCAATTGATCCGATTCACTATCGGTATGAACTTTGACCCCGGAGAAATCATATCCCATTTGAGTGCTGGCTGAGGCTTGGATTGCACCATCAAGGTTGCTGCCACTGCCGCGTTTGCTATTGATGCGCTGGCTGATCTCATCATTAATTGCCCCGCCATCTTGCATGACACTGCGTTGCACAGCGGTAATCATCCGCTGCACAGCTTGATTGCCATGTGTACGCTGCATACTGAGTACGGAATTGGTGGGAGCGTCATGAGAACTGTCAACGTCTGAGGATTCATGCTGGTGTGCTTTTTGGAGTGCCGCTTCTTCGGCTTGTTGAACATGAATACGGTCAAATCTTGACATTATATATATCCCCTCTCCTCAGCGTTTACACAATTCATGTCTTAGGCACATACTGTCATTCTATCACGAAACAATTTTTTGCAAGAATTTACAAAAACATTCAATAACAAATTTTTTACGATTACCCGTTAAATTTTGTATACTGCCCTATAATCATTATAGGTCAAAATCTCTTGCACGCGAACTGGCTCACACAGCGCGATTGCCGATGGATTTATGCGAAGTATACGAATTGCTTGACAAGCTCCAAGTCCCCTCATACAATCTACGCACTTTTTAAATTTAAGTCAAGTTCTATGATGATACACAACCTATCCACCATCCAAAACAGCCCGCGCCGTGAGCGCCGTAGCCGTCCGAGCCAAATGAGGTTCGAGACGCGATTTTGCGTTGGATAGGGTAGTAAACCTAAATTTTCACCAGACGCAGCGCCCCGAACCTCACCAAGTTCGGGGTTTTTTGTTTCTAGGCCAAAGGAGCAGCAAGGGAAATAATTATGAGCATCAAAACAGGCATATTCGGCGCAGCAGGGTATACGGGGTGGGAATTGATCGGAATTTTGCATACCCATCCTACCATGTCCATCCATTTTGCCGTCTCCGACAGTAACGCAGGCGAGATGGTCGGCATTAATGGCTTGAAATATGTGAAACAACACGAGGCCGCTTTGCATGAAGTTGACCTCGTGTTTTTGTGTACGCCTCATCTGGCTTCCGCGCCTCTGGCCGCCAAAGCATTGGACGCTGGCGCAAAAGTGGTAGACCTTTCGGCTGACCTCCGACTCAAAACCCCCGAAAGTTTTGCCAAGTGGTATCAACATGAACATCCTGTCCCCGCTTTACTTCCCACTGTCTATGGTCTACCCGAACTCAATCGTCATGAAATCGTTGGCAAAGAGGTGATCGCCAATCCCGGTTGTTACCCGACCAGTAGCATTCTCGGTCTTGCCCCTCTCGCCAAAGCGGGGGCATTAAAACCCGGCGCACCCCTCATTATTGACGCCAAAAGTGGGGTCAGCGGTGCGGGCAAAAATCCCAAACCCGATCTGCACTTTGTCGAAATCTTTGGCGACTTTAAACCCTACAACATCGGACGCACCCATCGGCACACTGGGGAAATAGAGCAGGAACTTCATGCCCTTGCTCCCAATGCTGGCCCGATTATCTTCTCACCCCACCTGTTGCCAGTTGATCGAGGCATCCTCTCAACAATCTATGCGCCGCTGGCCGATGGGTGGGATTATGCCAAGGCCCGTGAACTCTATACCGATATGTATGCCGATGAGTTACTGGTCAAAGTTCTACCTGAAGGTCAGACCGCTCGCTTGAAAGATGCCGTCCGCACCAATCGCGCCGTGATTTCCCTGACCCCAGCCGCCCCCGACCTGCTGATTATCGTCTCAGTGATTGACAATCTCCGCAAAGGGGCGGCCAGCCAAGCCGTACAAAACGCGAATCTCCTATTTGGCTTGCCGGAAACTGCTGGCCTATTGGAGAACTAATCATGACCATCGTTCTCAAAATTGGCGGCAACGAACTCGACACTCCCGGCTTCATTGATGAACTCGCCGAGGTTGTCAAAAAAATCGCCCCTGTTGTGTTGGTGCATGGTGGGGGACGCGAAATCAGCAGCACTCAAGAAAAATTCGGCGTCAATCCGGTCTATGTGGATGGCCTGCGCGTGACGGACGGGCATTCCATGTGGATTGTCGAAATGGTCTTGTGCGGCTCGATTAACCCGCGCATTGTCCGCCGCTTTCAAATGGGCGGGGTCGAGGCGCAAGGACTTAATGGCTCAGATCGAGGCCTGCTGCGGGCTAAAAAATTAGCGCATCCCAAAGGTGATTTAGGTCGTGTCGGGGAAGTCACTGCTGTCCGTGCCGAAATCCTGCTCGATATGCTGGCGCGGGGCGTAACCCCCGTCATTGCCCCGATTTGTTTGGGGGACGATGGCGCGTTTAACGTCAATGGGGACTATGCTGCCGGAGCGATTGCCAAAGCATTAAACGCCGAAAAAGCCATCTTTATCAGCAACGTCCCCGGCGTGTTGCAAGATGGGCAAATTATCCCGACCCTAACTCCCAGCCTTGCCGCCGAATTAATCGCCAGTGGGGTTATCCAAAAAGGCATGATCCCCAAAGTTGAAACCGCCCTAGAGGTCGTGAATTCGGGGGTAGCCCAAGTCGTTATCACCAACCTTGCCGGGGTCGCTGCTGGCACAGGTACAGCCGTCGTCAACCACTAACTGTTTAGGAGAACACCAATCGCATGACCATGATAACCACCGAACCCAACACCGAAACGACCCTCGCACAAGGGAAAAACTATCTCGCCCAAACCTATGCCCGTGCCCCCTTTGTGATTACACATGGCGAAGGCATGACCGTTTGGGATTCCACAGGCAAATCCTATCTCGATTTTGTAGCCGGCATTGCAGTGATGGCTCTCGGTCACAGTGACCCCGGCGTCGTCCAAGTGATGCAAGAACAAGCCGCCACGCTGATGCACGTCAGCAATTTGTATTACACCCCCCCCCAAATCCAACTCGCCGTCCAATTGTGTGAAGCCTCATTCGCTGATAAGGTGTTTTTCTGCAACAGCGGCGCGGAAGCCAACGAAGCCTGTATCAAATTTGCCCGTAAATATGCGCGGGCGAATGGGCATCAGGACAAAACCGAGATCATCGGCTTTTCCCATGCCTTTCATGGTCGTACCATTGGCGTACTATCCGTCACCCCCAAGCCCCAATATCAAGATGCCTTCCAACCTTTGATGCCGGGGGTCCATATTTTGCCCTATAACGACATCGAAGCCGCCCAAGCCGCCATCGGCCCACACACCTGCGCCGTGATGATCGAACCCATTCAAGGCGAGGGGGGGATTCACGCCGCTACTCCCAAATTTTTACAGACCCTGCGCGACCTCTGCGATCAATACGACGCTCTCCTGATTTTTGATGAGGTGCAGTGTGGCTTGGGGCGTACAGGCGATTTATGGGCACATACCGCCAGCGGAGTTACGCCCGATTTAATGTCGCTTGCCAAGCCCCTTGCAGCGGGTCTGCCTATTGGTGCGGCACTGATGACCGATAAAGTCAACGCCGCTCTTGCCCCCGGCGATCATGGCAGCACCTTCGCGGGTGGCAGTGTCGTGTGTGCCGTCGCCAGCTATGCCCTCAGCCGCATCAATACCCCTGAAATGTTGGGCCATGTGCAAGAAACAGGCGAATACTTGATGGAACGCCTTGCCGAACTGAACTCCCCGCATATTTTGGATGTACGCGGACGGGGTTTGATGATTGGCATGGAATTAGATTTCCCCGCCGCCGAAGTGATACAGGCAGGCTATGACGCGGGATTCTTGTTGGTCAATGCTGGCCCGAATGTCATCCGCTTTGTCCCCCCCTTGATTGTCGAAAAACAGCACATTGACGCGCTGATTACTTTTCTATCCTCTTTTTTAGCCAGTAAATAAGGAGCAATCATCATGAGCAGCAATGGAAACGGCAACAGTCTCCCGCCCGTCAAAAAAGTCGTATTGGCCTACAGCGGTGGTTTGGATACCTCGGTCATCGTGCCGTGGTTGAAAGAAAATTACCACTGCGAAGTCATCACCTTTACCGCCGACCTCGGTCAAGAAGATGAACTGGACGGTTTGGAAGAGAAAGCCATTAAAACAGGCGCGACCAAAGCCTATATCCGCGATTTGCGTGAGGAATTTATCACCGATTTTATTTTCCCCTCACTGCGGGCCAGCGCCGTCTACGAACGTGAATATTTGCTCGGCACATCTTTCGCCCGTCCCCTCATCGCCAAACATATGGTCGAAGTCGCTGAGACCGAAGGTGCGGACGCGGTCTCACATGGCTGCACAGGCAAGGGTAACGACCAAGTGCGTTTTGAAGTCACCACAATGGCCCTCAATCCCAAACTGCGTGTGATTGCCCCTTGGCGTGACCCGCTGTGGACGATTCGCAGCCGTGAAGACGCCATCGCCTATGCCGAAAAACATAACGTGCCGATTGCCCAGACGCTAAAAAGTATCTACAGCCGTGACCGGAATCTGTTCCATATGAGTCACGAAGGTGGCCCATTGGAAGACCCTTGGATTGCCCCCGAAGAATCCATGTTCACCCTGAGCGAATCACCCCAAAGCGCCCCTGACAGAACCACGACCATCGTGATTGGCTTTGAAGAGGGCTATCCCGTCTCGCTCAATGGCGAAAAACTTGGCCCATTGGCGCTGATGCAAAAACTTAACAAGCTCGGTGCGGAAAATGGCATTGGCCGGGTGGATATGGTTGAAAATCGCTTGGTCGGTATGAAATCACATGGCGTCTATGAGACCCCCGGCGGCACGATTTTGTTTAAGGCCCATCAAGTCTTGGAAAGCATCTGCCTCGATAAAGAAACCCTGCACTACAAACAAATCATCAGCCTACGTTATGCCGATCTGGTCTATAACGGCAAGTGGTTCAGCCAACTGCGTGAAGCATTGGACGGCTTCATCAGCGTGACCCAGCGTAGCGTCACGGGTGAAGTCCGCCTCGATCTCTACAAGGGCAATATCATCGTCACCGGACGCCGTTCGCCCTTCAGCCTCTACCGTGAAGATTATGCTTCGTTTGGTCAGATGGATGTCTACAACCAGCAGGACGCCGAAGGCTTCATTCACCTGTGGGGTCTGCCCGAAAAAGTGGAGGCGCTCATTTCGATTGATGGGTCGGGGGTCAGCCGCTACCGCCAACCTGATTACAGCCATTTCAAGCGCGACTAATTTTTGACACCTGCCTCTTGTTCCCCTCTCCACGCGGTGGGGAGGGGTTAGGGGTGGGGATTCTTTTTGACGAAGCTAGAGCATCTAAGGAAACCCATCAATCATGACCCTCATCGAATCTCTCACCGCCCCCAAACTCCAAGACAAAATCGTAATGGGCACACTGCATCCCGTCGGAGGGTTCAAGGTGTCCGGGGTATACGCGGGCATCCGCAAAACCAACAAACCCGATTTCACCATTGTCGCCTCCGATATGGACTGCACCCTTGCCGCCGTCTTTACCACCAATCAAGTCAAAGCCGCGCCTGTCCTATTGGATATGCAGCGCCTTGCCGAAAACCCGACCCAAATCCGTGCCGTCATCACCAATGCGGGCAATGCCAACGCCTGCACAGGGGAGCCGGGCCTGCAAAATGCCATTCAAACCACCGAACTCGCCGCCGAGATGTTGGGTTGCCTGCCCGAACAGGTCTTGGTACTCAGCACAGGCGTGATCGGCGTGCAACTCCCAATGGATAAAGTCGCCTATGGCATTGAAAACGGCATAGCGGAACTCGAAGAAGATGCTTGGTCAGGTGCGGCCCGTTCTATCATGACCACCGACACCCGACCCAAAGGTGTCAGCAAGCAGTGTGGCGGCTATACCATCACCGCGATTGCTAAAGGCAGTGGCATGATTGCCCCCAACATGGCGACCATGCTTTCAATGATTGCCACCGATGCCGCTGTGCCTCAACCCCTCTTGCAAAGGGCCTTGTCTGCCGTCAGCGCCAAATCGTTTAACCGCATCAGCGTGGATGGCGACACCAGCACCAACGACACCGTACTGCTGCTTGCCAATGGTGCATCCGGCACATTGATTACCGAAGCACAGGGCTATACTGAATTTGTGGCCCACCTCACCGAACTTTGCACCGAACTGAGCCAAATGATTGTTATGGATGGCGAGGGCGCGACTAAATTTATCGCCGTGCATGTGACGGGTGCGACTGATGATACCAGCGCCTATGCTGTTGCCAACACCATTGCGATTTCCCCCCTCGTCAAAACGGCCTTCTACGGCGGCGATGCCAATTGGGGACGGATTATGATGGCGGCGGGTCGGGCAGGGGTTCCGCTGGATCAGAGCAAACTCAATCTGTGGTTCGCAGTGGGCAAAGATTTTTCGGAAGGCTTGCAAGTCGTCGCCAATGGCACCCCCACCGATTATTCCGAAGCCGAAGCCTCCCACATCTTCGCCCAACAGGAAATCACCGTGCATCTCGATTTGGGGTTGGGAACATCCGAATCTACCGTCTGGACATGCGATTTCAGCCACGAGTATGTTAGCATTAATGGAGATTACCGGACGTAGCGAGTCAGGAGGTATTGAGGGAATATGTTCGATAATTTACCAGAGCGACACCCCTTTAAATTACCCATACCGGATGATGTGAAGGCCAGACCAAGAGCATTTGCTTATGATCTGGCCTATGGTGCTATTTATGGTTACTGGAAGCCAGTTTTAGCAGTGGTCAAAAATACCAATCTTATAGAAAGCGACTATCCAGGCAGTGGTGAAACATTACTCAATTATCTACTGCATAAATGGGTTAATGTCGATCTAAGAATAGATCACCCAAGTATCCAACTTTTGACTATCTATGGATATCTTGAATATGCAGGAAATATAAACCTTAATAAGGAAAGTTATAGGCTCACTCAAAAGGCATTGGCTTTAGTGGAATATGCCCCACCCACATCTATTTTCATTTCATATAACCGTCGTCAGAGTAGCCCATTTGCCTTGTTGATTCTGAATCTTTTTAAGACAGAAGGGATCGAAGCATTTTTAGATATAAGAAGTATAGCCCCCGGTGACGATTGGCACGGCCTTATCGAAGAAGAGGTGAAGAAGCGTGAAAACTTTATCGTTCTTTTGAATCGCTCTACCCTAAGATCGAAATATGTCCGCCAAGAAATTCGTTGGGCTATAGAAAGTGGTACTTCAAAACGAGTTATCCCCATTTTTCACGGAGGGTTAAAGCCCAAAAACTTTAAGGATGATGAATTTCAAGAGCTATTAACCAAGAATGCAATTATAGTTGAGCAAGAAACAGCAATCGCATATGAAAGTGCGCTTTTACAATTGTTGAATTATTTTGGACGTACCCCATAGGGAGGCGTTGTGCGTTATTCAAAACTCTTTGGCAAGACCAGCTTCGGCGAGATTCAAAGAGGCTCAGGGTTCATCAGCCACCAACTGCTGATTAAAGCGGGCTATGTGCGCGAATCCACCGCCGGACGTTATTATTTTCTGCCGCTTGGCTGGCGGGTACATGAAAAAATCCGCGCCATCATCAAAGATGAAATGGACAAGGCTGGGGCGCAAGAAATGATTACCCCCGTCCTCCATCCGCTGCAATTGTGGCAAGAAACCAACCGCACCAACACGGCAGGCTTTGAACTCATGACCATCAAAGATCGGCGCGGCGCAGAATTTGCGTTGGGGGGGACTGCCGAGGAAATGATGGTGGATGTGGTGCGCGGTTTCCAACTCAGCTACCGCGATTTGCCCTTTAACATCTACCAATTTTCGACCAAATTCCGCGATGAAATGCGGGCGCGGGGCGGCCTTTTGCGCGTGCGCGAATTCGTCATGAAAGATGCCTATTCCTTTGACGCCGACGAGGAAAACTTCAAACGCGAATATGACAAAATGGCGCAGGCGTATTACAGCCTTTTCCGCCGCATGGGTCTCAATTCGGTCATGGTCGAGGCCGATAATGGCTATATCGGCGGCGAATACTGCCACGAATTTATTGTCGAAAGCGAAGTTGGCGAAAGTCGTTTCCTTGCCACCCCCGATGGCTCAATGTATGCCCATGAAGACGTGGCCCAATTTCAGCGCAGCCTGCCCAATCCCGACGAACCCATCAAAGAGTTCCAAATCATCGAACAACCCGCTTGGGTCAAGACAATGGAAGACAACGAGAAGCACTACGGTCAACCCCGCTGGCGCTATCTCAAAAATGTCGTCTATCGGCATGTTGGCACGGGTGAAATCATTATTGCGGGGCTGCGTGGCGATCTGGAAGTCAACAAAACCAAACTCGAACACGCCATTGACGCGGTGGGGCAATTGGAAGATGCCACCGACGACGACCTGATTAAACTTGGCACGCAGCGCGGCTATGTCCATTCTTGGGGGCATCGGGCGCGTTATATTGGTGACCTCTCCCTGACTACCGTGCGCAATTTCATCGGTGGGCAAAAAGAAGACACCACCGATTCGATTAATGTCAATTACGGGCGCGATTTCACCTGTTCGATGCTCGCCGATATTGCGATGGCCCAAGAAAGTTATATCGCCCCCAATGGTCAGCCTCTAATCGAAAAGCGCGGCATTGAAGTTGGCAATATTTTCCAACTCGGCTATCACTATTCGACCAAGATGGCAGGCGCGGTCTTTGTAGATCAAGATGGCAAAGAAAAACCGTATTACATGGGCTGCTATGGCATCGGTTTGGGGCGCACAATGGCGGCAATTGTCGAAATATACAATGACGACAAGGGCATCATTTGGCCCGATGCGGTAGCCCCTTTCCAAGTCCATTTGGTGTCACTGGCAGGGGTTGAAGAACAGGCCGCCGAAGTTTATGCCCAATTAAACGCCGCTGGAATCGAAGTCCTGTGGGATGACCGGGACGTATCCGCCGGGGTCAAATTTGGCGACGCCGACCTACTGGGAATTCCCGTTCGATTGGTCATCTCCAAACGCACCAAAGATAAGCTAGAATGGAAGCGGCGCGACAGCGAAACAAGCGAATTACTAGATTTGCATGAAGCACTAGCGAGGCTAAAAAATTGACCAATCAACTCTGGGGGGGGCGTTTTGCTGATTCCCCTAACGCTCAAATGCGTGCCCTACAAGATTCCATTAGTTTTGATAAAGTCCTCTATGCCGCCGATATTCATGGCAGCGTGGCCTATGCGTGGGCGCTCTCCCGTGCAGGCATTTTGACCGAACAGGAAGCCCAAACGATTGAAAACGGCCTCGAAAAAATATTAGGCGAATTTGAAGCCCACCAATTCCACTATACCGAGGGTGATGAAGATATTCACACTGCCGTCGAACGCCGCCTAACCGAAATTGTTGGGCCTGTTGCGGGCAAACTGCATACCGGGCGCAGCCGCAATGACCAAATCGCCACTGACATCCGACTGTGGCTGCGTGACACCTGCGCTCAAATTGAGGGGATGCTTATCACTATCCAAACTGTGCTGGTGAATCGGGCCGAGCCTCATATCGAAACCATCATGCCCGGTTTCACCCATATGCAGCCCGCCCAGCCAATCACTCTTGCCCATTGGCTGATGAGTTTTTTCTGGATGTTGCAGCGTGACCGCGAACGCCTCAACGATGGCCTCAAACGCATCAATATATCACCATTGGGGTCAAGCGCATTAGCTGGGACGCCTTACCCGATTGACCGCGAACATATTGCCGCCAATTTAGGTTTTGCGGGAGTTACGCACAACAGTCTGGACGGGGTATCTGACCGTGACATGATTGCCGAATTTCTTTTTGTCGCCAGCATGATCGGCCTCCATCTCAGCCGCCTTGCCGAAGATGTCATTCTTTACAGCAATCCCATTTACGGTTTCATCCGCCTGCCCGACGCCTATAGCACGGGGTCAAGCATTATGCCCCAAAAACGCAACGCCGACCCGATGGAACTAGCGCGTGGTAAGGCGGGCCGCATGATTGGCAACCTAACCGGCCTCTTGACCACCTTGAAAGGTTTACCCAGCACCTACAACAAGGATTTGCAAGAGGACAAAGAGCCGCTGTTTGATACAACACGCACCCTCGATCTGCTGCTGCCTGTGATGGCGGGAATGCTCGAAACGCTCGAATTCATCCCCGAACGAATGCTAGACGCCCTAGATGAAGGCTTATTGGCAACTGAATTGGCGGATTGGCTGGTTGGGCAGGGCATGGCATTTCGAGAGGCCCATCATGTCGTTGGTCAGGTGGTGCGACAGGCCGAAGAAAAAGACCTGCCTCTATCCCAACTGCCCCTCAGCGATTATCAAGCCATCTCGCCTTTGTTTAATGAGGATGTCTATGCGGCGCTCGATTTTGCGACGGCTGTCAGCAAGCGCAAGGCGACAGGTGGCACGTCCCCCGATGCAGTGCGCCACCAAATCGCCCGTGCGCGGATTTTGCTGAGTCGTTAATATTGATACGCCGCGATATAGAGGCCCTCGGCATCGCGTAAAATGGCGCTGTCGCCGCTGTTATTCCAAACCGAATTATCCGAACACCAATATACGGCATTATAGGTATCTTGACCGCAGCCGGAATAGAGCCGCAAGGTTTGTTCCGGCGCAATGGTCACCACCCCAAACGTGTAGTTGTTATTGGCGGCATCCTCTACCGTGAACCCGTTTAAATCAACTGTTTCCGTGCCCTTGTTCTGAAATTCCACATATTCCCCATTCAATTTTTCATCATCCGGGCCGGGCGGATCATAGCTAATAAAGCGAATAATGATGCTGGCCGAGGCGGGTTTCCACATCCCAACCCCAGCGCTTTGGGCCGCTTGCTCAGTCAGCAAAAAGATCCGTTCATAGCGCACATTCGGCGGCACGGAGTAGGCATTGGCGAACCCCTGTGACAAGATTTCTTGATTTATCAACGCATCCCCCAGCCAAATATAGGCCAAGGTGCGCCCATATTGGTCGGTGGTTTCTTGGTCATATTCAATCTCGACCCGCTTACCATCTAAGCGATTTTTCAAAAAATGCGAGGCTTCTTCATAAAAAGGCTCTTCGCGTTCGGGTGTATTAATTCCAATCAGGCGAACCCGCTGCCCATTATCCAAATCCATCGTGTCACCGTCAATTACATCGGTCACGGTGGCGCTGGTCAAATTGGCGGGTTTCGCAGGATACCCCAAATTTGTATTGTTGTTACTGCTGCTGTTGTTGGAAGACGTGTTTTGTCCACCATTATCGGAAGGGCTTTTTTCGTCGGAACAGGCCCACACTGTCAATGGCAATAGCAACAAAATTCCCCAAATGAACCAGCGTTTCATTCCGTGCCTCTCCTGATTTGTGTTACTATAGGCCAACTGTAGCCGATAATCTCAATTTCTTCCACCAAAACCTATGGACAATAGTTTACGATTTATTCACATTACAGATACCCATATCGGGCCATCGCCGGATTATGTGCTGCGTGGCTGCAATACCTACGCCGCCTTAGATGCACTGGTCACGCATCTGAATAATGACCTGCTATTCACGCCAGATTTCATCTTACACACCGGTGATGTGACCTACGACCCCGACCCCGCTGCCTATCCATTGGCCCAGAGTCTGCTGTGTCAATTCAAATATCCAGTCTACACAGTACGCGGCAATCACGATGACGCGGACGCCATGCGCCAAAACCTGCCCAATTTACCAGCAGGCACAGGTCGCCTCGACTACGATTTTACCGTCCGCGATTTCCATTTCATCGTACTGGACGCCTTCGGGCATATCCAACCTGCTGGATATTTGGAGGACTATCAACTGGCATGGCTGGAAAAAACCTGCCAATCTTCGTCTGCGCGTTCATTGGTCATTGCCCTGCATCACCTCCCGATCCAAACGGGCGTGGGTTGGTATGATGCCGACATGATGATTGAAAATCACGACGCCCTCTTTGCCATTTTGAGCCGTTTCCAAAAACGTATCCGGGGTCTGTTTTTCGGGCACATCCATCGCGGCAGTACCACTTTGCGCGACGGGATTTTGTGCAGCAGCGCCCCTGCCGTCAGTATGCAGTTGCAATCTTGGCCTACCCAGACCGACATCCTTAACGATACCGCTACGCCGCACGGGTTTAATGTCGTCACCTTGACCCATGAGCAAACGTGGATTACCCAGCACCATTTTGGGGAGGGGAAATAAAATGCCGCTGGCAGATACCCATTCGGTGCGCTTCCCCTGTGGCGATTATTCACTGGTGGGCATTTATTACACCGCCGAAACCAGCACCCCCGCGCCGTTTGCCTTGTTATTACATGGCCTCCCCGGTGCGGAGAAAAACCACGACCTTGCCCAATTTCTACGTTCCAAAGGCTGGCACGTCTTGGTACTGCATTTTTCCGGAACATGGGGCAGCGGTGGGCTTTTCAGTTTTGAGGGTCAAATCGCCGATACCTGCGCCGCACTCGATTTTGCCCTATCGCCGGATGCGCCTGTCTCGATAGACCCACAAAAAGTTGTCGTTATCGGTTACAGCATGGGCAGTCGGGCCGCTCTGTTCGCCACCGCCCAAGATAGCCGGATTGAGCGGGTGGTGTCCATCGCCGGGTTTAGTGATTTCACTGAATCTATGCTGTCCCGTGAATTTCTGGACGCAGCAGCGCCATTCCTATTGGGAGTGACGCCCTCCACATTAGGCATACAATTTTTAGGCTTGGGTGAGGGGCCACAGCCAACCGATGTCGTGCGCCAAATTGCCCCCCGTTCGGTCTTGATTGTCCACAGCCCTGAAGATGAAATGGTGCCGTTTTATCATGCCGATAATTTCAGCAGCGTTTCGAGTGGGCATGTGGTACGGGCCACCATTCAAGGCGCAGCCCATATTTATGCCCAGCATCGGTCTGAGCTTATCGAAACGGTCTGGGAATTTTTAAAGGATTGGTCAACATGAAATGGGGCTTACAAACCTCCCCCCAGCACGTCAGCTATGGTGAATTATTGCAGGTCTGGCAGCGGGCCGATGCGTTGGGTTATGACTCGGCGTGGCTGTTCGATCATTTCATGCCCATTTTCAGCGATCCGACTGGCCCATGTTTTGAAGGTTGGACACTGCTGACGGCCCTCGGTGTCCAAACCCAACGCATTCATGTAGGGTTGCTGGTCACCAGCATGGTCTATCGTAACCCCGGCCTCCTCGCCAACATCGGCGCGACATTGGATATTGTCACCGGGGGTCGTCTGGAAATGGGGCTTGGGGCAGGCTGGTTTGAGCAAGAAGCCCGCGCTTATGGCATGGAATTTCTACCCACCAGCGAACGGCTCAAACAACTTGATGAAGGCGTGCAGGTCATCAAATCCCTCTGGGCCAACTCGGTCAGTAATTTTCAGGGCCGCTATTATCAACTCAATGAGGCCCGCTGCGAACCCAAACCCGTTCAACTGCCCCATCCCCCCATCTGGATTGGCGGTCAGGGCGAAAAAGTCACCTTGCGGATTGTGGCCCAACAAGCGGACGGTTGGGATATGGATATGTTCCCACTGGATGAATACCGTCGCAAACTCGACATTCTTGCCGAGCATTGCCACAAAGCCGGACGCGCTCCCGAATCCGTCCGCAAAATGATTCATTTCCCCGGCATCATCAGCGACGACGAAAAATCCATGCAGATACGCGCCGAAGCAATGGCCCGCAGTTGGAACACTGATCTTGATGGATTACGCCAACGCGCCCTCATTGGCACGCCGGAGCAAGCCGCCGAACACCTCTCAAAATTTGTGGAATTGGGTGTGGAACATTTCGTTCTGAGCGTCGCACCACCCTACGATATGCGAATGGTAGAGCTATTTATTGAGGATGTCGCCCCGCGTGTCGCAAGAGCATCAAATATGTTTTAAACTATCATTTAAATCAATAAGGATTCTCATCTATGGATGATGGTATTGGTTTTAGATGTATAGTTTTCCTAATGGGGCTTGGATCGCTATACAATTGGTATGCCCTCAGGCATAATCTCTTTAAAAAAAGCAGCCATCTAACACCACGAAAGCGACAAATCTTAAGTTATATCAGTCAAGTCGTGGGGTTACTTTTTATAATTTCAGCTTTGATGCCAATTACAGTCATCGCAGTCATTCTTTGGATTATTGGCGTAATTGGTCTGTTTACGTTTTTTATGGCCTATTTTTTTCTACTGCCATAAATAATTAATTGCAATCAAGGATAAGGTTTAACTGATGGGTGTAGATACCGCCATTAATTTCCCCTGCCTCCCCAAAGACCATCTCACCACCGAAGGCATTATCGAGCGCCTCAAGGGTCGTGACCGCGCCCAAAAAATTGTCCAATATTATCGGGAACAAGGCGACCATCGGCCTGAAAGTGAAATCGGCTTCGAGATGACCCGTCGCGCTTCCGATGGCACCGAAACCACCGAACTTGTGACCGCTGATGTTTTGCTGAATGCCGCCGCCGAATTAGATAGCCTCACTCAATACTGTGTTGGCTGCCCCGCCAATCGCACGGGCAAGGCCTTTGGCTGCATCGGTTATATCAATTACCCCATCTCGCAGCAGGCCGAATGGTGGATGCTCAAACAGCTTCCCGGCCCAGAATATCCCGTCCTATTTTTGATGCTGCAAAAGGGCATCCATGAATTTGGTTATACCGGGGAAACGGCACGCGAATTACGCAATCAAGTCGGCGTCTTTTTTGAATCGGCAGATACCTTTGGACGGCAGTTTCCCGAATTCACTGCCACCACCGATTCACTTTTTGAGATGACCTTTATGCTTGGCCCCATTCAACCCGGCCATGCCGCCATGCTGTTATTATTTTACGGGGCGATTTCACGCGACGGCCTTGACCCCGCCACGATTATGGCCCTGTCTAGCAACCCCGATGCCCGTGAGAGCCTTTTGGAGCAGCACCCCTTCCAGATGCAAATCGGTCAAGGGGACGATCATTCCATCCGCGACATCAAGCTATTTTTGCAAAGCCTCTATCTGGCCTATCGTTTAAATGTAGCTTTGCTGCTAGATGTATAGGTAAGCATTCGAGATTTAATTACCGGATTTTTTCAATTGAGGTGGGCATACCCAACCATAGGGCATTCTCAATCCCGCCTCTTGAAACTTCACCCACGTTGCACTCTTGGAAAATTCTGCTATCCATTGTTTTTGAAAACTCATGGGCGGGGTAATGAAACCTCTTTTTTGATCTCTCTGATGGATATCCTCAGTCAGTTGCTTGCGGATAAGGTGTGCTTCTTCAAATAAATCATCGAAAAGTTTCCGCTTTTCCTCCCACGTCTCAAGTCCTTGCCACATATTGGAGCGGAGAACTACTCTGGAATATTCTTCTTGATAACTGGCCCCCTCAAACAACCCAATGATGACACTTCGCACATGAGTAGTAAACGCAATACTTACGAGTGTAGGGCGAATATCTTCTTCCATATAATGATATACAGGCGGGTCTTCTTCACCGTTGAGTTCCACAAGCAGTAGTTGCTCACCTAGTCTTGATGAAAATGCGAGTACCGCGTCTTTATGCTCCCATTGGATTTTTTCGTAAGAAAGCAATGCGTTGACTATTTCTTGTGTTTCCCGCAAATCTCTAATCGAATAATCGGCATCGTAGTCATACCAAATAGGTCTTTCGCCAAAATGTTGATACCAAGCCTTGAGTGCTAATGGCATCGGCTTACCCAGATCAGTTTCCGTTCGCCTTATCGTTTCAGGGGTACAGCCACGCACTGCTCCTCCCTTTCCCAAAGCGGTACCCCCGATGAAGAACTGAATCTGCCGCATAAACAGATTATATTTATTGATATTCAAGAACCCCATGCTTGCCCCCTCTATCGTTCAAAATATTCGATTTCCAGACCCCATCGTTTAGGTATCGCTCTGCTGATAAATGTATGACAAACCGAATACCATAGGCCAATCATAGGGAACCAACCATCCATCATGCCAGTCTTTAGAAAATAACGCTACGATTGGAGGGAACCCCTATGAATAAGAAACTTTTCTTGCTGATTTTCCTTTTTACGCTCCTAATGCCATCTTTATCAGCCCGTGCCACTGAGGAAACCCCTGCGCTTTTAATATCCCAAGCATGGCGCGAAGGCGGTCATTCCGACCTGTGGTGGTGGAAAGATAATCAGGCCGTCGAGTTTGATGGCTGTCAAGGCGATGTGGTGGAATCCGCCATGCAGCTTTCGCCTACCCAGCGGGTAGTGGCCTATCTCGCAACCGCCCAAATTTGGATTGATAATCTTGAAGAAGGCTGGGCAGGCAGCGGGGCAGATTTTCCCAATGATGTGCTTCTGTGTGATTTAAATACTGGCGAGATAACACGCATTGCGGGTCAACCCGAAAACGCGACGGTGAGTGAGGATGAGCAGTGGTATTATATCAGCCATTCTGAACCCATATGGTCACCTGATGGCACGCGGGTGGCATGGTCTGAATATATAAGTGATACGGGGCTGTTACGATTAATGGCCTATAATCTCGCAACTGGCGAAACTGAAACACTGGTCAGCGATTTAAATCCCCAAGGTTTCGGCGATATATCCATGATTCGGCGGGTGTTCTGGTCAGATGTAGGAATTGGCGTGGAAAACTTCACTGGATTTGAGGTGTACAACGATGTGACAGGTGAACTCCTCAACACCGTTATATTTCCCAAGTATTCCAACTTTCAATTTTGGATTACCTATCAATCCAAAACGTATATCGCCTATTACGATGCCACAGCGGTATGGTACCTCATAGACCCATTGACCGGGGATGACCAATTGATGCCCGGCCTGCCGGAGTTATATAACCCGGCCAATCCAGATGGGCTGGTAGTTCGATATGATGTGCATATTAACCCACCACCGAATGACATAACACCACCATTTCCACAGCCCCGCTGGTCAGTGATAGATGGCAGCAATGTCATTCCACTGGAAGGCGACAATGGAATGCAAACTTTTAACCATCGGGTCGCCATTTCACCGGATGGGCAAAGTGTTGCCTACGTCACTGAAGACCAATTGTGGCTGTGGCACGCGGGCGAAAGTCAGTTGGCGAAGGGTATGGAAGATTTTGTCCTCGACAGCCCATATGAGTGCCTCGTCTGGACGCCGCTGGCATGGAGGGTAGGCGTGACGGAATAAAAAACCCTCAAAAGTTGGCCTTCTGAGGGTTTGAAATTGGCAAGGGCGGGAACACTTAATCAGCGCTTACCGCTTCGGTTTCAATTTCCGGCGCGTATTCCCGATTAAACTGGGTGTGATAAAGTTCGGTATACAACCCGCCCTTTGCCAGCAGTTCGGCATGTGTACCGCGCTCAACCACCTGCCCGCGATTCATCACCAGAATTAGATCGGCTTTCAAAATCGTGCTGAGGCGGTGAGCAATCACCACGCTGGTACGCCCCTGCATGACTTTTTCCAGCGCGGCCTGAATCAGCGCCTCCGACTGCGAATCGAGATGCGAGGTCGCTTCATCCAGCACCAGAATGCGTGGGTTCTTTAGCAGTACCCGTGCGATGGCGATCCGTTGTTTTTCGCCCCCACTGAGCCGATAGCCGCGTTCCCCCGCCACCGTTTCATAGCCCTCTGGCAGCGCCGCAATAAAGTCATGGATATTGGCCGCCCGACACGCCGCCTCAATTTCGGCTTGGGTGGCATCCGGCTTGGCATACAGCAGATTCATCCGCAGCGTATCATGGAAAAGATAGGTTTCCTGTGTCACCATTCCAATCTGCTCACTCAGCGATTTGAGGGTCACATCCCGTAAATCATGCCCATCAATCAAAATCCGGCCTTCGGTGGGGTCATACAGTCGCGGCAGCAGATAGGTAATCGTCGTCTTGCCAGCCCCGCTAGGCCCAACCAGAGCCACCAACTGCCCCGGCTGAATCTCAAAACTCACCCCATCCAATGCCCATGTGCGAGCCTGCGATTTTTCGGCGGATTCAGAATTGCCATTTTCAGTAGCCCCATTACCATTCGCGGCGGATTTGGGTTTACTCGTGTCATCATCCGACAGCACTTTTTTGACACTTTCCATGCCGTGCCGTTCGACTTCCGACAAAAAGCCTACCGTCCCCGCATCGTCATAATCAAAGCTGACCTTCTCAAATGTGACTGCCCCTTGAACATCCTTTAGGGCCACCGCGTCCGGTTTCTCGGCGACTTCCAACGGCATATCCAGCACTTCAAATACCCGCTCAAAACTAATCATGGAGGTTACAAAATCCACCGGAGCATTCACCAATGCCTGCAAGGGGCCATACAATTGGCTGAGTAGCGCCGCAAACGCCACAATCGTTCCAATCGAGAACGACCCATCCAACACCAGCCGTCCGCCGATATAGTAAACAATCGCCGTACCTGCTGCCCCGATGAGGCCGAGGAAAGCAAAGAACATACTCCCACTGACGGCCTGCTTAACCCCGGCATCACGCACTCCAGCAGCCCGTTTGCGGAAACGCTGATCTTCGTCGTCCGCCCGGCCAAACAACTTGACCAGCATCGCCCCGCTGATATTAAGCGTTTCATTCATCAGCGCGTTCATTTTGGCGTTTTCGCTCATCTGCTCTTTGGTAATCTTGCGGAGAACCGGGGTCATGCGCCGTGCCGGGATGATAAACAGCGGCACAACCATCAAGCCCAACAGCGTCAGCCGCCATTCCAATGCCAGCATCACAATCAAGGTCGCTACCACCATCGTCGTGTTGGTCACAATACTGACCAAAGTCGTATTAACCGCCCGCTGTGCGCCCACCACGTCATTATTCAGACGGCTCATCAATTCGCCCGTCTTGGTATTGGTGAAAAATCGCAGCGACATCCGTTGCAGATGATTAAACAGGCCCGCGCGTAGGTCAAAAATCAACCCTTCACCGATACTGGCATTGAGCCAGCGTTGAATCACCAATACCGTCGCATTCAGGAGTGGCACAATCATCAACAGTGCCGCCAGCACCGTCAGCAAATTCACATCTTCATTCGGCAGGGCATTGTCAATCAATTCCCGCAAAATCAGCGGCGACACCAACCCCAACCCCGATGAAATCAAAATCGTGACCAGCATCCCTAAAATTTGCCTACGATAGGGACGGGCATAGCTGAATACCCGTTTCAGCAAGGGCCATGTCAATTTTTCGGGTTTTGACCCGTCTGACATGTAAAGCAATCTCCACCAACCCGCATCATGAAACCCCATGTGCAGCATTCCCCCATTCTTATTGACCAACAATCAAGTAGAACTATTGTACAACCTACTCGCCAGAGAATCACCTAGACAAAGGGGCAGGATTTCCCCATTTTTAAGGGGGGCGGGATGGCTAATATCTATGGTAAGATGCAGTAGATTATTGGTGCTATCAAACAGGGTGATCCTCTTATGCCAAACGCCTCGCGCAGTCAGATCGAAAGCCGAGTGATTATCTTGGCACTCACCATTTTTCTCCTCAGCATGATCCTCTATACGTTGCTGCCCGTCCTCACCAATGTGGATGTCCCCTTCCCACCAAATGCCGTCCTGATTGTTTTTGCCGGAATTTTGCTGATGCTCTATTTCTTCTGGCTCAAAGTAGAAGTGGCATTGGTCACAGGCTGTCTGCTGCTGGCGATGTCGTTGGGGTCGGCCCTTTCGCGGCAGGAAAACTTGGTTAGGATGTATAACGATTACACCAATGAAGCCACCGACATCGCATGGCCCATTATCCCAGTGATTATCGGCCTCGCCTTTTTTGTCATCCATCTGGTCAAATTGCAACACCATGACAAAATTATCCGCCACCTTGATCCCGACAGTTGGGCTTTAGCGCCATCAGTAGTCATTGTATTTGGCTCATTTTTCCTGCTGGTCGAATCATTCTTGACGGAATGGGCACAGCAGGGGGCAGTCTTGACGGTATTGATTATTGTGATTGACAGCATCTTGATCGTGCGTGAAATGAAATCCATCCGGGCCAGTGTGCTGTCGGAATCAGGCACTCAAGCAAAAGTCGGTTCCAAGAAATAAGGCAAAAACCGCATAAAAGCCATAAAAAAGTTCACTTAGAATGATTCACTTCAAAGGCGGCCTTCTCGTCAATAGTCATTTGATTAACCTCAATAACAGAAAAAGTATTATGAATTTACAAAATTAATTCTATTTAGAGATAAACCATTGTAAAATTGAAGATGGTTTTAAAATACTTTTCGGAGGAATATATCTCATATGCAAGAGTTGGAAAAAGCGCGCCAGTTAATTCTAGAAAAACGCTATGACGAAGCCCGTATGCTTTTGGAAGAACTAAACCACCCTATCGCCAGAAAATGGCTGGTTAAAATTGACGAAATAGCTGATAGAAACCCTCCTGTAAAAACTTCAGGCCAATTAGTAGCAAAGAACACAAACAAAAAATCTTCCAACAGAGGATATAGTCCGATTTTAGTGACTCTTGTCGCAAGTATCTTATTTTATCTGATTGGGTTGGGGAGCGGGGCAGTGCTATTTGGTAAGTCAACAGATGCCAAATCAAACCAGGAAGCTCTTGTCCCATCTTTGACACAAACAGCATCAGCAACCTCTACCCCATCGGTCACTTGGACACCATCGTCCACTGCTACTCCATCAGTAACCCCAACGGCATCAGCCACTCGGACACCATTACCAACGGCTACCCCATCAGCTACAATAACACCTTCTGCCACTTTGACTCCTCAATTTGACCCTGTTGATGCACAAAGAGCTAAAAATCTAGTGAGAGAAAGAATGCAGAATTCAGCAATTATCCGATTTGGAGAAGAAGATATATTTAACTACTTCTATTATGGGCCTCTGGCACTTGGGAGTCATTGGGAGATAGGTGACTATTCGGTCAATTTCGACTCTGTCGGACGTTACAGCGTTAGTATTCCAGTTAAATATGTCTTTATGTGTACCCCAGATACAGGACTTGACGAAACTGGTTGCGCTGAATACTTTGCGAACGAAATGGGATGGGAAATGCCCAATTGCACCGCTGAATGGTTGGTAATTCTGGATACTCAAGAAATCGTACAAATGAATGATTGTGCTGATATTCTCTTCGACCAACTTCCAAGCAACTAAAAATGTAGAAACTTAGGCTCACATCGGAATAGCTAACCCAACAAAAAACGCGCCCTCCCTCTTGAGCGCGTCCTTTGTTTCCCTCTGTTCTAGCTGTTCTAGTTCTACTGCTTAGGTGATAGACTCCCTAGATCACGGATCCAAGCATCCCGTTTTTCAATTGGTCATCCAGCCAGTCCGCAATATACGGATAGCGATAGATGCGGCCCTTGTACGCGGCGTCGGCGGCAATCATGCTATAGACCACCATACCGAGCGGCAGGACAAATACACTGAACAGCACCAGCCCGACCAACAGCAGGACGAAGAAGATCAGGAATGGGATACCAATCAGCACAAGGCTTAACACCGCCGATATAGCAATCAATGTCCCCAAGACCAGCGTCCCCGCCAACAGCAGCACCAGCGCCCCGACTGTACCGACCACCTGAATCGTGAAGGCTTGCAGTGCGTGGAAGGCCACAAACTCGGATTTATTGCGGAAGGCCAGATAAATCCCCAGTGGGATGAGCACCGTCAACAGCACCCCCGGCGCGGCGGCAATCGCCACCAAAATGGTAAGCAGGGCGCTTGCGTGTGCAATCGCGGCCCATGTGCGTTCCGTATCTTGCACTTCACCCGATATGGCACGGGTTTGATAGCGATGCTTGGGTGGAGCTTTGACATTGATGTCGCGGAAATTCCACTGTCGCTTTTGTTTGTGGCTGTCGCCTACACGCGGTTGGGGCATGGGCGCGTCGTTGTAGAGGCTCTGGCGATAATACTTGCGCTCATATTCCCGCACAATCGCATCGTCATCGGCGACTCCCTGCATTGGCGGTTCGTTTGTGGGTGGGGCTTCTTCTAAGCGTGACCCAATCCGCACCGGAATCGGGATCGCCCCGTCATCATTGGGTTGATAATTCCAATCTTGCTTGGGTTCACCATTGCCACCCTCAACAGGCACTGCCGGGTCAATGGTTTTATCATAGTCGCTCATACACTACTCCTCTACCGAAGTTCCACAAATGATGTGTGGTGTTGATTGTCCCTGTTTGTTGTTTTGTTGTTTGTTGTGTTCAATCATCTATACGCAGGCTTTTGGATTGGGTTGCAGCGTTTTGAAAACTTCATGGAACTGTTAGTTGTTCTTTACACCTATGAAAAATTTCCGCAATCGCTTGACGCTAATCCCGTCTTGACGCACAATTTGAAAGTGCTTGAAGGGGGATTTCAAGGACCAAAAGGTTTGGAAGACTACTATGAGCAACCCATTGGAATACAAAATACAAGACTTGTTTGAGGCGTTCGTGTTTATGCGCCGACAGGGAGCCGCCCCTGACCACGCCCTGCAAGAACTCAAACGTCTGCGCCCTGTCATTTCCACTGCCGAACGCGAACAAATCGCGGGTCTCATTCGCCAATGGGAAATGAATGAAGGATTACATCATCCCCCCAATCCAAATGCCAAGATTAGCCCACCCCCACCGCCAAAATCCTCTATGCCAGAGCCGCCTACCGACGATATTGCCTGCCCACAATGCGGTAAACCAAATCCACCTCATGCAGGTTATTGTTATGCCTGCGGAACGCTCTTGGTCAAGACAGGATTGTCGCAGGGAACACAACAACTCATCGTCGAAGACGAAGGCCTTGCGGGTACAACCTTTGGTAGCCTGTCCAATTTAATCCTCAAGGTGCAAGGATATGACCACGACCCAATCAAATTGGCGATGGACGATTCCAAAGAGATGATTATGGGCCGCACCGCCCCCGACAGTGTGTTAGTACCAGATGTGGATTTGACCAGATATGACGGTAAGGATAGGGGGGTATCCCGTGTTCATGCCACCCTGCGCTATCGGGATAACGCCATTACGATTACCGACATGGGCAGTGTCAACCACACCTATCTCAACGGCGAGCGGGTCTACCCCCAAGAAGTCCGTGTATTGCGTGATGGGGATGAACTAAAATTAGGGCGCTTGGTGATGCGGGTTGTGTTTGAAAAACAACTGCGCCGCATCCGCTAGATTGTCCGGGTAAGAAGTTTTCGTTCATGAGGCTTTTCTCTCATGGGAAATTCATCTTACTTTTACCCAAAACTCAGCCATCTGCCTTAATCTGATAGCATGACGTTCCTGAGGTAGTTGTGACGGTACATGGTATTCAGAAGTGTAGATGTAGCGGAACGTTGATCAATGCCAATATCGGAGATGCGCGTCACTGATATTGGAGAAACAAAAAAACACCGTACTGGTTGTCCCCCCTCACCAGTACGGTGTTTTACATTTCGATAGATCGTTTGGTCAGTCTTTACCCGACCTGTACTTCTCGATTCACCACATTGCGATATTCATTCCGCAGCAGTGCATCCAGCATAATTTCAGCGGCTTCGGCGGCGACGGCCTCTTGCGCTTCGAGCGTGCTGGCCCCCAGATGCGGCGTATGAATAATGCCCGACAAGCCAATCAAGGGGTTATCTTTCTGCGGCGGTTCTTCGGCATACACATCCAAAGCCGCCCCGGTGATTTTGCCACTCTTGATCGCCTCGGCCAGATCGTATTCATTGACCAAACTGCCTCGCGCCGCATTAATCAACCGCACCCCATCTTTCATCTTGGCGATGTTTTCGGCATCAATCAGATGCTCGGTTTCAGGGGTTACAACCGTGTGCAAGGTCAGATAATCGGCCCTCGCCAACAATTCATCCAGTGGCAGCAGCGCCACATTCAGCGATTGCGCGACCTGTTTGGATACATAAGGATCATAGGCAATGACGTTCATCTCAAAGGCGAGTGCCCGTTTTGCCACCGCCTGCCCGACACGCCCAAACCCAATAATGCCGAGGGTTTTACCGCGCAGTTCCGTCCCCATAAACGCCTTACGCTCCCATTGCCCTTCCAGCATGGAAATTTGGGCTTTGGGGATATGCCGCGCCAACGCCAACATCAAGGCCATCGTGTGTTCCGCAGTAGCGACGGTGTTGCCTGCCGGGGTATTCATGACCGCGATACCAAGTTCGGTCGCTTTCACGAGGTCAACGTTATCCACGCCGACCCCTGCCCGCACAATCGCCTTGAGTTTGCTGGCCTTTTGCAACAATTCCGCATTGGCCTTCGTTCCGCTGCGGATAATCATGCCATCTGCATTGCCGACCGCTGCCAAAACCTCATCACGGCTCATTTTGGCTGGGGCTTGGATGGTCACACCCTCCGCTTGGGCCAAAAGATTGAGACCGATTTTTTCCAGATTATCAGGAATCAAAATGTGTGGCATCTAGTTCGCCCCATTTCCGTTGTGGTTCGTTGCCAAATAGTCATCAATATTGGCAAACAATTCTTCCATGTGGGTCGGTTGCATATCGCCCATGTGGGCAATCCGGAAGGTGCGATCCTTCAGCTTGCCATACCCATCGGCGATTTCCATACCCCGCCCGCGCAAAAAGCCATTGAGCGCCTTAATATCTACCTTGAGTGTATTTTCAAAGACGGTCAGTGTCGGTGAACGATAGCCCTCTGGTGCAAGCAGGCCAAACCCAGCACTCGTCCCCCAAGCGCGGGTCATTTCCGCCAGATGTTGATGACGGGCCATACGGTTCGGGATGCCTTCCGCCAGAATATCATTCAACTGCTTATCCGCCGCGAACATCAATGACACAGGGGGGGTAGCCGGGGTGTTATTCTTCTGGTGGTGTTTATCCATTTCGATCAGATCAAAATAGTATCCACGATTCTTGACCGTCTTGGCGCGATCCAACACCGCCTGTGAAATTGTGCCAAAGGCCATGCCGGGGGGCAGACCAAAGGCTTTTTGGGTGCTGGTCAGGCAAATATCAATGCCCCATTCATCCACAAACAGCGGCGCACCCATATAGCAGCTTACCGTGTCCACCAAAAAGAGGGTGTCTTGATAGCCTTCCATCACTTTGGCATATTCCGCCAGTGGGTTAATCACTCCCGAACTGGTTTCGTTATAGACACAGGCCACCGCGTCATAATGTTTCTGCTTGAGGGCATCCGCTAATTGTTCAGCCACAATCGGCAGACCCCATTCCACTTCCAACACATCCACCTGCTTGCCATTCAGTTGGCTGACTTCGGCCCAGCGTTCGCTGAATGAGCCACAGACCAGATGCAAGATGCGTCCTTCATCGCGCACGCAGTTACGAGATGCGGCTTCCCACACCCCTGTGCCCGACGATGTGAAAATAAACACGCGGTTTTGGGTATAAAAACTCTGCTGCAATTTGGGTTGCAGACGACCGTAGAGGTCAGCAAAGGCTTTGGAACGATGTCCTATCATCCATTCAGTTTGCGCCTCCAACACTTCTTTGCGCACTTCAATGGGGCCGGGGATATACAAACGAACATGGTCAGGCTTCTGCGTCATACGAGTGCAAATCTCCTTAAATAAAACTGACGTTGATGTAAACCGACCTTCATTTACTGATGATCGGCAAGAGCTTGTTTCAATTCCATAATCGGTGCAATCACCGCCGGGTCAGCCCCATAAGCAATTGCGGTATAAAAACTCAGATAATCGCCAAATTGAATGGCGTGCATCATTTGAGCAATCGGTGAATTGCCCGCTGGCGTAAAGCGGTCAATCATAATGCCATTTTGTAGCAGCAGATTCAGTGTCAAGTCGTGGCGCAAATGATTACGCGGGTGGTCATATTGGGGTGATGCAATAAACATCACCGACAGCTTACTCAAAACTTCTTGCGGAAAATTCACCCCCACTACCGCGTTATGATTCATTTCAGGAATAGGGTCATGCACCGCGAAGCTCTTGCTGTTTTCGTTAAGTTGCCCTTTCCAGCGCCGCGCCACTGGTTCAAAAATACCTGCCCCGATGAACACCGGCACACGTCCTATATACTGCCCGGCTTGGCGTTTGGCTGGATTGGTCATGGCGGGGATATTCACCCCATATTTTTCACGGTAGGTCTTCAAATTGGCAACCGCTTCGGCAACCTGAGGGCCAACATTTGGCATCCAGCCCGCCCGTGAAGCCAACCCTAGCAGCAAGCCAAACGACCATCCAATAGCGGCGCGTGGTTGGTCAATAGTGGTCGAAAATGACCAAAGGGTTTGTCTATCTTGTTTGGTTTTGGCGGCCAATTTACCACCCGTCGTCAGCGCCAAAAGATGCGCCCCACGTGATTTGGCAACATCGTAGGCTGCTAGGGTTTCTTCGGTATTGCCAGAAAAACTGCTGGCAATCACAAGAGTATGTTCACCTTGCACCCATGCAGGCAAATCATAGCCCCGGATAATCAAAATCGGTATAGGCGAGGTTAAACCTGCGACGGCAGCCAATAAATCGCCACCAATGGCCGAGCCACCCATCCCGCTAATAATCACTTGGCGAATATTCGGCAAATAAGTCGGCAGCAATTGGGTTTGAGCATGTTCCCACGCTGTTTCAAATTGTTCGGGCAGGCCGTCAATATGCCCCAACATATCGGTCGCGTCTAACTGCTGTATTTGCTGTAGGTCATCCAAATTCATCGGCTTCTCCTAAGAGGTAGTGTGTAGAGACAAAAAACCGACATGCGCGTGATTGTAGCATGTGGTTTTGGGCAATACGATCTGTGAATTTAGGCACAATAACGAAATTTCTCCTCAACTGCTTTCCCCTCCCTAATGCTTTGGGGCGGGGGTAGGGGTTCGCAAGGGTAGGTTTTTCGCGGGTCGCCAGAGCATGAATTCTCCGGCTATTCCTGCAAAGTCGGTTGATGCAGTTTAACAAAATAAGCCGGATAGGTGGGTTCGGAGGGACAAGGCAATGCCTTGTCCGTACAAAAGACCTACGTCTTTCATCATATCCGTATTTAATTGGAAAACTACATCAACCGACTGGGGAGGAGTATCCCGCCTGAAAGAGCCAGTCCCCTTCAGGGGAGTTTTCAAGGATAGCCTGCGAGTTCACTCGTAGGCGACGGCGAACAGACCGCTTTCCCCAAAAACTTACCCTTGTGAAGGGGTCAGAGGTGGGGTTCCTCTAGCGTTTCTTGCGTTTGGCTCGTTCAGCCTCGGCCTTTGCCAAAATCTGCGCAATATCCGCATGGCTGGCTTGGGGCATCGGTGGCGGCTCAGACTTGGAAGGTGAAAGTGGCCCCGTCTCACTAAGTTTAGCCTGTTCCGCAAAATCTTTACCCGCCGCTTTAGCCCGTACCTTAAATTCTTGTTCAAGTGTGCCGTCCTGCTCCATTTCCCAATAAATCATTTTCCAGTACAACACCTTGCCATACCGTTCAGCAGCCTCGCGCACCATCGGGTCCATATCGTTTAACAGAGCCGTTGCCAGATGAGGCAACGCCAGCGGATTATTAAAATTCGCCAGTTCAATCGCTGCATTTTTGCGATTTTCGCGGTTGGGGTCTTCCAACAGCCGCCTGACCCAAATCGTAATGTTCACATCCGAAGGAATGGGCGGTGGGGTACGCTTGCTGGAAAGCTCCTCGCGGCGTGGCCCTCCCATATTGGATGACGCAATATCCGAAGCTGAACCAGACATCGCCGTGCCCATCAGCATTCCTCCTGTGAGTGGACCAGCGATCAGCGTCGCCCCAACTCCCAATGCTGCTGCCGTCGTCATCCTGCGACTCGCGGCATCCTGTTGGGATTTAATCAAGGCATTGTCCATACTAGCTTGCATCCGGCGCATCAATTCCTCTTCGCGTGGGTCAACCAAATTGGCGATCTCGCGGTCAATCCCAAAAAATCGAAAAATCTCATTGATCGTCGAATAACCGGATTGACTGGCTTGGTGGATTTTTTTCCCGGCCCATTGGATTGCCTGCTTGACAGTGGCATCAGTCTCCACCTTAAAACGTTCACCCAACACACTGAGCGCACGGGTTTCTTCCACCATACCCAAAACACGAACGACATTCAGGCGGGTTTCTGGATTTGGAGCGTTCACTCCCTGCAAAAGTACCTCTAATTTCATTGACAGATTTCCCCCAGCTATTAACCGATATGTTTAATTTTACTCGCCTCTTTGCCGTTCCCAATACCCCAAATTTTTCGGGGGATTCTGAGAAACGAATTTCAGCTATGATGAGAATGTTCCCCTACCACAAATTCTAACAACCATCTAACACGGGGAAAACGTCTTTAAAACGTTGTCTTGGTGGGAAGTTAATTTTTGTGAAAAATATCCCAAAATATGATATTTAGCTTGATATTGTAAGCACTCTTCCTTTTTAATGAAAACATATCAACACACCAAACATGGCGCATCTATGAATGCTTATACAATATCAATGGAAGTACCCAATAGTATGAATCTTATGAACCAACTCCCCGATGTCATAATCAACACCCAAGATGATGGCACAATTGTGGAGTGGAATCAGCGGGCCGAAGAATTGTTTCACCAAACACGTCAAACCGTCGTAGGGCAGCCCGTTACACAACAGATTTTCGTTTCTCCCAATACCCGCAAGTGGTGGACACATTTGCAAAACACGCTCAAAGAGCTGGATTATTGGGAGGGTGAGTTTCCATTTGATGGACCCGACCATGAGGAAATCTGGCTGTTTATCCGGGCCAAAGCCATCCTGCTTGACGATAGTCATCCCGGTATCATGCTCATTGGGACGGCTTTACAGCACCATGAAATCCGTGACCGCGCCGTTTGGACAGCACTCGACTTTTCGCATCATGAGTTGCATAACATCTTATCCTCAGTTGGAGATATGGTCTGTAAATACAATCTTTTTCAAAAAGCGCTTGTTTTTGTCAGCCCCTCCTGTTTGAAAGTCACGGGTTACACTGACCACGAATTTATTGATAATCCGGCCCTATTTTGGGACATCATCCTGCCCGAAGATCGTGCCAATGCCGAAAACGCTCTGCTAACCATCCAACCCGGACAGGTCGTTAATCTTGATTATCGTATTCGCCACAAACAAGGCCGCATCTATTGGGTACGCAACAGCATGACGCCCATCTTGGATGGCGAGGACACGTTGGTAGATGTCATGTGCGCCATTACCGACATCAACCCCTATTATGAACTCAGCGAATTAAAATCCCAACTCATTCGCATGGCCTCGCATGACCTAAAACATCCACTGGCAATCGCAATGGGCTATTTTGGCATACTCCTAGAAGACATAGGCCCGCTGTTAAACGAACCCCAACGCGGCATGACCCAATGGATTACCGAATCCCACGAATTGATGAACGGCATGTTGACCGAATTGGCCGATTTAGAGCAGGTCGGCATGAAGGGGATTCAACACACCGAGAAAATTGATTGGCTGTCTCTGGTGGATAAGGTACTAGAACAATCCGCCCTCCAACTGGATAATCATCAACACCAGCTTTCCATTGAACGTCCAGCTTCTGCCCTAACAGTTGAAGGGGAAGCCATCCGCCTGCATCAAGTCCTATTTAATCTCGTTTCCAACGCCATCAAATACACCCCCAATGGTGGCAAGATCGCAGTGCAGGTGTTTGTTGAGAATCAGCGGGTCTATACCGAAGTCCAAGACAATGGGGCAGGTGTACCAGAGGAATTCCGTCCGAAGTTATTTAAGCCATTTTCGCGGGCCAAATCACCAGAGACCGCCCATATTCCCGGCACAGGCTTGGGGCTAAGTCTGGTCAAATCCATTATCGAGCAGCACGATGGCGAAGTGATTTATCGCCCGGAAAGCAAAGGCAGCACCTTTGGTTTTTGGCTGCCCCTTGCAGACCCAACTACTCTTGGAACAGATTAAACACATACCCCATGACGATGCCCTGATTTTCCAAATGGGTACGTAGTTTTTTGCGGGCGTCATGCAGCAGTTTGTATAGGGCATTGCGATTGGTGCCCATTTGTTCCGCCACAATATCCATCGGAATACCGCGCAGGGTCACGGCCTCTAGCGCGGTTTTTTGGCGTTCAGTCAAGACTTCATCCAGTGCCTGTTGGATAATTTGCAATACGTTGACCTGTTCGGTAGCGCGTTCAGGGCTGGCAATCTGATTGTTGTTATCCCCGCCCTCCAATTTCAATTGAAATTCTCCGTCGGCGGTCAATTCGTCCAAACTGAAATCTTTGTAGCGGGCACGGCGCAGTTCACTAATCGCGGTACGTGTCCCAATCTTCATCGCCCATGTCGTAAAGCGGCTGTCCCCCCGAAAGGAATCAAGGTTATCCAAAATCCGCAGCGTGGCGTCTTGTGAAAAATCTTCCGCCATCTGCCGCAGTTCCTCACTCGATAATTCACTCAAATCACTGCGCTCATGGCTTAGATAATACAAAATCCCCCGGCGCAAATAGACCCGCAAATCATCCAATGCGGCGGCTTGGGCTGTCGTATCCTCACTTGTTAAGTCCGCCAGCCACTGTTCATTTGACCGTTCAACCGTCATCAATCCATATCTCCCCGCCTAGAGGATGTTCTAAGCCGGATCGCCTCTAATCGTTCCAATAATTCACCAGCAACCTGTTCCAAATCTTCAGGCCGATGCACAAAATCCAATGTCGCTGCCGGAATCACAAAAATGGGACAGGTCGTCCATGATTCCACCCATTCATCATATAGGCGGTTCAGTTGAGCCAGATACTCAATCGAAATCTGCCGTTCATAATCACGCCCGCGCAGCGCAATGCGTTCGGCCAAAACCCCAACCGGCGACTGCAAATAGATCAGCAAATGGGGTGGCGGCAAAAACGCCCGAATCCCGTCATACAAATCGCGGTAGCATCGGTAATCGCGTTCCGATAGTTTACCCTGTAGCACCAAATTTTTGGCAAAAATTTCCGCATCTTCATAAATGCTGCGATCTTGAATGACATGTCCCGGATGATCGAGCAGTTTACGATGATGTTGCAATCGCCGCGACAAAAAATAGACCTGCGAATGGAAGCTCCACTGCGCCATGTCCGCATAAAAATCTTGCAAATAAGGGTTTTCGTCTACCGCCTCATAAAATGGCTGCCAACCGAGCCGTTCGCCCAGCAATTGAGTCAGGCTGCTTTTGCCGACCCCGATATTGCCTGCCACTGCGATAAACCATTTTTGTGATGGATTGGATTGCGTCATAAATTTTCCGTTGCATCGTTCAACAAGTTCGCCTAAATTCAGCACGGCGGCTTTAGCCCCGTGTCGCAGTGTTACCTATTCACCTGCCGAACTATCCCACATGCGCTGCCGATTCACCGCCATCTTTTCCAAATAGGCCGTTTCTAAATCCACCCCGGTATAGTTGGCAATTTTCAGCAGATAGGCCAACACGTCCGCCATTTCTAACCGCAATTTCTCGCTTGGGATGGGTTCGCGGTCTTGCTGTCCCGTTTTCCAATGCTGCACTACCGCCCGTGCCATCTCACCAATTTCCTCTTGCAGCAGCACAAAATTTAGGAACAGATCGGGGTTAAAATTCTTGGCCTTGTCCAACGCCCGATGAAACCGCTGAAAATCGCCCAAGCGCCGCGCCGTCATATGCACATCCAAATCATTCGGCTCAGTGGTGGTAGATTTCGCCACATCCACTAATGCTGGTGTTTCTTCAACCAACCCCGGCAAAGCCGCTTGGCGTGGCCCCGTACCCAACACCCCCCGGATGGTCGCAATCAATTCCGTCCGCTGATTTTCGTCCTGCACCACATCAATATGATTGGTATCAATCGCCAGCACCGGCGCGGCGGTGTACTCCGCAAAAAATCGGTCATACGCCACCCGCAGTTCATCAATGTAATGTGGATCCATATTGCGTTCATAAGAGCGGTCACGTGCGGCGATGCGACTCATCAGAACGGAGGTGTCGGCCCGCAAAAATACCACCAAATCCGGTTGGGGAATATTTTCGGCCAGCGCCTCATACACACTCTCATACGTCGCCAATTCATCATCCGCCAAATTTAATTGGGCAAACAGATGGTCTTTGGCAAAAATGTAATCGCTCACCAATGGGCGGGGAAGTTGATGCAGGCGACGCTGTTGATGGTAGCGACTCAACAGAAAAAAGACCTGCGTCTGAAAGGCATACCGCGCACGGTCTTGATAAAAACGCGCCAAAAATGGATTTTCTTCAAAGACTTCAATCAACAGCGAGGCATTAAGCGCCTGCTGAAGATACCGAGCCAACGTGGTCTTGCCGACCCCAATGACCCCTTCAATCGCAACATAATAATTCATCTATGGTCTAACCTTTGGTGGAGTAGACTAGCGATTTTCACGCGCCAACGCACTCGCCAATTGCGTGCTGATGAGTTCGAGCATCAGCACATCTTTGGGGTTAATCTCCCCCGGCTTTTCTTTGCAGGCAAACACCACCCCAAAACGCAGCGTCGTCCCCACTGGAACCGCTACCCCTACCCCGTAGCGCCCTTTGGAAATAAAGGGATGGTTGGGGGTATCCTCTTGGGTCACAATCTTGCTTTGCCCATTTTGCGCCACCCATCCCAATAAGCTGGTGTTGTATTCAAGGCGGTTTGGGGCCAAACTTGTGACCGAAGACGGCCCTTCTTGTGCCGAAAGGGTCAACATCGGCGCTTCGGTTGGCGTAATCGTATAAAACGCCACGTAATCATAGCCCAATTCCAAAATGGCACTCACCGCCGCCTGTGATTTGGCTGGGCCTTTGGCGCGGGTCAGCGATTTGGCAAATTGGCGCACCGGGGGGAGCGTATCGGCCCGTAAGGTTTCCAATCGGCGGTCTTCAAACAAGCGTTTAATGACCTTAATGAGTTCATCGTTTTTGAAGGGTTCAGTTGAAACGTCATCGGCCCGCCCCGGCATCCCAAAATCGGCTTCTTCATCCACCAAGACAATCAACAGACGGGGATGACTTTGGCGAAGTTCTTTTACCAACGTATGAACATCACCCAATCCATTATCTACCACCAACACATCCGAGCGTTTCGTCTTATCAGCCAGTGCCTCATGGATTTTTTCAATGCTGGTCACCAGATTGACCGCAAATTTTGGCTCCGTATTGAGATTTTCACGGTAACGCGCAATGGATTGCAGCCGAATTGCAACCAGCAGGTGGATTTTGGGGGATGTCATAACGTAAATCACGCCTCAAACGATAAACGGATAGATGCACAATTATAGCACCTACCCGTCAAATCCGAATTTCTAAATTAGGAAATTGGCAATTACCATCAATATCGAGATACTCCCCGTCGCTGCGTCGGAGAGGCGGTTGGGGGGTTCTCAAGGGTAGGTTTATCGCAGGACGCCAGAGAATAAATTCTCCGGCTACCGCTGCAAAGTCGGTTGAAGCCGACTAGGGAAGTGAATCATATCCCTAGTCCAATGAATTGGACTTTGCAAGGATAACCGCCGACTTCAGTCGGTGGGTCAAAAACAAAAACCTACCCTTGAGAAGGGTTAGGGGGTGAGGTCTATTTCACTGGTGGAACCGGGCGTTTGAGCGGAATCACCACCCGAATGGTTGTGCCTTTGCCTTCTTGACTTTCAATCTGCATAAAACCGCGCAGTTGGTTCGCCCGCTGTTCCATATTACGCAGACCAAAATGATCTTGATTCAAGATTTCCGCCGTATTAAACCCGATCCCGTTGTCGTGTACGATAACATACAAATCCTCATCCTCGACGGCCACGTGTACATCGGCTCTGGATGCTTTGGCGTGACGGGCCACATTCGCCAATGCTTCCCGAATAATCTGGGAGAGCGAGTGACGTTGGGCATCCGTCAAGGCCGGTAGCTCCTCCGAAATGGACAGTGCCACCTCTACCCCTGCAAAATCGCGGAAATGCTCGGCAAGGTTGGCAATTTGCTGATGGAAGGTGCTGCTCTGCACATCGGTGGGGCGGCGCAAATCGCGGATATAGCCCCGGATACTCTCAATAATGTTGTTTAAATCCTGCACAATAGATTGAAAGCGCGTTTCTTCTTCGGGGGTCAAATGCGTTTTACCCCGCATAATTTCTAGTTTCATCCCTACCGCATATATTTCTTGGATGACCCCATCATGCAAGTCCATGCCGATACGATCTCGCTCACGGTGCAGAGCGACGGTTTGTAACTGCTGATGCAAACGGGCGTTTTCGATGGCGATGGCGGCAAATGTCGCAAAAAACACCACCAACCGCTCATCGTCTTCATCAAAAGGCTTGCCATCCAAACGATCACATAAATAGAGATTACCGAGCCGTTGATGATTGCGACCCTCAATTGGCACACCCAGAAAAGTCTTCATAAATGGGTGATTTTGAACAAAACCACTGGAACGGGGATCAGCATTGAGATCATTGAGGCGAATCGGATAATCGGTATCAAACAACGCCCCCAATAAACCTAACCCCTCTGGTTCATGTTCAATTCCGCGTGCAACGGCTGGATGCAACCCGGATGTAATGAATGCTCGTAAACCCCCTTCATCAGAAGGCACGCCCACCGCTGCATATTTCGCTCCCACCAATTCACGTACTACATCGGCGATGCTTTGTAGTGTACGGGGCAGGCTTAAACCCCGGATCACATCACTGGCGGCTCTGGTCAGCAAATCTATCGTGGAAGGCGAAGAAGATAGATGTTCTGTGGGCATGACGATGACTTCTCCCTGTAAAAAAGTAGGCAATTCGGATTATCATAATGCTACAAAACGTACTTGTCACTATAATAGGGCAAGTAGTCATCTTCCTTACGTGCAGAAAAGCACTTGATACAAGTTCTGGAGAGAGCGCAGTGTCTCATTTACGAATCATCATCGCCGACGATCATGCGGTCGTGCGGGCTGGACTCAAGGCCTTATTGGAAAACGAAGCCGAATTCTCAGTCGTGGCTGAGGCCAACAGCGGCGAAGAAGCCGTCCAGCTTGCCCTAACGTATGAACCAGACATTGTGCTTATGGACATCCGGATGCCGGGGGGTATTTCTGGCATTGAGGCCTGTGAGCAAATTCTGAAAAACAAAGCCAAAATTAAAGTGGTCATGTTAACCTCCTATGCCGAAGACGAACTCGTGATGGATGCCATTCGCGCCGGGGCGGTCGGTTATGTCCTGAAGCGGGTAGACAGCGGCAAATTGATTGATGACATCCGGGCCGTTGCTGCCGGGGATGCCGTTATTGATACCGCCGTCACCAAGAGCCTGCTGAACGAAGTGCGTGAAGCCGCCCATATCAAAGAAGCCTCTGCTTTTGCCGAACTCAGCGAACGGGAATTGCATATTCTTGCCCTCATCGCACGCGGCCTGACCAATCGTGAAATCGCCCAAAAGCTCTATTTAGGCGAAGGCACAGTGCGGAACTACGTCGGCAAGATTCTCAGCACCCTGCATGTCGCCAATCGTGCCGAGGCCGCCGTGTTTGCCGTCAAACACCACATTGAACGGTATGTCCCCGCCGACAGCGAAGGGCCATCTTCGGAAGAATAGGCCACCATGACCAAAACCAACCGCCAGAATGTTTCCTCTGGTACGCAATGGGAAAGCATCGTCGGCTATTCACGCGCGGTGCGGATCGGCAATATCATCGAGGTCGCTGGCACTACCGCCGTTGATGAACAAGGCCATGTCATCGGCGGGTCTGACCCCTATGAACAGGCCAAATTCATCTTCACCAAGATCGAAAAAGCATTGAAAGAGGCCGGGGCGACTATGCAAGACGTGGTGCGAACCCGCATGTTTGTCATCAATGTGGCCGATTGGGAGGCGATTGGTAGGGCGCACGGCGAGTTTTTCCGTGACATCCGACCAGCCGCAACAATGGTGGAGGTGAGCGCCCTGATTGACTCACGCCTCTTGGTCGAAATCGAGGTCAGCGCCATCCTATCTGAATAGTTTGCCCTAGAGGGGAGCATAATCTCTCTGGGTAATGGAATTCCACCTATTCAGGCATAGAAAATGCACCATAGGGGGTGAGAGCGTGTTCGTCCTAAAAAACACAATATATCTGTTAACCGCAGTATCCATGATATTAGCCGGGAATTGCAATATCCTTTCTTCAAATCAATTCACCAGTGGTAGTTCGCTTCAGAATGCCGTACTTAGTGAAATGATTCCTCTCGATAAATGTAATGAGCCATGCTTGTTTGGGGCACCTCTTGAAAACCTAACTTATGATGAAGTACATGAACTTTTAATCCATCACCCTTTCACTAGCGACGCCATTTTTACTTTTGAGCCTAACCGTATAATTTGGACATGGCCTCAAAGTAAAATGCCTATGCTACTTTCCGATGGATATAGCGGTTTGTCATATTTCTACGATTTGAATCGCATCACATTTGAACAGGGGAAAGTATCCGAGATAGCTATCGCCTTTGGCTATTCGCTGAAAGATATTATCCAGAGATTTGGTAATGAGTTTGCCATCTATCCTTATGTATCAACAATGCGAGCGGGGGACAGTTATATTTTAAAGTTCGCTGGAATTGATGGGTGGTTTCGAGCACTTCATAATTGCGACCTTCCTCATTTCACTCCAGAAACGTTTGTGGTTATGTATCTATACTTCTCTAATTACGTCCCCGACTATGTGAATCAGGGAGTTCCTCCCGTCAAGTGGGTAGGCTATGAAACCCAAATTCAAGGGTGTTCGGCTTTTATTCCGGGATGAGCAACTTTTGGGTCTGTCGTTCTTCTAAAATAGGCAATACCATAATTTTGCATTCCGAACGGACAATTATGGCGCTCAATTATATCAAATGACACCACTTGACAAGTACACCCCGTTTCATCGCCACCACACATAGCAGCGTTAGCTCAGGGCCGTATCAACTGTAAGGCGTGTTTTAGCATCTGCAAATCATTACTCAATAACCCCGCCAAGTTGCGCCCCGCATTCACCAAAAACTCCAAACGCTCATCATCAGGCCGTGCATCCGCCGCGCTCCGAATCACCGCCGCCAACAATTCAATGTTATTCGGCACCCCCCCGGCGCTCAAAATCAGCCTAAAAAAGTCTATTTGCTGCGTAATCACATAAATCTGATCGGTATTGCACAACATGACCGGATCAAGGCTTAACGGTGGGCGTGGCGGCAAGCTGTTAAATAGCCGAGCATCCTGCACATAGGCAATACTTAAGACATCAATCTCGACGGGTACAAGCCGATTCACCCGCTGATCCCGCACCGCCGCCGGGTTCATATCACTTGCCATAATCAACTGCCGCACCAACGGGTCATCCTGAATTTTGATCGAGGTAATGACCCCGATAATGGTCAAATCGTCGTTGCTGTGCTGGTTATAGCTCTGCACAAACGAGCCAAATGTAGGGTACAACACGTCTTGGCTGCGTGTCCCAAAAGTGAATCCTTCGGTACTGGCTCGTAAGACATGCCCGATTTCAAATGCTTCCATAGCTCACCTCTAGCGTTTTTTGTGATTGAACTGCCCAAAGGATTGGCGGCCTGTACGGGTTTGTAGCTTGCCCGTCAGCTTGGCGGATTCCTCAATTTCATGTTTATGGCGCAGCAGTTCCGTCCGAATCAATTCTTCTAACATGGCCCGTTCGGGCGTGCGAATCACCGCGATTTCGTCCGCACGGGTCAGCGCATAGGGATAATTTCCCATCATCTGGCACTGTCCAATAATCAGCGCATGGACTTCATTGACCGCCTCACGGGATCGCGCCACCCACATCGGAATTTCAACGCGGCCTAAATGGGCATTCCCATGCCGTCCCACGTTGAGATAGAAATAAACAATCTCGTGGCTTTCCCCGATTAAATTACGATAATTTTTGTTCTGGGGGCTTTGCTGAATCATCAAGGCCGAACGCTCCCCCGGCTTCAAAATCCGCTTAAACAGCCATTGATCGTCCAGCCCTTCATAATCACCGGGGGTTTGCAACACCGAGCGCCGCACATCCTCCTCATTCAGCGAGAGCAGGTGCAGCAGGGCGACTACAAAACGGCTGGTGGGGCGGTCAATATAGCCCGCCAAACTCGTGTTATGTTGATGGCGGGTGAAGGTGGCGGTGTGGGTATCATGCAGATGTACCATCGCGCCATGATAATCTTTTTCGAGCAGATTACCCTCCGGTACATCCCGCCCCAACCAGAACAACAGCGGCCCATCTGACAGCGCCAGAATTGCTTGGTTATTATCGCGGTGCCCCCATGCCGCGTTCGCCAATGCCTGCATCTCACCAACGGTGCGCCGTGCATTCACTGTCGCATTGGTGATTAATTGGTCGTGCGGATCGCGGATGTCTGAATCGGCATAATACAAGACGGGTTCGCTGTATTCTTGGGGTAGTTGATTATCCCCATGATAAAACGTAAATCGCCCTATATTGGTCAAATAATAAAAGGCCGCCCCGTGAATATCGGGGTAAATTTGTGAGCCATCTACAGCAACAATGGTGGCTTTATCAGGTGTTTTGGGCAGTTCATAGCGGCCCGTCAGCAACTCGCCATCTATTGAAATTGGCGCGGCCCCACGATAGCCTGCATCCCGGTCACGCGCCAATTGGATGCGCTCGTAAATCGCCGCGTTGTCATTCAATTCCATAAACTCATCAAAAGCCCGCTGACCCCGTTCGCTGATGTCCTCCATTTTATAGGACAGCGCCCGGCCCATTCTTTGGACTTGGGGCAGCACTTTGGCATATTCGAGCGCCATCTATTCCCCTCTCCCCGCTGGCAGCCAGCGCAATCCGTTTGCCACCTGTTCAAAATTATCGGGGTCGCGGCCCAATTTACGCAGGGCAGTGTCTTGGATAAAGCAGTTTCCTGATAAGAAGAATTTTTCACGGGCAGCAGCATCGGCAGCTAGCTCATCCACCAGATAACATTCTCCATTAAAATCAAAACTGCCGATCACAAATGGCATGGCTTCATACATCCGCAGCGCCACAAACCGATAAGCGTCCTCTACTGCTTCTCGGACCCGTGCCGCCACTTTGGGATTTTCCAATGCCGACGTTGTAACCACCATTCCTGCTGGTAGATGTACCGAAAACCCCTCAAAAATCGAGCGGGTCGCCAGCACTTCAAAGCCAAGATGCACCTCATCCACACTCACAATCCCATATTGGCTGTAGGTGTCGGTGGGGGCGGGATAGCGAATTTTGGTGCGAGCAGGTTCGGCTTGACCGGGAGTGTAGCGATCTTCATATGGCCCGAAGACGCCATCTATTGACCAAAACGACTCCAACAGACGCGACCATTGGTTATCGCGCAGGGTGTCATAACTTAAATTGAGTTCATAGGTACCGCCTGACCAAAATTCGCGTGGATCGGCATGGGTGGGAATCTGAATGCGGGTACTCATCGGAACACAGTTCCTTCCACTCAAAATAGATTGGTGCTTCGGAGATATACGCTTTTATTATGGCATTTCGGGCAGGATGCAGGCGGTTTAATGGCTTCTTCGGTCTGCCGTTTTTGAAGCTGCTGCAAGCGAGTTGCGGATTCTTCAATGGCCGTTTTGACTGCCATCTCCCATTTGGGCAGGGAGGTGGGAAAATAATCCTCGTTTAAGAGGGTGGTTGGTGTGGTGAGTCCCAATTGTTCTCGAAATCCGGTAAAAAATCGCTGAATCGCCAAGACTTCGGCCTCAAGTAGTGATTGGGCTTGTTCGGATGTTTGTTTCTCTTGGCGAACGGCCTGCTGCTCGGCAGCGACCATGCGCCGCAAGTTTTCGAGCTGCTTCAATTTCCAAGTATGTATTTCAAGTTGGGGGCGCAAATAGAAAGGCAGTTGATTCAACACCTGTCCACCTTGCATCGTCCGTTTGCAAAGGGAGCATTTGGGTACAGGCACGGTTTGGGTCTCACCAGAAAAATAGCGGATATAGGCCGTTTCGACATCCACCCCACGTTCCCATTCTGCCACAACATATACCGCCCGTCGGCCAACTTCTAAATGATCGGGGCAGAGATATTCCTCCCACAGCCCATTAATCAGGCCACTGCCATTTTCGCTGAATGGGACAAGGGCTTCAATGCAGGTCTGCCAATCGCACGCCGCGCAGACAATTTCCCAGCGCAAAGTATCATTCAGCAACGGCAGCACCCTCTTGAGTTCGGCAATCGGCACAGCGCCCAAAAAACTCTAATAGATGACCCTCAATCGAAAATCCAAATTGGCTTTCGAGATAACGTGTCAAATCACGCAGGGGGCATTCGTCAAAGTGCATGACCTTGCCGCAGTTCTGGCAAATTAAATGATGATGATGTCCGCCCACCATGACCACATAACGCGCATTCACCCCACCTTGAAACGCCGGATGAATCAAACCGAGCCTCGTGAACAAATCGAGGGTGCGATAGACACTCATCCGCCCAATCGAGGTGTCCCGCGCTGCCACACGATCCACCACTTCTGGCGCGGAAAGATGGGTATGCGATTCCAACAGCACCTCTGCTACCAAACGGCGTGGGGTCGTATATTTATAGCCCGCCTGATGCAAGATTTGCGCGAGTTCATTTTGTTGAGGGTCAGTTTCTTCAGCCATGATAACCCTTGTTAGAATTTCGTTTCACTTTTCAGGATAACTCATTTGTGCTATTTACGGCAAGGCATAAAAAGCCACCCTGCCGCCCTTCTACAATTATCCGGCATAAATACTCTCATTGTGGCATAATGGGGCAAAGAAATAAAGATTCGAGGTGGGTCATGGTAGATCAAGTCAAATCACCTGAAGCAGCAACTACACAACGAATCACCATTGCTGAATATCAGATGCTGCCCGAAACAAATCTTCCCATGCAATTGATTGATGGCGAGGTAATTATGGCTCCGTCCCCTGAATTTCCCCATCAGAAAACCGTTACTAAGTTAACCCTTACGGTTGGTGGCATAGTTAACGGTGGTGAATTATGTATCGCCCCAATGGACGTTTACCTTGATGAAATCAATGCAGTACAGCCCGATTTATTCTGGGTAAGTGCTGAAAACGACCACTGCAAATTGGTCGAAGGCTATTGGTACGGAGCGCCCGATTTCGTAATTGAAGTTTTATCCCCCAGCACCGCCCGTTTGGATCGCAGCAAAAAATTTAAGCTATATGAAAAATACGGGGTCTGCGAATATTGGATGGTAGACCCAGCGGCACAATTTATTGAAGTGTGGCAACTGGTTGACCAAAAATTCGTTCAACTCGGCGTCTTTGGGCCGGATGAGCAGTTCCAATCGGCGGTATTGGGTCAGGTGATCGAACTCAAAACGATTTTTAGTTAGGCTCGGCTTGGTAATTTCACCTCTTTTTGGCCGGGCGAGCCGGGGAATAATTTTTCTTCCAATTGCGGCACATACTTGCGTACCATCTCACTCGAAAGCCCATTTGCCAGTGAGATCTCGCGGAAAAATTCCCCACTTTGGCGGATGGTACGTTCTTGCGTTTCAAAATTGGTGGCATACAGCCCAAAACGGAATTGGGGATTATAACCCGCCGTCCACTCGAAATTATCCAGCAATGTCCAATAATAAATGCCGCGCACGGGCACATTAAAATTAATGGCCTGCCAGACACTATGAACCATCCGCGCAATATACCAAGGGCGAACGTTATCCCCTTCATCGGGGGTACCCGTCTCGGTAATATAAATCGGCTTCCGCATGACATTCCAAATATAGTTGATGCGCTCGAATGTCCCCTGCGGATAAATTTCACCCCACATCGGCGGCGAGGGGGGAGATTCGTCGTCCGGCACTTGTTTGAGGAAAAAAGTTTTGGGGCTAAGGGGCGCAAAGCCACCCCGATAGCGTTGATAAAAATTCAATCCGGCGTAATCATAAGTGCCCGCTAAATTGGGAATGACCAACGTTTTTCGTAAAGGCAGTCGCAGTTCCCCTGTCACCATGGCCTCCAAAAAAGCTCGATGGAAAACACTTTCCACTAGCTTAATCGGCAGGCCATTGACGATTCTAGGCGGCAAAGGATCAATTTTTAGCAGGTGCTTGGCAACCCCCACCAACGCATTCGGATAACGCGATTTGATAACCTGATACGCGCCCGCATGGGCACGCAGCATCAACTCGGCGCAGCGATACATCTTGAACGGATTGCGTTTGCCGGGGTAAAACATCGCTACTAAATAGGCCTGTACCGCATAAACCATCGGCTCATTAAACGTACACCAGAAATCATTTAAATCGCCGAGTGAGTCCACCACCGTTTCAGTAAATTTAATAAAGCGGTCAACGGTAGAATTCGCCAGCCATCCACCTTCATTTTCCAGCCACATTGGGTTGGTGAAATGATGCAACGTGACCATCGGGCGCATCCCACGTTTTTGCAGCCCTTCCAGCATCTCACGGTATTTTTGCAGGGCGGCTTCATCAATCTTATCGGGTTCGGGCTGAATTCGACTCCATTCCACTGAGAGGCGATGGGTGTTATGGCCTAAATACTGCATCCGGTCAAAATCTTCAACCCAGCGACCATCCCACCATTCACAGGCCCGCCCGTTTTTCTGTTTTTTAAAGACCGCGCCCGTTTCCATGTTTTCCCAGTGCGACCAGCTATTGTTCATATGGCCCTCAACATGATGGGCGGCGGTAGCTGTGCCCCACAGGAAGCCTTCGGGAAATCGGTAGATGCCGTCTGCCATGAACGCTCCGTTTAGTCGGTAGTCTCTCTAAAATAAATTTCGTAGGAAATGACCGCACCACTCTCACAACCATCAGTACGCGCTTCTAGCCGTTCGGTTGTCGCGCCATAGTCAGGCAGGCTCACGATATAGGTAACGCCGGGTTCCATCTTGAAGTCGGCATACCCAAGCCCAATTTCAGGCTTCAGACCTGTATAAAATACTTGACTCTGTTGACCGCCCACCCCGGCCCAACGCACTTCAATCGCCACACCGGGAATTTGGATACTCGTTTCTTCCTGAACATAAATATGAATCATGCCGGGATTGGCAGCATCACAAAATGGACGCTGTTGGACTACCTCCATCTCGCCTGCGATACTTGGCTGGGTGGCGTCAGGGCCAACCGGAATCGTCTCCTGCACAATCGTCACCTCGGGGGTGGCGGTCTTAGTTGCGATGGGTGGCGTCGTTGGCGTCGGGGTCGGCAGTGTAACCTGTGGGGTCGGCGTCGGTGTGTTAGAAATACTGAAAACCCCTATATCGCAATTGGTCTGAACATCCGGCTGCCCTTGAAAAATGGCGATTAAATTGCGAATGGCTTGAATATCGGCACTGGTTTGAATACGTCCCTGCCGGGTCAAGGTGCAGACTGTATCAGCAGCAAGCTGAAAAGGATCACCACTGGGTTCAACTTGTGCCAGCAAATTATAGGCCCGGTCTAAATTTCCGGTATAGGCATAATCAAGCCCGACCGCAATCACATAATTGATTTGATCCTCTTCGCGGAGCTTGTCGGGGCCAGTGTTGCGCTCAATCACCGGGTCAACTTGCCATGTATAAAACAGCCCTACCCCCAAACCAATCGCCAAACCGATGATGCTGATGACCACATAAACAGCCGTATGCGGTTTTTGGCGCACCCCCGGCTCATAAATCAAATCTTCGTCAGCATTGGGTTGCTCAGTTTTAAGGTTGGGTTTAATTTCAGACATGCACTTTCACGCATTTGGGGATATTTAGGAACGGAAACTTTCCATAATGGGCGTGAGCCGACCAAAGCCCTCCGCGAGCGCCACCAAGTCTCGAATCAGCGCCGGGTCAGCCCCTTGACTGATATAACGTTCGGTCAGCACTTGGACCCATTCTGGGATATTATCAATTTGATAACTGCGTCCATCATCACACTCTGGAACACCAACTGCCCGTAAGGGTTGGAGACGATCCAACGCCTTATTGAGATCACCGTCTTCACGATAGCCGCGTGCCACCATCAGGGTATATTCTTCTTGATAGCTGTCCGAAAGCTGGCACATATAGCTGTTGCGATATTCTACCGGATATTGCACCCAGCCAACATAGACACCCACGCCAATCCCCAAAGCAATTGTAATGATTCCAGTGAGCAAGTAATTTCGCATCTGTCGGTTTGCCTAGCTTTTTGGCCCAATCAGGCTGTCTAAATACGCGACATCTTCACGGCGCGAAATCATAATATCACGTTTACTGGTTTTCGTCGTCCAATGCAATCCCAACAATTCGCAGGCGTGGATAAACATTTGGCGTATATCTTCGGACATATTGGTGAAAATATAGCGGCGGTAATCTTTGCCCTTAACGATATTTTGGCTGCGCGTGCCGTCACTATGATACAACCCTTTGAAGAATTCGAGGGGGTATTGATCTACGATTTCCTGCTGCCATTGTTCTAGCTGAATTTTTCGCCGATACTTCATGCCCTCACCGTGCTGAGGGAAAAGTTCGGGCCATTCATTTGAATAGCAGGTGACATCTACACAATTACATTTGCGCTTGAAAGGAGTAACTTGGTTATAAGGTAAAATGGTCTGAATCGCTTGGACGCACCCAGCGATGATATTGGGATAGCGAGTATCCAATGTTATTCTGATTTTATATGTACTTCGGGTTGGTGATAGGCAACCATCCCCCAGATACAAACCTAAAAGATAAGCATAAGTTCTTTGAAGTTCTCCATCAAACGCTTCGTAAATCCGAGTCTTTGGACTGAACAATTTATCTTCTAATGCCAATTGTTCAAGTTGGGCAACATTAGAATATTGGGTGATACAATCCCTAACTGTGGTTCTCGGAATCCCCATCATGTTAGCAATCTGAAGTTTGTTGTATCCTTCAGACCATAATTCAAGTACACGCTTTTTTTCTTCAAAGGTTCGGGTCATAATACACCATAGTTTTGAGAACTGAGGAGATTAATTCTATTATGCCGTGTGTAGGGGAAAAAATAAAAGTCAGGCTTCTAAATCACCTGACTTTCGTTGTGCCGGAGGTGGGAATCGAACCCACAAGGGTTTCCCCACACGAGTTTGAGTCGTGCATGTTTGCCAAGTTTCATCACTCCGGCGCTTGTATAAGCCATAATAAGCATTTTAACAAAAATTGTCAATGACTAATTTTCCAAGTGACGAAAAAATACTGATTGCCACCGCCCAACAAGGCAATCTTGAGGCATTCAATGGGTTGGTAGTGCTGTACCAAGACATGGCGTTTAGTGTCGCCTATCGCATTTTGCAAGATGATGGCATGGCGGCGGATGTTACGCAGAATGCTATGATTGCCGCCTATCGCAAAATTGACCAGTTTCGGGGCGATAACTTTAAGTCGTGGCTAATGCGGATTGTCACCAACGCCTGTTATGACGAGCTGCGCTTGAAAAAACGACACCCCACCGCCTCGCTTGACGACATAGAAGGAGAGGGTGACGGTCTATATTTTGATGCGGAAGACGATGCCCCCTTGATGGCGACCATCGAAGGGCCAGAACGAGTCGTTGAACGCAGTGAATTGCAGGCCGTCATTGAAAACTGCCTGCAACAACTGAGTGCCTCCTATCGTGTCATCGTGGTCTTAGCCGATGTCGAAGGTTATAGCTATGAGGAAGCGGCAAGTATCAGTGGAATTTCATTGGGCACAGTCAAGTCTCGCCTCAGCCGTGCCCGCTCGAATTTACGCGATTGCCTGCGGAAAAAAGCGGAACTTTTACCAGATCAATATCGTCAGGATAATAGCTGATTGAAAGATTGTGTGGGGAAAATGTCAGTTTCGCGTCAGGTAAACCACCCCACACCGGAGTATTTAGATGTCGGTTAATCGTATCTCACCGGAAGACTTGATGGCGCTGTCGGCCTATCTCGACGGCGCTCTCGACCCACCAGAGCGTTCTTCCCTCGAACGTCGTCTGGCAACCGAGCCACTGCTGCGTGCTGAACTTAATAGTTTGCGCGACACGGTGAACTTGGTTAAATCGCTGCCCCGCCTAAAAGCACCGCGCGACTTTACCCTCACGTCTGCGATGCTTGCACAAACGAGTGGAGGTAGCAGTATTTCACATCACCCAAAAATCATCCGCCTAGCCCGATTTAATCGTTGGCAAGTGGCGAGTATTGCGACCCTTGCGGCTTCGATTTTGTTGGTATTCATCGGTTTGTTTGCGGGGTTTGACAATACAGCCAGCGAAGATATGGATGCAAATGAAGCCCACCAAGAATCAGTGCCGGACGTTAATGGGGAAGCTGTTGAAGCTGGTATTTCTAAACCTACTTTTACGCCTACACTGGACTTGAGCAGTATCATGCGAAATGGAACCACAACCTCAGCATCCAGCGCTCCCGGAGTATCCGATGTCATGGGTACACAGCAACCTAGCGGAGCGGTAGAGGGAGGTGATTCGGCTGAAGGCCCCGCGCCTGTACCCCCGCCAAGCCAACCAACAGGGCTTTTGGGCGACACAGCAAGTGAAGATGAGGCTGACGATGGCTATGTCGCAGCGACCCAAACGAGTCAGTCACCCGTGAACCCATCGGCGGCTATTCCTCAAACAAGTGGGCAAGCAGGATCAGCAGCGAATAATCCAACCGCCGAGACCATGACTTTCGCAGCAGCGCCAACCGCGACGGCACAGCCCAGTCCTGCCACCACTAGCAGTTCGGCCACAAAGGTCGCTGAAGAAGCTAGGCCAGATGACACCACACCGTCTTCCAATGAGCCTGCTGTGGAACCAGCGCCCGAAACTGGTCGTGCTGAATTCGACAAATCGGTGGATGAGGGTGAAGGGTTTGAAATCAACGCCCTGCTGGTAGTCGGGCTATTTGGAGTAATTGCTTCGATTCTCGCATTGGCCTACACATGGCGCAAACACTAATCAGGGCCACATGAGCACGGGTGTCAACTTTTGTGTCCGCTGTGGGCAACCCCTTCACGATCGAGAAGTATTCGGAAAAATACGCCGTACCTGCTCAGGGTGCGGCTATATTCATTTTCTCGACCCAAAAGTGGCCGCCATTGTATTTATTGTGGATGAGCACCGCGTCTTGTTGGTTAAACGCGCCGAAAATCCCGAAAAAGGCAAATGGTCGCTTCCCGGCGGATTTGTGGATGCTGGCGAAGACCCCCGCGAGGCTGCCATCCGTGAAGCCTATGAAGAAACTGGTTTGCGGGTGACAATCACCCGATTGCTAGACGTGTTTTATTTCCAATCCCCCAATGGCAGCCCTACCCCGATTGTGATTGCATTTGAGGCGCAGATGATCGGCGGGGCGCTTTGTGCAGCGGATGATGCTGAGGAAGTAGCATGGTTCGCGGCAGATAAGTTACCCGAACTTGCCTTTGCCAGTACCCATGCCCTAATCAGTCGTTGGCGCACTAGCCTATCTTGCGAATAAGGCTCAACCAGCGCGAATTTAATTCCCAGCGCCACAGCAAACGCATTAACAGCGGGAAATGCCGTTCAGCAAAAATCCCCAACTGTACCATCCGCCCGCCAAAAATCATTTCCCGTTTGCCCTGTACCAACCCCTCAGCGATTTTCTCCGCAATGACTTCAGGGTCTTCCACCCGATACCACCAATACGAGGAGACAGCTTCTTCGACCTCTGGAGGAAGCATTTCGGTGCGTGTCCAACCGGGCTGCACTAGCAGCACCCGCACCCCTGAGCCAATCAATTCCCGCGAAAGTGCATCCGAAAATCCCGACAGACCAAACTTGCTGGCGACATAGGCCACAAAACCCGGCGTAGGCGCACGGCCCAAGCCTGACCCCACATTGATGACGTAGCCCTCGCGTTGGGCCAGCATCGTCGGGAGTACCAGATGGGTAAGTTGTACCGCCGCTATCAAATTGACCGCCAAAATCTCGTCAATTTTTTCGGGGGTAAATTCATGAAATAGACCACCACCTGTGATACCCGCGTTATTCACCAAAACATCAATCCGACCAAAAGCATCTTTGGTTTTTTGGACGACTTGTTGCTGAACGGCGGGGTCGGAAATATCCCCGGCAATAGCTAAAACAGCCTCAGCATACGGTTCGATCTCGCGGTGGACGACTTCTAATTTTTCGGCACGGCGGGCTACCAAAACGACCCTCGCCCCGCGTCGAGCAAAAGTCATAGCCAGACCGCGTCCAATCCCCGACGATGCCCCGGTGACGATTACGACTTTATCACCCAACACCAGTGCTGAGTGTTCAGGAGCAAAATAGCGCCAGAACCAATAAATCGTCCCGCCTAAAAATCCGCCAAAAAACATGCGCCGCATCATATTCATGCCGCACTTCCTTTCACGGGGCCGAGTTTACGGGCAATCCCGATTTGATTGACCCCGAACGTCAGCGGCGTCCATGCGGTGCGGGTCATGACTTGAAATAAGGCTGGCCCTCCAAACAAGGCAAATTGAATTTTGGCAGGGATATACGGCAGATAGGGCACATCCCACAGACCGTCTCCAAAATGGCGCAGCATCTTAAAATTCGCGGCCTCGCACCATACCCGCCATTGTTTGGGTGGCTGCACATTGATATGAGTCGGGTCTTTGCCAATTGCATCGGTCTTGGGGTCTTTAAAACGGCGCAGGCTGTAACCGGGATTAGGTGTGACGAACAACCACAAGCCGCCATCTCTCAAAATGCGATTGACTTGGCGGATGGTATCGGCGGGATCGGGGAGATGTTCGACCAGATGCAATCCCACCACGACTGAAAATTCGCCATCCCCGAAGGCGCTCAGATCATCGGCACTCATCATCATGGTCGTTGCTTTGGGAGCATTTTGGCGGGTCTGTTCGATGCTGTAAGCGGCTAAATCTATGCCGACGCATTCAAAATCATCTTGCAACAGGCCGATTAAGTGCCCTAAACCACAGCCGAGTTCGAGCAATTTACCACCACCCGATGGGGCATAGCGCCGCACCAACGCGGCATAATAGCGCCGTGCAAACCAATACATGCTGTATTTACCCAGTGGGCGGTCAGCATAGTTGTAGCTCTCAAAATATTCCTGACCATATTCCTCTAGGACACTTTCCGGTACACCTTCTACCGGGGCGATTTTGTCATCCGACATTTTTTGCGTCATTCATTTGCCTCACTGCATAAAGTGGGCCAATATCCAATTGTAGTACACCTATGGAGAACCTGTGGATCACTCGCGCAAATCTCGGCTTTCATAGTGATAACTTACCCAACTCATTTCGGGAAAACCAAGAATATCTTTAAATTTTTCAACTTGCCCAAGTCTATCAGCAAAATAGGATTCAACAGAGAGTAATTGTTCTAGTTCGGCAATAACTTGAAGCGGGACATTAAAAACCTCAAACGCGGCAATATTTTTGTGTTGATACTGTTGCGCTACACGGGTCTGATACTCTGCCGAGTTTTCAACCTCCAATCGTAGAGCTTCGTTAATTTCTGGGTTCCCGTCAAAGAAGATATAGGGATCCTCAATGTCTGGATAACGCTGTTCAACTAGGTCAACCCTCATGGAGAACTCAATTGCTATATTCATTTCGAGCGAGGCTTCTTCTATACCTCCTGAAAACAAATGATAGTCAAAACCGTCGTCATGGGTCTCAAAATGCAGGAGAGGGAATTGCTTTGAAGATTCGAGTATCCATTGGTCTAAACCCCTTTTAGATTCTGTTGTCGCACCTCCGGTATCATCAATAAGCAATACCGACCATTTTTCATTCAGCGTTTTAATGAAAAAATGAGGGGTTTCTGCAGGGAGTTTCCCATATAGATCATTCGTAAGCGCCCGCCCCCTCTCATTAGGGGGATAGACCAATTTAGGCGGTGGAGACTGCCGAACTTTTTCCTCATCACGTTTGAGAATGAGATAGCCTGATGTAAATTCATTCATCTTGCAATTATCCTCCCTGCTATAGCTCAAAAATCAGGTCGTTGCCTGCATAAAACCCCTCACCCTGCACATGGAACAGGCCATCCCCCAAATTGGCGATAATCTCTAACACGATAGGTAGCACATCAGGATTAATGTCTTGAATATCATCCGGCACGCCAATCGCCACCAATGCCTGTGTTTGCACCAACACCGATAGCACCGTGTCACGCTCAGGGCCACCGCGCTTGGTGACGGCCTCGATAAATTGGGCGATTTCGCGCTGCGTGGTCGCTTGGGTAGAATCGGTCAAATCTACGGTTAATGGCCCACGATCCGGGTGGTAGAAAATATCGAGTTGGTTCGTCCCCGCCGGGTGTACCTCAAATTCTGCTTGAATCATCTGGGCTTGTACGGGAACAAGACTACCGAGTGGAGAAGTGGTGAAGTATCGAATTGTGTATCCCATAATTGACCTTTCTCCTTGTAAATATACCAATTAAAAATGCCCCACCCAAAACTGGATAGAGCATCTATTTTACCAAACTTCAGGGGTTGCCTGATGGGTTTAGGCAGGGGATGGAGCAGCCCCCATCTTGGGCGGAATATCCGAGCCACGTTCGGGCGTCGGGACACTGCGCGGGCTGGCAGATGGGAGAGACATACTGGGTTCACTCTTAGGCCGTTCCCCAATCAGATCAAGGAATTCTTCCTGACCGATGGTTTCTACTTCCAATAGGCGGTTGGCAATCAAGTCGAGCTTGGAACGATTTTCACGCAGAACGTGCATCGCCAGTTGGTATTGTTCGGTCACAATCTCATGTACTTCTTCGTCAATCGTTTGGGCTACCGATTCACCATAATCGCGCTGTTCGCTGATTTCGCGTCCGAGGAAGATCAATTCTTCGCGCTGACCGAAAACTCGTGGGCCAAGTTTGGCACTCATGCCCCAGCGGGTAATCATGGTACGGGCGATACGGGTGACGTGTTCAAGATCACTGGCCGCACCGTTGGTGATTTCCCCAAAGACCAATTCCTCAGCCGCCCGTCCACCCAATGCCGAAGCGATACGGTGAATCAGTTCAGTGCGGGTGTTGAGCATGGAATCTTCTTCGGGCATATACCATGTGGTACCGCCAGACATACCACGTGCCACAATGGTAATCTTACGCACTGGGTCACATTTGGGCAGCATATGACCGACAACGGCATGGCCCGCTTCATGATAGGCCACTACTTGTTTTTCACGTTCGCTGATGATGCGGCTCTTGCGTTCTGGGCCAAGCACCACGCGCTCAGTGGCTTCTTCGAAATCGCGCTGGCTGATGGATTTCTTGTTCTTACGGGCTGCCAGAATCGCCGCTTCGTTTACCAGATTGGCAATATCTGCGCCGACAAAGCCGGGGGTAGATTTGGCAATGACCGAGATGTCCACATCCGCCGCCAATGGCTTGCCGCGAGTATGCACTTTGAGAATCGCTTCACGGCCACGCATATCGGGGCGATCCAGCACCACCCGACGGTCAAAACGACCCGGGCGCATCAAGGCGGGGTCAAGAATGTCGGGGCGGTTGGTCGCGGCGACAATGATGATGTTGGTGTCGGTATCAAACCCGTCCATTTCGACCAGAATTTGATTGAGGGTTTGCTCACGTTCGTCGTGACTGCCACCCAGACCCGCACCACGTTGACGGCCTACTGCGTCAATTTCGTCAATAAAGATGATACACGGGCTGTGGCGTTTGGCCTGATCAAACAGGTCACGCACACGGCTGGCACCGACACCGACGAACATTTCCACAAATTCTGAACCAGAGATGCCGAAGAAGGGCACACCCGCTTCACCCGCGACGGCCTTCGCCAAAAGGGTCTTCCCAGTGCCGGGGCTACCAATCAGCAGCACGCCTTTGGGAATACGAGCACCCAATTGGATGAATTTTTCGGGTTCTTTAAGGAATTCGACAACTTCCTTGAGTTCCTCTTTGGCTTCATCTTCGCCTGCCACGTCGTCAAAGGTGACGTTAGATTGGTCACCAGTGAACATACGGGCACGGCTGCGTCCAAACTGCATGGCCTGATTGTTGCTGCCTTGTGCTTGGCGTACCATCAAATAGAGGAAACCTGCAATCAGAATCAAGGGAAGTAAGCCTGTCAGCAAGGTCAACCACGGGCCAAGACCACTGCCTTCTTTGTATTCAAAATTAACCGCCTGCACTTTATCAGGGTCAGCGCCATGCGATTCTAACAACTGCGGAAGGTTCTCGACGTTGGCGTCCACCCGTGATTCTTTCACTGTATCATCTTCATAGGTGATCTTCAGCTTGGTTTCCGAGCGTTCAATTGAGTCAATTCTGGTTCGTTCCGTAGGGTTGTTGATGTCATTGACCAATTCAGTCAACGTGATTTCATTGCGGCGATTACTGTTGTTACTCACCCCAATCACGATCGCTAAGATCATCCCAATCACTAACATCCAGACAATGTAATTCCGATAACGAGGGTTTTTCACCGCAACTTTCCTCCAAATTTCATCCCAACAGTGGAAGCGATTCTATAGAGATACAGTGGGGGGCTATAAATCGTTCAAATCAAGCGGCTTCCCAATTGGAAATGAGTTGATGTGCTTTCATTACTTGATTATACGTCATGAAGGACTCAAACTCCACAGTCCCTCTTCGATTTCTAAGCAAATTCTGACGTTCTGAGGGCTAACCAAAATAGGCTTCCCACACAAAAATCCACAAAATGACCACCCCGGTCATTGCAATGAGGGCAACAAAAGCCAGCAGCAACGTCACCACATCCAACGACTGGGGTTGGGGCGAACGATAGCCGGGGCTACGCATAATTTCAGGGGCAGGGATGGCTTGATAGTAACCGCTGTCGGGGGCAGGGGCAGGCCAGCCATTCGCGTCGGTAGGAAACTGTGATAGACCCTGTTGATAGGGCGACGGCACGGTGGTATACGCTCCTCCCGGCGGTGGGGCATACGGAGCAACAGGTTGGGGATAGGGGGTCACAGGCTTCGGCATTTGAGGTGGCTCATTCACCATCGGCAGATTTATGACCGGATTCGCCACTTGAACGGGTGGCATCCCAGAGGTTTCTTCACGGCCTTGCTCTTTATAAGCAATCAAAATACGCCCTAGCTGATCGGCGGTACGATAACGGGCCGAGGGTTCTTTCGCCAACACTTTTTGGATGATATGGTCAAGCGAGGTGGGCACTTGGGGATTCAGTTCCGAAATGCGCGGCGGCGTGTCTCGAATGTGGGCCATCGCAAGGGCTTGTTGATCGGCCCCGATGAATGGGAGACGGCCCGTGAGCATTTCAAAAATCACCACGCCTATTGAATAGACATCCGAGGCGGGGGTGGGATATTCACCCTGCGCCTGTTCCGGTGAGAAATAATGCGGGCTGCCCCACACGATCTTTTGGCGTTCGGGTGGATTCGTCGCCGCCAACGCCTGCGCGATACCAAAGTCCGTGACCTTAATTTTATCGCTGTCGAGAATCAGGATATTTTGCGGCTTCACATCCGCGTGAACAAGGCCGGCCCGATGGGCATAACCAACCCCCGCGCAAATCTGGATGGCGAGATTTAAGGCCCGTTCAATCGGCAGTGGGGCATTCGAGCGAATGAGCTTTTTGAGGTCTTGCCCATCCAAGAACTCCATCACGATATAGTGGGTATTGCCATCTTGCCCCACGTCATGCACAGTCACAATGTTGGGATGTGTCAAGTTGGCAACATTACGGGCTTCTTGGCGAAAACGTACCAAAAACGATTGGTCATTGGTTAGCGAGGGTCGCAAAATTTTGACAGCGACGGTACGGCCTAAAGCGAGGTCGGTGGCTTTATAAATGACGGCCATCCCACCAGAGCCATGCTGCTGGACGAGGCGGTAACGACCATTGAGGAGTCTTTCTTGTTCCATCTTCTAACCTACCGAGTTGGCCTGCTTCAGTGCATTTTCGCGGCGCGTATATTGTTCTAGCAATGCCATCAAATTTCCAATATGCAGTTCTTGAACTCCACCATTCAGCGGAATCCGGCTTTTACCACATTGTTCCACATCCAACGCCCTAAGATAAGCCTCCGGATTCGAGCGAGTCAAGGCTATTTTGACATGCTTTTGAATACAATCCATATATTCTAGGTCAGATTCAATTTTGCGTTCGACCTCGCCGCGCAAAATGACCTCCCCATGCCCCTGAATAACATTTTCATAACCACCATTGCGCAGTCCCCTAAGCGATTCGATGAAAATATCAAAATCACCATCTACAAAATAGGGAATTGGCATTAAGGTGTCGCCAGCAAACAAAACCCGGTCTTCTTTGATATGAACCACAATTGAATCCATGCTGTGGCCGGGGGAATGCGTCATCTGCAAGGTTTTACCCCCAAGCCGTAACTCCATCATACCACTTTCGAAAGTTAGTTGTGGCAAACGGATGTCTACTTCCGAGAAAACACGCGGATTCTGCTGTTGAGTTTGAGAGAGACTTTCACGCCCTTTGGTCAGTAGCAATTCATGACATTGGGCATGACTAATCACGACCGCATTTTCAAAAAAGCACGTTCCAAAAGTGTGGTCGGCGTGATAATGGGTGTTGATAACATAACGAACCGTCGTATTCAGGCGGCTCTCGATAAAATGGCGGATGGACTTCGCTTCTTCGGGAAATACCAGTGCGTCAATCAGGATTGCACCCGCCGGGGTGATGACGGCCCCAGCTGTGACCTGTGCATAGAGTTCGCTGGTAAATACGTAGATGTCGTCCGCAACCCGTTCGCGTCGCATCAATCTCTCTTTAATTAAACCGGAAAGTCGCAGCTATAGGTGGTTGGTACATCAATCGTAGTATAGCCGTTCACAGAATGTGAATCAAGCGGAGAAAAACAAACCCATTCCCTGTTCTGGGCTTTGACTATCGTATGCAAAAATGGCGAAGGGCCATGACTAAGCGCCGGAGTGGGGAAGGCGCTTATGAACTGGTATCGCCAAATTCGATATATTTTTTCCACGCATCTGGCCCATTGCCTACTTCAATCACCAGATAGTTGGTACGTGGTCGGCGCGGTTCCCACATCAGCTTTAAACCCGCTTCACCGGGTAACCGATCACCTTTACGATGATTGCAGACATAACACGCACAAGCCGTGTTCGTCCATACATCTTTACCACCCCGCGATTTGGGAAGGATGTGGTCCACCGTCATATCACTCTTGGAGAGAATCTTGCCCTGCAAAATCTCACCGGGGACAATCCCACAGTAGATGCAGGTGTAATTGTCACGCACTAAAACCCCTTTACGGCTCCACTGAGCTTGTCGGCGTGGCACATTGATGTAAGTCCGCAAAGCGATAACCGATGGGATTTGGAATTGACTGCGGACAGTTTTGAGAAAACGCCCTGTTTCCTCAACGACTACCGCTTTACCGGAAATCAGCAGGTTGATGGCTCGCGGTATGCTGATCACCGAGAGAGGTTCCCATGTGCTTCCATTCAGAAGCAATACCCGCCCTTGCAAAGTCAGACAACTCCTATCTTCGCACTAGACAAACTTTCGATATATTGTTCTATAGTAGATTATAACCCGATTTCAAGCGATTGTACCACTTTGTACAATTAGATTATTTTAACCTGAGCCATACAATTTAGGGACAATTTTGAGCTACAGTGGACTATTGTAATTGCTAAAAATCGCTTATCGAGTTACAATCTATTTAATCACACATTACCACAGGATAATGCCTGTTGACGACTGATGTCAAGTGTCCTATAATATCAGGATAGTCGGAGGTATAAGAGTGACGCTATCGGTTATCAAACCAACGCAAAGTAATAAAAACAAGTCTGGCATCCAGCCCAACGCAGTTTATTCTCGTAAAGAGGCTGCCGACGCGCTGGGGGTCAGCCTTAGCACGCTCAAGAAGTTGATTGATCAGGGATACCTCCAAGTGTCGCAGCCGCCGGGAATGCGGCGGGTCTTTATCAAAGGCAGCAGTATCCTGCAAATGCTTGACCAGACCGTAGTAACTGTTGTAAACTCTCAGGAGCAGTCGAAAAAAGCGATCTAACCTGTAAAATCTATCGTCCAATCTATAAGCTGGGGTAAACAAAGGCGAACCCCATTCAGGAGTAGAAGATGTATTGCCATTTTAGTGACCGAGTCATGAGTGCCACACTGCGGGAGGCCGCTATCACCAGCGATATGCTGCGTGCTGCGACCATTAACCGTAGCGAACGGCAGTTCAGACTGGGTGGAGTGTGTGTGCTGCCAGCCGCCGTATTTGGCGGTCAGAATGCCGCACTCAATGGCAATGCCTCACTCGCCAGCGATCATAGCTGGGACCTGAACGGAACGATTGTCGTGTCCGATGCGCCTTGGATGAAGATATTGCCCAGTTCGTTGGATGCCGAGGGTGAAAACCCGATGGGTGTCGGCCTACAAGATGGCAATAAAGCAGTTGCAATTTTAACAACGGAATACAGCGGTTCTGATTCACTGTGGACTCTGAGTCCTATGGAGGACACTTCGAGACGGCCTAGGAAGATACCTATCTTAACCTAGCCAACCCGAAACTTCGCCAAGCAACCCAATACCGGGGTGTGGGGCCAGAGACAGTGAAATTGTCAAAGGCACTACACCCCGGTATTTATTTTGCGGTGCGACCTTGATAGAGCAGGAAAAACGACTATGACCACAAAAATTTTATCCCTGACGGTTCTGCAAAATCGCTTGACCGAGTGTCATCTCGAAACAGTATTGGCGACACTTGACCGACTGCACGACGCGACGACAACGGACACTCTCGCCGCCGTGAGCAATTTGAGCGTTGAAGATGTGGTGGGCTGGTTGGAAGACATTATCTACACCGCCCAAGAAACGCTCAAAGAGATGGGGGTGGAAACCCCTCTAACATCGGATACTACCCTTGAAGTGCCGCATCCCGCCCAATTGAGCCTTTACGGTTCACGGTAGGGAACAAGCACCGAGGTCAATATCAAAACCTAAAATCGTAAATGGCGTATCAGTAAGAGTACAAAGGAGAAACCATGTTCAACAAAATCTATGCCCACTATCGGACTTCGATGCTTCAAGTTCACTCGTTCAAGGGGGTTCAGATGAACCTGACGGCCCAAATGCAGAGGATTTGTTTTCAGTCAATAAATCGAGTATGGCTCGACAGCCTGAGCCAAAAGGATAACCCAAATCATGAGTACCAACCGGGAACCTTATCGTAAACCCACCATGGCACGCAAACACGGTTCACAACGCAGTTCTGACCAGAAAACAGACAGCGTCGAAACGGATGCGCGTCTGAAGAGATCGTGGATAACCCTAGCGCCAATCTGGATTGTTTCAGAGGGGCAGCATTCAACAGAAGAGAACATAGACGAGAATAGCGACATTTTGATCGAAGATGGGTATGACTGGCTGAGGTAGGCCCGGTGTCCGCGATGGGCAAATAGTGTGTATTGGTATCAAATCGCACACCGGGATTTCTCTAAACCGATTGAAAATGCTTTGAGGATTTCGCCATGCAATTCAACAACCCATTCTTGCAGTGACTTTTATCCACTAATTCCTAGCCATTATCGGCTGTATTGAACTTTTTTATCCTGCCTTATTCAACTACAACCGCAGTACCACAAGCACTGACCATCAACATGCCGCCTTGACCAACGGTTTCAAAATCGAGGTCAACGCCGACGATGGCATTCGCTCCCAATCCAGCCGCCTGCTCCATCATTTCACGCAAGGCGATATTTTTGGCTTCAATTACGGATTTTTCATAGGCCCCAGAACGACCCCCAATAATATCGGTAATGGAGGCACTGATGTCCCGGAAGATATTTGCGCCCAAAATGGTCTCGCCCGACACAATACCTAAATAACGGGTAATCTGATGGCCCTCGATGTTTGGAGTGGTTGTCACCAACATAGCATCTTATCCTTTTCCCATGTGATCAAATAAAAAAGGTAGGCACTTGGCCCACCTTCTACGATAATCAATTGTTGGGTTAACCTGTACCCCCAAATTCGGGGCTTTTAGATAGATGAGCGCAGTCTCCGTACCACCACTACCACCGCAATCAACCCCACCCCTAGAATTGCCAACAGGGTTAAACCTGCGGGCGTCGCTTCTTCCGCCGCATCACTGAACAAGCCGGTCTGGGCAATTTGCGTCGGCAGAACAATGGTTGGGCTGGTGATGACCTGCGGTTGAGCCGAGGCCGTTTGATTCGCAAAAATGGCGGTCACGGTCAGGTCAAAGGCCGGGATACTACTATCTATTGTCGAAGTGCTGGTTGGGGTCAGCGTCACAACGGTTGGCGCAGTCACCGCTCGTACAATGATGGTCAGGTTCACGCCATTCGGCAGATTTAACGTCTGTTGCTGCGTTCCTGACACCAGATTAATTACAACCTGTTCTTCACCAATGCGGAAGGTATAGGTTCCGGGTGGCAGGCCAACATCGAGGAAATAATTCCCCGGGCCAAGCGGCGGAATCTCAAATGCACCGTCTGGCCCAATCACAATCGTCTGAATGGGTTGACCATCGCCCGTGGTTGGGGTTGGCCCACCCTGCGCTGGCCCATTTTGGGGGTCATTTGGCAAACGGCGGGCGAAGATTTCACTGCTTGGCCCAACGTCTTGAATTTTCGCTCCGACTGGCGCACCGTCCCCCGCTTCTTCTGTTCCAGCAGGGGCGGCAGGTGCAGATGACCCCGTAGTCGCCGATGGGCTAGGCGTGGCGGTTGCAGTGGGTGGCAATTGCTGAACCGTCGCAGTGGCGGTTGGGGTGCGGGTAGGTGTGGGCGCCACGGTTGCTTGGGCAGCAGGATTAAACTCACCATCGCCATCATCAGCATAAATATTAATCACAATACCAGTGACTGGGTTGCCATTTTGATCCAGAATCTGGGCTTGGAAGGTCTGGGGGGTCGCAGTTGGGGGGGTCTGACTCAGGACAAATTGAGCACCCTGCGTTTGGATGGCCGCGCCCGTTTGCGTGGCATTAAACGCGATTGCCGTTCGACTGCCCTCCAATTGAGCCGCCACCGCTGTATTGGTTCCATCAAAAGCTGCTACCGCCGTACTGGTCGAATCTTGGAAAAGCCGCGCCGTCGTGACGGTCAAAGTCGCGTCAATTTCTGCGATACGGGTGCCTGTCGCAGCAATCGCGGTTTCAATTGCTTGATTCGTGCCAGCCCGTTGGGTCGCCAATATAGCGGTTTCATCGCCACCGTCGTCGCCTAATAACAAAGCGACCACGCCGACAATCCCTAGCAAAACGGCGAGGATAATAAACCCACCCGCAAAAAGGAATGTACGGCTGATTCCGCCCTCTTGCTCGTCTGGTGGAAGGTCAAAATCTTCTTCCTCTACCAGCGACCCGCTTTCAAATGGGTCAAAATCCTCGGCAAAGGGGTCAATTTCGTTATCATCGTCAAACGGAAAGCCTTGAGAACTCATCGGCTTTTTCTCTCCCCTCAAAAAATATCTCTAAATGACGCTGCCTACACAGCATCTTGGTTACAAGTGTATCCTATTCTGTTTATTTGCACTTGCTACCTAGCCAGCTTTGGTAGAGACCGGGCTAGGTAAATTAAACACACCATCCCCATCGTCTTGATAAATGTGAATGGTAATGCCTGTCACCGGATTACCATTGAAATCCAGAATTTGCGCCTGCATAACGGATGGACGCTCTGCTGTCTTGCTTTGAATGTAAATCGCCTGTTCAATTTCTTGATACGGTGAAATAGTCGGAAACCCAATAGCTGTCCTAGACCCATCCAACAATTCATTAACCGCCGAAGCCGTACCAGACGCCCGTGCAATCGCTGTGTTGGTCGCATTGCGATTCAATCGCTCTGTGACCGCTGTCCCTGTTGCATCCAAATCGTCACCACGAGTTTGGGTTGCGGCAAACGCTGTTTGGTTGGCTTGATTGGTCAAAGGGATACTCGTTCTAGCACCGATGTTAGAAGAATTTCCATCACGCACCGCTAATACAATTCCACAGACACCCAACACAGTGGTAATCACCAATACCATACTGGCAATTAAAAATCGCCGACTAATCCCGTTACTAGACTCATCCGCCGGAAAATCAAAATTATCATCCTCGACCAGCGATTCGGTTGCAAACAAATCAATATCGTTGTCATCAAACGGAAAGTCGTTCATGGGTTTATTCCTCTCCCAAATAACATTCGGGACGCACCTGCCATTCCGTCTATTTCGCCTCACCTAACAGTTCAATATTGGCAAGCGGGACAAACACCTCATGCCCATTGCGGAGCCTGACCTGCGCCGCCGCTACCCGTAAGCCATTTTCCATGATTTGGGGCTTATCGGGCAAGTCGGTCACGGTAGCAATCTGACCTTCATGTGGCGCACGGCTCAAACGTACCGTCGCCCCAACCAGTAGCACCGCATCAAAGGTTGGCTCAAACGCATTTTGACCGGACGCCTGATAGGGAATGACAATTTCAGGTCGTTCACTCGTCCAGCGATTGGGCGACATCGCATCAAAGGCGGCTTGGCGTTTGTTCTCAAATTCCCGCAGCAGGTCATAAATACGGCGGGTCATCTGCGCCTCGCCAAAACCTTCGGTCAATATAATAGGAACTTTAAGCGCCATCGCCGTTTCGCGCAAGTGATAGCTCATGGATGGGGCGACTAATCCACCCAATTCTTTCTTGACCACCAACCGTAAATCTTCGACCACGATAGGGCGATCCAAGACATAGACCCGACCCCGCACGTTTTCTAGGAGGCTAGTCTGTTTGACCAAACTTTGCAATCCATCTTTTGGCTCAAAGCTGAACGACGAGAACAAAAATCGTCCGTTGCCCCATGCACCTTGAATGAGCGAGCCAACGGTTTCAATTCGTGCCCCTTTATTGCCAATCAGTTCCGTGACCCGCCCTTGCATCCGGGCATAAACCGCCACAGGCTGGGGATTGGTCTGCAAAATAACATTACCTTGTTCAACCAAGCTCACGACACCTTCAACGGGAGCACGCGGAATACGTTTGCGATATTTACGGCGCGGGGCGGTTGCCAATGGCTGTCCGGCATGGATGAAATCGCCCTGTGCAACAGTCATGATACTCGACAGCATTTCAATATCGTCGGGGTCAATATTCAATGGCCCCGCCACATCTATAATCCGATAATCCTGTGGCAGTTCGCCCTCAGCAATAATGTGATTACTTTCGACATTGGCCCCCGGCGAAACGCGCACCGCACCATAGGCCCGAGGCGGCAGCATCCGGTCACGTTTGATGACGGTATATTCCAGCACAATGCGTTCTTCTGGATGGTATCTCATCGGCTTCTATCTCAGCCTTTCCAGAATATCCGGCACTTCATCAGCTTCTTCCGATTCTTCTTGTTTGCGACCACGCCGTGATTTTTCGGCTTTTTTGCCTTTTTCGGGTTTGCCCCGTTTACGATCCCGTCCGGTGGCGGCACGGCCCGAACCTATTATTTCGCCCTCGTCAAATCCTTCGGCGGCTTCCGCCTCAAACATGACCTCTTGCAGCAGTTTTTCTTCGGCAAAACGATCACGGCGGGTTTCACGAGCAGCCTTATCCATTTCGGACAATGGCTCGGCTTCGGAGAATTCCTGCATCCCTGTCCAGACCTGTCCGGTCACACCTGTCCACCATTCCGCATACATTGCAGGGCGGCGGCGTAGGGCAGGCAAATTGAGCGGACGACCCCGTGCATCAAAAATCAATCCAGCTGCACCAGCGGTAACAACTTGTTTGATACGACGTTTGCCATTAATCTTCATCCCGCGTCCCATACGAACCACGACCTGTACCTCTTGACCAGAGGACAAGGGTGCGGCCCAAATTTCACCGGGGAGCAGTTTTTTCTCAACCGTGCGACCACTTTCCAGCGTAATCTGGATTTTCATGGCCGGGCGTTGGCTGCGTCCACGTACTCGGCCTGTCGCGCAAAATGCTGGCCCAAGATTTACCAAGCCGTTATGTTCAAACGCTTGGACGGTCACAGTTGGGTCAGTATAGGCGATTGCCCCCAACAGCGCGATCATGGCGTAGGGATCAATATAGAGATTATGCACCCCTTCTAGCTCGAAGGCATCTAGCATTAACATGGCGGTGATACCGGGATGTGGCGCATCCGTCAGTGTTGCCCCGGCAACGATAATAGGCCGGAAAGCAGGCAGTTTGCCATCTTTGGATGCGTGACGCCAGCTTGCGCGTGCCCCGTTGACCAAATGGCGGACGATTTCACGGGCGATGGCCTGTTCTATCATCAAATCGCGCATGGTCTGGGGAATAGTAGAGGGCATCAATATTTTGTTATAGGCATAGTTCCAGAGGTCGTCTTCCGTTGCCGGGAAAGGCAACCAGCGCAGCACCTGTTCGATATTCAAAACCGCTAGGGTGGTCAAGAGACTGTGGCCCAAACCCAAATCGCTGCGGATAGTGGAATTGACCTGTTTATCAAGGCTGGTGACAAGCGTACTGGTGGTACTGCCAATATCCACATGCAGCACCCCAGCGCTCCCTTTTTGCAGCAGTTCACCCAAAAAACGCACCATATTGGCAATGCCCTGTGCGGTGGGGACAATCCCAATCCCACTCAGTTCACTGGCAAGCGAGGTTACTTGATCAAACCCACCAACAGGCTGCGCGGTCATAAAATTGCTATAGACATTTGCCAATTCCATGCGGGCTGTGCCCAATTTTTCCTCATGGACATCAGGGCGCACGTTAGGGGCAACAAATACACTGGCATGGTCTTGTAGCATACCCACAACAGTATTCGCCAGTAGTTCATTGCCTGCATACAACACATTAGGGCGTTCATCGTCGGGCAGCAGCATCAAGGCCATTGCGGTGGCGCGGGTCAATTCTAAAACCGAATCTTGATTGCCGCCGTCCGTCCCCCCGCTGATAAATACGAGGTCAGGTTTGGCTTTCATGATGGCATTGATGCGTTCTTCTTCAGTGCGTCCATCGGAGATGCTTAAAATTTCAGCGACCTCAATATACGTGCCGTTGAGGGCATGACGAGCACTGGCAAGGCTGACTTCGGTAATCAACCCGACCAACACCGCACGGAGTGGACGGCTGGCACTGCTGGTCGCTACCACGCGGTCAATGCCCCCATCTTCATTTTCGGGATGAATCAAATAGCCGTCGGTGTCAATCAAAATCCGACCCGTCGCATCTTGAATATTTTCAATGGCACGGCTCATCCCCACCGTCACATCCCCAATGGGAGGACGCATGGTAGTACGGGTCTGACTGCGTGTGACCATACGATATTGACCGTCAACGACATCAATAACCATCAAGCGGGTGTTGACGGAACCAAAATCCATCGCAAGGATAGATCGCCCGCTGTTCGAGGTTTGTCCTAGCATCACAGCGGCTACCCTCCTAGTTGATCCAGAATAAATCGGAGTTGATCTTGGATGACTGAGCTAAAAATGGAGAGGCTGGTCAAGATGGCACTGGCATACAACGCGCCGAGGGTCAGGGTGACAAACCCCTGTCCGACAAAACGCAATGTTCGGATATGCACCCGATTGGCAGGTTCACCATCACTGCGACGGCGGCTGAGATATTGAAAATAAACCAGCGTACACAGTGTACCGACCAGCAAAACCGCGCCATTTAATACTGATTCGTGATCAAAGCTATTGCTCGCATCACGGGCGAGGGGCAGTACAGTGCCAATCACCGCACCTACCAATGCCACACCGGTGCCGATTCCAATCATAAAGACCGTGCCGAGATTGCCCATCCTCGCAAATCGCGGAGAGGCTTTGAGCAGCAGCAGTACCCCCAAGAAAATCGGCAACATCCCCAATGCACGAATGCTGGCGGATGTTTCGGCATCGTCGCTAAATACCGTCGCCCGCAACCACGGCAGCAGCACCTCTTCCACCGCTGCAATTGCTATATATGCCCCCGCTGTGCCAATCAACACATGCACTGCGATACGATAGAGAAAATTATCTGCCAGTAAATAGCTGAACACCATCAGCGTCAGCACTAATCCGGCCCATCCTGCAATAAGGTCAAGGTTTTCTACCGTCATCTACGCCGCCTCCGTAGGCCGCGAAGCAGATTAAAGACCATACCTAATCCAATCAATCCGCTGGCGACCATCGCCCCCAGCGCCATACTATGCCATTGTGAAATTTCGGGGTCGGGAATGTCTATATCGTCCGGGGCTTCAAACGCCTCACGAGTTCGGGTATTACGCAGTTGATTGTACCGATAGGTGTCCCGATACCCTGCCAGATAACCCTGATAGCCTGTACCATTAACATAGGCCGTTGCCAGTGGTTCAGCCCCGGCGGTCATTAAGGCATATTTGGGCAGTCCCGGCACGTCAAATTGTTCGGCCCAGTTACGAATATCATCCACCCGTTCGCCAATCACGACGACCAACGCGAAGTCAGTGGCGTCGAGCGTATCAAATTCTAGGCCCGTCTTTTCGCCCTCAGCGTCAGTGGCAAAAATCGTCGCCCCGACCTGTTCATTGCGTGTCAGACCGCGAATCCCGATTGCCCCACCGGAGACATAACGCAGAACAAAATAATCTTCGCGGGTTTCCAATGGCTCATCACGTTCGACAGCATCCAGCAGGGTCGGGTCATTGGCGAGGTCTTCCACTACACCGCGTGCATTAATCGCTCCAAGTGGATTGGTACTGAGAATAATCGGTATCCCACGATGGCTTAAAATATCGCGCAGCACAGCCTCGGCCAGTGGATTTAATTCACCTGCTGCGGTTGGGCCATATTCAAACGCCATCAACACATATTGCCCCGGTTGAATACTATTCACTGCCTTAGGCACAGCATATTGGCGCACCGTAAATCCGTTGCTGTCGGCTTCCTCGGCCACATGCAGGGCGTCACTCAAAAATGGGCCAATCAGCGCCGCCAGCAAAATAATCGAAATCAGGAAACGGTCAAAATGTGGGCGAGTGCGCTTGCGTTTCTTTGATGGTGCTACCGCTGCGACTTCCAGTTCTTCGTCTTCATCCAAACCCAATGCTCGCCGCCGCTGTTCGGTCAGTTCCAAAATGCCTTCCAACAGCGCAACCCGTTCGGCTTGATACTCCGTGACGCTCAATTGGGTCACCATATTTAGCTCACCGGGGGCGGTTGCTTGGGGAGCAATCCCCAGTCCGCCTGTTACCCCGGCTAATGGGCCACTGTCGGAAATTTGCGCTGAAGCCCCTGTTTCAGTCTTCAATACATCAACGGATTTCTCACGCAGCCGTCGCAAGTCGTCTGGCAAATCGCTGATACGTTGCTGCTCGAATGCGATGCTAATCCCACCAGCACTTAGCGTGACCGGGACATCAGGCCGCAAATCCGCGATCCATTCGGGGCGATCTGCGACGACGGCCTCTTTGACCGCTTCGGTTTCCGATGTCGTGGCCTTCGGGGGTGCTTTGGGTGAGGCATCATCCAGCGCTTTGAGCAGTTCATCATCAATGCCCTCAAAAAGGTCACTGGTCATGATTTCTTCAGTAGGTGTCTTGCCGCGCACGGGAACAAGACCTTTTGGCCCTGCGACTACTGGTAGATTGGATTCTTTGGATAGGCCCAACAGGTCATCAATGCTCGTGCCGCTGGAAACCGCTTTTAGATCTTGGTCGCTAAAAGCTGGGGGCTTGCTGCCGGGCACGCCCGCGAATAAATCATCTGCCCCCGCAAAATCTACCCCTGAAATATCTCCTAGCCATTCCGGGGCAGTCTCTTGCTCACGTGGCAGTAGGACTGTTGGCTCTTCAGGTACTTGCAGAACGGGTAATTCATCGGGGGCCTCATATGCACGCAGCCAGTCAGGGCTATCATCTTCAACAGCAGGTTGCGCAAACAGGTTGGTCGCAGCACCGCCCTCCCCAAACAAACTCGCTGGGGCTTCATCCCATGCAAATTCTTCTTCACCCTCCTGCATCATTTCGGCAAAGGTATCGGCCTCAGCGCCCATCATCGTGGCAAAAAAGTCTTCTTCGGGGGCGGGGGACTCAAGAGCAAACAAATCGTCGACAGGTGCAGGTTGCTCGGTTTCCGACAATCCAATTGGGGCTACATCCGCCATCCAATCGGGTTCATCGAAACTCGGCTCAAAACCCGCTTCCTGATCGGATGGTGCAGGCGACTCACTAAACGTTTGCATTGCTTCTGGCGATTGCTCAATCGGGAACCAATCCGGTTCGCCAAAAGTCGCCTCGAAATCTGTTGGCGCGGGGGTCTGCATAACATCCGGTGATGTTTCGGCAGGCGATTCAAACCAATCCTGCTGCTCGAATGTCATATCGGCGGCAAAATTCGTTTCATCTTGGCTCATGGTCGGCATTTGTGCTTCTGCTGAGGCTGCCAACGCCGAATCGAGGGCCGCCATCCAATCATCCGCCCCACCTGTTTCGGCAGAGGGAGCAGCTACCCCTTTAAACCAATCGGGCACCTCATCATCAAATGTCGGGGCGGTGGGCAGTTCGGGCTGAGGTTCCGGTTCGGGTTCAGGCGGCGCAAAAGCTGAGGCATCCACCAATGTTTCAAAACTCAGGTCATCTGTCCCCACTGTGCGTGCCCACTCTGGCGCGTTCTCAAGATTTTGCTCCTCCAACCCCATAAACCAATCGGGTACGTAGTTGGTCAACGACCCGGTGGTGGTGGGTGGGGGCACTTCAGGAATATAGGGCGCTTCCTCTTCTTCCAAATCCAGAACTAAAGAAGCAATGTCTTTGTCGGCAGTACCGATTTCGACATTATCCACAAACCAATCTGGTACAGCCTCGGTCATAGCAATATCTTCGGCATGTACCTGCTCATATTCCTTTTGATGCTGTTGGCGTTCCCACTCCTCAAACGTCATCTCATCCGGTGAAATAGATTGAGATTCGCGTTTTTGCCCCAATTTGCGAATCTGGGGTTGGGGAGGTGGCGGCGGCTCCGGTGGCCTAGATGCCGGACGCGGAGCAACAGGTTGTTCGGGTGGCTGCACCGCCGGGGCGGTCTGACTCAGGCGCTTTAACCCTAATGAGGATACGGGCTTCTCTTCGATTTCAGACTCTTCATCAATTAACAGGGGTGGTTCCTCAAAATCGAAACTGGGTTCTTCCGGTGCCTCGCTGCTGGATATCCAATCTGGCAGTGCATCAGTCGAAAGTGGGCCACGTTGGGTAGGCTCTTCTACAAATGTGCTGCCAAAATCATCCGATTCCGTCTGACTTAGCCAATCAGGTACGGAAGCCCCCGAGGGCGTTTTGGTAGATGATTGCGGTTCATCTTCCAATAATGGAGCAGAACTTAACCAATCCGGCAGGGTGGTTTTGTCCTCATCCTGCGGAGGCAGCTTGTTGCTATCGAGCCAACCCGTATCAAAGTTTGGCTCTAGCATGTCATCAAAATTAAAGTTTTGGTCGTCGTTCATGACAATAACTCCCGTCGTCCCGGTGGCACATAAGGTTTATGGCTCACGGTACGCTCGCTCCCGACCTAGTAAAACACGCATACCAACCGTCACTGTTCCCAGTCCAATCCCGATCAGCAGGCCACGTGACCCCGCTGTAACCGGAATTTCCATCAACCAATCCCGCACATCGCCTACGCCTTCCCAATCCTTGAGCGGCAACCAGCCAACCAGCACAATCAACACGGCAGCAAGGAACACCAAATTGGCCCATGTCACACGATGGCGCATCAACCGATAAGCGGCATAAACAAGGAAAAAGAACACTAACCCGGCAAGGGCCGATTCTAGTGTGACCTGTATTACGCCAAACAAGCGTGGGCCAACCTTTTCGCCCTCCAAATCACCGCCCCATGCGTCGGTACGGTCAAGCACCTGCACCGCCGTAACCGCCGCCGCCGAAAGAATCACCACAAGGCTGTAAAAACCCCCTTTTCGCACACGGGGCAGGCGGCCTAGATGGACAAACAGCAGGTTCGATACCCCCACCAGCACCGCCACCGCCGCCAACACCCCTGCCAATTGCAAAAAGATGTCGGCAGTCAGACCCACCGTCGAATCGGCAGGCGAGATCAATCCAACCATCGTGGTAAATCCCAACGCCAAGACCAGCGTGGCATTCACCGCATTTCCCAATTTCAAACGCCGTCGTCTTCGTGTTTTCCGATCAGCCTGCACAGCGGTTTTTCCTTTATTAGGCGTTCACGATAGCCGCGATAATGATGGCAATTATAAGTGCCCAACGGAGCGCATCCAACGCAACGACGCCTCCGGCAAATGTGGCACTTTGTGGCTCAAGATAGGCACTGCCGATGAAAATTTCCTCCCCAATGAGGGGTGCATCCGATTGAACATAGGCGATGGCCTGACCTTCGAGAGTGGTACTTGCCGCAACAAAATTTTGCCGAAAGCGCATACTTGCCTCGCCTATAAATGCTAGTTCTGGGCCAAATTCGCCCACCATGATATGGCTGGAAGTATCCATACTTTTTGCCCGAATCGCCGCTCCAGCCCCAAACGCTACCGAATTTTGCCCTTGCGGAAACCACGATACGACACGACTGCGATAGGCGGTCAGATTTTCGCGTGCCATATATGCCTTACGCAGAAGATCGTTGGTCATTGCCATTGTGACAGGATCAGTCAGCGTTACCAATGGGCTGCGGTTGAGAAAAGATTGGCGTTCAGTCAGAGCATAGATAATGCTGGTCGCGGCAATGGCCGTAATGGTACTCGTTTGACCCACTGCGGCTGAACCCGGCGAGAGATGGAGGCGGCGATCACTTTCAATAGATTCGTCTACCGCGCGTGGCATCGCTTCATAGCCGGGAATAGGACGCAACGTGGGTAATCGGCGGCGGCGACTCGAAATTGTCCCGCTTAAAACGGTCATCACAAATGCGAGGGTAATGATGAGCCAGAAATAGGTATTTTCATTCGCCATCGGAATCTTCTGCTCTCATAGTCAACGCATCACCGGGAATTAATTGTTCACGCAGCCACGCCAGTCCCCCCGGTGTTTCGAGTAATCTGGCCCAACGACCAATGGCTTCGCGCGGTGCTATCAAACTGAGCGCGGGTTGTGCCACATAGAGCAATTGTGCCCCAATTGGCGCAAGGGGTTCACTTGCTCCTAATAAGGCATCTGCCAATCCTTCAAGGCCATGTTTTTGCAACCATGCCTGCCAGCGAACGGCGTTTTGGGCAAACTCAGCATCCAGTGGTTGGTCGTTCATGGTGGTCAGTATAGCATAGCTTTTCCTAGACCAAAAATCTGTAAAGCGGCTTTCACCCAAAACCTGCCAGACTCTTACCAGATACCGACTTTAAGGTAATTTTAGACAATTTGCTGACAGTCCTATGGTAATACACCGATGGATTTTTGAAAAATGCGTGTATGATATAGGTACACGGTACTATTATCGGGTACCTGCAATTATCTTTATTCAGAAAGTATATGGCTACTCTCAAACACTATGCTGTTTCCAGTATGAGTGCGGTAATTGTCATTGATGGTCGGCTGGATACACAGGGCTGTCGGGGCATTGAACCAATCTTGTGGAGCATTATTCAGGAGTATCCGGGTCTCAACATCGTGATTGATTTGGCAGAGGTGGATTTTGTTTCCAGTTATGCCATCGGATGTCTAGTGGAAGCCTGTGGTACGGTGACAGGTCAGGGCGGTCAAATGTCGCTGGCAAAGCCCCAACCACATGTCTACGAGGCACTCTATTTAAACGGCGCTGATCTGGTTATTCCCATTTACGAATCTTGGCAGTCGGCACTTGCTAACAGCCAAATCCGCCGTAATTCGCATAATCGTGATGCGTGGGCATAAATCAATCAAATGGGTGGCTTTTTGACCACCCATTATTTTTTATTGAACCCTCTACTGCTGTCCGTCTTCAACCATCCATTCAATCGGTTTAAATTTGATGGCGACATCAGCTTTAATCGCCTGTTCGATCAGGGGTAAAAATTCCTCAAAATCCCGTCGAATGAGCGCGGCTTTTTCATCTCCTAACCGATATTCCAGATAGCCTTTAAAAATTGTGTTAAACGCTTCTTGTAAAGCCAACACCGCTACCTGAAATTCACGGGCGGGTGTAAATTGGCCTTTGCGCTGGACAAACGGACGGCAGGGCAATTTCGCATTACGGTGCATCGGATAGAACAAATTCGGCTTGCTGATGAGTTCAGTTAAACCCGACAGAGATGGCACATTTTCTGGCTTAAATGTATCTGGCATAAATTCCAATTCAGCACGGTAACGTTTGCGCGGCACATCGTCATAAAGTTTTTGGTCTTCCGGCGGTAGTTTGGCGTAAATGCGATCCATCAAATCTTCGCTGGCCTGCTGCAACTCCTGTTGGCGGGTTTTGCGGTTGCCACTGGTTTGAATTGGCGGAATCGGCTCACCAAAATGAATCGTGATACGTGGACGCTTCAAACGTAGGATGTTGTCCCATGCCCAATACGTTCCCCCTAATGACATTGGCACAATCGTCGCGCCTGTCACCATCGAAAGATAGGCCGCACCAGATTTGACATCGTGGATGCCTTTTTCCCATGTGCCACCTTCCGGGAACAAGCCCAGCATCCCGCCATTTTTTAGCACATCTTCCATCTGCTTAAGACTGTGGCGATCTACCGAACCACGATCCGTCAGAATCAGGCCCAAATTTTCGACCACCAGATTCGCGGGCCACAGTAGTTTAAAGTCGCCGGGGCCGACAAATTGGGCCTCTTTAGGCAGATGAATCATCAAAATGAGCGCATCATACGTCGAAAAATGATTTGGCCCAAACAACACAGGCCCCTGCTTGGGAATGTTTTCTAGTCCTGTCACCACTGTGCGGGTTAGCAGTTTTTCAAAGGCCCGTCCAAAGATGCGCAGGGCCGTGCGGGCGCGTTTTTGACGCTTGAGTTTCTTTTCATCCACTTCAACAGTGGGCTTTGTCAAAATTTCGGTTTCCATTCAACCAATCTTTCATAATGGCTAGTTTATGGGGCGGCAATTGTAGCAGGGGAGGGTACGATTTGCCCATCAACAAGTTCGACAATCCGATCCATGCGTTTTGCCAATGTGGGGTTGTGCGTCACCACGACTACTGTTGTTCCGGTATTTTCGCGCACTTGAAACAGGGCATCAGTAACCAACGCTGTTGATGCCCGATCTAGATTCCCAGTGGGTTCATCGCACAACAGGATTGAGGGACTGTTCGCTAGCGCCCGTGCAATCGCTACCCGCTGCTGCTCACCACCTGATAGCTGACGGGCATTGTGATTCATGCGTTCACTTAAATTCAGCATTTCCAACAATTCTTGAGCGCGTTTTTTGTGACCCCGCCGAGGGCTGTTAGGGGCATATTGCAGGGGCAGCATCACATTTTCGAGCGCGTTCAGGGTCGGCACAAGATTAAAATATTGGAACACGAAGCCGATTTTTTGATTCCGCATCCGGGTCAGCGCACGTTCGCCTAAGAGGGTAATATCCTCACCATTCAGATATATCTTGCCGCTGGTAGCTGAATCGAGGCCACCCATCAACCCCATCAAGGTGCTTTTGCCGCTACCCGATGGCCCGATGATCGCCACCATTTCTTGAGGCCAAATGTCGAGGGTAATGTCCTTCAAAATCTCCAACATCTGTCCCCCAACGGGCAGTGATTTACATAAATGCTCAGTCCGAATAACCGGCGTCCCAGACAATTAGAAATTCCCTTCCCAACATCCACTCGGCGGCTCATCGCCTAGATCAAGGGTTTTAGTCAACCATGAAAAACCTAATTCATTAGCAACGGGGCAGTAATCTTTTGGATCGCCGCCATCCTCAACATATTCCACGCCAAAAACCGCTTTGTTCGCCTCAATAAAGGGCAGCAGTAGTTCACATTCATCATATTCAAAACACTGCTCATTCAGCGCCCAATCGAAAGATTCCACGAGATCAACAATCTGATTGAGGTCGTTTTTGAGGCCAATGGAAAGATTGCGTAGATGGGCCTCTTCCGCCAGCCACAGGTTATAAGCCAGTTGGTCATCGCCATCCAATGGAAACCCCGTCTCGTTGGTATACCCATCTACGTTATCTGGCTCGACTCCATCACATTTTTTCGCAACTGCGAGATCAAGGCGGGCGGTCATGATAGGGGCTAAATCTTCAATCTGCCGAATATCCAACCAGCGCTCACTGGGCCAATCATCGAGAGCCTTTCCCAAGACCTTTTTGGGGAATTGGTTGGCATCGGGTCGCCAATCTTCAAAACTGCCTGCACTGAAATAACATATCACAATTCGGCCTGCTTCATGGAGTTCGTCAATGGTTTCCGGCGGGGCATCAAACAGGTCAATGTCATACATCTCAACATCCCATGCGGTGTTGATGTCACCCGTTAGTTGCCACTGCCATGTCGTACCGGGAGCAGGCTGCCAGATAGCAGGCGGTTCATCCGTTTGAGCGACCACCTGACCACCACTCAACAACACGATGACCAATCCGATGAAGCAGGTCGTTTTTTTCATATTCCCTCTACACCTTGACTATTCTAAACCCTTATTCGATGGTCAATCCCTGAAAATCCAATGGGATGAGTTGAAACCATGTGACCCCCGGTTTGAGATACATGCGTTCCACCATTGAATCATCGCGCCAAAAAGTTAATACCACCTCATCCTGCCAGCGATGCCAACGCCCTTCATAACGCTGTCCATCGCGGTAAATGGTGGCTGGCCCCAATGTCCAAAGTTGAATCTCGATGGAGTAGTTTTTGGCGTCCCCCACCTGATGTTCAATAATGGTGTAATCGGTCACATGATTGACGCCTAAAACGACCACATTGGCGGCGGTGATAGGGGTCTGATCCAGCGCATCCACATGTAGCTCATCGTCTACAAAGCGATAGTATAGACCAGCCTCGGCGTCATAATGCCAGCGTACCGTATCCGGTCCATAGGCAATGGTGATGTCGTTCGCCGTACCGTCAGAGTTTGGCGGCACTTCCTGCAAAAAGACCATACCATCCAGATTAGGTCGGATATCTAGCCCGTCGCGTTCGGCTCGTTCCCAGATTTTCGCCGGATTTGCAAAGAGGTTATCGGGCACGGGAATCAGTGGATCACGGAAAAAGCGCGGTTGCCCTGTGGTGACACCTTCAAGAGCACGATCGGCAAAGGCGCTGTTCAAAATGCGTTCACGCACAGGCCCACTCGCCCCCGCAAAAGCCAAAATCGCTTGGTACATACGCGGAATCTGCAAATCAATCAGGCGGGCACTGCGAACCGACCCCACCCGTTCGACGCTATTGCCATAAAACAGTGCTGTATAGCGGGTGTAATTGGCCTCAAGATAATGCTCAAACACAATATCGGCATAGGCCAAACCTGCTTGAGGGCGCACCGATGCCGGGGCATTACTCACCTTGACAGCGATGGGGCGGCGGTCTAACACAGATGGGTCAGTGACGGTCAGACCAGTTAATGGATTGACATTCGTGGCAAAGGTCGGGCCAATCGCACTGGGTATTGGCGTGGCGGTGGCACTGGCTGGAGTGGGCGTGGCAACATCCGCTAATCTGCTTGCGTTTGGGGCGGAACTGACTAGGCCAATCCCCGTTAACCCCAGCAGAAATACGGTGAAAATGCCAAACCATAGACGTGTTGATTTCATGCCGAATCACCTTTCAATCGTTTTGCATTAGGGTTTGAGGATAGTCATGATTACCCGAATCTGGCAACCACGACATCTTGGCTATTTCTAAACGGCAGGATTTGAATTTCTTGTAAGGGACGCCCCAAATCTGCCAAGTGGGTTTGATACCACTTTAAATCCAACGCAGCGCTCCACGACAACCAGCCTTTATAGAGGCTCAACGCGAGTATCCCATACGGTTTTAGCAGACGAGATAATTCCTCTAACAAGACTTGAGGATTAGGTAGGGTTTCAATCACGCCAAAGTAAAAAATGACATCAAATGAGTTGCCATCAAAGGGCAGAGGTTGGCGCACATCCACGACGCGAAAATCAACTCGCGCTGATAGTCCACGCTTTTCGGTTTCGACATTGGCAGCCTCCATCATACGCGGCGACCAATCAATTCCGCTGACATGACCATGAAAATCGGCTTGGGCAGCGATGGTCAGGGGGAGATCACCCACCGCTGTACCGACGTCTAGGATTTTTTCATCCCCTCGCAGATGCAAGCTGGTTAATAGATTCTGCCAATCCCTCGCCTCACTGCGCGACCCAAAGGCGGCAGGGCCAATCCGATTATAGACCCGATACATCAATTGTTTGCCGAAATAACGCCCGTCGGTCATCAAAATAAATAAAAATCCACCGATCAGAAACCCGACTATTCCCAAAATTCCCCAGATCATTTGCCCATCCTCTCTGCTAAAATCCCTCTGTCTATAGTGTACAGGCAAGGGTAGAAAAACATGGCACAAAAATTGTTGGTGGCTACCAAAAATCGCGGCAAACTCAAAGAATATCAAGAAATCTTGGATGGACTCGGCGATATTGAATGGCTGTCCTTGTGGGATGTGGGACTGGGTCATATGGAGGTAGAGGAAACAGGCACGACCTTTGAAGAAAATGCTTGCCTCAAAGCCGAAGCCTATGCCAACGCCGCCGGGATGCTTACCCTTGCCGATGATTCCGGTCTAGTGGTGGACGCCCTCAATGGTGAACCGGGGGTCTATTCGGCTCGTTATGGCGCTCCCGAAGCCGCCTCGGATGTAGACCGCTATCAACTGCTGCTCAAAAATCTGGCCCATATTGAGATGCCGCAGCGCACCGCCCATTTTGCTTGTGTCATTGGGATAGCCTTACCTAATCAATCCCCCAAATTTGCAGAGGGGCGGGTCGAAGGGCATATCGGGTTTGAACCGCGTGGCAGCAATGGCTTTGGTTATGACCCCGTGTTTTTACTGCCAGATGGCCGCATGTTGGCTGAATTGCCCTCCGATGAAAAGAATCTAATCAGCCATCGAGGTCGGGCCTTACAAGCCTCACTCCCGATTTTGAAAAGCTATTTGGCGGGGCAATAGTCTACTGCTCAAACACAACACGGCCACGCTTGATAACCGTCTTGGCTAAATTTCCACCAAAGCGATACCCCAGATGGCGGTAATCATCTATTTCCCAAATAACCAGATCAGCGGGTTTGCCTACCGCCAATGTACCAACTTCGCCGCCGCGCCCAATCGCAAAAGCCGCGTTAACCGTCGCGCAGACCAGTGCTTGGGCGGGAGTCAGTCGTAAATAGCGGGTCGCCAGTGCCATTGCAAACTGCATACTCTCACACCATGCCGTACCCGGATTGCAGTCTGTGGCAATGGCAAGGGCCACCCCTGCTTTGAGCATATCTTTGGCACGGCTGTAATGATGATGGCCCAAGCCAAACGGCGTGCAGGGCAGGGACACCGCAACAGTATTCGATTGACCAAGCAGGGCGATTTCTTCGTCGTTGGTGGCAACCAAATGGTCGGCAGAGGTCGCGCCCAATTCAACCGCTAAACGTGTACCGCCAAGCGCCTCAAATTCGTCGCTGTGAATCTTGAGACCCAAACCCGCTATCTGTCCAGCTTCTAAAATTCGGCGACTCTGCTCAACCGAAAATGCACCCTCTTCACAAAACACATCACAGAATAACATTCCGGGCCAGTGTTCAGATTTCCATTCACCCGCCGCAGGAATCATTTCCCGCACCAACAAATCCACATAGGCATCGGGGTCATCTTTGTATTCCGGTGGGACAGCATGAGCGCCCAAAAAGGTAGGGATTAAATCCAGAGGCATCTCGGCATCCAAAATCGCAATGGCGTTCAGCATATTGAGTTCGGTACGTGTCTCTAGGCCATAGCCCGTTTTGCATTCCACTGTCGTCGTGCCATGCTGCATCATCCTTTCAAGGCGCGGTTTGGTTTGGTCAACCAATGTAGCCAAATCAGCAGCACGGGTTTGGCGCACGGTGGAATTAATCCCGCCCCCTTCTGCCATCAATTGCTGATAAGTTGCCCCGGCGATACGACGTTCAAATTCGGCAGCACGATCCCCTGCCCAAATCGCATGGGTATGAGGGTCAATCAGGCCGGGAGTAACAACTAAATTAGTGACATCCAACACCGTCGCGGAATAATAGCTGCTGCAAATCTCATCGCTCGTACCAATCGCCACAATCTCGCCATCATGAATAGCGACAGCCCCATCTTCGATCATGCCAACATCCCCAAGCCGATGCCCACGCTGGGGGCCATTGTCTTGTAGAGGCATGGTACACAACTGACGCGCGTTATAAATGATGAGATCAACTGCCTGACTCATAATTTCTCACTCCCAAAATTTGGTTGGTGCAGGCAGAATATAGCACACTGCCATCTGCCGCGCATGTGACAGGCGTTTTGCAAATTTTCGCATATAAGCATATTTGAGGGAAATCCCCATGCGTTTTGACATCCTGACCCTTTTTCCTGCCATGTTTGAAGGCCCCATGACCGAGAGCATTTTGAAACGCGCCCGAGAAAAAGGCTTGATTGAGGTCAATCTTCATAATATCCGCGAATACGCCACCGATAAACACAAGACCACCGATGATACGCCTTATGGTGGCGGTGGGGGCATGGTGATGAAAGTCGAGCCGCTGGTCAGTGCCGTTGAAAAGGTGCGGGGTGAGGATACCAATACCCCTGTGATCTTGATGACGCCACAGGGTCGGGTCTTTAATCAAAAGGTCGTGCAAGAATTGGCCCAGCATCCCCGTCTGATTCTGGTCTGCGGGCGTTATGAGGGCTTTGATGAACGGGTACGCCAAACCGTTGCCACCGATGAAATCAGCGTTGGGGATTATGTGCTGACGGGGGGTGAATTGGCGGCGATGATTATTGTGGATGCCGTTTCGCGCCTCGTGCCGAGGGTCTTGGGGGCACAGTGGGGGGCAGATGAAGATTCGCACGCGACGGGGCTATTGGAATATCCGCATTACACTAAACCTGCCGAATTTCGAGGGTTGCGTGTGCCAGATGTGTTGGTCAGTGGACATCATGCCGAGGTAGAAAAATGGCGCCGCCGCGAGAGTCTCAAACGGACATGGCAGCGCCGCCCGGATATGCTCTTGATCGCTGATTTGACCGAAGCCGAACGTTGGTATCTGGCGGAATTGGCTAAAGGCAACGGCTAATCATCATCGCCATTGTCGTTACTACCCCCACCATGATCGTCGTTGCTGTTGTCATTAGAATCGTTGTTGTCATCGTCGCCACCCCCGTGATCAACATTGGCATTATCATGACTTGCTTCGGGCGTGAAGGCGGGGCCTACGGGTTCAGCAGTTGCGGCGGGGCGGGGTGTATCATCGGCAGGTTCAGGTGTACTGAGGGGTGTGCCACCGCTTTGCACATTTTGCCCACCCGCAATCAACGCCAAGACCACCGGGTCATTGCCGGCTTCTGCAAATGTTAGCGGGCTGCCAAATGGCTCTTGTAATCTGGAGCGTACCCAGAAACCTGCATTTACCTCCAATAGCACCGAGGCAGGTGTGCCTTGTGTTCCCGCTACCGACCCGTCATTGACCACCAGCGTGGTCTCCAAACGAGGGCTGACATCCACCCCAAAAATCGTACCGCGCACCGATGTCTGCATGGTAGGCGTTTTGATGGTGTAACGCGAATTGGGGTCAACAAGGGTGTTGACATTGTTAAAAATTCGCCCTACCACCAGCGTGATATCAATCGAGAATAACCCACCCGACCCAGTTCCCTTAAACTCATTGATATAAAGCCATGAATTCGGCTCAATCTCGATCAGAGTGCCATCGTCAAACCAGACCAAAAAAGCCGAGCCTGTGTTATCAGTGCGGATCGAATCGCCTGCCGATACGCCTGAACGTCCACTAACGGCAATCCACTGTGTTGTGCCAGATGGCAAAATCTCAACCCCATCGGTAGTGACTTCAAGGACTGCCGCCAAATCTGGGAGGTCTTGCAGAGGTGGATTAGCATAGGCTGGCTGCGGATGGGTCACGACGACGACTGCTAGGAGGCATACGATGAGAAACATACTGTAAAATTTCCGATACATAAGAAGCATTCTCCCATATCATCCTATTCGATTGATTTCGATGAAAATAATACGAAAAAGTAACGGTGATTTTAGCGGGTCAAGGGTAAAATCAAGCATACGATCGTCACTTTTTGGAATGTAAATTCACCATGAGCCAAGTTCTCCCACCGTCTGTCACCAAGTTGATTGAAGCCTTTTCACGCCTGCCGGGTATTGGGCCAAAGACCGCCTCACGCCTCACTTATTATCTGCTCCGTGCTCCAGACAACATTACTTTATCGTTGGCAGAGGCACTGAATGACCTGAAAAGCAAAACTCGCTATTGCTCCACCTGCCACAACATCACTGAAGACGACCCATGTATGGTCTGCAAAAATGAAAAACGAGATCGGGCCACCGTTGTTGTCGTCGAAGACCCTCTCGATGTGGTGGCCGTCGAACGCACCGGCAGCTTTAACGGCCTTTATCACGTACTGCATGGCGCGATTTCGCCAGTAGAAGGCATCGGCCCGGATGATTTGCGGATTAAAGAACTGGTCGTCCGTGTCCAAACGCAGGGCATCGTGGAAGTGATTATCGCCACCAATCCTAATATGGAAGGTGAGGCAACAGCGATGTATATCAAACAGAAATTGGCACCATTGGGTATCAAGATTACTCGCTTGGCACGCGGTTTGCCTTCGGGTGGCGATCTGGAATATGTGGATACTGTGACCCTACTGCGGGCTTTACAGGGGCGGGGGGAGATGTAAATCATATTGAAATGGCGATAAACTCTCCGCCCTTTTTTTGTACCACGCTTGTCTGACATCCTCTGTTTCACTGGACTGTCTCTCGACACATCCCAGCGCTGGATGTATAATGTGCGGCCTGTGGCCTTAAAACCACCCAGTTTCCGAAATAGCAATTAAAGCGGGTAAAAAACACGCATGGTTATTGAAGACGCACTCCAATTTATTCAAGTCCTCATCGCAGTTGGACTGGTGGCAGTCATTTTGTTGCAGGCGCGTGGCACAGGCGGCCTCGGCAGTCTGTTTGGCGGCAACTCTGGCGGCGCAATTACCAAAACCCGACGCGGTTTGGAACTCACATTGTTCCGTCTGACTGTCGTCCTGTCTATTTTGTTTATTGTAAATTCCATCCTACAACTACTGGTGCAATAAATCTGCGTATCCGCAGTTTAAACCTATGTAACGCCTGATGTGAAATAGGATTGACAAGAAAAGGTTATTTCCCAAGATGGGAGGTGCGAACCAAACCCGAGCAAGGAAATAACCTCATGATAAGTATAGACCTAGAAACGCTGTTGACCATCCTGTA
>JABFGB010000028.1 GCA_013112715.1 Chloroflexota bacterium
TCACCTCACTGGACGCAGGTAGGTACTGGGTGGTGAAGGTGGTTTCGGTGCCGTCGCCCCGGAAGGCGGTCAGGGCAATGGGATAATCCGATTCCATAAAGTAGTGACCCAGCAGCCCATCGTCGGGCAAAGCCATTGCTGCCGGGAACAATTGCCCAAAGATGTTACTGCCCACATCGGCGGGGATGTCGAAGTTGTATTCAATACTCACCTTCTGCTGGAAGGTCGGATTGGTGATCGCCACATCGCCCTTAACGAAGGGGAAAATCCAATGCAGATACTTGGTCTGGGTCGCCCCGCGCAGCATGGCCTCTTGGGTCAGGATAGCGATCATATCCGGCGCATTGACGACAGCCGTATCCAAGCTGTACTGCGGATAACGGCTGTTACTGGTGGCATCCACCGCCGTATTGACGATGGCAACCGCCAAGTCCCGATCCATCAGGTCGCTGGTCAATTTCATCGAATTGATACGACGACGACCATAGGTGCGGTAGCCCACGTCCTTGTCCCCGGCCTGCCACGTTTGGGTGCCGGGGGTGGCACGATTCATTTCATTGAGGCGACAACCGTCAATGCTCCACGAATGCGAAGTAGAGCCATTGGCGAGGGCTGTGCCTTGTGATCCGGCGGCGTAACCCGCTGAACTCCCGCGTTTGGCGAGAGTTAAGCGATACGAGCCACCGAGCATCAGGTCAGTCATGTGAAATTACTCCCTGTCGCTAGGCGCGACTGTTTGTTATGCCATATTTAAAGGTGCAGCCCACCGTCACCAGCACGGCCCAGAATTCGGGATACTTGGGGTCTTTGCTGACCGTCGTGATTTCCGACTCCCGAATGACCACACCGCCACTTAAAAACCCCAAGTCATCCTGCGTGCTGGTGTGTAAACGCGGATGCTCCAAGTAGTAGTTCAAAATCGCCGTCTCGATGTCGGTGCCCTCGATGGGCGTTTCGGATCCCATGCGATTCTCGCCGTCTCGATTCAGCACATACGGCTTCACAAGGGTGAGCAGCACAAAGTTACGGGTGAATTCAACCATGCCCGCTGACGTTTTGACGGCAAGTTGTTTTTGGGGTTCGACCCATGCCATCGGCAACAGTGAGTTGGCGGGTTTCGCCAAGTTCGGCGTGGTCATATAGACCGAATCCACCAACGGATAGAGCGGGTCAGTCCCCAACTGAATCTCACGATTGCACAGTTGAAAACGCTCCAAAGCCAGACGGGTAAAGTTGGGCAGACTCATCGGCGCACCTGTCCTTCAATCAAATACCCGCGCACGGTGCGACCATAGGCCGCGCCAGCTTGTTTGGCGAGACCCGGCACCTGATCACGCACATAGCGATGCAACTTGGGCCACCCAGTATCAAAGTGGCCGGGCAGTTGCCGATCGGCGATGACATACGGCCCGTAGGAGGCGATACGGCGATCAATCGAGACGGACAGTACAAACCCGCGTGCCGAAAGCTGCTCCGGCTGGATGGTCGTGGCCTTGAGCAGCCTAAAGGTGCGACGATAGGGCACGGCGATGCCCCCCTGTGACACCCGCCACCAGTAGTAACGGCGCTGTTTGGCGGTGGCAAAACGGAATGGGTAACGCGGCCCATTGGGGGGATAGAAGTCTTTGCTGAGCCGCATGGCGCGAGCCGTCTGCTCATTGATCCCGGTTTTCACTACCGGGTGAGCAAACACCTCCACCGTGCGCTGGATAACCCGTTCCGCCTGATCAAAATCCGCCTGCACGCCGTTTTGGTTGATCTTCGTCATGGTTCGTCCCAGTCCTGCTCGTCTGTCCGATAGGTGAAGGCGTCATCCCGTTCCGGATGGCGCACGATCAAAAAAAACGGCTCGTCCTCGCTCTGCGGCTGCTGATCGGGTAGATACTGCTCCCCCCGACGCAGACGGCTCAAAAAGGCACGATAGTCTTCATGCCATGCCTTAACCGCAGGTGGTAGCTCATTCGGCGTGTACACCTGCGTGTAGAGCTTGTAAGCCGCTTCCGTCTCGACATACATACGCAGTAGGTTGATGCTGGCCGTCCCGGTCGCAGGCACTGTCGCATACCCTTCCGCCGCTAAGACCCCGTTGATCTCGGCCTCGACCTGATCAATGGTGGTCGTTGCTTGAGCCAAAGTCGGTTCGGTGTCTGTGCTGAAGGTCGTCACATCGGTGCAGTATTGCAGCCACTTCAGTACGCCAATCGGGATATTGGAGACATCCACCTGTGCGTATGCAAATGCCATTATCAGCCGCCCTTCTTACCCTTTGGCACTTCCGGCAGCTTCTCAAGTTCGCCGGATGCGCTCTGCGCGTCCGCAGGTGACACGTTGACCGGATCACCATTGGTAACTTCCGGTGCGCCGTCTTCGCCCATCGTTTCGATGAGGGCCTCGGATGCTTCCGCTGCCATTTCCGCCATAGACTTGGCAGGCTCACGGCCCTGCCCGCGCAGATAAATCGCGCACGCCCGCTCGTGGGCCACGTCCCAATCGAATTTGCAGCGGTCACAGAAAAAATGGTCACCGCGACGGGTCACATCGCCCGAATTACAGTTAATGCAGATATACCCTGCCATGCCATCAACCCTTTCTCCAAAGTCCAACCATAAGCCGCCCGGAGACGGCTCTCGTCTCAAACAATCAGGTCAATAACGGCAGATTAGCTCGTGCCGTCACTCCACAAGCAACCCTTCCAGCCGCCCGTCGCGTTGGTATGCGCACCGCCCGTGACATGCCGCACTTTGTATCCAATGGTGTCATCTTCATAATTGCCGTCCATTGGATTTTGCTCACCACTTCCGGCGCGAATGGCATTCGGCGCTTGAATAAACACCTGTGGCTCTTCATAGCCCCCAAGGAAGGCGTATTCAACCGCGTGCAGCAGGGTTGGATCAGAAAACAGATACCAACTGGTATTGCCGTTGGTGGGGTCAAGAATCGGGATCATCGGGTCAACCACAATCGTCAGTTCACCCGCCAGCACGTTGGTTGTCCCGGCGAGGGTGACGGTGCCGGCTGTACCCGCTAGATTCAAGACGCCGAGTTCACGGAAGGCCTTGATACGCAAAACCGGAGGTACGACCAGATAGACCGGGGCATTGTTGAGGGGATTGCCGCCGTCGCCCGTAAAGGCCACGATGGTGTTAAACCCGGTCTCAATCGCTGCAATGGACAGCGCCGCGGTCAACTTGTTGTTCATGCCAGCGCCACGTGCCGCTTGGAACAGGGTAGCGTTTGCTACATACAGCGAGGAGTGTTGATACATCTCGGTCTGAATGGCATCATTTGCCATCTCTTCAGGCAAGCTGGCAAAGGCGTCGGTATCATCGTTGATGATCATTTCCCAATTGAGCTTGTACTTCTTGCCGTATTTTTTGACGGCATAGGTCAGGCTGCTTTCGGAGAGGCTGTCCTGTTTGTAATCCGTACCCGGACGCACTTCACTCAGGCGGCTGCCCCCATGACGGCGCACGCTGCCCACACTGCGGAAATCGCGCACGAGGCGACGGCGCATAAACCGGCGATAGGTAGGTGAATACCGCGCATAGGCGGTTAACACCAGACGATCCAGTGTGTCACCGAGCAGCACCGGGAAATCCGCGCTATTCATGGATTCGGTGAACCACTGGCGCAACGATGCACGCCCACTCACGACCCGCTTGTAGCCTGTGGCTACTTCAGCGAGGCGCACGGCATACTTGGGCGACATAGCGCGGTGGGTGTTCAGCCGTTGGCCTTCACCCGCAAAGATGATGTCGGGGTTAATCTGGTCGCCCTCATAACTCCCCAATTCTTCAAGCGGCGCGGCTCTGTTGCCTGCCCCTTCTTTGAGTGCCGCAGGCGCTACCCCGGTAGGTTTGACCTCGGCTGCTTTGGATGCCGCCTCGATAATCAGATCGAGGGCATCAGTCAATTCTGGCATAACACATTCTCCTTGAGACTTAGCTAGACGAAACGACTGCGAACAGCCGAGAGATTAGGCGAACATCAGCACTTGGATCGTGGCGGTTGCCCCGCTGCCCACCGTCGCCAGTGCATACCCAATCGAGACGCCATTGGTGGCATCCTTGTTGATTTCTGTGCCGTCTTTGTAAAGACGGTCACCCACCGCCACTGCTGAGTTGCCCCCGGCGTTGGCCCCAGTGACAGCGAGTTCTGCGACAAACGAACCCGGCAGGATGCACGGTGCTTTGTTGGCGCTGTCGCTCGCTTCCAACAAAAACACGGGCATCTGACTAATCAAAATCACGGAGCCTTTGGTTTGGCTTGCGCCCACCGTCAGTTCCAATCGGACATTGCTGCCCCGGTCATACTTCACATTGGTTGCCATGAAAAAAAATCCTTCCTGCTTGGCGTTAAACGAATGATGAACAGCGTGGGCTAGTCTAGGTAGCGCCCGCGCACGGCGATTTTCAATTGGTCGTCCGGCACGAGACCTTTAAAGGCCTCGGTCAAGATCGTCTCGGCGGTTTTGCTTTCCTCAATGGGCAATTGCAGCCCGGTGACGGCTCCATTGGGAGCAACCTGCGCGAGATAGGTTTTTTCCGCCTCGGCGAGTTTGGTCAGTTCAGCCGTCAACTGCTCAATGGTCTGCTGACTGCCATGCGTGCCGTAGGCTTCCAGCAGCGGCTTGGCGTTTTCCCGTACCCGCTTTTGACTGGCGGCGGGCAAAGGTGAGTCGCGCAACACGGTTTGCAGTTTCGCCACCCCTTCATAGGTGCGTGCCTGCCGGAATAATGTGGTGTTTTGTTCGAGCAGCCGTTGGTTGGATTCACGCAGGGCAATGATCTCCGTCGCGGCGGCGGATTCTTCGACCGGGGTTTCCGGCTCGTCTTCAGCGGGTACTTCACGCACGCTCTCTTGTAAATCCACATACCCACCCGCTGCGCCGACGGTCACGAGGTCAACGGAGGTATGGGGGTGAGGGATAAAAGACTCGACGACAAACTCACCGTCGGCATTACGTTTGCCCGATCCCGTCGCGTGGATGGACAAGTCGCCGATGATGCCTTCTTTGATTTTGGTGCGCAGGCCCGTCTCAGCCTCGCTCATGACCACCGGGGCACGCAGGGCCGGGTTGCCGTTTTTGTCCTTGCCGACATAGGCTTGACCCAAACGGCCTACCACATCGCGCACTGAGCGTTCGGGGCGTTGGGTCTCTTCGACGGCGGTGGGGTGATCGGCGAAGATCGGACGACCACTGAAGACGGCGATCCCGGATTGCAGGGCGGCACTGGTGTAATGCCGTCCGTTGGTGGATTTACCTTCGACGATAATGACGGCCTCAGTAGGCTTGCCACGTGTCGCTTCGATAAAACCGCGAAACGATTCTTCCACCGTACCGTCTTCCGCCGCGACGGGTACATAGTCCAATGTGTAGGATTCCCACTGCTCGCGCGGGGCAAAGGTCACGCCGCTGTCATCGCTGCTGTACGGCACGCGCCAATACTTGGGATTGGCATAGTCGCCATATTTCACATAGGCGTGATCGGGAAATACATCGCAGACATACGACCACACCTCCGGGCTTTCGCCTTGCAGCTGCCGCCATGCCGTGCGCACACGCTCGATGAGGTCATCCAATGACCCGCCGGATTCTTGAAAATTCACTAACATAATTCGACCTCCCACTCTCGGATGTCATAAATGGCGTAGATTTCTTGTGTCACCGGGCGCAGTTCCGGCGACTCCAATAACATCAAGGCAATACCCTGCGCGATGTCGGCTTCTTGCACGTCCTCACCCATTTCCAGCCGCAGCGGATTCCATGACCGCGCCAAGTCAAGGCAGTCTTCGCAGTGTTCGGCGGGCGAGAGTTGCCACCAAACCAGTACGGCCACCTGCCGTCCGTCTTCGTCGTATTCATACTGAATCCGCAACCGACACTTACAATTGCCACGACAGACGGTTTGGCCGTCACGTGGGTACTGGGGGAGCTGCACCGGAATAGCACTTTTCCAAAAAATCGCCTGCGTACTGCGGGCATACAGTTTGCTGCGCTCCACCGCAAACGTCAGGGGCTTGCCTTGCAGACTGGCCGCCTCAATGACCCGTGCAAACCGCGCCAAATACTTGTATTGACGGCGCAATTCCGGCCCCAACGCCAGATAATCGGAGGGGTTCACCTCCGTCGCAAGGCCACCCTTCCCGGTGACAAATTGCTCCAGCGCCGATCGTCGTAACTCCTCACGCATGGCAAGCTGCCAGTCTTGTAAGCTGATCTGGCCGTCCACGAGCTGCTGGGTGAGCGCCTCCATACGCTGTTCACTTGCCAGTCGCAGCGCATTGGCATAGCGACGACGATCATCGGCGTTTTTCATGGGATCAGGCATCCACCGCCTCCAACGAAAGCCCCATCTCTTTTAACAACTCATCCAAGGTAGGCATCTCTTCCCAGTGCTCCAATGCGGATTTGATTTCGGCTTTGGTGATGCGCTCCACCTTCTCAGCTTCGTTTTTCGCCAGTGGCGTACCTACACCCTCACGCACCGGGGATTCTTCAGAGGTCGGCGGCGCAGTGGGTTGCGGGGCGGGTAAGTTGGGCATCAGAAAGCCGTCCTGTTTCATTTGTTCAATTAGGGCACCGCTGTCCCTATCCCCCCCAAAGAGATTGATGGCAACTTCGGCCTTCTTTTCAGGTGGCAACATCTGCTGTCCGGTGGACGCTTCCGCAGTGGCGACTTGAGCCAGCGCACTGGCTTGCACCGCCACATCTTTTTGTACGATCGGCGGGAAGATCACATCAATCGTTAGATCAGTATTGGCTTGCGGCTCAATCGTCCAGATGGGATACGCCCCGGACTGATCCAGTGCGACGACGGCCTGACGACCCAGCGTGCCATGACGAATGCCTTGCAGTACCACAAAGGCCAAAATCTCGTTCAACACATCCATCCAGAACTGCTGCCGAAACTCAAAAATTTTCAGCATGGGCAACTCCATCGCCGTCGCAGTGGCAAGATTACCCGTCGAGGGGTCGCCCAAATAATGTTCAAAGACCCCTGAACCAATCCCGGCCATTTGGCGAAACATGCGCATGTCGTTGTAGGCGTTAGCGGCCATCGTGTCGAACTTCAGTTGTTCGAGATTGGAGGCCTCGTTTTCAATGAACGTGTTGCCCCCCTGACGGCGCTCGTTGCCGTCCATGTCATATTTCATGCGTGTCTCATAACGCGACCACCGCGCCGCCGCCATCTCAGCAGCTTGACGATTCCCTTTAATCTTTTGTTTAAAGGCAAAGGTGGACCCGGCCAGCGTGAGCACGGCCCGATCTTGCATGAACCCGGTTAAGGCCTTAATCCATCGCACGGAGGTGCGTTTGGGAGATAACCCGCGCCCGCCAATCGCGTCGGATACCACTTGCATCACGGCGATTTCAGTGTTTGGGCCTAAGAAATCAGGGCGGGCCAACTGCCCGCGGGTATCCGCGACGCGGTAATCCAAAAGGGGATAGCGCTCCGTCCGATTTTCCGGCCCGTTGACGTCTGCCAGATAATATTGTTGGAGCTTCGCATCCCCCTTGGCCGGGATGACTTTGGCGATTTGCGACGGCGGTAGGGTGCGCACCGTGACTTGCCCGGTCAGGGTCGAGGTATAGAAGGCGAGAAATAATTCCCCCTCCAGTTGCAGTTCTTTGTTTAAATCCCACTGGGCCGCAGCCGTCGTTAAACTCGCCCGATTGTTCGGATGCCGCCAGAACTTTTGAATCACGGCATCAATGGTTGCGTCTTTGGCCTTCACCGTCACGCCCCGTGAAAAGGTATAGGCATTCTCCAGCTCCACCATGTAGTGCATGGTGGGATCGGTTTGGTAGTAGTAACGCACTTCATCGTTGACTTGACGCCGATTCAGCCCGGTGAGCATATCCACACCGCTGCCGCTGCCTAAGGGGAGCCAGCCGGGTTCGTTGAGTTCCTTGGGCAGACGCTGACCAAGCGCTTCGCTCAAAATTTCCTGATAAATCGTGGGACGGATGGTATCTAAATAAGTGTCGAGCATAGTCACCATTCCAGTCGGTCATGAAAAGATTCGTAGACGACGGTTTCGCCCGCGCTGGCATCTACAATTTGACTGATTTGATACGCCCCCATGCTCAGGGCGACGGCACCGTCAATCTTTTTACTCGCAGCACGCTTGACGATCCGGATCGCCTCACCACTCAGTTCCTCTTTGGCGTCGGCGTTTTGAATGTGCTGACGCAGTTCGGCATTGCCGGAATGACGCAGACGGCGCTGATTGATGCGGTAGAGTAACTCGGTGTCGGCCTTCAGGCGCTCCGGGCCTTGCCCGAAGGCATAAAAGGGAATGGTCGTGTAGGTTTTGCTGAGTTGGGTCATGAAGTCATGCAGTTGGTGCATGTCATAAGCGACACAGACCACCCCATAGCGTTGAAACATGGATTGCAGGGTAGGCTTGAGAGTTTTTTCATAATCCATCTTGCCGTCTTTGGGCGGCAGGAAAATCCGGGTTTCGAGTTCGATGACCTTGTCTTGGTACATGGTCACGGCGACGGCAGCCGTACTGTCACTGGAAACCGCCGCGTCTACCCCGATGACCACTGGGAGGCAGAGCAGGGTCTGGCGCTCCTCCGGGGCAATGGCAAGGCCGTCCCAGAGTTCCATCGGCACAAAAGCGTTTTGACTGCTCACCCACTGATTGAGATGCAGGCGACGGAAGTTAATGGGACGCTCGGACGCTTCTTGCTGGGTGTAATAGCGTGCGCCCTCTTCCCCTTGTTGCCAAGGCATCCGCCGCGCTTCGACCCCGGTGTCGATGTAAGCGATCAGACCCGATTCCTCATGCCCATAGATCGGGTAGTCCGGGTGCAGCTGCACCCCTTCGGCTAACGCGCGATCCCACAGGGTTTGAAGGAGGTTGCTTTCCCCTTCATACCCGGCATAACTTTCGACAAAACGGAAACTCAACCACTGCGTCGGCACGGGCTGCATTTCATCAAAAAAGCGCTCTTCTTCTTCATAGGTGTAGCCGTGAAACTCCGTCCATGTCGTCAGGCATTGGTTGGCGCCGGCCTCGCCTTTGGCATTGACGGGCAGGGGCTTGATAAACGACTTGGTGGGCAGGTAAGTGAGGCGGGTTGCCATCACGTCCCATTCATGGGCAAACGGCGAGAGTTCAATGCTCTTACGGGTAATCTCAAAGGCACGCTCTTTAGCCTGTTCCAACTTGTTGCCCAAATGATAAATTTGTTTGTAGCGGCCCCATGTCTCACAAGCCCACTGCTGCACCAGTGCCGCGATGGTGGTTTTGCCGGATTTTTTGATAGTTGAATACAGCCCGGTCTGCCACTTGAAGCGTCCATTGTCACGCCGCTCAAAAAACAATTGCAGGACGGCCTGCTGCACGGGTTCAAGCGTGATGGGCCGTCCGGTTTCCTCGACATAAAAGCGCTTGGCCGCCCACTCGACAATATCCGGCAACACAAGGGGTGGCGCTTCTTCAACCGGGGCGGCAGATTGCGCCTGCTTATATTGAGAAATCCGTAACGCGAAGTCGCGGGCGTTAGGCCTAGGGAGTGAGGTTGCTGCCATCATTGGACATCTCCTCAATCACCCGATCAAACAAGTTGCCGAATTCCTCCGGCATATACCCTAGATTCATCAGTTGGATCAGGCTTTGCACGGAAAGCACAAACGTACCCGGTGGTAAGCCCTTGCCACCCGTCGTCACATCCAGCCGTCGTACCGGCTCCGGTTCAAACTCCAGACGGCTTTGATTGAGGATGGTGTCGAACAGCTTCTGCATTTCTGCGAGCGAGGCCTCTTCGGGTTTGAAACTGGCCGCCGCCCGGAGTAAGGGATTACTCATGGCTTGGATCAGCTGCTCCCGGTGTTTGGCGGCGTTTTCACGCGCGAGCCGGCGAGCTTCCGCTCGTTCGGCTTCAATCCGAGCACTTTCCAGCAATTGCTCGTGCCGGTCCCATGCTTCGGCGCGAGCCTTCCACTGCCACTTTTCAGCCGCTGCGTACCAGTGGCGATTGGCTTGAGCGGGGACTTCCTTTTGCGGCCCTTTACTTCCCTTTGCCGCACGTTCTTCGGCGGTAGACTGACGAAACGCGGCATCCATTGAGCGAGCAACCCCCAGCAAGCGATACCGTTCAAACCGCACGTACCACTTGGTCGGCTCCCCTTCGCGCTGCAACCACTCGTTCATGACGCGCCGCCCTCCACCAAACACGGCTGCAACCCCAACCCCGCCAGCCGTTCCAGTGCCACCGCCACAAAAGCCGGGTTGAGTTCACAGGCATACACAATCCGGCGGGTTTCTTCGCCGGCGACCAATTGGGAGCCACTACCACTGAACGGCTCGTAACACAGGTCGCCGTAACTGGTGTGTTGACGCATGGGGATGGCAAAGACCTCAGTGGGTTTCTGGGTGGGGTGATCACTCGACGTGCCCGGGGCGAGGGTGGGCAACTGCCAAATACTTGATGGGTAATCTTCGGCGACACGCTTGGGCTTGTGGCCTTTAATCCAACCCATGAAACAGGGTTCGTGTTGCCACATGTACCATGAACGGGTCAGGACGGGGCGGTCTTTGACCCAGATAATCTGTTGATGCACAAACGCGCCAAACTGCTCCCAGATGCCTTCCAGCAGGGCTTGGCGTTTGGAAGCGTGCCAGCAATACCACGCCGCGTCTTCGGTGATGGCCTCGGCGATGGCGACTTGGATAAAGCCTTCGTAGAGTGCCTTGCCTTGCGCCGAGTTATCCCAGTCCTGATACTCGTCCGACCAGTCTTTGTTTTTCTTGTCGGCGCGGGGGTCATTCCATTTGTGCGGATGGTTGTTGCCGTCGTAATCCACGAGGTACGGTGGATCGGTGGCAAAAAGTACGGCGCGTTGCCCATTCATCAGACGGCGAATGGTGGCGGCATCCGTGCTGTCCCCACAGATCAGGCGATGCGCCCGGTCGGGCACGGAGAGACTGGGCATCTCCCAGAGTTGACCGGGTTGCACCTGCCACTTCTCGCGCAGCTCGTCGGCATGGTCAATGTCCGCCCCGGGATCCGTCGCGGCGGGCGCGGGTGGCAGGAGTTTTTCAGCTTCATTTTGGAGATTATTTAACAGTGCCTGTAGGCCTGCGTCCTCGACATGGATGGATTGGAGCAGGTGGTGTAGGGTTTCCCCGCTGGCCTCCGCCATCGCGCCGATCGGGTCGAGGGTGGCAAGGACGAGGCGCTCCTCGTCTTCGGTCAAATCCACATCCAAGACCGGGATATCGTCCTCGGCGGCGATGGATTTCCGCAGGTGGCCGTCAATGATGCGCCCCGTTTGTACGTTATACAGGGCCGTATCCACCCAGCCGACCTGTGACAAAACACCACGCAATGCCGCTTCTTGGGCGGCGGGGTGTTTACGCCAGTTATCCGGATGGGCTTGTAGTTCGCTGGCTTTAATGACCCGATAGCCGATGATGCGGTTCTGGATGGCGGTCATAGAGGGTCGTTACCCTCCGGTTTTTTGTTGAGTTCGCCTGCCACACCCGCGCTGGTAAGTTGCGCCACATGATCTAATGATTCGGCGGCTGCCGGGGTGGTATCGGGGGGATGCTGCGTTTCGAGGCGAGCGACCTTTTCCTTTAACTCGTTGACCTGTGTCTGGAGTTCTTTGACTTCTTGACCCAACGATTCACGCTCTGCCTTAAGTTGCGTGTTTTCTGCCTTCAGTAGTTCATTTTCAACTTCTAATTGATCTCCGCGCCGTTCAGCCGCCACCTTTTCATTCTCAACGGCGGTTAATCGAATGCCCATTTGTCGCACGGCCTCATCCATCTGGGCGGCATTTTGCGAGACGACGGTCAACTCGTTACGCAGGACGGCTTGAGAGGCAATGGCTTCGGATAGTTTGATATTCAATTCGGCGCGGGCATCCCGCTCGGCGTTTTTGGCTTTGGCCTCTTCGTCGCGCTCTTCAGCGGTTTTCATCCAGCGGTCAATTGAGTCACCTACCGTCTTTGCCATACCCTTAAAGGTATAAGCCGCCGCGCCGCCCGCCATTGCAGAAGTCGTGATGATGGCTATAAATCCGAGGATGAGTGCCTGTAACAATTCTGGTTCGCCCATTCTGCTCCACGCGGGCCATGCTATAATCGTCTTTGGCAAGGTGGATGGGCCTAATCATCCACTCTGCCTTGCCCCACAATGGAGCTTTCCCCTAAAACAAAAACACCCACCGAACGTGTGGGAATAAAAAAATCCCGTCACGCCGATGGGTGTGTCAATCCCTATGCAATTTCACTTCTAATAATAGCACACCTGTGTGGAAAAACAAAAGCAGCGCCGAAATTGCGCCGCCCCGCCGTGTTGGTTATATCCCGTATCAGGCTGCGACGGCCTGACGTGAGGTGGGAGTTTGTCGCTGAGGTGTTGTCTTTCCGACACACGAAAGACTAACGGATAAGATCATTATAACATGCTCACTTGTTCGATTCCACCAACGGCTTTCCAACCAAAAAGCGCCCGGTCAATGGCGCTTCTGGCAAATCTACCGTTTGTATGTGGCCTGCCTAAACTTCTGACCGCGCAGGTCTGCCTTTCTGGAACGCTCAAGACTAGGCGCAGCTACCCTCTTGATCCAGCGGAGGTCGCAACCACGATGGGGGCCTCCACACGTCACCAGCGTATGTTCCCAGAGGGAGATTTGAACTCCCGCCCCTCCGTAGCATCTACGGAGTGTGCTTCGACCTCACACCGTCTGGGCATCTTCCATAGGCCGTCCTTTCGCCGAGACTGCCATTAGATAAACAACCTATGGAGAGACCACACTATACCTCTGCCACCATATCCGCACAAGGGTTCTAGGCTTCGTTTTCATCCGAATCCAACAATGTATTTTCATCAACGGCCTTCATCGCCAACCGCGCCAATTCCTTCAGCGCCTCAAATGTCTCCTCGCTCATATTGGGGTCACCCAACACATGGATTGCCTGCCCGTCCACCTCCGTATAGAACCCTTGATCGAACGATCCCCAGTGCTCCTCCAAATCCGCCTTATCCCACGTGAAATCGCAGTCATCACAGTGATACCGCACCTGCGGTTCATCCGGGTCAAGTGGCCCACGCCAGCCCAACTGTGTGGCTTTCAGTTCTGCCCCGCACACTGGACACTTATTCATCGCCGCTACCATGCTCGTCATCCTCCATGTAGAGCGCATCGTAGGTCATCATCTCCTCGATTGAGTCATAGGCTTCGCCGTCCAGCCCAAACCATTTCTCGTTGGCCCGTCCACGCTCCTCTTGGCAGAGTGGGCAAATGAGCGAATCGTACAGGTCGCCGTCGCCGTCCGACATGGCGCCTTCATTCACGAGGCCTGATCCGCACTCTGGACACGTGCTCCATGTGTCGTCATCTAAAGAATATGGCTCGTGGGGATCGCCGTAGTAGGGGTCTGGCTCGTAATCGCGGTTGTCGTTATCCGCATCCGTCTCCGTCTCATTTGAGTCCCAATCACAATGCTGGCACCGCCAGTAATGCGGCTCAACCTCGGTCATTGGCCTACCACAGTTGTAACAAATCTTGTCCATCATGAACCTCTCCGCCCGTCAGGGCTATCTATTCGGCTTTTACCAAACTCGCTGCCATCTCGCGCAGCACTTTCAGGTCGCCCGTGCATCCCCCAACGCCGAGTGATCGCCACCCGGTAGAGGCTGCCACCGATACGACTGAAAATAACTCGACCAATCCCCGCAATATTGGGCATACCACAGCATGGCACACGACGACTTCTCAAACCCAAACGAGGGGCAGTACCATTCTTGCCGGGTGGCCCGCAGGATAGGAAGATCAAAATCCTTGTTGTAAACGACCACATGCTTACCGTGCAGCGCGTGATAGAGTGCCGGGTAAATCTCACCGAAGGTCGGCGCGTTCGCCAAATCTTCGGCGGTGATGCCGTGAATATCTGTTGCCGCGACACCTGAGTCGCCACGCTCCGACAGTCGTTCAGGTCTCAGTGGCTTCACCCGCGAGTTAAATAGCACTGCCCCGGTGTGGTCAATGACGGCGATTTCCACTGGTTCGGCGTCGTATAACCCAGTCGTCTCCATATCGAGGATGACACAGCCGTTTCGGAGTACGCCTGCGACTATCTCTGCCACTCTTTGACGGTCACGCGCTGTCTTGATTTCCAACCAACACTCCTCGCATACGCCACTCGACAAATCAGACTTGAAATATTGCACCGCGCCGCAGCGGGTACAGGTACGCGCCTTGAGTTCGGCTTCTTTGCGTTTGGCCCGCGCCGCAAGTTGTTTCTCGGTGGGTGGTTTCCGGCGGATACCCTCATCTGGGGAGAACAGGTGCAGGAAGCCGTCGCCTGTTGAACTTTTCGAGTACCGGACGACGCCACGCAGCGGGCCGGGTTTGTATCCGGCTTTGGAGAGCTGGCTTTTGGTCACAAAGGGTTCGGGCCAAGGATCCCACGAGTAGATAGGCACGCCGTTGAATTCAGCCATCACACACGCACCTTCCATAAAGGTAATTCCTCAATCGCGGTGCAGCGCGGCGAGAGCCATAACGATTCCACTGCCTGCCCATTGCCATTCGTCGTTACAGACTTCTCCAGACGTTTCCAATCTGGATATAGCTCTTGGTAGAGGTCGCACTCATAACCACTCAGCGCCACCATGCCTTTGACGCCCCGCAACACCTCAGCCAGCTTGCGGTGATCGTCGTTACTCATCTCGCCCACATAGGCAATCCCCGACCAGCGTCCGCGCGTTTCATGGGGATAGGGCGGATCAACGTAAAACAGTGTCGTCGAAGAATCAAAGCGGGGGATGACATTTAGTGCATCGTCGTGTTCAATCATCACGTTTTTTAACCGGGCTGCTACGGCATACAGGTTATCCAGTCTCGACCACTCATCCACGATCTTGGAGCCGCCGCGACTGTTATCGATCTGATACCGCCACCCGGTGTTATAGACACCCTCGGACGGCCCGTAGGACTGCCATACGCGGATATATAACCGCAGCACACGCTCTAAATTGTCTTCAGCTTTTTCGTAGGCACGCAATTGCATCTCGCGGCTGAACGGTGTGAGTTCGATGGCCCGGGCGAGTTCGCCGGTCCTGTCGCGGAGGACATCAAAGAAGTTGACCACATCCGAATTGAGGTCATTGATGACTTCATACGCCGACGGTGGTTTACGCAAAAGTACCGAGGCCGCACCGCAGAAGGGTTCTACGTAGCAGGTGTGCTCTGGAAAATGCTTGATAATCCAAGGGGCCATGCGAAACTTGCCACCGTGATAGCGTAATGCCGGGTTGGTAATTTTGGTTTTCGTAACGTTTTGGGTGTTACGTTTTTGCTTTTTCCGCTGGCGATAAGCCGCCTGTTTAGCCGCTGGCGAGTCGTGTTTTTTAGGCCTACCCATCATGCACTCTCCCGTGCCCACTCAGGCCACTGCTCACGCGGTACTTCCGCGAACGTGCCATCGGCTTGTTTGCGATACACCCACTGCCCACGAATCTGAATCATTGCGCCTGACTCCATGTCGGATAGTTCATCCCACTCTCGCATGGACATCGTTAAGTAGTTCTCTGTACCGGGTATTCCCTCATAGCGTGGTTCTTCCCCGCGCGATTCCCACCAACCGACAAATAACCCCCACCCACCCACGACGTAATCAATCGAAGGGACAGGGTAAAGGCGTCCGCTTTTGCGATGCAGGTTTTCTTCCCGGTGATACTCGTTAAATCGCCTGAAATGGGAGGGTTGAATATCGGGAAATTTCGCCAATATGACCCGCAGCCCCCCGGCTAACTTTGCTTTCGTTTTCTCAGGCGAGCCAGCATAGACCCCGACCAATTTGGCGAAGGCATCGAGAAGGCGTTGCTCTAAATTTAAAACCGGAGTTGAAGTTTTAATTTCTTCTTCTTCGCCGGCGACGGCTGGCGGGGTGGGGGAAGAAAAAGAATCGGATACCGCTTCGGAGTCTGATTCGGAAGTTGATTCGGTATCTATATCTATAGGCGAGTGACGATTTTCGTCAGCGGGGGTGTCATTTTTCGTCAGTCGTGACTGACGATTTTCGTCATCCCCCTGACAAATTTCGTCAGTCTCAGTGACGATTTTCGTCAGGCTGGCAGGGTCAAGGTCGCTAATCGTGTACCACTTACCAGACCCGAATGTTTCGGAATCAATCAGGCCTGCTTTTTCCAGCTTGGACATCACGTCGCGTAGGGCCTTAACAGATTTGAATATGGGCAGGTATTCATAAAGTTGGGCATAGGTGAAATCCACCCAACGCCGTCCATCCTTCCGAATAGACCCAAATTCTTTTTTCTTGCTGGTGGAGTCCTGAATCATCCAGCGTAGACGCTCGTATACAATCCCGGCCTCAGCGCCCACCGCGACGGCGATATGAGGATTGCAGTAGAGCGGTGCGCTCCAATCGAATTTTTTAGCCATCATGCGCCGTCCTTTAGCATCGGCAAAACCTGTGATTCCAAGAACGCCTCGTTCACAGTTTGCCCACCGGCACCAATCAGATACGGCAGCAGCGGAATCACCCCCGGCTCGTAGGCAGCGGCGTAGTATTGCGCCTCGAGGCGATTGCGGAGCAAAAAGAGCGCTTGCGCCAATGCGCGGTCTTTGTTGGTGTCGCTCCGCAGGGGCAGCGCGGCGACGTCAATCCGCGCCGGGATCGTCTGCACGGTGAAGTTGACCGTGAAACCGTACCGTCGCGGTTCGCCTTCAAAAGTGCCGTCCAAGAAGTAGACCCCCACCGCGCCGAGCTTGCCTAGAATTTCGACGACTTCGCCTTGAAGGACGGAAACCTTTTTCTCCGTCCTTCTGCCCGGCACATCGGAGGCCTTGATGTCCTCAAAAAACGGCGGCTTTTCAAATAAAGGCTTGGGTGCATTCGGTATGAACTTGCCCATATTTCAATCCTCTCCAAAGGGCCAACCAACCCGGCTGGCCCGTCCTCAATTAAGCGCAACTAGGCGCGTTGCATTCCCTCTTTGAGGGTCTGTTCGGCTAATCGTGGGTCGTATGGCAAGCCTGTATTCGCCATGACGGTCAGCCGTTCCAGTACCACCTCAGAGACTTTGGTATATAGATCACCTGCTGACTTAATCGCCTGCCAGATGTTCTCTAGCGTTTCGGGCTGTTGGAGGTATTGGATATTGAGATCAAAACCTTCAAGCTCATGCAGGGCATTGGTAAATCGCGTGATGATATTCATCAGTGCGATATAGTTGGTTGTCATCTGGGTTTGTGTACCATTGGACGGCTTGTATTCGCCATTGGGTGGCTTCGACGATGCTTGCGCCAACTGCTCAGGGGTGACTTGTGCGGCCTTCTCGAAGTCGCCCGCTTGCCCCTGATACTCAGACCCATCTTCGCCTTGTACCGTGATACTGCCGTCCGAGCTAAAGCCGACGACCTCTACATACTCCCCGGTCTGGATATCCTTCAGGATGTCCCCAGTGCGAAACGGCACGACGGCCTTGTCTTCAATGATCACCGCCGTGATTGGCTCAAAACGGGAGGCAACGTCACTGAATAGATGGCCTTGTGAATTGGTGAGATTCAGTGTCCAGTCGCTACCGTTCCACTGTCCACCATCCAGTAGCATGTGTTCTCTGGTGGGTTTGTAAACCAGCACGTCGCCTTTGTTGAATGGGCAGGCAGGCACAAAACTAGCGGGTGGCTCGTAGAATTCATTCCCGTACTCGGTCACGAGGGTCATCTGCCATGTGCCGTCTTGGAGTTGGCGAACCGCCCTCACGGTGTTAATCCCCGTCGGATTGCGCTTGAGGATGACTCTATCCCCTACCTTGAACGGGCAGGGTGCAGGGTCGTCATGGATTGGCGTGGGGGTCGCTTCAATGGCTTCTTCAATGACCTCAGCAAAAATCCGTTGTAGCTCATCCGCCTTAAACACATGCACGCCGTCGTACAGCAGGACGTTGATGCGCCATTCGTCGTTGACGTATGTGACCCGCTGCACTACACCTTTATCGCCCGTCTCAAAAACCTCAACATTCTGGCCGACTTGGAAAGGACAATCGGCAGGATTGGTGTCTAGCTCGTCGGGCGCGGGTGGTACGACAATCTCCACATCCGATAACAACAGATACTCATCAGGGTCGCTCTCGGTACGCAGCCGCCATTCCACATCCACCCATTCGACGGCGGTGACATAGGTTATCTCACCTGTGGCGATCACCTTGACCCGCTGGCCGACCCGGACAGGACAGTTATAGGTAGGTTCGGTGCGATGTTCCATTTCCGTCGCGGCGGCCTCTGGACGATGACGGCCCAGCACTTTGGGTTGGGGGATTTCGATATTCGGGTTCTTGGGTTGTGCCATACCCGGCGCGGCAGACGGCAGTGGGCCACTATGACGTTGTTTGAAACCGTCTAGCCACTGCTGCATATCCTCTTCTGTCCAGTTCTGGGCGTCGGCCTGCTCCCAAATAGCGGGGGTGACACTGCCAAGCACATCCTGATACCAGTGATAGCCCTTGTTGGACTTAAAATCCCGAATGAACTGGAGTTCGCGGTCAGTGCTGATCGTGAAGCGTCTGTCTGCCGCCTTGACGTAATAGCCAAACGTCTTTTGTTCGTCGGGGGTATTTTCGGGCATGAGGTCAATCTTGAGCCGTGTGGCGACGTTGCGATTGTAGGGCGTGTGCAAAATCATATCGGCGATGAACTTGGCGCGAAAGATGACATTCGAGGCGCGGAAACGGGCCAGCTTCTCCTCTTCAGCGGCGATTTGCGCATCAAAGCGTTCCTGTTCTTTGCGTTTGCGTTCCTCTTCAGCGCGTTGAGTGGCGGCCTGTTGGATATTTTCAACTTCGTACACCCTACCGTCTTTCCCCCAGCGCCGGGTGAGATCGACTGCTAAATATTTAGCAGTCACGATTTCTCTGATCCATTCCCCTGCGGTGGGGTCAGTAATCCCTAACTCGGCGGCAATCACGCGATTTGAAGCCAACACACCGTCCTTAGTGTAGTACCCGGCCACCAGCAAAATCTCCAACGCGCGGCGCAAGTCGGGCACTTTTAGGTCGAGGCCATGTGCCAGATTGGAACGGGCCGCTTCAATCATGGCGTCCTCACGAGTGCCTTGCCGGATGACAGCAAAAATCGTGTTGCGACCTTCCAGCTTGTGTGCCTCGATACGATGAAAACCCGCCGCCAAAAGATAGATATTGGCGCTTTGGGCATCATCGGTTTGCACGCGGTAGAGCGTGATGGGGGGCAGTTCACCGCCGTTTTGGATGACGGCCCGGTACTTGTCTACCGTTGGGCCATCCAAGCCCTTAGACCGCACCTGTAGGCTCTGGTCAATCGTGATCCGGCTGATCTCGATTTCTTCAGACCGTTCCCCGGTTGCCTTTTTCAGGGCAACCACCGGGTCAAGCGCAGACTCCGGACGTTCGGGGCGATCCGCTTTTTTCTTAGCGAAGTTCGTAGGCATTGAGAATCTCTCCCATAAAACGTTTCAATAAACGAGTCCCGGCGAGTGCGGCAGGCTCACCCACCGCATATTTAAAAATGCTTTTCTGTACATCGGCGGCTTGTTTCCAAACCGTACTCTTGGCGATCATGGCATCCTCCCAAACGAGGGCGGGATACCGAGAGGTCAACTCCTGAAGGCGCTCCTGATCTTCATTGGTGTGCATCTCGGTCATGGTCGGCACAATCCCCAATACTTCGGCGTGGTGTTCTTCAGCGGCGTCGGCCATGATGCGGTACACCTCACCAATGCCGTCGAGTGACCAGCGGGCCAACTGGGTGGGGATGAGAATCAGGTCAGCCATCGCTAGGACGGCGGGGGTAAACAGCGACGCGCTCGGCGGGGTATCAAACAGGACAAAGTGGGCCGAGTCGTTTAAGGGCTTGAGGGCCTTCTTGAGGGCCGAGATGCTCTTGCCGCGCAAAAACATGTCGACAGCGGCGATAGACGTTTTGGCATACCCCGGCAGTACCCGCAGGCTACCGGGTGGGCCAATCACGGGGATATCCGAGGGCAGGTCGAAATCGTACTGTGACGAGTCAACCGTGAGCAGCACGCTTTCGAGTGTTGCATCGTTGCTGAGAAGGTTATAGAGGCCGTCACGCGGCTGGCCCTTGCTGTCCAGTAACCCACGCAAGCCCAAAGAGATATTGCCCTGCGGATCGGTGTCCACGATGACGACGTTGTAACCCATCGCTGCAAGGCCCGTTCCAAATGTGATGGTGAGGGTCGTTTTGCCGACCCCGCCCTTTTGATTCCAAATGTTGATATTGAGTCCCATAGGTCTCCTTCTGTACCCGCCCGTTCCACCCCTATTTATTCGATAAATTTTCAACTACACTTCTGGGGTCTGGCTCCACGCTAGACCGGATTCACGGGGCAACCCGTGATTTCCGTCTATAGACCCCGCTACTCTTTTGGTTTGCGCTCAATCCTCCGCATGATCCGGCGGATGGAAGCTGCTTGCGCCGTTGCTAAATCGTCAATCAATAAATCCATTTCCTCCATGATGCGCTGATACCGTTCATGGATTTGGGTGTAGTGGACTTCTTGGAGCGGTTGAAGTCCGGTACTAAACGCGGCATGGGCCGCCGTGACGATGGCCATCAGGCATTCGGTTGCCATCGGGTCGGTAGATTTAGGTACGCTCACTCCATTCCTCCTGCTTTTGGCGTTCCTGTTGGACTTTCAATAGGTACTTTTCGGCGCGGCTGTACCCGGCCTGCTGCATGACCAGCAGCACCTTACTCATGAAAGCCAGTCGTGCGCGGGGTTGCTGAATCTGCTTCGTCACCTGTTCGGCCTCCATCAGTGTTTCGTGCAACCGCGTAATCACCGGACTGTAGAGCCGCACGACATCTAGCAGGGCCGTCACGCGCTGCTCATCCGGCAGCTCCCACGCCGCTGCGACTAACTTGTCGAGGTGTTCAATCGGTTTCAGCATCGTCTTAGGCCGCCCTTTCCTTTGGCGAGATACCTTTCCGAGCCTCAAAAACGCCCGTTAGTTCGGCGGTTAGGCCGTCTTGGATGTAGGCGGCGACGTATTCCGCCAGATAGAGGTGGCCCTTGACATCCCGATAGGGTTCAAGCCACCGATATTCGTAGGTGTTGACCCCGGTGCGTTTGACGTGGCGCGTGATACTGCGCTGGATGGTGATGGGGCGTCTATAGCCTATTGGCTCGTCGTACTGGATGAGCAGTTGCGCCCCGCGTGCCGTCTCGTTTTTGACCAGGATCAAGCCGTCCTCTTTCGCCTCAATCGCAGGGGCGAAGTCGTGAACGGGCAGCGGTTTCGATACTTGGGTGTTCATCACGCTTTGCCAGTCTTTCGTAGGTAGCGTTCGTCCACTTGAATCAGGCGCGGGCTGCCAACAGGAACGCCCAACTTTTTGCATTTCTTGGCAGGCATATCCACCCAAATCCAGTCGCCCACTTGGGGGATATAACGCGGCATCAATGGGTCATTAGACCAATTGATATGAATCATTGAACCCTTACCGCACAGCCTGCATGTCATCGAAAACGGCGTCACGCCGTCGCGCGAATTCCAGACCAACAGGCGTTTGCCGCAAGTCTGACATTCATAGGTCATCATGCGAAAAGCCTCCGCGTGCTGATACGCCTGTCTATTGGTCTGAGTCATCTGTATCTCCTTCCTTCGGACACGGCCCACTCCCCGGCACCGGATTGGGTGGGGAGCTAGGGCATTTAGGTTCGTACATATAACCTGCCTTTCTTAGTCGAGAATTAAACGATTGACCTTTTTTTAAATCACAAAAACCTGACATCTCTTACCAAAATTTCTTGCGGCGTTATACTTGCTACATAGGATTCATCACGTCAAGTAACGGAGCATCTTCATGCAGCTTGAACAGGCGCTGGATGTATTTTTGCGTCAATACAAACCCTCCACCCGCGTGAATTACGACGGCATTTTGCGTCCACTCATCGAATGGCTCGGCACCACCCGCGACGTTGAGCGCATTACGGCGATAGAGCTTCAAGAGTGGATTAACAAACTGAACGACCAAGCCACCCGTTTTGAAGGCCACCCCAAACGACCCGCCGCTGAGGGTCAACTTTCCGCCCACACCATTCATGGACGCATCAAAACCATGCGGGCGTTTTTTAATTGGCTGGTCAAAATGGATGTGCTGCCGTCGAGCCAAAACCCCGTGCGGAACATCAAACAAAAGACCTTGCCCCGCCAGATTGCGAGCTCCCGGATTGCGACGGATGAGGAAATACATCTCATCACGATGGCGACTTTTGGCAATGTTCGGGATTACGCCATTGTGCTGTTCATGCGCGATACGGGCTGCCGGGCGATGGAAGTGGCAGGGTTGCGGCTGGATAAACTCAACCTATCAAATTTGACCGCCGAAGTGTTGGGCAAGGGGAGCGTTTGGCGTGATGCGTTTTTTGGCGAAGAATGTGCTATGGCGGTTCAACGCTGGCTAACCGGTCGACCTGACTGCACACATGAGTATGTCTTTTCGGCGACCCGCAAACCTTATGCGCCCCTCACGCCGCGTGCTGTTTCTGATATGATAGAACGTGCGGCCCTTAAAGCGGGGATTGAGCGGACGATCCACAGTCACCACATCCGGCACTGGCGAGCCACCAACCTTGTCCAGCAAAACATTGATGTGCCAACGGCGGCGGCGGCGCTGGGGGATAGTATTCCGGTGTTTGAGGCGCACTATCTCCACACCACAAGGGAGCGTGTGCAAGAGGCAGTCCGCCGGACGGCCTATCAATCGAAGTCGTCACCCGCCAAGAACATCATCCGCTTGGATGACGCGATTTAAACAACCCTTTTTTGGAGGCTGGCACGGTTCACATCCGTGAGGTCGTGGGTTCGAGTCCCTCGGCACCCACACTTTTTTGATACAGGCCCTGTTTTAGGTATGCAATTGTATCTGTTCACTGACCACACCTCATGAACAGATTTTTTTTTGTCTAGAACCCGCTCTATCCGGTGATGTTATGCGGTATTGGGAGTGGGTTTCATTTTCTGGGCCTGCTTCAACTTCCAATATACCCCAAAGTATTTTGCCAATACAGTGATGTCAATCCAATCAATCGGGTCAGCCCGCACCCATACCGATACAGGTGCGACAAGCAATTGTAATACTTGTGCAAGTTGGGCCTAGGGGATTTTGGCATATTACGCGAACAACCGGATGAGATTCTTAGTTGGCGCGTTCCCTTTGTCCTGACCTCACTCGCCTATCAAGCCCTTGCTCAACACCCTTCCGTGTTCATGGCCTACCTTGTCAACGCTCGAACGTGTTTTCGAGTTCAAGGGAATGTGCTGCCATCTGGGAACTGCACAGACCGATTACAGAAGGGATGGAGCGAATCTCCGCTGGTGATTTCAATATCAGTGTAGAAGACACTCTAAGGGTTGAGATTATCACTAGCGATTTGGTGAAAAGTGTGAACCGGGCTGCCCTTGAACTTAAAAGCATGGAAGCTAGGCACCGCTAACCTCGATCCCGGGATTTGCCCACGCACTGCGAAACGATCAATTGAGTGTTGAGGACAGAAATCACTATCTCGTTATTGTCGAAACCGAGGCCCCGCGCTTCGCAGCGACTGCCACAAAGTTTGCCCTGACCGCCCTTATTGATAACGGCTCGAATCATGATAGCCTTTTGGCGTTTTTTGCGCTGGTGACAGCATCCGCCATCAGAAAAATCAGCGCTTCGACTTCAGGGTGGTCTTTTTAAAGAGCCATTGCCAATCGAAGGGTGTTGTAGACGTTTTCCGAGCCATGCGGGGCATCATTGATGATCAAGAGTATTTTTATACTAGCTTTTCCCCTTTCAGACAGGGATAACCGACTGAGGTGGACCCATTCGACAGTGTTTCGGGTAACAGAGTGGCAGTGACAAGGCTAGAGGTCAATGTGAGTATACCAACAGCAACCACCGCTGCCTGTAGGGTGAACAGATCAGCTAAAATGCCTCCCAAAAGCGCACCAAAGGCGTAACCGCTGTCCCGCCAAAGCCGATAGACCCCCAGTGCTGAGGCCCGCCAGAGTGGATTTGCCACATCACTGACCGCCGCCAACAGTGTTGGGTAGACCATGCCAGTACCGATGCCCATGATTCCCGCTGCGATAAGCCAACCGACGTAATCGGTGAGCAATGCTAACAGCAAAATACCTGCTGACTGAAGCAATAAACCACCCGTGATAAGGGGTTTACGGCCCAGATGGTCACTTAATGAACCGGTCAATAGTTGACTGCTCCCCCAGACCGCTAAATAGACTGCGCCAATGGTCGCGGCTTGTTCTACCCGCAGGTCTTTTTGTAATGCTAAAAGGGGCAGCAAGCCCCAAATAACGACATCATTCAGGTTGTTGACCAAACCGCCTTGCGAGAGGCTAAAAAAGGTTTTGTTTTGCCAACTGACCTGCCGGAAAATCTTGCCAAAACCCCAGCTTTCGGATCCTGTGGACGAGTGGACGGCTTCGTGCTGAACATGCCCTATGGTTTCATGTACCCAAAATAAAGTGATGAGTAACCCACTCACCACAAATACGATCCCCATGTAGAAAGGATACGGGCGTAGGGCGGTTTGGGACGCAATCCAGCCACTTGCCACTGTCGAGAGTGCCATGGCGAGATACCCAGCGAATTCATTCAGCCCCATCGCTAGGCCACGCCCGGCTTTCCCTACAAGGTCTATTTTCATAATGACCGCCGTTGACCAACAGAGGCCTTGATTGATACCCAGCAGCACGTTGGCAAAAACGATCCATTCCCAACGCGGCGCAACTATCACCAGCAATGGCACGGGTAAGCCAATCAACCACCCTGCAATCAAAAGGGGTTTGCGCCCCCAGCGATCCGCGTTACGTCCGGCAAAGAGGTTGGTGAGCGCCTTCACAATACCAAAGCTGATGATGAACGATAAGGCGACACTCACTGAGGCAAGGTCAAATTCCTCAGCCGCAATCTGAGGCACGAGTGTACGCTCCAAGCCTACCATCGCCCCCACAAAAGCATTGACCAACACCAGTAGGGCAAATTGTTGCCAGTTGGTCCGCAGTCCAAGCCGGATAGATGGGGTATTCATAATGCCTTTCGGACGCCAGAATGGGTCTTTTTTATCCTGAACGTTGTAGATTTACTTGGGTTATGTTGAAGGAATTAGCGCCTTGCCATCAGCCCATAATGATAGGGGCAGCAGGCCTCCAAATTGACCCATTCAATTTGCTGAAAGCCAGCCTCTTCCAGCCACCCTTGACACTGTTCCGGGCGTGGACGGATGGCGAGAGACGGGCCACGTGGAGTCGGAATGTCGCTGCGCCAGTGCATGACAAAAAGCATTCCTCCTTCGCGCAATACGCGGTGGGTTTCCTGCAACAACCAAACAGGTTGTTCTAGGTGCAGTAGGTTGAAAATCAGGGCGTGATCTTGGGTACCGCTTTCCAATCCGCTGCCATGGGCGACAAAATCCCGTACCTCGACCCGCACGTTGGACAAGCCGAGCGCATCGGCCTTCTGTTGGACACGCTCCACCATCAGTGGCTCAATGTCCAATGCCGTGACAACCCCGTGCGTGTGCTGCGCGGCTGGCACGGTGAAAGTGCCATAACCACACCCAAATTCGACGAGATGTCCCGTTAACCCACTGGCGTTGAAGAGTATTTGCAGGGTGGCATCGGCATCGAAGAAACTCTCCCAATAAACCTCTTCAGGCATCCCACTTTCACGTACCTTCATAGACTGCCCCTGTTCTCTGCCAAGATGCTTTCCGGTTCCCTACCGCCTGTGACTCGCTGGCTCCTATCATGCGGGTTCACCGATTTGTGCATTAAGGTTCGCCTGTCGGATGGTCGTAAACTCAGCGGGTGCGGGTGTCTGATTCTGCTGCACAAAGGTAACAAATGCTTCGCGGTCATGATATTGCAGGGCCGGATTGAACCGCCGTTCAAAGCCAATCGTGGAGCTTGGTTTACCACTCATGGCACGTCCACAAGCGGATCCAGCAAAGTGGCTGGGATACACCTCTAAGGTATCTTCTAGTTGAAGCAGCTTGTTAAAGACACTGTCATAAAGCTGCTCGGCAAACGTAGTCGTGTGGTTTTCGCCATGCAAATCCGGGCGACCCACATCGCCTACAAACAAGGTATCCCCCGTCAAGACAAACCAAGGGGTTTCAGTACGTACTTTGTCGCCCACCACGAGACACACGCTGTCAGGTGAATGACCGGGGGTGTGCAATACTTGGATGTAATCATTGCCCAATTCGATAATATCCCCATCGTGCAGTGGACTGAACGGAAAGTTGACTTGGGCTGACTCATGTAAATAAAGCCTTGCCCTTGTCTGCGCAGCTAAGACTTGTGCCCCCGACAGATGATCGGCTTGGACATGCGTTTCAAAGATTGCCACAATCGGAGAATTCGCTTGTTGAGCAAGGGCAAGGTAATCCTCGATATGCGCACGATGTGGGTCGACGACGGCGAGTTTAGCCTTACCTGTGCAACCGAAAAGATACGAAGCACAGCCGGTTGGTGGATGAAGAATTTGACGAAAAATCATGGCAGTCTCCAATTCATTCGTTGGTTTCGGTGGGTAATTGGGCCAGCAGCCAGTCGGGATACCCCTCTTGCAGCCGTCGTACTTGATAACCATGTGCGCTGAGGAGTTCGACGGCCTCATCCGCAAAAACACAATACGCCCCGCGACAGTAGGCCACAATTTCTTGCTCTGGGGCGAGTTCACTGAGCCGCTGCTCCAGTTCATCAACTGGAATGGAACGCGCCCTCGGAATGTGTCCCTGAGCATATTCTGTGCTTGGACGCACATCTAGCACAACCAAATCTGGCTCATGGAGACGGGCGTAAAGCTCATTGAGGGTGACGGGTTCGAGCGACTTACGGTTCGTAAAGTAACTCTCGACCAAGCGATTGACTTCGGCTAACTGTGCCTCAGCTATGTCACGAATCACTTGAATAAGGCGAAAAATTGATGGGTCGGCAAGGCGATAGTAGACATGCAATCCTTGTTTGCGAGAACTGATTAAATGGGCCTCCCGCAACCCTTGTAAGTGCTGTGAAGCGTTCCCAATGGTTAGGTTCGCTTCATGAGCAATGGCTTCAACACTGCGTTCCCCCTGTGCGAGGATGTCCAGTATCTCAATGCGGTGGGGGTTAGCCACCGCCTTAGCGATACGGGCGAACTGCTCATTCAAAGCCGTTTTGAAATCTCGATGGTTCATCATATATTCCAGTATTCTATAGAATTATAGAATACTATACTGGGAACTAGATGAGTTTGTCAAGCCGCCGAGATTACAAGTGTGGGTAATGAGTATTTTTAGTTAATTGAGTCGAGGGTTATGGCTTCATGACCACTTCCCGTCGCTATACCGTCATTGGGAGTTCATCTCGAGGGCGCAGCGTAATTAAGGCTTCAGGCTGTACCTTGTATCCATCGGTGAGTGCTAGATGATACTGTTGGGCAATGGTTGCCAAAATCAATTGGGCTTCAACCATCGCAAAACTGTTACCAATACAAACGCGCGGCCCACGACTAAACGGGAGATAGGCCAATTTGGGGAACTGAGGCGTTCTGGTCCGCTCCACCAGCGTGCATCATGTGCGTGGCATAGGGAATGATGTTTACTTCACTCCCTTTGGCAATACGGTAACCGCCAATGTCCACCGTTTCAACGGCTTGACGGCTCATGCTCCACGCCGGAGGATATAACCGCCTCTCTTCTTTTAAGACCATCTCGGTATGCGGTAGGCGTTTGAGGTCGGCCAGCGTAGGCGGGTGGCCCCGCAGAACGGTATCTGGGTAAATTGTAAGAATTATACGTGGCTGTCGAAAAACTCGATGGATGAAGGAATCTCATTGAAATTAAGCCTAATATGCCTATAACAATCGTACCCCCCTATCTGTCTCACTGATTTGTTGAGAAAACAAAACGGCGCAAGCTGTACCGCCCAAGAGAGTATGCCTTTTGTTACCGGGTTGTTGACCCTCAGCAGCCGTCAGCGGTGGGGAGTTTGAGGGGGTGGGGAAAGGCAAAAGCAAAACTCCTACTCTCACACAACCGTCCTAACTATAACACATGATAATGGATTGGGTAGTCATGCTGACAGTTGCGATTAAGGTGACGGGTGATAAATTACCGAAAAATTGCATTTCCTTCAACTGATGAATGCGTCGGTTAAAGCGACTAATGCTGATCGGTTTGCTGACATATTTCATCCCGGTCATGACCTGCCCGCCCGTTCTTGGTGATTTCTGAAGTATAAAGCTGTACACACGGTCATCGTCACGATCTCCGCATCCTTCACCCCCGCTTGGGGATGGCTACTGTGACCCAAGGCTTGCATTATGCTCTCGGTGATCACGTACACTGTTATAATTACTTGGTCATTCATGAATTATTTGTCCCTTGCTGATGTCCTTGATCAACACCAGTTTGGTTCATATTTCATAAACGACCACTAGCAACTACGGTAATGTATATCATGTCGAATTACTCTGTTCGTCAAATACAGTTACCTTATTTAGTGCTGTATCTACGGATGAACTCATATTTTTTGAAGAGCCTGAGGTGGCCCAAGAAGTTGAATTGCTAATTGATGACATAGCGAACCTTTGGTCAGATTATCATGAAGATGCAATTAGGTTGGCAATTCTTCTTGTTGACACTTCGTTTGGGAGTCTTGAGAGTAAGGCAAATATCATAATTTGGGGGCAAGATATCGTTGACTACTCTGAAAAGAGGATAAACTGGAATATTTTGGTGGGCAATTGGACTATTCAACTTGAATAAGGATCATCAAATCTCCGCCAGAATAAGCCGTGCCAGCATAAAATAAATCAACAACCCGGTGGCATCTACCAATGTACTCATCACTGGCCCGGAAATGACAGTAGGATCAATTTTCATCCGTGCCGCCGTGATAGGCAGCATTACCCCCATGAGATTGGCCCAGATGACGACTACAAATAAAGCCAGAGCGAGGGTGATTGCCAGATGGGGCGTGTTACCCCATGCCGCTGATAAGCCAAAACTCGCTACTGCCATTAACAAACCTAACCATGCCCCAGTAAAAAATTCTCGTCCAACTACCCGCCAAGTGTCCTCAAAGCGTACTTCATTCATGGCAACCGCCCGAATCATGGTGGCTGTCATTTGTGAACCAGCGTTCCCGCCAGTTCCAATCAACAAAGGGACAAAAAATGAGAGGGCTACGACGGTTTCTAAATCGGTCTGAAAGATTCCCATGATTGATGTGGTGAACTGAGCAGTCAAAAAAAGTAACAGCAGCCAGCCGACCCGCTTGCGTACCATTGTCCAAACCGGGGTACTGAAATATGACCCTTCGAGTGGTTGTGAACCCCCAAAGCGTTGGGCATCTTCCGTAAACTCGTCATTGATAACGTCAATCACATCGTCGTGGGTCACAATGCCCATCAGTTTGCCATTTAGGTCTACCACTGGCACGGCAAAAAAGTCATATTGTGACACAACTCGGGCCACTTCTTCCTGATCGGTATCTACCGTAACCGTAATGACCGAAGTTTGCATAAGCTGGGTTAATTGTTCATGGGGTTGAGCGGTCAATAATTTCCAGATGGGGATAATGCCAACCAATTTGCCTGTGGTGTCTACCACATAAAGGTAGGTCAGTGTTTCTACCGATAAATCAATACTGCGCAGATACTCTAGTGTTTGTGCAATCGTCCAATCCTCGACTAATCTGACGATATTGGTTGCCATCAAACGTCCGGCGGTGTCTTCCTCATAGGCCAGTAGTTTTTCGACTTCATTGGCCTCGTCGGGGGCCATCAAGGCGATAATGGCTTCGGCTTGGTCTTCGTCAATTTCCGACAAGATTTCTGCCGCGTCATCCGAGGGCATGACCTCCAATAGATCGGCTAATTTGTCATCGGGCAGAGCTTCGACTAGTTCTTGCAGGGTATCAGTGCGTGCCTCATCCAACACTTCGGCGGCGACATTCAGATGCAATCTCTCGAATACCTTGAGGCGGTGGTCGTCATCTAACATTTCCAGCAGGTCGGCAATGTCCGCTGGGTGTTCTTGTTTTAGAAATTGATCCACCTCGGTGTATTTTTCAGCATCCAATAGCTGAACAAGGTGTTCAAAAGTCTCGGTGAGATCGTAATTTGCTTTAGATGACATACCCTATCCGCCTAATGGTCAAGTGGTCGAATAAATAGGAAGGGCGGTGTGTTGAGCCGCCCTTCCGAAAGCATCCGTTTATAAGGTGTACCACAGATTTGGGCCTACTTTTTGTAATTGGGCAGCAGGCGATAAAACTCGATGGCGGTTTGCATACCCAAGCGGAACTGTTCCAGTGAGAATTTCTCATTGGGGGCGTGCAGACGGTCATCTGGCAGGCCAAAACCCATCAAAATGACCGGAATCCCCAATGACTCACGCAGCATCATTACGGCGGGAATCGAGCCGCCCTCCAGTGTAAAAATAGGCGCTTTGCCAAAGGAGTGCTGATACGCTTCAACTGCCACCTGCATGGCGGGGTCATTGGGGTCTACCACAATTCCCGGCTCCCCACGTTTAAAGGACACTTCACTGCGAACGGTGGGGGGGGTATGCGCTGCGACATGTCGTTCAATGGCTGTAAAAACTTTTTGCGGATTTTGGTTTGGCACCAGTCTACAGGTAATTTTGGCAGTGGCTTTGGCGGGGATAATCGTTTTGCTGCCGTCGCCCGTATAACCCCCGAATAAGCCGTTTACCTCGATAGTAGGACGTGCCCCGGTGCGCTCCTTCAAGGTGAAATCGGGGTCGCCCCAGATGGCTGGCGCGTTGGTTTCCGCTTTCCACATGGCTTCAGTAAAGGGTACATGCGCGATGCTTTCACGCTCATCAGGGGTCAGCACCCGCACGTCATCCAAGAAACCGGGGACAGCGATACGGCCCTGTGCATCATGCAGCGATGCCACAATCCGGCTGATGGCATGGGTTGGATTATCCACCGTTCCGCCATACGCGCCCGAATGCAGGTCGTGGTCTGGCCCAGTGACATAAATTTCGAGTTCGACCAACCCGCGCAGCCCATACACAATCGTCGGCGTTCCCGGTGCGATCATGCCAGAGTCGGACACCAGCCCCACATCAGCCTTGAGCATCTCCACATGGGATTGAATAAAAGGCCGCAGATGAATCGAGCCGACTTCTTCTTCACCTTCCAACATAATTTTGAGGTTGACCGGGAATGTCCCCGTCGTTTTCATGACCGACTCAAAGGCTTTGAGGTGGATAAACACCTGCCCTTTGTCATCTGCTGTGCCTCGGCCATAAATCTTGTCATCCATAATGACGGGCTGGAAAGGTTCAGTGTGCCACCCATCTTTTAACTCGGCAGGCTGCACATCATAATGCCCATATAAAATGGCCGTTGGGGCGCTGCTGCCTGCGCCAAGCCACTCCGCATAGACCACCGGATGGCCTTCAGTATCTATCACCTCGGCGCGGGTCATGCCGAGACTTAGACAATGCGAGGCAGCCCATTCAGCGGCTTTGCGTATATCCGCTTTGTGTTGCGGTTGGGCGCTGATACTCGGAATTCGCAAAAATTCGGTCAGTTCGCGCAGAAACTTATCCTGATTTTCGAGTGCATATTCAAATGGCGTCGTCATAAACTCTACTTTCTGTTGTTAGGTCATCGCAGAAATTCACTCATTCTGCTCCTAAATAGGATTAAACGTTGAACCCTTCTAATGATTTTTGCCACATTTCCTGTCGTTCGCCGGACACATAGGGGAAATAATAAGCAATGCGATCCAGTAACCCCGTATAGCGTTCTTTGACCTTATGGGGCAGCTCGTCATATGTCCCGATCACGGCACATTTTTCTAACATGGCATCGCTGATTTTTTCGTGCATTTCCATCCAGCGGCCCGTGCGTGACATCGTGTTCAATTCCTCATGCAAATCACCCCAACCATGATGATCCATGACGGTGCGATAGGTCGGTGTGCTGGCATAAAACGCGATTTGGCTCTTGACCATCGCTTTCTGATTTTCGATTTCTTCGGTGTCCTTGCCCGTTACGACGAAAATGGCACAGGTGAGGGCGATATCGCTGCGACTGCGGCCTGTTTTCTGTGCCCCGATTTCGACATTCGGAATAACCATATCGCGCAGGTAGTCGGCAGTGTGGAAAGGATGCACATGGAAACCCTGACAGAGTTCTCCTGCCAATTGGCACAGATAGGTATTGACCCCTGCGATGTAAATCGGAATGTCGGCGTGTTCAATCGCACGCGGTTGGAAAAACGGGGTCATCAAGGTGTGTTGATAAAATTCGCCCCGATAATTCAGGGGAGTATTGTGCTGCCAGCAGTCCCAAATGGCTCGCATTGCCAAAATATAATCACGCAGACGGGGGCCGGGGCTATCCCAGACGGTACTAAAGCGTTTGGTGATGTGCGGCTTGACCTGTGTCCCTAAACCCAAAATAAAACGTCCCTTGCTTTGTGCCGCCAAATCCCACGCAGTATGGGCCATAATCATTGGGCTGCGCGGAAAAGCGACGGCGATGGCAGTACCGAGTTCAATTTTTTGGGTGGTATAAGCGGCTAGGGACAGCGGAAAAAAAGGATTATACATGGTTTCAGATGTCCAAATCCCATCAAAGCCCATTCCCTCTAGCTCTTTGGCAGTTTCGGGCACGGTATTCAGATCATCCGGCATGATCGTGACATCAAATTTCATATAAGTTTTTCTCGCAATCTGTATTTTTTAACAAGCCCACTTGATTATAACAACAGACCGCTATAATCATCAGCGGTTTATCTTAACGGATTCGAGAGGCATCCCTATGATTGATTTTTCGTACATTCGCGGCGTCATTCTGGATATGGATGGGGTCATCTGGCGCGGCAGTGAAACTTTGCCCGGGGTGCCAGATTTTTTTAGATGGTTGGATGCGTATAGTATCCCCTATGTGTTTGCCACCAATAACAGCACCCGCACCCCTGAGATGTATGCCGAACGCATCAGTGGCTTGGGGGTCAAGGTTGAAATCCACCAGATTATCACCTCACCATTGGTGACGGCCCGCTTCCTGCGTGACCAATATCCCAACGCTACGAAAGCCTTTGTCGTAGGCCAAGAGGGGATTTATGCTGCACTGCAAGGGGTGGGGTTAGACATTGTGGGGGACGATGAGCAGGCCAATTTTGTGGTGGTGGGGCTGGATCGAACCCTGACCTATGCCAAATTACAGGCGGCGTGTTATCAGATTCAACGGGGGGCGTTGTTTATCGGCACCAATGGCGATGTTACTCTGCCCGAACCCGATGGTTATATCCCCGGCGCAGGCAGCATCTTGGCCCTTTTGCAGACGGCGACCAAGCAACCCCCTTTGATTATGGGCAAGCCCGAAAAGCCAATGTTTGAATATGCCCTCAGTGTGTTGGGGACTGCCCCCGCCGCGACGTTGATGGTTGGGGATCGGGTCGAGACCGATATATGGGGAGCAAAACGCGCCGGGTTGTCCAGCGCGTTAGTGTTAAGTGGGGTCACTGATGCCGGGGATTTCGGCGAATATCAGCCTGATGGCATTTATCAAGATTTGGTTGACCTGCAAAATCACTGGTTGCCCTAATCTTCTTTGACCGTTTCGCCTACGACGACTTCAATATCGTCGTCATCTTTATCGGTTTTGTCGGTTTTGTCGGCTTTGCGCTTTTTAGGCTCTTTCACCTCATCTTCGACTTTTTCCTCTGTCGCCATCACTGGTTCGGTTGGGGATTCGTCAACGACCTGTGTCTCCGCTACCGTCTGAATTTCCGGTTTTTCGTCCTTTACGTCAGGTGGCGTACCGGGTTCGGGCAGTGAGGCGGGTTCAAAACTCTGGATCGAGGCGTCATGCCGCACCATCGTGATCTTGCCGTCAATAAAAGCGCCTTCCTCAGTCGTGATGGCAGTGGCGTGGATGTCGCCCCATACACGGCTGGTTTTCAGCAGTTGGACTTTGTTGCCAGACACATTACCGCGCACCGCTCCGGCGATGACCACATTCCGGGCATTGATGTCGGCGGTGACTTTGCCCGTTTCGCCAACCAAGACATTGCCTTCAATTTCCAGTGTCCCCTCAAACGTGCCATCCAACCGCACATTCGCCTGACTGCGGAGTTCACCGCGCAGGGTTGAATTGGCTCCCAAGACTGTCTCAAAACCGACGGGTTGGCGGGGTGTGCCAGCCGATGGGGTGCTTGGCGTGGATGAAGCCGCAGGTGTTGGGGTCTGCGGAGATGGTTCTTGTGGGGTGTTTCGGCGTCCACCAGTAAAAAAGGACATGCTTGCGCCTCCTTGCCTTTACATTACTTCGAATGATACCCAGCCCAAGCCATTTCTGCTAATTATATTACGTCAAAATTTCAAGTTCGGATTGCAGCGACGGCCTGCCCTCCGTTATACTACACCTGTTCTAAAGGAAAACGCTATGACCCATGATGATCGCCCAATAGATGGCAAACGGCAGTCTGATGATTCAGTCAAATTAGATTATGCCCTGCGCCCCCGCAGCCTGAATGAGTATATCGGTCAGGAGCGTGTGATTGAAAACTTGAAAGTCTTGATTGAGGCCGCCAAATCACGTAAAGAAGCCCTCGATCATGTGCTGTTTTACGGCCCGCCCGGTCTGGGAAAAACGACCCTCGCTAATGTGCTGGCGAATGAAATGGGGGCAAATCTCAAAACCACCGCTGGCCCTGCGATTGAACGCACAGGCGACCTCGCGGCAATTTTGACCCATCAACGTGCCTCGGATGTGTTATTTATTGACGAAATCCACCGTTTGGGCCGTCCGGTTGAGGAAGTCCTCTATTCCGCGATGGAAGATTTCGTTCTAGATATTGTCATCGGCAAAGGGCCTGCCGCCAAAAATGTCCGTCTTAAGCTGCCGCGTTTTACGGTAGTAGGGGCGACGACCCGCCTTGCTTTGTTGACCGCTCCCCTGCGTGATCGGTTTGGGGCGGTGTTCCGCATGGATTTTTACAGCATGGCGGCGATGGAAATGATTATCGAACGGGCTGCCGACAAATTGAAGATTGAGGCCAAGCCGGAAGGTGTTTCCGAAATCGCCCAACGTTCACGGGGGACGCCGCGTGTGGCCCTGCGATTATTGCGCCGCGTGCGCGATTATGCACAGGTGCGCGGAGCAGGTATCATCTCCCAAGAAATAGCCGATGAATGTCTCAGTGGTTTGTTGGAGATTGACCCGCTTGGCTTGGATGATATTGACCGCCGTGTGCTGTTGACGATTATCAAAAATTTCAATGGCGGCCCGGTCGGGTTGGAGACCATCGCCGCGTCTATCAGTGAAGAAGGTGATACGATTGAAGATGTGATTGAGCCGTTTTTGCTCCAACTGGGCTTTTTGGAGCGCACTCAACGCGGACGAGTGGCTACCCGCCGCGCCTATGAGCATCTTGGCATTGTGGACAATCGGCCTACTATTCAGCAACCGCCATTGTTTTAAGCGAAAGGGTCATGCAAATGGAACTCGCGTCGGTTGGAAAGCTGTTAATTGTTTTGGGTGTGGGGGCGGTGTTGATTGGCGGCCTCTTTTTACTCTTTAGCCGCATCCCCGGCCTTCGCAATTTGGGCCATCTCCCCGGTGATGTACGGGTGCAGGGCCAAAATTTTGCCTGCTTTTTCCCAGTGGTCAGCATGATTTTGCTCAGTATCATCCTGACGATTGTTTTGAATGTGATTGTGCGCTTATTCAACCGTTAGAGGGTTATGAAACTCACCGATTTTGATTATCCCCTGCCGCCGGAACGCATTGCCCAACATCCTGCCGAACCGCGAGATTCATCTCGTCTACTTGTGCTGCATCGGGACACAGGCCAGTGCGACCACCGCATTTTCCGCGATTTGCCGGAATATTTGCGACCCAATGATGTACTGGTGCTGAATCAGACGCGCGTCATTCCGGCCCGCCTGCACGCCATTAAAGCCCAGACAGGTGGGGCAGTCGAAATTTTGCTGCTGCGCCAACTCGAAAATGAAGGGCGACGATGGGAGGCATTAGTCGGTGGGCGGCGGGTGACGCCTGAAGTGGTATTGAAACTGAACCACGATGGTCAGGAATTAACCGCACAGGTGGTTGGCGAGGAAGATGGCCCAAAACGGATTGTCGAATTTTCCGAACCCGTCCACCCCTACCTGAATAAATTAGGCGAGATGCCGCTGCCGCCCTACATTACCGCGCCATTGGACGACCCCGAACGTTATCAGACGGTGTATGCTCGCCGTGAAGGGTCGGCGGCTGCACCTACTGCTGGCCTGCATTTTACAGGGGACTTGCTGTTCAAAATTCAGGAAATGGGTGTCAAACTGGCCTACTGCACCTTGCATATCGGCCTTGACACATTTGCCCCGGTCAAAGAGGAAAACGTCGCCGACCACAAAATTCACCGCGAATATGCCGAACTCAACCCCGACAATGCCCGTATCATCAACGAGGCCAAATTAGCGGGAGGCCGGATTATCCCAGTAGGCACAACCAGCGCCCGTACCCTCGAAACCGCCGCGATTCGTTCCGCCGCGTTTGGCTCAGAGATGAACGACCCCGACAGTATCCAGAATACGCTAAATAACCTTGCCGAAAATGTCTGCCCGTGGCGTCCGGTGATCGCCATTCAGGAGGAAACCGACCTGTTCATCACCCCCGGTTATCGTTTTAGGGCGGTTGATGCGATGGTGACGAATTTTCATCTGCCCAAATCTACCCTACTGATGATGATTAGCGCGTTGGTGGGGCGGGAAAAATTGTTGGCGACGTATCAAGAGGCGATTGCGATGGAGTATCGGTTTTTCAGCTTCGGGGACGCGATGTTGATTGTGTAGCATCATGATTTTCTTGGTTCATCTAATGCCATTTTTAGTCACTCAAAAATTCACCCCAAGTGTTGATGAATTTCATCGTGAGTTCTTGGTTTGCTGATAAGGATTCGAGAAATTCACGAGCAAGGTCGAGAGATTGGGGTGTGTTTATCTGGAATAGGCAAGCGATAGCAAAATGAGAAACTGTATAAATGCCTATCAGTGGGGAAGTCATATTTTCCTCATACCCTGCAATCAATCTGAGTTTGTGGGTTATTTCATTTAGCTGTTCCTCACTGAGATTATGAGGAAATTTCTTCAGTTTCTTCCCCAGTGCGCGTATTGCATGTGCTCTCAAAAAAATACTAGAGGAATCCAAAAAGCCGAGAACGTCTGGTATTGATGTTTCATCATCGTATATTTTCTTGAGCAATTTTTTAATATTCTCACCCATATGCTTCGTCCATTTCCAAACATAGTGAGGCCACCCTGCTATTATTATAGCTGGTCCAAAAACCGCCGTTTGCTATACGTCAGCCACGCAAAAGTTGGTCGGTGTAAGCCTATTTCTGTATAATTTGCCGCGTTTTTGGGAACAAATACCACAGTTAGGGGGTGGCATGAGACCGTTAGTAGAGTGCGTGCCAAATTTTAGTGAGGGGCGACGACCAGAGGTAGTGGAGGCTATCCTTCAGGCGATGAAACGCGCCGGGGCCGTCCATATTTTGGATGTCAGCAGCGACGCCGACCATAACCGCACCGTTGTTACGATGGTGGGCCTGCCCGATGAAATTGAGCGGGTCATGTTTGTGGGTATCCGCACCGCGTCGGAATTGATTGATTTGGATTTCCATTCAGGCGAACATCCGCGTTTTGGGGCAACCGATGTTGTGCCGTTTATCCCGATTCGGGATGTCTCGATGGATGAATGTATTCAGATGGCGAAACGCTTGGGCAAGCGGGTAGGTGAGGAACTCAATATCCCCGTCTATCTTTACGAAAGCGCCGCGACCCGACCCGATCGGGAAAATTTAGCTCATATTCGCAAAGTCAAATTTCAATATGAACAGCTAAAAACCGCCATTGGCTCTGACCCGCGCTACGTACCAGATTTTGGGCCAGCCGCTGTTGGATCAGCCGGGGCGACGATTATTGGCGCTCGTCCGCCGTTGATTGCCTTTAATGTCTATCTGACCACCGGGGATGTTGAAATCGCCAAAAAAATCTCACTTGCCATTCGGGAATCCGGTGGTGGTTTGGCCTTTGTCAAAGCCAATGGGTTCTTGGTGGATGGCAAAGCACAGGTCAGCATGAACCTGACCAATTATGAAAAGACCCCCATCTTCCGTGTGGTTGAGATGATCCGTCGGGAGGCCCAACGCTACGGGGTTGGGATTCTATCGAGTGAATTGGTTGGCCTTGCCCCCGAAGCGGCCCTGATTGATAGTGCTCGCTGGTATCTGCAATTGGATGGTTTTAAACCCGACCAGTTGTTGGAAACTAAGATTTCAATGGCAGAACAAGTGCCTGCTCCGTTTGCGTATGAAGAACCGCCTGTGCCGGAAGATTCGACAGCGAATTACGCGGTGGTCACGATTCCCCAAAGCCGTCGTCCCTCAGATTTTGTTGAAGCGGTAGCGGCGGCGAATGCAACCCCCGGCGGTGGGGCGGTGGCGGCATTAGCAGCATCTTTGGCAGCGGCCCTCTCCGAAATGGTGGCGGGTCTCACCATTGGCAAGAAGAAATACGCCGAAGTCGAAACCGAGATGCAGGCGATTGTCAAAGCGGGGCAGGAATTACGCGAACGCTTGTTGGATGATGTGGTGAATGATGTCAGTGCCTTCGATGCCCTGATGTCGGCCTTCCGCGTGCCAAAAGATGACCCCCAACGGGCTGCCCTGATTCAAGAGCGCACACGCGGGGCGATTGATGTGCCGCTGCGGGTCTGTCGTATGGCCTTTGAAACCCTGCAATTAGTCGAACGGGTGGCTGCATTGGGCAATACCAACGCGGCGACGGATGCGGCAGTTGGGGCACATATGGCCATGGCGGCGCTCGAAGGTGCGGCATTGAATGTGCGGGTGAACCTGCTAGGATTGGAAGACGTGGAATTGGCGGCTCATTTGCGCGGCGAAGTCAACCAGCTTTTGGAGCAGGCCCGTGCTATCCACGCCCAGACCATTCAAGCGGCTGTGACCCGTGTTGGATTGATTTAAACAAGGATTTTGTGTGGGGATGTTCAAAAGTCGGACGTTTCATCGCGGGTTAAGTTTGACATTGTTAGTGCTGGCGATGGCTTATATAGGATATGCGTTAAGTGGGTGCAGTTCATCCGATAATGGAACACAAGCACCCCCGGTGGAAGCAACTCAAAATTCTTTGGCGACGGCGATTGCATTGCAGGCCGCAGCGACTGCCCAACCGACTGCCACATGGTATGTCGTTGGGGGTGATAAACCAAGCGCCACACCAACTGCATCCCCTAGCCCGACGACCCAACCGACTTCTGAATTTTCCCCCACACCCTCGGCGACGGCGACCCTGCCCGCCACCTTTGACCCGAATGAGGCGGCCTCTAGCTCAGGGATTGCCACCGCGATTGCAATGGCCCGAACCATTACAGGCGATCATTTTTGGCTGTCGCGGCCCTTCTTCACCGAAAGCGGCGTGATTGATTACGCTGAACGCATCTATGATTATGGCTCAACCAATGTGGGTCAATTGCGGCCTCACTATGGGATAGATTTTGTAAATCCCTTTGGCACGCGGGTTTTGGCAGCGGGTGATGGGGTGGTGTTTTTCGCTGGGGATGATTTTGACCAAAAACGCTTCGGCCCGACCTCGAATTTTTATGGCAACACGGTTGTCATTCAACACACTCATCTTGATGAAAAAGGGCAGCCTTTTATCTACTACACCCTGTATGGGCATCTTTCGGCTGTCCATGTCGTGACGGGGCAATCCATTCGGCGTTTTGACCCCATTGGGCAGGTGGGGCAGTCGGGGGTGGCGATTGGGCCACATCTGCATTTGGAAGTGCGTATCGGCGACCCTTACAGCTACGGCTCAACCTATAACCCGCAGTTATGGATTGAACCTTTTCCCAGCTATGGTGTGTTGGCGGGACGGGTGACAGCGGAAGATGGCACTCTGCTTTCTGAAGTCGAAATCAGGGCCGAGTCGCTTACCAGTGGGGTGATTTATCGCGCGTATACATATGCCGACACCGACCCAATCCTCAATGGCGACCCCTATTTGCGGGAAAACTGGGTAATGGGGGATTTGGAAGCAGGTATGTATGATGTAAAGGTGGCCTATCTGGGTCGAATTGTCTATCAAGCCCAAGTTGCCGTCATTGCGGGTACAACAGGCTTTTTGCCCATCATCGTAGATTGACCAGTGGTTGATTTCTCTGGAACGATTTGTTAACGTCCGTTGTAATTACTATAAATAACGGGGGCGAATTTGTTCAGGGAGAGAATACCATGCCTGCTAAACGATGGTGGTTAGTCGTATACCTGCTTTTTGTTATTAGTTTTACGCAACCCACGCCATTCAGTTATGCCCAAGCACCGGAATCCAAAACATTTACTTCCTGTGATGGTCGGTTGAGTTTTGACTATCCCGCTGAATGGTTTGTTCAAGCAACACAGACCATAGTCCCCGATTTTGCATCAGTTGATGGCTCTAGTGAAAGCCTACCTGCCGTTCGTTGGTATTATCCCGAAGAAGATTTTTTAGGTGAAAATTGGACAACTCCCGGCTATTTCGATTTTAGTGCTTCCATGCAATTTCCCTTCAGTATGGATGATGATCGCCCAACGCCCTTTGAACAACTCTCAAATATTGTGACTTTTGGAGGGGGCAATCCCCGGACATATGGCACACCGATTGAAATGACCATCCAAGACTGGTTAGCCGCTCGTCAGGATTATGTGGGCACGAATGATAGCCTAGCCATCGTTGGATTCCAGATGATTATTGCTATCTCCGATGAATATGATTTGATTATCCATGCCGAAGCCGATGCCAACCAAATGACAGCTTTGGAGGACGTACTTCAATTATTTTTGGATACCCTCGTTTATAACGACGATGACCCAAACACTCCATCGGAAGGATGGTTTCTCTATTTTACGGATACCTGTGCTTTTCGTTTCTTCTATCCGCAAAATTGGGTTTTGAGTGAAGCCGCCTCCAACAAAATCTTGCTGTTCAATTCCCAAGATGCCGCTGATAAAAGAATACGCCGCCGCCCATTGGATTCGGATGAACTCGAAATAACGATTGTCCCACCTGCTGAAATTGCCGATTATTTCTATGGTACTTTAGAACTGACCCAAGCTGCGCCTGAAGAAATATTGTCGGCCTATGTTCAACTTGAGGAGCTACCTGCCGAATTTCCAGTGCAGGTGACAATAGGCGAGTGGGAAGTCTTGCGGGCGGAGATGCCCAGTGGATTTATTCTGCTGTTTGAATTTGGCGAAGGGCAGTATGCGATTTTTGCAGCACGCAGCGGCAGCGGTGGGTTTAGTGAATTTGAGACAGCCATTATGCAGGTTGCCGAGTCGCTGCGTTATGAGCCGTCTCAAGAAACGCTAGAGGAGTCTACTCAAATGCCCTAAAGCGCCACTCCCCGCCGACCATTGTTCCCACTACCTGCACCGACAGAATTTCGGCGTGGGGGATGTTGAATAAATCGCGGTCAAGCATCACCATATCGGCCAAATAACCGGGGGCAAGCATCCCCAAGCGATTTTCCATATACGCGGCATACGCTGGTCCCTGTGTGAACCCAACGAGGGTTTCATGCAGGGTCAGGCGTTCTTCGGGATACCATCCCTGCGGCCCCGGTGAGCCATCAGCACGTTGACGGGTGACAGCGGCATGGATTCCACGCCAAGGGTTTAAATCTTCAACGGGAGCGTCCGAGCCGAATGCCAAGACCGCCCCGGCGTTTAGTTGCTTGCGGATAGCGTAACTGTAGGCGGCACGTTTGCCCCAATATAAATCGGCCATTTCCAAATCCGACGTGGCGTGAATCGGCTGCATCGAGGCGATCAAATTCAATTGGGCTAGGCGACCTACATCGCTTGGATGGATAATCTGCACATGCTCAATCCGGTGACGCAGTTGGGAACGCGGTGTACTACGATCCGCTTCTTCACCGCGCACGGTTTCAAAAACATCCAACACGTCATGTACGGCTTTGTCGCCAATCGCATGAATCGAGGTATGCACGCCCTGTTCGCTGGCCCGACTGACCAAGCTGTAGATTTCTTCCTTGTCGGTCACGCAGATGCCATAATTATCCGGTTCATTTTCGTAGGGTTCAATCATCAGGGCGGTGCGCGGCCCTAATGCGCCATCCGCAAAAATTTTCAGACCGCCGATCCGAATCCAATCGTCGCCAAAGCCACTGCGTATCCCTAATTCATGCGCGTGTTCAATCCATGCCACATTCACTTGCTTGACAACCCGCATTCCCAATTGGCCGCGCTCGCGCACCATTTGCAGGGCGATCATGCAGGAGGGGTCATCATAATCATGGAAACTCGTCAATCCCTGTCGCAGCGCATGGGCTTGGGCATCCGCCATGTAATCGGCTAACTTTTCGGGGGTGGGACCGGTGATATGGTCGGAGACTAGATGCAGGGCACTGTCTTCCAATAACATCCCGGCAGGCGAACCATCCGGCAGGCGCACAATCGTCCCGCCAAAGGGGTCATTGGTGCCAGCATGGATATTTGCCAATTTGAGGGCTAGGCTGTTGACCCATGCCCCGTGTCCGCTGCGTTCGCCTAAATAGACTGGATGCTGTGTTGTAATGGCGTCTAGCTCGCTGGCGAGGGGGTAATCCGTTTCGTGCCACGTATCCAATCGCCAACCACGCCCGATAATCCATTCGCCGGGTGGGGCAGTGCGTGCCCGTTCCGCAACCATCGCTAAACATTGCGCCTTGCTAGGTACATCCATCAAATTCAGATTGCGTCGTGCCTTGCTATACCCCTCCCAGTGCAAATGGGCATCGGTCAGACCGGGGATAATCACGCGCCCCCCCGCATTATCTTGCCGGGTATTGGGACCAGCCAAGCGCCGAATGCTGTCATCATCCCCTACCGCGACGATGCGTTCTCCGATGATCGCTAGTGCCGTTACAATGGGTTGGGTAGGATTCAGGGTATGGATTTTGGCGTTGTAGACAATTCGATCAATCATGAAAACCCTTCTTATAGGGAAGAAATGGATTTCGCCACACGCAAATGACCGGGGAAGTTCGGCAGATAATTAATCAGCGACTCGTATTTCCCATCGGCAAACTCATTCAAATAACGGCGCAGCACGCTTACCAAACCGGGAATGATTTTGACGCCCTTTGCTTTATCTTGCATCAAAATGAAGGCTTTGGCTTCCTGTGGATTGACGGCCTGCTCCAAAAAGAGGGCCACCGCGCCGATGACAAACAATTCGGTAAATTGATCGCCCCACGTCACATATTTTTCTTTGAATTCATCGGTGACGGGCAGGGGTTTTTGGGCCGCCGCCGCGACACGATCCGCGTTTTGCCGCAGATAGGACAACATCAGCAGGCGGGCATAGTCGCCAAGCGCGTGGGTATACAGATGACCTGCGTCCTCATCAAAGGGCCAAGGGGCGTTGTCTCCCCATGCGATACGCGGCGGGGTGATACTCATGAGTTCGCCGCCGATCCGTACCCCTACAGACCGGGTGCTGGGGTAGGAGACGTTGGCGACAAATACTAACTGCTCCACGACCTCCCCCACGAACGGTTGCAAGAAGGTGTAAAAATTTACCTTCGAGATCAATTTTTCGGCTTCAGAACGGGCTTTTTGCCAAGCCTCGTCTTCCTCTTTCCACCACGCCTCCAATTCGGCGACCTGATAGAAATTTTTCAACTGCTCATTCCATTTGGGTGGAACCCAACGCGGCGCATAGGGGTCTTCCATTTCGGGCCATGTCAGCTTGAGGGCATAGGTATACAGCGCTTCTAGGGGGGCGCCTTTATCGAGCAGCACTTGAGTCGCTTCGATGGCGGGATGATGTTTATGCCGTTCAATCCGTTTAGTGGTGTTACGGGCATGAGCGTGGGCGCGATGGCGCTGCATTTGTTGTTCGCGTTCGGGCCATTTGGTGGCAGCCAGCACCGCCGACATCAGCCGAACACGATCATCCACGCGAATATGAACTGGGCGTTGAGCCATGATTGCCTGCCTGCGAAAAACTAAGAAAACAAATAATGAAAGATAACACTGTTATTGTATAGCACCGATAGAAGGGGAGCAAAATTCGGTTGATATTCTGGTGAAACACGGAGTTAAGCCATGCTCTCGCCACCGTCCACAAAAATCGCCTGCCCGGTTATATAGGAAGCGGCGTCTGAACAGAGGAACAAAATCACGCTGGCGACCTCTTCGGGTTTCCCTAAACGATTTTGCGGGATACGGCCTAAGTTTTCGGCGTTGAGATATTCATCTTCGCTGTCAATATTGGCAGGGCAGACGGCATTAATTCGTATCCCCGACGTGGCAAAAAATCGGGCGGCCTCTTTGGTAAAACCAATCACCCCGGCTTTGCTGGCAGCATAGGCGGCACTATCGGCGCGTGGCAGGGCGATTCCCGCGGTACTGGCGAGATTAACCATCACTCCACCGCCTTCTTCCGCCATAACCCGTCCGGCAAGTTGGGTGATAAAAAACGTGCCGTTGAGATTGATGTCCAGCACCCGCCGCCAATCCCATTCATCTAATTTCATCAACGAGGCTTTTTTCTCGACCCCCGCCGCATTAACCACTATATCAATCCGTCCGTAGGCGTCGCGCATGGCCTCAATCAATGACCCCGCCGCCAGTTTGTTGGCGACATCCGCACACCAATCCGATGCTGTCCCACCCATCGCCCGAATTTCTTCCGCGACCCTTGCGGCATTGTCGGGATTGATGTCATTCACAAACACCGATGCCCCTGATTGCGCCAACGCCATCGCAGTAGCCCGACCAATGCCCATGCCTGCGCCAGTCACCAACGCGGCGCGGCCTGTGAAATCTACGCTAAATTTTCCTAGTGTCATGCTTGCTCTAATTGTTTTAAGGCGGTTTCTAATGAAAGTGTATCGAGTGTAACGGGGAACGGCCCTTGCTCCAAATCTTCGCCGCGATTGGCAGCCGCAATGACCGTCAGCATCCGTCTGGGAATGCGTAATTGGTCGTCCTCACTGTAGCGGTCAAAATTGACAGGCATCTCTCGATAATCAACGCCATTGGGTAAAGCTGTGCCATAAAACATTTCCTCAAACTGCTTTTGATAGGGAACACCGAAGTCAAACCGTAATAAATCTGGGCCTTTCTCATATTTTTGGGTGAAGCAGTGAAACGGGGTAGTATGAGAACCTTTCGGGTCAAAGGAAGCGAAAGGGACGTTTATGGGGCGCTGGTTACCCATTCCAAGTGGCTTACGGGTAGAGCAAATTCGAGCAAATGCCGAAGAATGTCACCCTAAGCCCAATGCCCTCAGTGTCAAGAAGTCTCGCCGCGGATCTATCTTGTTTTGATTGGCAAACGTCTTGGCAATTGCAGAGACGGCGCTTTTTTTGTCCCGATCCAAGGTACCCCCAGTAGATGTTCGCCGAGCAACTTCCAGAAGTAGTCACACCATGCGAGCGACGGACGCGGCGATTTTTGCACGTTCAACAACAAATTGGCTTGCTGTACGGGGAATGGCGGGACATCGGCTAACCCAGTTCTGTGAAACGACAGGTCTTTTTCTCGCAGTTTTTATCCCATAAAAAGACAGCGCAAACGAATAGACGTATTTACCCAATGCGACGTAAAGCCCCTGCCTTTGGCATGGGGAGCGTCACCCTGCTTTCCCTTTGGGCCTATTTCATCGCGGGATATTGAGAAATCATGCGGCTTTGCGGTATGATAATAGTGGGTTTGTGGATGCTAACTTCAACAGGGGAAGGAACATGAAAAATCATTCAGTATTTTTGATTGTTTTGTTATGCACAGTATTAGCCTCTGGAATTTCATCTCAAGTTGTTTTGCCTGCCACTGCGCAAGAAGAAAAACCCCAAATTATCATCGCCTACGACGGCGACATTGATCACATTGAGTTGATGCAATTCCGTAGTGTCGCCGCTTATGATGCCACTGCCAACCTCTACGAGCCGTTAATCACCCAGACCGTAGTAGCCAATGACAGTGGAGAACTGGTTGGGCAAGCCGAGTTTGAAGGAGCAATTGCCGAAAGTTGGGAAGTCTCGGAAGATGGTACTGTTTTTACCTTCCATTTACGCCAAGACGCCAAATTTGCCGATGGCACACCTATCACCGCGAATGATTATAAGTACACGTTTGACCGCGCCATCACTGGGCCGGGATATTTGGCTCTGTTGACGCCCTTCATGGCGATTGACACTGCCGACCAAATCCAAGTTATTGATGACTACACTTTACAAATTACCACCAACCGCCCTGCTGCGCTGACCGAAACCATTCTTGGGTTCCAAGTTTTCGGGGCCATCAGCCAAGCGACAGCTTCGGCAAATGCCACCGAGGAAGACCCTTGGGCCGAGCAATATTTCCATCAAAATTCCAATTCGAGCGGGCCATATGTCATTACTGAATGGAATCAAGGTGTGGAATATGTCTTTGAACCCAATCCCAATTATTGGCGTGGGCCAGAGTTTTTCCAAAATTCCGCAACGATTTTCCGCGTCGTGCCAGAGGCCTCCACACGTGAGCAATTGCTCCGCGCCGGGGACGTGGATGTGGCATTGGGGATTCCATTTAGCAGCCTTGATGCTTTGAAGCAGGACTCCAATATTGCCATTCATGCCATCCCAACCACCCGTATCTACCACCTCGGCATGAACAATAATGTCGCGCCGTTTGACGACGTGCGGGTACGCCAAGCGGTCTCGATGGCCGTTCCCTATGACGCGATTATTGAAAATGTATTGGCGGGCTATGGACAGCAGCCGAAGAGTCCAGTTTCAGTCGGGATGGAAGGGTATACCGATGAGTATTGGAGCTATGACGATGGCGACCTTGAGGCAGCACGGGCCTTGCTAGAAACGGCAGGCTATGGCGATGGCTTTGAAATTGATCTGACCGTCCCACAGGAAGATCAAGGTCGGGTGGATGCCGCGACGTGGATTCAGGCCGGGTTAGCCGAAATTGGCATTACCGTGAATATCAATGCTGTGCCAACCGCCCAGTTTTCTGAACTGCTCTATAGTCATGAACTGCCCTTCTTTATTGAGCAGTGGTATTCATGGGGCAATGACCCGTTCTACCAATTGACCTTTAACCTCAAATGCGATGCGTTCCCGAACTACGTCAATTATTGCAATCCTGAAGTGGATGCCCTGATTGACGCCGGAACGTTTAGCCGTGATCCGCAAGAACGGGCCGACCTGATCCGCCGCGCCCAACAAATCATTGTGGAAGAAGCACCTTGGGCGTTCCTCTATCAACCCGATTTGATTATTGCAACTCGTTCCAATGTGACTGGGTTGGCTCTATTTAACGACCTAACCCTCCGTTACGCCTATCTGGGCAAAACTGAGTAAGTTCACTTGACCACTACACCGGATACCGGAGCGACGGACCAGTCCCCGTCGCTCTGGTTGAGCTTTTGGGCAATTCTTCGCTCCAATCCACTTTTTCGCTATTTGCTCCGCCGTTTGGGATTGGCGGTGCTGGCGCTGGTTGGAGTCATAGGGGTTGCCTTTTTTTTGACCAGTGTGCTACCGGGAAATCCAGCGGTGGTACGGGCCGGGCCTTTGGCAAATGAGGAACGTATCGAAAGATATGAAAGGGAAATGGGGCTGGATCGGCCACTGGTTGTCCAATTCGCCGATTATGTAGTGCATCTCGCGCAGGGCGACTTGGGCGAAAGTTGGTCGAGCCGTCAGCCTGCCCAAGATGAATTAAGAGCGCGTATCCCCGCTACGGTTGAGCTAGGAATTGTGGCTTTTGGGTTGACATTGGCGATCAGCCTGCCGCTTGGCATTTTGGCGGCGGTTTATCAGGGAACTATTATTGACTGGGTGATTCGGCTTTTTGCCACCTTTGGAGCGTCGGTTGCTCTGTTTTGGCTGGCGTTGATCGGCATCCACCTTTTTTATTATGAATGGGATATTGCCCCGCCCCCACTAGATCGCTTGACGATCGGCACTGAAGAGCCGCCCAGTGTGACGGGCCTTTTTACGATTGACAGTCTATTGGCCGGTGATATAAAGACCTGCCGTGATGCCCTCAACCATCTATGGCTGCCCGCTATGACCTTAGCCCTTGTGGTCAGCGCCCCTATGACCAAAATGATCCGGTCTGCTATGTTAGAAACCCTCGATAAAGATTTTATCCGCACGGCTCGGGCGGTCGGGCTGCCACCGCGCACCATCATTCTGGTAGATGCCCTCCGCAGTGCCTTTATTCCGGTACTAACCACCTCCGGTATCGTCTTTGGGTATCTCGTGGCAGGCAATGTCATTGTGGAACGTGTTTTTTCATGGGCGGGAGTTGGGCAATATGTCTGGCAAGCGTTGGACGCCAATAATCTGAATGCAGTACGTGGTTTTATTTTGCTTATCGCCGTGGTTTATATCGTGCTCAATCTCGTGATTGATTTACTGTATAGTCTGCTTGATCCACGTATTCGGCTCAATTAAATGTTGCACTTGCTGCTGCGTCATTTCACTTTACTTTTGGGAAGTACCCTCCTGATCGGGTTTATCGGGGTGGCATGGATCGGCCCGACCCAGATGAAATATGAACCAGAGAAAGTCTCACGCAACACCTATGAAAGACCCTCCAAAGACTACCCCTTTGGGACGGATAAATTTGGACGAGATATTCAGACCCGGGTGGTTCACGCGACTCAACTAGACTTGCGGATTGCCTTTACAGTAGCCCTCATCTCTTTTGCGGTTGGGTCGGTCATCGGCGCAATTGTGGGCTATTATGGTGACTGGCTCGATGCCATTGTGATGCGCGGGGTTGACGTTCTGTTTGCTTTTCCCTCGTTTCTTTTGGCAATGGTCATTACTGGCGTGTTGGGCGACAGCGAACGAAACGTCATTACGGCGGTGACTATCGCCTATATCCCCTATTTTGTACGGCTCACACGGGGGCAAATGTTAACCGTTCGCACCCTACCCTATGCCGATGCCGCCATTAGTATCGGCAATCCGAGTTGGCGGGTGGCGCTGATTCATTTGTTGCCCAATACACTCGCTCCATCATTAGTCCAAATGTCTATGGTGGCGGGGTGGGCGATCTTGGACACGGCAGGTTTGGCATTTCTGGGCTTGGGCATTACATCGCCAACCGCCGAATGGGGCGTTATGATTTCTGAGGGAGCACAACGCATTACCACCGGGGAGTGGTGGATGTGGCTCTATCCCGGTGCGGCGTTGGTCTTGGCGGCCTTTGCTTTTAACCTTATTGGCGATGGCCTACGTAATCTCTTGCAGCAGTAGGGGCAGATGGATATGACCGAGCCGCTACTTGCTCTCGAAAATTTATCCGTGACGATCACTGATAATCGAGGTCAATCCAAGCCCATTTTACAAGGCGTCTCGTTTGAGATTTATCCGAATGAGGTCATGGGGCTGGTTGGAGAAAGTGGCTCTGGTAAATCCATGACCGCTCTCGCCATTATGGGACTGCTGCCCCGCCGAGCCAAGCCTCAGAGTGGGCATATTTGGTTTAATGGGCACGATTTACTCACCCTCTCCAAACGTGAATGGTATGCAGTGCGTGGGTCACAGCTTGCGATGATTTTTCAGAATCCACGCGCCGCCCTGAATCCCCTTATGCGGGTGGGTCAACAAGTGGCGCGGGTGGTCAGGCTTCATCAATCACTCAAAAAACGTGCCGCCTATGAAAAAGCGCTGGATTTGTTGCAGCAGGTTGGTATCCCCGATAGCCAAACACGGGCACGGGCTTATCCACATCAACTTAGTGGAGGCATGGCCCAACGGGTGCTGATTGCCATGATGCTGGCGTGCCAACCGCGCTTATTGATTGCCGATGAGCCAACCACTGGGTTGGACGTGACCATTCAGGCCCAAATTTTTGAGTTGATTAAAACCATTCAGGCTGAATTTGGAACCACGCTATTGTTGATTACCCATGATTTGGGGGTGGTGAGCGAGGTCTGTCAGCGGGTGGCGGTCATGCAAGACGGCAAAATTCAAGAAGTAGCGACCGTCGGGGAGCTTTTTGCCCATCCCCAGCACCCCTATACCCAGCATCTCATGAATACCCTTTTGCGTGTAGACCGTCCAACAAATAGTAGGGCCTAAGCGATGACCGAACCCATCCTCCGCGTTGAACATCTCGTCAAACACTTTCGGGAAGGGCGGCACACGATTCATGCGGTGAATGATGTCAGTTTTGAAGTCTATCCGGGCGAGGCAGTCGCCGTGGTCGGGGAAAGTGGCAGCGGAAAATCCACCATGGCGCGGTGCATCATCCGACTAGAAAGGCCCACCGCAGGCCGAATTGTATTTAATGGCGAAGACATTACCCATCATTCAGCCCGACAAATGCGCCCAGCGCGTCGGATGCTGCAAATGGTATTTCAGGATACCCACGAATCGCTCAACCCGCTTTTTTCCGTCCGCCGTATCCTGCGCGAACCCCTTATTTTACATGGCCTGAATCACGATAAAACACAGATACTTGGGGCGCTTGAAAAAGTCAAACTCGACCAAAACCATCTGGGCCGCCGTCCACATCAATTAAGTGGGGGACAAAAACAACGGGTGGGTATGGCGCGGGCCATGATTACCCGCCCGCAATTTGTGGTGCTCGACGAACCCACCGCCTCATTGGATATGTCGCTGCGGCTGCAAACCCTGAATTTGTTGCGCGAATTGCAGCGCGAATTGAACATGGCCTACCTGTTTATCTCCCATGACCTGAGCACCGTGCGCCATTTATGTGACCGAGTGTTGGTGATGTATCTAGGGCGAATTGTCGAGGCGGGTCGGGTCGAAGATGTTTTTGACCACCCCCGCCATGTTTATACGCAGGCGCTCCTTTCCGCCATTCCTATACCTGATCCGACTATTCAACGCCAGCGGTTGTTATTGTCGGGCGAAACCCCAAGTACAAGGCAGTTAAAACCGGGCTGTGGTCTGCAAGATCGCTGTCCCCATGTCTCCGCCGAGTGCCGTGTGCCCATCCCTTTTTATAAAGTGAGCGATGGGCATGTCGCGGCCTGTCGTCTGGCAAAACCCCCTATCATTGAGGAGAAGTTATGACCAATTCACAACCTTTGTTCGGCAAGACGGCCCTTATTACAGGTGCATCGCGCAATCTAGGCGCGGTCACGGCGCTGACCCTTGCGGCACACGGCGCGAGTGTCGTGGTGCATTATCAAAAATCCGTAGAGGCGGCCCAAGCAGTGGCAGATGCAGCAGCGGCCTATGGATCACCCGCTTACCTTGTCAAAGGCGACCTTGCCGATAGCAAGGCCGTGCGAGGGATGGTGGAAAATGCGCTTGAACAGTTGGGCAGGCCGATTGATATTTTGGTCAACAACGCTGGGCCATTTAATGCCGACCCATTTGCGTTATTGGCCGAAGCCGAATGGGATAGGGTACTGAATGTTAATCTAAAGGCGGCCTATCTGACGACCCAACTGGTTGTGCCGGGTATGCGGGCCAATGGGTGGGGACGTATTATTAATGTTTCAGCGGGGTCGGCCTATATTCGTAATCATGGCATTTACGGATTGGCAAAAAACGCCTTGATTACTTTAACCGAGGCATTGGCGTTGGAATTGGGGCCAGAAATTACGGTGAATGCCGTCGCCCCCGGTCAAATTGCGGAAAGTGGGCCAGATATTAGTGCCATAGACCCCACATTTGTGGATCGGGCGATTGCCCATTCTCCCGGTGGACGCCTCCCAACCCGTCAAGAGGTTGCTAATCTCATCAGTTGGTTATGCAGCCCGATGGCGGACATGATTACTGGCGAGACCATCCCCGTTGATGCAGGGTGGCGGTTTAATCGGTTTTAGCCCACTTCCCAGACCGCCTGATTATTCAAAATGCGGTGTAACTGATCGGCAAAGCGATTGCTGTTTAGCGGCTTGCCAAGAAAGCTGTGAAAGCCGAGTTTGCGGGCTACGTTGATTTCACTGATGTGGACGGTGTAGGCCACAATTGGCACAGCGCTGGCTCTGGGGTCAGACATGAGATATTCAAACACTTCATAGCCCGTCGCGTCTGGCATCTCAAGATCGAGGAAAATGATGCTGATTTGCGGCAGATGACCCAGTTCATCCCCGATGGTGCTTAGATCAATGACGATAGTTGAACTGACATTTTCAGCGGCCAGTAAACTTGCCAAGACCTCCGCATTATAGGGATTATCTTCGATGATGAGGGCATGGTTGCTCATAAAAGACTCGTCCTTCCGATGGTTATGACAAATTATCCCAATTCCAATCCGCTTGGCCTTCTAACACCGCCAATATCTGTCGTTCAAATATGCCAAGTCGGACAGGCTTACTGATAAATGCAGCAAAACCTTTGCGCCGTGTCTTGGGCAGTTCAGTGGCCGGGTCAGCGGCTGTCACCGCCACAATTGGAATATTGGAAAAACTAGCGTCTTGCCGAATATGATCAAATATATCATACCCTGTGACCCCATTGGGAAACATCAAATCGAGGAGAATCAAATCAATCGGCATAAACGCATTAAGGCGTTGTATAGTATCCTGCCCCCAACGTTCATAACCTGTATGTGCCCCTTGCTGCTGCAAAATTGTTGCCATAATCGCATAGTTGTTGACATTATCCTCAACAATAAATATGCGCTTGTCATTCAGTAACATGGACGACCATCCTTTGTTTTGTAGTCTCTGTCCAACTAACTGATGTGCCATACCTGTTCGCCATTGAGAATGCGGTGCAAAAGGTCGGGGAAATCCCGCTGGCTGATGGGTTTGGCAATGACGCCATCAAAACCTGCACTGCGGAGCTTGCGCACTTCATCGCTCATCACACTGGCGGTCAAGGCTATGATTTTGACTGCCCGATATTCTTCATGTTGGCGAATCAACTCCAATAACTGAAACCCATTCATCGGCAACATATGAATATCCAGCAAAAAGAGCTCGGGTTTATAGGGTAGGCTGGCGAGGCGCTCTTCAAAACGATCACTTGCTTCCATCAGCATGAGCCGTTCGAAGCCCAATACCTCCGTCACGATTATTTTCATGACCTCACGGCTTAACATATCATCCTCGACATATAGGATGGCTGGATTAGAAGCCACTTTTCCAGCAGATTCGAGGTTTTGATCCGCACTCATGTTATACCTACTAGACTGTTTCAAGGCTCTTGGCTAATGCTTCGGAGTAAATCGGGAGTCGCACATAGAAGGTGGAGCCTTTTCCTAAAATACTCTCCATCCAAAGTTCACCCCCATGTGCTTCGGCAAGCCGTTTGGCGATGGGTAAACCAAGCCCTGTCCCACTATGTTTTTGTAACCCGGCCTGTGTCTGACGGAAGGACTGGAAGATCAATTCATGGTCACTTGGCGCAATGCCCGGCCCAGTATCTATGACCTTGAATAGAATATTGTCATTCTCACGGTGGGCTTTAATCGTAACGCTCCCCTCATCCGTAAATTTGGCGGCATTAGAAACCAAATTGACCAAAATCTGCCGGATCCTTCGTTTGTCGCCTAAAATCAGGGGCATTTCAGGATCAACGTCTACCACTAATTGGACTTGCTTTTCCGCCGCTAGGCTTTCGGCCATATCAATAACGGTTTTCAATTCGCGGTTCAGATCAACCGAATCTTCAACAAAAAGCTCCATCATCCCGGACTCAATCTTGGTGATGTCCAAAATGTCATTGATAAGACTCAACAAGTGTTCACCGCTCACAATAGATTTTTTAAGGGCATCCACCTGACGTTCATTGACAGGGCCATATAAACCTGACGCCACAAATTGCGTAAAATTAAGAATGGCATTCAACGGGGTGCGCAATTCATGGCTCATACTTGCCATAAATTGGCTCTTCATCGTATCCAATGTGCTTAGTTCTTTTGCAACTCGCACTTGTTCGGCATAGAGGTAGGCATTTTGCACTGCAACGGCTAGTTGACCAGCAAGGGTCGTCATCACGCGGGTATCGTCCTCGGCAAAGCGATTGAGTTTGATGGACTGGAGGTCTAGGACTCCCACCAATGTACTTCCCACGATCATAGGGATAGCGGCTTCGGAGGATGTGTTGGGCAAGACCGGATTAAAGAAATGTTCGGGTGCTTGCGAAACATCATTTACCACCACTGCTTCCCGCTTGCGGGCGGCTTGAGGAACCAAGCCTATTGCATCCAGATCAAAAGCCTTACCAGCTTTTTTCATCTGCTGGCCGGCCTCGCCCGAACCTGCCGCTAGGCGTAGGAGTTTATCCGAAGTGTCATATAGAAAAACGGAAACATGATAGAGGCCAAAATCTTGACAGGCACGCTCGACAAATTGCGGCAGAAGTTCATCGAGATCGAGAATCGTAGTGGTTTGACGGGCAACATCAGCGGCAATTTGAAGGTCACGAGTGCGTGCCTCAACGCGCACTTCAAGGCTGTTGATTAACTCTCGGAGTTGGTTCGTCATGCTGTTGAAGGACTCAGCTAGTTTGCCAATTTCATCGTCGCGCTCAACCTTTGCATGAAGCGAAAGATTGCCCCCCGCGATCTGTATGGCGGTGTTGGATAGATTGGAAATGGGCCTCGAAATCGTGCGCATGAATAACAGCCCTGCCCCAATAGCAATGAGAGCAGCGACGAGAGCCGTTCCAACGTTCACAGCAAGGGAAACAAAAGTGGGGGTGAGTGCCTCGGATTGCGTGCGTTCGGCCAATAACACCACTTGGAGTTCAGGAATCCAGATATGAGTTCCAAAAACATTTTCCCCGCGATAATCGGTATAGGAAGTGACCTCATCTTGTTGATCCGCAAGGGACGCCTTTGTACCGTCGGTGGTGACTTTGGTTTCGCCAATGGGATAGCCAGCAAAGCGCGATTCGGTCAGCAGGGCAAAATTTTTATCTACGAGATACGTTTGTCCGGTGTTCCCCAAGCCTGCCCGTTCCGCCATAATTTTATTGAGTTCGGTCGGGCTTACCCGTGCTCCAAGAACAGCGATCAGCCCATCACCGTCAAAGACGGGTTGAAACAGAAGGATGTTGATGCGTTGTTCATCACTCAAATATTCCACTGGTTCGATGGAACGCTCGCTTAACCCCTTTTGAAAATAGGTCGAATCGCTATAGGTCATGCCCTCTTCATGATCACTGGTGGAAACGAGGACTTTTCCTTGTAGGTCGGTGATGAAAAGTTCCTCAAAACGTGGATTCCTTGCCAGAGAATCTTCAAAAATTGAGCGCAGCCGTGTGGTCGAATCTTCGCGGAGGCGTTCGGAACCAGCATCAGGGAGTACAAAAGGGATAAGTGATAATGACCGCTCATTCACTTCACTCGCTAAACCGTCTTGTAAAGACAGCACCCATGTCTTGAGTTGGGCTTCTTTGAGCGTGCCTACCGACTGCAATTGGTCAATGGATTGTTGACGACCACTTTGCACACTCAAGATGGTGGAAACAATGGTGATTGCAATAGCCGGCAGTAACCCAACCAATACAAACATGGTTAGCAATCTGGCCCGAATTGTTTTAAGGTGAAATACCTTATGAGGTTTGGTTGAAGGCGGAAATGGCGGCGTTTGATTGGACTCTAAAGATTGCTTACGAGGGCGGCTGGGTAATGTAATGTCTCTGTCTGCCATTGGTGAATCTTCCCTTTTCCCGGACAACTCCAGACAGCCATTTATCTAAACAAAAGGCAGGCTTTTGTCTCCTGCCTTATGACAAGTTATTCCGTTATCCCAAGATAGGCATAACGAAGCGTTAGGTCATTAAAAATCGCAATCCCAGTAACATTTGCACGGGTCACAAATACCCTATCTGGTTGATATAGATAGGCCCAAGGCGCTTCTTCCACAATGATTTCTTGGGCACGGCGAATCAGGTCGGCCCGTTCTTCAGCATCACGACTAAAGGTTCCTGCCTCAATCAGGGCATCTACTTCTTCATTACAGTAGTTAACATAATTCGTCACCGCCCCACATTTAAGATTAAAGGTCAGTTGGAAGAAGGGATCATTACCCCACGAATACCATTGCTCAATGAAGAAGGGGAGTTCATGGCTGAAAAGCAGTTCTGAGAATTCAGCGGTGGAAACGGCATTGATATTGACCGTGATGCCAAGCCGCTCAAGACCCACTTTGATCCACTCCGCAGCATCCAAGCGTGTTTGATCTTCCTCTGGCACCGTCAGATCAACCACAAACCCATTACCATAGCCTGCCGTTTCTAGCAAGGCCCGTGCTTCTTCAAGGTCGGCATCCCCATACGTCCAAAATTCGTCGGTATAGCCTTCCATGCCAATCGAAACCGGGCTTTTTGGCTGCTGTCCGTAACCGTACAACACATTTTCAATCATGGCGTTATAGGGAATTGCCATTGAAATCGCTTGACGTACTCGTGCATCATCAAAAGGTGCTATGGCGTTATTCATGCCGAGGTGATAAATACGCCCACTGGGAATTGCATGTACCGCAAGATTTGGATCCTCCAATAAGTCGCCCAAATCACTGAAAGGGATACCAAGCGCAATATCCACTTCGCCCGCTTGCAGCATTGCTTCACGGGTTTCAGCGTCTGGTACGACCTTAAACACAACCCCCGCATTTTGGAAAAACGTCTCACCTCGCCAATAATTGGGATTGGGTTCAAAAACATACTCCTCACCCTGCTCCCAGTGAGTGATCTGATACGGGCCACTGGAATTGGCGTTTTGATGAAAATATTGCTCGGCCCAAGGGTCGTCACTCGTGGCATGTTCTGAGGCCGTCGCTTCACTGATGGCCCCGAAAATTTGGAAGGTGAGAATCGTCTCAGTTAATGCAGCGGGTTCATTGGTACTAATTTGCAGCGTGTAATCATCAAGGACTTGTATTTGGTCAGCCGAGTCAATCGCCATAAACGGGATCAACAGACCCAAATAGCCCGGCCCTGTAATGGCGCGGTCAAACGTATATTTGAAGTCATGGGCGGTGATCGGAGTACCATCCGCGAATTTGGCCTCTCGACGCAAATAGAAGGTGAAAGTTGTTCCATCTTCTGAGATCTCATATCGCTCGGCAAGGCTGCCTTCTACCTCATCCAAGCCAACAATTTCACCACGCGGATTGGTAAAGGTTACTTGTGTTAGCAATGGTTCATAGAGATTAGCAGTGGCTTCATAAGCGGAAATGCTCCTGAACTGCATAAGCTCGATATGGTCTATGTCGCCATCATAGGCAATCCGGATAACAGGTTTTTCTGCTTGGGCGATTGTGTGGAATTTGGGGTTGATAGATTGACTGATGAGCAGGGTTAAAACAAGCAATAAAATTGCCAAAACAGCAACAACTCGTTTCATTACCATTCCCTCCAATGGTAGGGGTTTATATATAGCTAAATAAACCCGATATTTGAGTTCAAGCTATTAATTCAGAACTGCGAAAAATGATGTGGTTGGATTTGATCAATGCTCCCACTCGTAGATTAACTTGCTTTTTCCCCTTCGTCAAAAAACTGATGTTGACACTTAGGGCAATCACATCAAGATTATTCAGGGCTTTTATGAACGTATGCAATAGTTGATAATGGTGACATTTTGACTGATAGCGTTGACGCCACCCACCCCGCCCGCGAAGAGGGCTTAAGATAGACATATGATTCCCCCTCAGCCGTTTACGGGGTAGGGGGTGGGGTTAGTCTTCATCAATTAATACGGAATTCGGGTGAAGCGTAGCTGTATCGCCCCAACAATAGGTTTAACCCCATTGTTCCAAAGACCCATGCATTACCCGAATTTCGTATAAGAGACCATAGGAAAGAGCTTTCGCAAACAGTTCTGCCCACCGTAAAACACTCTATTCAAACCCCTCCTCGCTTGCGGGGAGGAGTTTCGGTTCCTACCATTGTCACGGCTAAACCTAGCCGAGAACTAAACGACCAGCACCGATGTCTTGCTCCTCACCTACCAATTGCGTCGTAATACCTACCGACGTTGAAGACTGACTGCCGACTGACTTGTGTTGAGGCTAGTGTTCATAGCGGGTTTAGCCTTGCTGCACTAGCTTTCTTCTTCGTTCGGTAGTTTCAAATGGTAGTTTCTCCAAACATGAGGATGTGCCATTCTTAGCTGCTTGAACCACCCTCACGATTCATCTTTGCCTTTGTTCGGTTGACCGCCCGTAACGCGAACCCTACTTTGAGCCTAGTAAATTCACGGCTTTGTTTAGTGATCTGCCTCACTGTACGCTATTTTTGCCTCTCCGAAACTATCATGGCTTTCAATTCTTCATGAATTTTTCGTCTAGCAATGACTTTCGAATGTTCGTTCCTAGAGACTTCTTAACACGGCTTTAATAAGGCGTAAACGTCATCTGTTAGCTTAGGCATCTACGGGAAACCCGTAGGAATTCTACGGGGACTTAATTCAAAATTACGGGAATGCACGAATTCATCTATGAAGCATAAACATCTAAACTGATTTTCAGACAAACGGAAAACGAAAATCTAATTCGAGGGAGTATCTCAAATGTCAAAGAATATGAAGAATGAACGTGGTCAGTCTGCTCTAGAAACCGCCATTATCCTGATTGCCTTCGTGGTGGTCGCCTCAGTGTTTGCCTTCGCCATTCTGTCTTCCGGCAGCAAATCCACTGAAAAAGGCCAATCCGCCATTAACGCTGGTTTGGAAGGTGTGCAATCGTCCATGACCGTCAAGGGCACTGTTATCGCCGAAGGCACTGCTGGTAACGTGGATGATGTCGTCTTCACATTAGCACTGGTTTCGGGTGGTGATCCGGTAGATTTGACCGCTACTGCTGGCAATAACACCGTCGTGATTGGTTATCGTGATGAAGCCCAACTGGTGAATGAAGTGACTTGGACCGTCGAATGGATCGGCGCGAATGATGGTGACGAACTGCTCGAAGACGGCGAATTGGCAGAAATCACGGTTGATCTCGCCACGCTGTCCCCCCGCCTACAGGCCAGCACTGCCTTCACCATCGAAGTCAAGCCACCCAAAGGCGCGGTCATCAATGTCACCCGCACCACCCCCGCCGCGATTGAAGCCGTTATGGAACTGTAAACCAAGTATCAATCGAAGTAATGGTATGAGTTGAGACTGTATAGGAATCGGATCGGGTGGGGCAGCAGTTCCACCCGATCTCTGGGATAGACGTTATCAGGCACTTACACAATCACATAACTAGGCACGGCCAGCCCATTAATTTCATTCGAAGGTCTTATACGCTCCTTTTTTGAGCCGCTAAGACATCGCCCTACCCCACTTGGCCGTGCCGGTGGGGCGATTTTTTTAAGCACATAGTTAAAAAATAAGAAAAACGGCAACATACGCAATGTAGTGGTTCGGGGAGAGAAGATCATGAATCTGGAGCAACGAGTGACGATGCTGGAGGAAGAAGTTCAACTTCTTAAGAACCAGATACAAACTACGCTTCTCGCAATACAAGAACAAATTCTCAGCAATACTTATCCTAACCTACGTGGTGAAGGCAGCGAAGCCGCACAGTTGATTGAGCATGTACCGGAAGGGTCGGTGAATTCGCAGGCAGCTAAGGGTGTCGATAGTCTCCGAGGGGTTAATCGGGTTAGTTTTGAAAGCGCCGATCAGCCTAGTGTCGAGACACCTGTTGTCGGCAAACCCGCCAGTACCCCGGCGTCAGCCAGTCCATCCCCTAAGCTCCTTGAATCTGAAGCATCATTGACGAGTAGGCAGACAGCCGAGATTGATTGGGCCAGCCTCAACAAAATGGACGAGTGGATTTGTCGCAAAATTGACAAAATCGGTATCCACCGTACCCACCGATTAATTGAGTTCTATGCCGAGACCAAGCGGTTTAGTGAGAATGTGACCAAAACGTTACTGCAATTGATCGCGCTGTATGAGGAAGACGTTGATCCGGCAGAGGAAGAACGCCATCGCAACCAACCCTTTAACCTCGACGACACTGTTACGAGTTTTGATCCACCCATCCGCACTTACTATGCTGAATCCGATATGTCATCGGTACACGAGAATCGTGAAATATCGGCCCGCCGCCAACCTGATCCTGAATCTGATTTCAGTGGTAATGGCAGCACTGGTCACACCGACCCCGACCAACCCGATGCGCCGCGTAAGATGATCTTGAAACTCATTGCTGGCCTCCAAAACGCCGGCATGGATTGGAAACACCCCAATGGATAAGGCAATTACAACCGCCCTCTTGATTGTGATTAGCATGGTCATGGCGCTGATGCTGTTTAATGTCGCCTATCCTGCCGTGATTGAAGGCGGCGACTCCATGCGAAATATGGCAAATCGGGCCGAACAGGAAATGAAAAGTGATGTGACGATCATCCACAGCGCCGCCGAACTCGATCATACGGGTTGGTGGCAGGACACCAATGGCAATGGTGATTTTGAGGTGTTTGTGTGGGTGAAAAATACAGGTTCGCTGCGCATCACTGGCTTGGAATATCTGGACATCTTTTTTGGGCCAGACGGCGCGTTTACCCGGATTCCGAGCCAAACCAATGCCAATGGAAGCTATCCGTATTGGACGGCGACTGTGGAAAGTGGCACCGATTGGACACCATCTGCGACTTTACGCATCTCTATTCATTATGAGTTTCCGCTGACAACGGGCCACTATTTTATCAAGGTCACTACGCCCAATGGCGTTAGCGACGATGATTTTATGGGGATTTGAGTCATGGACTCGATATTGGCGGCATTTTTCGTGATGTTCTTGATGGTCTTTGGCGTGCTAACGCTGACGGATGAATTTGTCAACACCCAGACCACTGTTCAAGAAGCGTGGCAGGTGATGGATGAACGCCGCGACGATCAGGTCGGTACACAGTTGGTCGGGCTTGAGGCACACACTAATGACAATGGCGCACTTATTCTCTTGACCCTTCGCAACACAGGCATGGTCAAACTATCCGACTTTGCGAGGTGGGATGTGTTTATCCAATATATGGACGATGTTGAACCATCAGGGTATCACATTGACCACCTACCGTATACTCCCAACGACCCCACCATCGAAGGGTGGCTAATTAATGAAATAACCCTCGATGACGGACAACCGGAGGCGTTCGACCTGAATATCCTTAACCCCGGCGAATCCGCCACTATGCGATTGCGACTTGTACCCCCAATTGGGCCGGGTCGAGCCGCGATGATCCGGATTGCCATGCCCAACGGCGTCAGCACTTCCTATACGTTTGCTCGCAGTGCTCTACCTGTCCTCGATACCAACAGCGGTATGATCCTTGCCAGTGCTGGGACTGCCACCCTATCGAATGCCATTCTTGCCGCTAGTGACCCCGATAACGAAGCGATGGATTTGATCTATGCGGTGACACTACCCCCGGTACAAGGGAATCTCAATTTGTCGGCCTTTACACAGGACGATATTAACCAAAACCGCGTCACCTATACTCACACGGGCAGCGGCCATGATGATTTTCAAGTGACCCTGACCGATGGTGAAAATGTGGTTGGTCCATTCATCGTCTCTATCACCATTAACGAACCCCCGAAGGTTGTCTCGAATGGCGGTATGACCTTGAGCACTGGTACGAGCGCCCCGATTACTACCTTAGCCACAAGCGACCCCGACACCCCTCTCGCCGAGCTCATCTACACCGTAACCACTTTACCCTCACAAGGTACACTCAGCCACATGACCTTTTCGCAGGCCGATTTGGATGGTGGGCTTGTCATCTATACCAATGTCGGGGGCAGTAGCGATTCCTTTCAATTCTCGGTCACGGATGGAGTTACGACGCTCGACCCTTTGACCTTTAACATTACGGTGAATTAGGAGCGAGAACCATGTTAGCAGCGCAATCTGAAGGCCGAAAAATTATCTCCTCTGGTAACACCGAGCTAGATGCCAAAATGGGTGGTGGCATTCCGCTGGGTTCGCTGATTCTGGTTGAAGGTGCATCCGGCGCGGGTAAATCCGTTCTTTCCCAGCAAATTATGTGGGGGGCGCTCCAAGATAGCTATCTGGTGACCCTATTCACCAGCGAAAACACAGTGCGCAGCCTGATGGCTCAGATGCAAAGTATTAATTTGGACATCCTCGATTATTTGCTACTCGGCAAATTTAGGATGCACCCGATGGCGTTGGCCCGTCTCGGTTCTTCAGCCCCGGACAAGCTGCTGCGTGTACTGAAAGGCATCCGGGGTCGTGACCTTATTGTGATTGATTCCTTTACCGCCGCCATCTCACATGCCGCCACCAGTGTCCAAATTGTCAGCTTCTTTGAGCAATGCAAGCGCCTGTGTGGAGAAGGGGTCACCATCATGATAACCCTGCATCCCGACGCCGCCGATCATGAATTGATGAACCCACTGCGTTCGATGTGTGATGCCCATTTGCAGTTGCGTGCCGAACAAGATGGTCAGCGCTTGGTCAAGACCCTCCAAGTCGCCAAAGTGCGCGGGGCATCCAGTAGCACCGGCGCGATTGTTGGCTTCGACGTTGAGCCGGGTTGGGGGATGCGTGTCATCCCAATTAGCAAGGCCAGAGGATAGGTTGACATGGCACAGACAGTTCTGCCTTTTACTCCGGTAGCCGCCAGCAACGAACAAGGCAATGCCCTATTCGCCAGCCTGCCCGCCAATTTTCAGGAGGCGTGTCAGGCGTCGGATTTCTTGTTTGAATATGTGCGCCGTCTACCCATTGAGGAAATTGGCGTCCCATCCTTCTATCCCAAACCTGCCCGCAGTTTGGGGGGACTAGATTATAAGAACTTGATCTATCCGATCAAAGAGGGTCTGTTTGTACATATTTACCCGGATAAGGTGGGGGCACGCGACCATCATGTTGCCATCGAACCCACCCTTGTCGTGGATATCGAAAATCTTTTGCCGCAGCTAGAGACAAAATTACTTGCCTATGCCGAAAAAATCGGGGCGATTGACGACAAGGAAGAGAAAAAAGCCTATCTGAACAAATTGGTGGATAACCTCTGTGTCGTAACCCCCAAGCCCGTCAATAATGGGCGCAAGGGAGATAAGATTCAGGTGACCCCGGCGGAACTGCGGGCCATCAAATACCGTGTCATTCGGGATAAGGTCGGCCTCGGCCTATTACAGCCCCTACTGCTTGACCCGTACATTGAGGACATTAGTTGCAGTGGCGTCGGCCATATCTTCATTGAACACAAGATATTTAAGAGTGTGCAATCTTCGATCAGCTTTCCTACCCATGATGCGGTGGATGAATTCGCCGTATGGTTGGGGGAATGGATCAAAAACCCCGTTACTGTGCGTAACCCGTTAGTGGACGCCGTGCTGCCTGATGGTTCGCGTATCAATATCGTCTATGGTCAGGAAATTTCCAAGCGTGGCAGCAATTTCACCATCCGTAAATTTAGCGGCACACCCACTAGCGCCCTTGAATTGGTGGATTTTGGCACGCTCAACTATATGATGCTCGGTTACCTGTCGTTGATGTTGGAAGAGGGCATGAATATGTTTGTGGTCGGGGCGACGGCCTCCGGCAAAACAACACTGCTTAACGCCATCACGACTTTTATGAAACCCGACGCCAAAATTGTGACCATCGAGGATACGCCCGAAGTCTATGTGCCTCATGCCAACTGGGTACAGGAAATGACCCGACACGGCGCAGGTGACAAAGGCGGCAGCAACGTTGGCATGTTTGAACTGCTCAAAGCCGCACTCCGTCAGCGTCCTGACCGCATCATCGTCGGCGAAATCCGTAGTATCGAGGCGGTGGTCGCCTTCCAAGCCATGCAGACAGGGCACGGCGTTATGTCCACCTTCCATGCCGACTCTGTTGAGAAACTGATTCAGCGTCTCACCGGAGACCCAATCAACATCCCTAAGACCTATATTGACAACCTCAATCTGGTTGCCATTCAGGGGGCTGTACGTTTGGCGGACGGGAAATCGGCTCGCCGCGTGAAGAGTATCAATGAGATCATCGGCTACGATCCGGTGTCGGGTAGTTTCTCATTTTTGGAGGCCTTCCGCTGGAATCCGGCCACTGACACCTTTGATTTTCCCGGCTACATGAACAGCTATCTGCTAGAACAACATATCGCCCTCAAACGGGGCATTCCGCCCCACAAGCGCAAGGCCATCTATACCGAACTGGAACGCCGCGCCCGTATTTTTCAGAAACTGCATAAGGAAAAAGGAGTAACGGACTTCAATGAGTTCTTCCAAATCCTCTCAGAAGCGCGGAAACAAGGTCTCTTTTAAGCCCGTCTCCCCGTTTCAGTTGTTCTATCAATTGACGTATATGTCAGCGATGGCCGCTGCCGGGATTTCGCGTGCCCGTACCTTTGAATTGGCCGCCTTGTCGAGTTCACCCGCCGCTGAATATTTCGCTGCTATCAATACGCTGGTGATTGAATTTCGTTATGACTATCCCGAAGCTTGCCGAAACATCGCCGGCAAGTGCAAATCGGACAACATGAAGACTTTTCTGCTGCGTTTTTCCGATGCGCTGCGTTCCGGCGAACCGTTGGCCGAATTTCTGGCACGTGAAGCCGGGGTGCAAGGCGAGGATTATGAAAATAAATATGAGCGCGATCTTGAAGCCATGAAGCAGTGGTCGAATGCGTTTTCCTCGATAGTCATTTCGGTTTCGTTGATTGTCGTTATCCAGATGATTTCCGCCATGATCTATTCGATGAATCCGACTTCAATCTCAATGATGGTGTTTGCTGGGTTGATTATTGGGGGTTTCGGTGGCTGGATTATTTATCGCTCTGCGCCGCATGAAATTATGCCCGTCTCGCTGCGGGGTGGAAGCCCTGAGCAAATCCGGGCTTTTCGCGTATTTCGCCTCCTGACGCCTGTTGCACTGGCGACGAGTATGATGATGAATATGTTTATGGGGATCGAACTGGGGTGGGCGTTAATCTGGTTCGCGGCCTTGATGCTCCCCGCTGGAATTTTGAGCCTGCGAAGCGACAAAAAAGCCCGTAAGCAGGAAGAAGAATTTAGCACCTTCTTGCGCTCGGTGGGCGGCATGGCGACTTCCAGCGGTACGACCATCAAGCAGGCGCTCACCAAACTTGACTTAACTTCCTTCCCAATGATGGAACCGGATATTAAGCGCCTTAGCACTCGTTTACAGGCCGGGGTCGCACCGGAGATTTGCTGGCATAACTTCGGCGTGGAAACAGGCAGCAAGCTCATCAGCGAAGTCGTGGATATTTTCTTTAGTGGTGTGCGGATCGGTGGTGACCCGGAACGTGTGGGGTATCTCTGCTCGTTATTCACCGCCAAGACGACCCAACTCCGGGCCAAACGCAAACTGATTGCGGGTACATTTTCCGGCTTGACCACTGTTATGCAGGGCGTGGTTTCTGGGGTCATGGTGTTTGTGCTGTCTATCGTTAGGAGTTTTGCCGAGGTCGTGACCACCCTGCTCCCTACTGGTCAAGCGGCGGCGGAAGGACAGCAGGCCTTGAATATGAGTATCGCTAACTTGACCCCCGCTCAACTGGATTTTTTGAATCTCATCACCGTATCAATGGTTTTGATTTTGGGACTCATTGGTGCGACGGCGATTGTCTTGGGCGATGGTGGATACAAACCGAAAATCTCGTTCTATCTATCCCTGATTGTTTTTATCTCCGGGGCAAGTTTGTTGCTGGTGCCGCCGATGGTCGCGGGTATTTTGAAGTAGAGGAGGTCGGACAATGTTTGAACTCATCTTGGGAAATTTGGTCATCCAGTTGCTTATTGGGAGTGCCTTCGCTGTATTAATGGCGGCTCTCCTGATAACACTCAAAAACTATTTGCGGGCGGCAAACGCTAAACGGGCCGAGCGTCGCGCCGAGCGAGCACATGCGCTAGCGTTGGCATTGGAACAAGAAGGCGCACTGGCCGAGGCTGAAAATTCCGCAACGGCGGTCGCTGGTAAATCAATACTCAAGGCAGTGGCAACCACAGCAGGCGCAAAACCCAGCCCAACGACAACACCCGGCACCGTCGCCCCAACAAACGCAGCCGCTACCAGTACAGGCCAACCGGATGCCACCGCAGCCCCCGCGCCAGAGGCCCAAGCTGCCGAGGCCACCAATTCTGCTATGCAAGACATCCTCTCCAGTGTGTTCGGCGATGAAGAGGTCTCCGGACACCCACAGGCGCTACTTGCTGGCCTCAAAGACATCAACGCGGGTGATTTGCTCACCTTAGCAACCCGGGTTGCCACACAACTTAATGCACATACCGCTACCAAGAATGGGAAGGAAATCTAGCCATGCCCCTCAAAGCAAAATCTGATTCGATTGTTCGTGAAGTAACCAGTGAACTGAGCGACGAAGTGCTCCAGACACTGCTCAACGCTGAGGAAACTTATCGGCCCGTACCCCACAGTGATGTACAAAAGGGTACACCTGCATGGCGCATTCGCCTTGAACTTGCCTTTGACACGAGTGTATGTATGAAGCTGGAGCTAAATGGTGAAGTGACTCTTGGGCGTGGCGCTGAAGAACCGGGCACACTCTCGTTGTTCAATTCACATAACACAGAATCGCTCGGTGTATCGCGTCGCCATGCCCTGATTCGTCCCGCCGATTCCAAACTGTATATCTTTGACCTGAACAGTACCAACGGGACTTGGGTCAACGGTCATGCAGTGGGCAGCAATATGCCCCATACGCTCTCGGATGGAGACAGGGTAATGTTGGGGCGGCTTGAATTCATGGTCCGCATTGTCAAGCGCCCATCCGGTCACACAGGTTTGTTGACTGGCAAATCTGAGATGGGCGAGAAATTGCTCGAAATCGCCCGAACCATCACCTCGCAACTGAACCGAGATGACGTGCTAAAACACGCGATGGAGATTGCCATCAACAGTACCGGAGCGGAAGAAATCTCAATTTGGTTGGTAGATGACCAGATGGGTCAGTTATTCTTTGAGGCGGGCCGTCACGCTGACCACGAACAAGTGACACGCCTACCCGTCAACGATGAATATGCCAGCAAAGTTCTCACTTCTGGACAACCGATGCGCCTAAATCGTGACCCTGAACGGCAGATTAAGGTTAAAACAGGTTTTCTGGTGGAGGCGCTGCTCTACGTGCCGCTTATGCTGGCGGGTGTACCCATCGGGGTTATGTCGGTGGCCCATGCCGACCCCGGTAAGTCGTTCTCCGCAACGGATGAGAAAGTCGTGCTGGCGATTGCCGATTTCACCGCGATTGCGCTGCAAAATGCCGTGCTACACCAAGTTACTGAAGCTGCCTTGCTGCGCCGTGTCAAGACCGTGACAACGCTAAGTTATGCCCTGTCCGGCGACATCAAAAATTTGCTGAGTTCGACTGTCGGTCATGCCGGGATGCTAAAACTCTACAGTAATGACCCTGATAGCAGTGGCATCGCTGACGAGATTTTGCAGGCCGGGCAACAGATGAGCCATTTGATTGACCAACTCATTGACATCACCAATCTGCGTGAATATCCACTCGCGCAGCAATCGGTCAGCGATCTGGTTGAGATTACCCGTCAGGCTGTGATCGAGATGAATGAGGCGGGCCGTGCCAAAGATGTCGAGATTGATTTCCAAATTGTTGGCGACCCTTATCTTATTCAGGCCGATGAAGTCCATCTCTTTCGCAGCATGGTAAATCTGATAGATAACGCCATCCACTACTCACCTACACATGGTTTTGTGACGGTCAAATTGCTCTTCTGGCCCAACGAAGTGATGATTCGTGTGCGTGATACGGGGCCAGATGTCCTAGAAGAAGATTTGGCACACTTATTTGATGCCTATTATCGTCGTCAGCCATCTCGTCAAGGTGAGATGGGGCTTGGCCTAAGCCTTGAATTGGTACAAGCCACCATTGAAGCCCATCGTGGCACCATTCATGCATATAAGGCCGAGGATGCGGGTCTGGAAATCGTGATTATGCTGCCTGCCAGCTTGCGAGTACAGGAGTAGGTCAACGATGACAGTGGTTTTGCTTCTTAGCCCCGTTCTGGGACTCGGAGTCGCTTGGGGGTGCTGGCTGGCCGCCGATTATCTAGTGCGCTTCGCCTCTACCGAGCCGCTCCCCCACCCTTCCACGCAAGCGCCGCGACAATGGCTGCCTGCACTGGTTCGATTGGTCACCCGTGCGCCATTTTCGGTTGTACAGCTTGCTGCGGAAATTGTGGGAATCGCATTTTTCGTCTTGCTAGGATTGATCGGGGATATTGAACTAGGCAGTCTGTGGATGACCATTGGTTTTATCTTTTTTCTTCTGACCGCCATCATTGATTTCAAATATCGGCTGGTGCTCAATATCATGGTTTATCCCGCAGTTGTGCTTGTTACTGCTACACGCCTTCTGGCAGGGGCGGAGATTATGCCGCTGCTGTTGGGTGGAGGCCTAGCATTTGGTGTGTTTTATCTGACCGCACGCCTCAGTGAACTTGGCAGTGGGGATATTAAGCTGGCCCTGCTGTTGGGGGTGTTCTTTGGTTTTCCCCAGATATTATGGGCGCTTCTGATGGCGACCGGCGTCGGGGCATTGATCGCCGTGAGTCTTTGGATATGGCATCGTAATGCAAAACTCACCATGCCCTATGCGCCTTTCTTGTGTTTTGGCGCGATGTTAGCAATGCTTTATAATCCAATACCAACTCTTTAGGTCAACGAATAGGGGTTTATATGTTTGACGAGGCTCCGACGGAAGAAACCTCCCCTCCGCCCCCACGCAGGCGGATTATTCTCTGGTTGGTTGTAGCAGGCTTGGGGATTTTGTTGGTCGCACTGTATGTGACTTTCACCGTGATTGACGGTGAGAATCAACGTATTCAATCTGACATCAGTGCTGCTCAGACCGGGTTGGCGGCGACGGCTCCCAGCAATCCCACTGAAGATGCACTGGAGGATAAACTGCTCGTTTTGCGTCGCCAGATTCGTGCTATCGAAACGCTGCACCCAACGTTGGTGCAAGGTCATCTGAATTGGCCGGGAATTCTAAGTTCGTTGGGGGCATATGACCCTAATCAGATTTCGCTGACGACCCTGACCCAGTTTGAAAATCGTCTTACCATCAACGGGCGGGCCAGCGATGAAGCCATGATCTTGGCCTATTCGAAATCGCTTGAAGAAAGTGGACTCTTCAGCCGTGTGATCGTCCAATCCATGCGGGTGGTGACGCCGCCTACCGCGACCCCGACCCCCACCGCGACCCCCACCCGTGCCTCGGATGCGACGAATGCCGCAGTGTTCGTCCCCTCTACAAACGGCAATCCCGCCGTGCAGCCTGCCAAATATGTTGAATTTATCCTACTGGTCGAATTGAAAGTGCAGCAACCATGACCAACATCAAAGTTGTGCTTCGTGAGCAGGGTGGGAGATTTGCGCCGATGATTCTGGCAGTGTTATTTCTGTTGGGAACCATCCTCGTCGGCGCATTGATGATTCTCCCGGCGGTGAACGATTACGATGATCTCAGCGCCCAACAATCCACCATTGAAAAGGCCGTCGAATTGGCATCTCTGCCCGCCAGCGATATGTCTGCCGCGTTGGAAAGCCGCCTTGTGACTTCGAATGCGCGCTTACGGGAGGTATCCGGTGTCTTCCTAAGCAGCGAACAAGTTGACGAGATTTTGAATCGCTTGTTTGCCTATGCTGAGGAAAGCGGGGTGGAAATTGTAGATTTGCAGTCACAGACTCCCACCGCCGAGGCCGAAGCGGATATTTATGAGGTGAACACCTATCAACTGCGGGTGATCGGCCCAGTGGATTATCTGGTCAATTTTACGACACGCATCCAAGAAGCCGCCGCGCCAAGCGTCGTCATCAGTAATTTTAGCATTGCCCAAGAACCCGATACCACCTATCAAACCCTGACCATCGTGCTGCAATTGTTCGCTTCGGCTCATTCCAATGGTGAGGTCTTGGCCTCCCTGCCTGTACGGGCCACACCGACCCGTATTCCGGCCACCTTTACCCCAACCGCCACACCGACGCCAACTGCGACTGTGACGCCGACTATGCCACCGCTTATTACGCCGACGCTGCCCCCCTCCGCAACTCCCACATCGGACTCAACTTCGACGCCAACCCCTATCAATGCAGCAGGTGAGGGCATTTATAACGAAGACAATCCAGCCATAATTTTGGCAGGTGGGGAATGGGAGCGCATAACCTCCAGCAAGGCGTATGAAGGCAGTTATTATTACAGCGCGGACGAAAATGCCGAGATCCAATTTGTGTTTGCGGGTACATCCGTCGCCATCCAATATGTGGCCTTCCGCAATTTTGGCATCTTTGCAGTCTATCTAGATGATGTGCTGCTGGGGGAAACAGATGCCTATGCGCCTGAAAGTATGTTCGAGCAAATCGTGAGTGTCGAGGATTTGCCAGACGGAGTGCATCTTTTGAAAATACGGAACACCTCCCGCCGCAATGCTGCCAGTCAGGGCAATGTTATTGCGATTGATGCCATTCGCGTTCCAGCAAATATCGCACCAACGGCTACCCCTGCTCCGTAAATTCGGGAGTTTAGCCCTCCAAAGAAATAATACCCCGACGTAGGGCAAAGCGTACCAAATCCGATTGTGTCCGCAGGCTGAGTTTACGCATGATGTTGGTACGGTGCGTTTCGGCGGTACGGGCACTGATAAACAACTGGTCGGCGATTTCTTGGTTTCGCAAACCCTGTGCCGCCAGCACAAACACTTCCCGCTCTCGGTTGGTTAGCGAGGCCAAAATATCGTCCGAAGTTTCACGTGCTCCTTGGACAAACGTATCCAATACACGTTCTGATAATGTCTTGCTCAAAAAGCGTCGCCCCTGAGAGACTTCACGCACGGCAAAAACGAGTTCATCCGTGCCGCTCTCTTTTAGCACATAGCCAACCGCGCCTTGTCGCAGGGCCTCTTGAACATAGGCCTCCTCGCTATAGCTGGAAATCACCAGCAGGCGCGTCCCCGGGATTCGTTTTAAGATATGGGGGATGAGATGAGCACCAAAACTCATATCCATAATGAGGACATCGGGTGGGTGGGTTTCGATCCCATCCAATAGTTCACGCTCATGGGCCGCTTCACCAATAACTTCAAAACTGCTCTCATTTTCCAACAAACGCCGCAGGCCCTGTCGTATCAACAAATGATCTTCAGCCAGTAGAATTCGGATACGCCGATCCGTATTATTACCTTGCCTATCAGGTTTTGCGCTGAGTTGAATGGGCAGAGAAGTCGTTGTGCGAACAGGAAAATAGATGTCTTCACTGGATTCTGTCGAAGGGTTAGCAGGACAATTGGCGATCACCCGTGTGCCAATGCCGGGACGTGATAAGACCGCCAGATGCCCCCCCAAAGAAATCGTCAACTGGCGTATGCTGAAAAGGCCAACCCCTTTGCTAGATTTGAGCGCTTCTTCAACATCAAAGCCCTGCCCGTGATCTTCAATCACCACGTTAAGGCTGCCGTCTTGTTTTCGCAATAACACGGAGCAGGCCTGTACGCTGGTATGACGTGCGATATTGTTTAGGGATTCTTCAATAATCCGAAATGCCGCCGATTCCACTTCACGGTGTAGCCGCTGGTCATCTAAGGTGGGCCGAAAATCCACACGCACCTGTGTTCTGGCCGTATAGGTGAGAAAGAATTGCTGCAAAGCAGGCAGAAGCCCCAGATCATCTAACAGGGAAGGCCGCATTTCTTTGGAAAGCCGATTGACCCGTTCAATCAAATCATCAACAAGGGCTTGGGCATCATCTACGCGCCGTCGAACCTCATTTTCAGACAGGGATTGGGTGCTGGAAAGCAGCATCTTTAGACCCGATAAGATAGGATTGAAATCCTCATGTAGCTCACGAGCAACTCGATGTCGTTCGTCTTCCTGCACTTTGATTAGTTGCTGGGAGACCTCTTTGAGCAGGTGTTTTTCAACAATATCCTGTTTACGCAGACGAGCATTGACCGTTGAGAGCAGTTGTTGGCCAGTAAAGGGCTTTGGGAGATAGTCATCCGCCCCCAATTCCATGCCCATGCGGATGTCGCTGGTACTGTCAAGTGAAGTCATAAAGATGAACGGAACCGAGGCAGTGGTTGAATCACTACGAAGCTCTTGTAGCACCTCATACCCGTTCAATTTTGGCATCATGATGTCACACAAAATAAGATCGGGATGATAGTCCCGCACCATCTGAACCCCTTGCAAGCCATCTACCGCGCCAAAGGTTTCAAAACCCTCTAGCTGTAGCATAGCAATTACTTCATCCAGCAAATTTCGTGCGTCATCAATCACAATTATGCGTGTCATCTTCCAACCAATTCCGCAATCGCCGTCATAACTCTGCTGATCTAAAGGCCTGGTCAAATAAGCCTTTACCCCATCGAAAATCCCAATTCAATATCCTGCGGATTGTTCAATGCGCTTAGGAAGATGACCGGGATATGTGCAGTTTTAGCGGCCTTACACTAAACAGATGAGCGAAAGGCAGGGGTTGAAAAAACAAGGCCAGTCCAGTAGGGTGAAGTCGCCAAACCGAACTCGAAAGGGTATCAGCCATGCCTTTCCACTCCCTACCTCACCTATATTGTAGCTTACATGAGTGTCTCCTGATAACAAAATGCCAATTGGCCTTTTTTTTCAGAATAATTGTTCTTTTTTGAGCTTAGAGGAGGACTAGTTAGGGACCAAAGGGAAAGCGAATGGATTAAGAGTATAATCGGGATGTCAAGGGAGATGACAGGGTAGAAGGTCAAGCTAATGAAACGGCGAGCATACGCGACAGAGGTCGGTGATGTGGAGTAGGAAATGTTAGAACCATACTAGCCGAGGCGAGTGCGCTCTATGCCCATCCCAAGCACCCCTACACCGAAGGATAGCCGCGTTATAATCTGCAACCTTAACGATGTTCTAAGACACAGCGGGGTAGAATGGTTTACAATAGTGCCTGAATTTTTCGACCCACCAATAGAAGGCCGCTGATGACCCGAATCTTATTAGTCCGCCATGCTGTCAATGATTTTGTCAAAACAGGCCGCCTTGCGGGGTGGACGCCGGGGGTGCATCTCAATGAGGAAGGACTTGCCCAAGCCGCCGCCACCGGAAAACGGTTGGAGGATGTCCCCATCACTGCCATTTACAGCAGCCCCCTAGAACGCACCGTCGAAACCGCCGAAGCCATTCTGGAATATCACCCCAAGTTGAATTTGCAACTAGAGGAAAAAATCGGTGAATTGCGTTATGGTAAATGGGAGGGCGGGGAGCTTCGCAAACTCAACCAAAAACGGCGCTGGTATACCGTGCAGCATTACCCCTCACGTATGCAGTTTCCCCATGGGGAAACCATCCGCGCTGCCCAATCACGGGCGGTTGAGGTGATGGAAAAGCTAGTGGAACGTCATGAAAATGGTACTGTCGTAGTCGTTTCGCACAGTGATATTATCAAGCTTATTCTGGCTTACTATTTGGGAATGCACTTGGATATGTATCAGCGGCTAAATATTTCACCTGCCTCGATTTCGGTGTTACTCTTAGCGGAAAATCGTCCGACGGTGGATGTCATAAATGATACCAGCCACCTGCCCAAATCCGAAGAACGCCCCCAGCCCATACCCGCGCCAGAATCGGCGTCAAAGTATATTTAACACGCTTGCCAAAGGATGCCCTATGGCCTTTTCCGAAATTGAACTGAACCCAATTGACTTTATCACACTTGGTACGGTTGGCCCCAAAGGTCGCCGTCAATTTAACATTCAGGCCGGACAGGGGTCGCAGATTGTGACGCTGACCCTCGAAAAAGAACAGGCCCGTCGCATTGCCGAAGCGATTGAAGAAATGCTGACCGACCTCTACAAACGCTTCCCAACTCTAATTCAGCGACGTGTCAATCTTAAAGAGATGAATATGGAACTGCGTGATCCGGTTGAACCCCGTTTCCGCATTGCCCAAATTGGCCTCGGTTATGACCCGGTGCAAGACCTTATCATCATGGTCGCCCAAGAATTGATGAGTATTGAGGAAGGCGAAGACCCGGAACTCCTTCAGCCGAGTGTAGTGCGTTTGTGGGGACGCCGTGACCAATTTGATGCCCTTTGTCAGCATACCCTAGCAGTGGTCGAAGCAGGCCGCGCCGATCCCAAATCGAACGGACATATCATTCATTACTGGACGTAACCGAACCGAATTTCTTTTGAGCGAGTATTGTAAGCCGGGGAACATCATCATGAGCGACGACATTCCACCTACTTCTAATGACCAACCGCAGCCACCCAATGATGTTCCACCATCCGATGACGATGACAGCCAAGTGGTGGAAATTGAACGGGTCATGAAGCTGCTTCAGCATGGCAAAATCAAGCGGGGCATGGGGCGTCTGCGCTGGTCTACCAACTATACAACGGTGGTGCAGGTCAAAGACGACGAACTTGAAACATTGGCGATTTATAAACCCCAAAGCGGCGAGCGTTCGTTATGGGATTTCCCGGATGGTACGTTATGTTATCGGGAAGTGGCCGCATTTATTGTTTCGGAAGCGCTGGATTGGCGGATTGTCCCGCCGACGGTGCTGCGTCAGGATGGGCCAGAGGGTGTAGGATCATTGCAATTATTCATCCAGCACGACGCCGAAATCAACTATTTTTCGTTGGATGACAGTTTTGTCCCCCAGTTGTTGATGATGGCGCTCTTTGACTGTTTGGTTAACAATGCGGATCGCAAGGGTGGGCATGTCTTGGTGGATGCGCAGGGCAAAATCTGGGGCATAGATCATGGCATTTGTTTCCATCCCTATCCCAAACTCCGCACCGTAATCTGGGATTTTGCTGGGCAGCCGATCCCCGATGAACTGTTGCAAGATGTCAGTCGGGTAGTGGAGACTTTGTGTAATACAGCGGATGAATTGACCATCACACTGCAAAAATTACTGGAACCAGACGAAATTGAGGCAATCAATAAGCGGGGGAATCGGCTATTGACCACCAAAAAATATCCACACCCCGGCCCCGGCCCAAGTTATCCTTGGCCTCCGGTGTGAGGCCAACCTATTTAAATTTTTGTTTTTGATTTTTAAGGAGTAATTCATGTCCATTGCGGAAGTTGCCGCTCGTATCCGTGAAAATGTCCAGCAGGTGATTGTTGGGAAAACGGAAGTCATAAATCTCGCCATTGCCTGCCTACTCAGCGAAGGGCATATCTTATTAGAAGATGTGCCGGGGACAGGCAAAACCACGCTGGCAAAAGCAATGGCCCAGTCGTTGGGGTGTGGTTTCCAGCGTATCCAATTTACCCCCGACCTGCTCCCCCAAGATGTCACCGGCCTTTATTATTTCAACCAAAAACAGCAAGAATTTGAATTCCGACCCGGCCCGATTATGACCCAAATCGTGTTGGCCGATGAAATCAACCGTGCCACGCCGCGGACCCAGAGCGCCTTATTAGAAGCAATGCAGGAGCGCCAAGTCACCCTCGAAAGCCAGACCCATATTTTAGAACGGCCCTTTATGGTCTTGGCGACCCAGAACCCGATTGAATTGGAAGGTACGTTTCCTCTCCCCGAAGCCCAACTAGACCGCTTCCTTATTCGTTTGTCGGTGGGGTACCCATCTGAGGAAGAGGAAAATAAAATCCTGACACGCTATCGTTCCAATGACCCGATGATGACTTTAGGCGAGGTCAGTAGCCCGCTCGAAATCATGGAAATTGTTGGGCAGGTGCGAGAAATTCGTGTGGGGGAGGCGGTGCAAAATTATATCGTCAATACCATCCGCACCACCCGCGAGCAACCTGAATTGGATTTAGGGGGCAGCCCACGAGCCACTCTTGGCCTCTACCGCATCAGTCAAGCATGGGCCGCGATTGATGGTCGGAATTATGTGCTGCCTGATGATGTGAAATTCCTTGCACCCTATGTCTTAACCCATCGGGTCATGGTCAGCCCTCAGACCGTACTACGTGGACGCACGGCCCACGAAATTGTGGCAGATATTGTAGATTCCGTCGCCGTTCCGGTAGATTAGTGGAGCGCGGTTATGCCATCCATTCAAGGCCGTATCATTTTCTGTGGTGAAAACCCGGAAATGAAATTGTATCGCCTAGGTACGGAACAACTCATCGCACTGGCAAGTTATTGGCGCTGCACGTTTTCGCCATACGGCATCGGCAACGCGCTAGTTGTCTATGTCGAATCTGACACCCCCAATACCCCCATGCTGCAAGGCATCTATACTGATAATTTTGAGTTGGGGCGCTGGCTGGCGGATACCTTTGTCCAGCATTTTGAAGATTTTCAAGGGCGGGGGTGGCCCCAAATCCAATTGACGCAGGCCCGTTTTGTTCAAGAAATGGACAGTCGCCGTTATCATCGGGTAGTGGTCTACAGCACCAATGACCATCTTATCTTGACATGGGATGAGGCCCTTGCCCAACGACTATTTCATGTGCCGCAGTTAACCACCGGGCTAAATGGCGAGACCAAACACGATGTCTATACAGTCATCTGCCCCTGCAAAACTGGCTCGATTGTTGTCAATGGTCAAGCCATTGAAGGTCAGGTGCGGAGTGATTTGAGTGACCCCAATTGGCCGCGCTGCACCGCTTTTATGGCTTTTTCCGAGACTTGGGTAGAAAAGTAATTTTTAGATGACGTTTTTACAACAGCCTACCAATGAGCGCGAAATCCAGATTCAGCGGGAAAAGCGCGAAGAGGAACTAAAAGAATTATCGGCGAAGGAACATGAACTCCACCCCGGCGATACGGTTGGAGCACTGCTCAATCATCGTTGGGTGAGCATGGCGGTACTCGCGTTCCTCATCTCCATCGCCGCCAATAATCGCGCCCTGATGGCAATGACGGCGTTTATGCTCGTGACCATTACGATTGCGTGGCTTTGGAGTCGTAACACCCTTATCAATTTGACCTATCGCCGCAAACTGCACCATACCCATGCTTTCCCCGGCGAAACCACCGAGGTCGAAATCACCATCGAGAACAAAAAATGGCTGCCTGTCACATGGTTGCAAGTACAGGATACATGGCCTACTGGCTTTCCTCCAACCCGTTCGGCGGCCATGTCCGAAAGTGAAGGCGACCCCAACACGGGTTATCTTACGAATGCCTATGCCCTCCGCTGGTATGAGCGTATTCGGCGGCGCTACGAATTAATGGCCCAAAAACGCGGGGTATATGAACTTGGCCCGGTCAATATGCTCTCGGGTGATCCGTTTGGCCTATTTGAGCGCCTGCGTACCTCTAAAGGGCGTGAGGATTACCTCATTGTCTATCCTGAAGTTAAATCACTCGATCAACTGGGTTTCCCGCTGCACGACCCTTTTGGGGATCGGCGGGTTCAGCGGCGGCTCTTTGAAGACCCCCATCGGGTGATCGGTGTGCGTGACTATCAACCCCAAGATACCTTCCGTCAAATCCATTGGAAAGCCACCGCTCGTACCGGGCAATTGCAGACCAAGCTGTATGAACCCACACGCGGGGCAAGCATCGTCTTGGCGGTGAATATCGCCAGCTTTGAGACGCATTGGCGGGGTTTTTGGCCGGATATGACCGAATATACCCTGATGGTCACTGCTTCGATTGCGAAATGGGCTGTTGAACAAAACTACGCAGTTGGCCTGATTTGTAATGGGGCGTTGGCCCGTTCCGACCAATCCTTTCGGGTGCAGCCAAGCCGCCGCACCGACCAATTATCCAAAATCCTAGAGGCGCTGGCCGGGGTTAATTATTTTGTCACGGCTGAGTTTGGACGATTTGTCTTGCAAGAAAGCCCGCGCCTGCCGATTGGTGCAACAATGGTCATGATTACGCCATTCATCAGTGAGATGATTGCCACCTCCAGTTTACGCCTACGAGACAGCGGGCGCCGGGTGACGTGGGTGAATCTTGGCAAAAAGAAGCCTAACGAACTGCATGGAATCCCTATGTATCATCTACCCATCGTCTTTGATGAGCCGGATGAGATGGAAGAGAACCTAAATAATGCCCTTGCGTTGGCAACCCCGTTGACGACTGAGGAGAGCCACGAAACCCCCCGTCAGCGGTTCTTGCGTCAGCTTGCCGAACAAGAAGCCCAAAAAACGCAGGAGGCCGAACATGTCAGCCTTTGATGTCCGAGTAGACGCGGTAGGCCCGACTTTTAAATTCAAGCCCTCTCGTGTCGTCTGGCGGCGTGAGGCCACTTATATTCTAATGGGTCTGTCCCATGTTATGTGGATTTCCGTCGTTTTGATGTGGATTCACGACTTTTTTAAGAAACAGTTTGGATCAGTCCTGCCAACTCAGATGGGGTATACACTGATTTTCGTGGGCATCAATTTTATGCCTTCACTGCTGCTGCGCCGCTACATGATGCGGATGCGAAAACCGGCCTATGCCCAATTTCGTATGCTGCTGCTGGGCACATTCATTGGCTTGTTGGTCACTGTATCCCTTATGCCCATTCTCCGGGAAACGGGTGACAGCATAGATTTAAATTTTGTCAGAGCCTTTAATTTTTTTGGATCCAGCATTCCCATCACCTTTTTTATTGCACCATTAGTCCTGTTGTTTTGGCAGCGGGCTTTTTCACTCGGACGTCTCTATATCAATATGACCGCCGTTAGTACCCAGATGCGGATTGGCATTTTGGCTTTTTTTGTTTTTGGCGGGCTGAGTTCCCGCACGGTCAGTGACCAATTTGTGGTGGTGCTGCCTTTGTTTTTTACCGCCTCACTGCTCTCAACTGCCTTATCCCGGTCAACTAATCTGAAAGTCGAGGATGATACGCAACGGGCACGTTTTGGCCTGACATGGTTTGGCTTTCTCACATTAGCGGTGGTGGTGATCGTCACCATCGGGTTTTTGTTTGCTATGCTGTTATCGGGTGTGGATCGAGAAAAGGCGTCGTGGGTTATTACAGGGCTTTTGACGCTGATGCTGGTTATGGCGATGGCTCGTGTGGTCATTAATATGTCTATGTTTGTGGGTTGTGTCGGGTTGGCGCTGGCACTGACCATCCCCTTTGCCTATCTTGCCTCACAAATCCTAATATCAGAGTCGGAGGAAGATAATATTGGCACAATTGAAGGTGGCCCCGTCGTAGACGAACCCGCGCAGGGCACTGGTGAAAATATCGTGGCTGATGTTTTTGATTTTGTTGGGACGGGTATCGGAATCGGCTTTGTATTATTGTGTGTCGTAATTCCTCTGTTTTTCTGGCTGATGATGTTTTTCTTGCGCGATGCTGAATTATTCTCCGACGAGGACAGCGAACTCTTAGATCGGCGAGAGATTATGGCCGATATTCGTAAAGGACTAGGCAACCGCTTACGCCGCATCGGGGAGGCTCTAAACCTCATGCGTCAATTTGGGGGAGGGCGCGATTTGTTGACGGCGCTTTCGGTACGCTGGACATACTCCCGGATGGCAAGCCTTGCAGAAAAACGCGGGTTTCCCCGTCGCAAGGCTGAAACGCCGAATGAATACCGCCGTTCGTTAGGACATGCTTTCCCCGGCGGCGAGACCGAAATTCGTCTGATTACCGATGCCTATGTTGCGGTGCGCTATGGTGAATTGCCTGAAAGTAGTGAACAACTTAACGCCATCCGCGATGCTTTTGAGCGCCTAAAAGCCATAGAAATCTCATAGCAATTCACTCGCCCCCCATCTTTCGGGGTTTTCTTAGATAGAATATATGTGCTGGTGTCCAATTCGTGATATTATTGGAATTGTGGTAGAGTCATGTTTTGGTGCTGTTAGTTTTGCCCCAGATAGTCAACAAGTGAGGCGATAACGTTATGCCCTTTATTGAAGCCCCTACAACGTTTTACATGGGTCGTCAATATGACCCCAATGCTGGTCGCTTATTAGACGATGTGGTCTATTATGATTCGCGTGATCTCACTACCCACGCTGTCGTAGTGGGGATGACGGGCAGTGGCAAAACCGGCCTGTGCATTACCCTTTTGGAAGAAGCCGCCCTAGATGGCCTCCCGGCGATTATCATTGATCCCAAAGGGGACATCACCAATTTGCTGCTGACCTTTCCCGAACTGCGTCCCGAAGATTTTGGCCCTTGGGTCAATGTAGATGATGCGCGGCGGGCAGGGCTGGAACTCAGTGAATATTCCCGTGATATTTCGCAGCGCTGGCGTGAAGGGTTAAGCAGTTGGGGTATCGGCCCACAGCGGATTGCAGCGCTCAAGAATGCCGCTGAATTTAGCATCTACACCCCCGGTTCGGATGCGGGTTTACCTGTCAGCATTTTGGACGCCATGCACGCCCCACGTGAAGGTTGGGACAGCAACGAAGAATATCACCGCGAACGCATTCGAGGAATCACCACCGCTTTGTTGGCACTGACCGGGATGAAAACCCCCAATGCCGTCAACAGCCGCGAACATGTCTTGATTTCCAACTTATTTGAATATGCGTGGCGTGGGGGCATTGACCTGAATCTGCAAGACATCATTGTGCAGGTGCAGCAACCACCCTTTAACAAACTTGGTGTGCTGGATATAGACAGCTTTTTTCCCGAAAAAGAGCGCTTTAAGCTGGCGATGGAACTGAACAACATTATTGCCTCACCCAGTTTCCAAAGTTGGCTGCGGGGTGAACCGCTTGACCTGCAATATTTGATGTATACGCCGCAGGGCAAGCCGCGTATCAATATTTTCTATATCGCCCACCTCAGCGACGCCGAACGCACGTTTATTATGACGTTGCTGCTGGAAAATATTTTGGCTACCATGCGTTCCATGAGTGGTACGACCAGCTTGCGAGCCATCTTGTACATTGACGAGGTTTATGGTCATTTGCCGCCCTATCCCAAGAACCCGCCGACCAAAGAACCCCTGCTGCGCTTGCTGAAACAAGGCCGCGCGTTCGGGATTGGGGTAGTATTGGCGACGCAAAACCCCGGTGATTTGGATTATAAAGGCCTCTCTAATGCTGGGACGTGGTTTATTGGTCGTTTGCAAACTGAGAATGATAAGAAAAAGGTGTTAGATGGCTTGGCGACTGTTTCCAGCGCCGAAAATCAACTCAATCTTGAAACACTGGATAAGCTAATCTCATCGGTTGACCCGCGTGTGTTTGTCATGAATAATGTGCATGATCCCAGCGGCCCAATTTTACTGCATACCCGTTGGGCGATGTCCTATCTGCGTGGGCCACTCACCCGCGACCAAATTCGCCGCCTGATGGATCCTCGGATGCGTCAATTAACCAATCAGGCCCAATACAGCCAATCACCGTTTGCTGTCCAATCACAGTATGGACAGCCCCAGTACACCGCGCCATATGGGACTCCCGCTTATGGACAGCAACCTCAAGCTACGCCGCCTGCCTATGGTCAGCAACCATCTGCCGTTCCTAATTATGGGCAACAGCCGCCACAACAAGGTTTTCCACCAGCCTATGGGCAGTCACCATCGGCCACAGGCCCACAGCCAACCTTGTCACAGCCGTACACCCCTGCACCGGGTGCTGCGGGTGGATTTGCCCCACAACCGCCAAGTGTGCCGACCTATACTCCCCAGCAACCATATTCGCCTGCGCCTGCTGGCTCAACCCCGCCGCCGATGTCGTTGCCAGAAGCACCGAGTACGGGTCGTTTGGGGGTCGTTCCACCGCCGCCACCTCTACCTGAAAACACCGGGGTCTATAACCCTGTACAATATCAGCCGCCCACTGCGCCCTTCCAAAATAACACGGCAGGTGTGGCCCCGACAGGTTTTACCCCGCCGCCCGCACCCTACCAAACTGGCGCTTCGCCGCTTTAT
>JABFGB010000029.1 GCA_013112715.1 Chloroflexota bacterium
GGATACGGCGACCCATTAATTGCTTGCTCGATCTCGGCAAGCTGTTCGTCGGTAAGGTGAAAGTTGACTCGTCGGCTCATGCCCTCCAGTCTACCTCACTCGCTCATCTTTTTCGACTAGTGGCTTAAATGCTACATACCTTCCGTCATATGAAATTGATGGATCATAGGAATTATCGTTCCCTGATGTACCAGGTGTACCAGTTGCACGAGAAACCAATACTGTTTGATTGCCTGAATCACATAACAAAGCCAAACGAGGTTCTTTATCGGAAGAGATTGAAGTCAAATCAGTATAGTCTTGCAAAGGAGGTTTATAACCCAAAGAGATATTAGCGTAAAACGCATCCACCGCAATAACGCCCTGTGAAGCATAAACCCGCAATGTATGGCCTTCGTCAGTCAGGTAATCAATTTTCGTGCGACTGCCGAATTGGGTGGTTTCAGCGGTGGTAATGACCGAACGCAGCACTGTCCCGTCCACCTCAAGCGCTAAAATGCCCAGTGTTGTGCCTGCAACATAAACGACTTCAATGGTCGTCCCGGTGAAATACAGTGTCAATACATCGTCTGGACTGCTGCTGTAAAGATAGCTGCCACCACTCGCCCCCGATGCTGCTTGCGCCGTCCAATTTCCTTGTCGCAGCACCAGTGGGTCGTCTGATTCAATTAGTCTTGCAGGGTTGTCAGAATAAACAACGGGGTTAGCAGAAAACAGTGAGGCAACAAAAACAATGGCGGAAACGAAAATAACTGCCCTCAATATGGGGGGGGTGTATCTTTTTTTCATGGCTCCCAAAGTCCTGTTTGCGAAATGAGTAGTATTTCTAGCACATTATAACTCACTCCCCAAATAATGCCAATTAAATACATTTAATTTTTTATAACAGAGAATAAAATCAGCCACCCGTAGATGAATCGTAGAGTACGGATGGCTGAAATATTTACCGCGAGTGGCGGGGTTAGTTTGCAACGATCACATCAAAAGCATCCACGGCAATGACACCCCGCACCGGAACAATCTGTAGGGTGTGTGACCCCGGTTCCAGATAGTTGATGCTGCTGCGGACATTAAAGGCTGGGTCGCTGCTGGTGGCAATGATAGTACGCACCGCCACGTCATCCACTACAATCGTGAATGTGCCGAGGCTTGGGCCTTGCAGATAGATCACTTCCAGCGACGTGCCCTCAAATTCGAGCGTCAGCACATCGTCCAGACTGCCGCTACTGTAGAGATAACCACCACCACTGGCGGAGGAGGCCGATTGGAAACTCCATTGACCTGTCTGTGCAACCAATGGGTCGTCTGATTCGATCAAGCGATGCACGAGGTTGGCGGATGTGTTGGGTGTTTCGCCTGTTGCCTCACCCGCATTAAAACCCGTCGCCGTACCATTCCGCCATGAGGCTACCTGAATGCTGCTTGCACCAATGGGACTCCCCACCCGCTGCAACTGATAAATTCCCGTGTTCCAAGAGACATCATTGCGCCGATAGAAATATCCGTTTTGATAGAACAACCCAAAGCTATCTATACTGTCTCGATTCCAGTCACCGGAGACGAAATAGCCATAATCATTGGCGCTGGGGGTGCCAATATATTGGGCAAGGTCAAAGGCTGACAACAAGGTAGTCGGTGGCGTGTTGGTAAATGCGATAAAGGCACTCCGCCGGATGGCAATGGTGTCCACCCCGTCATTGTTAAAGTCACCCGCCGCGAATTGGGCTGTACCGGTGTGCCCCTGCGAATCCGGCAGCAGCACACTCAACCACTGGAAGGTTAAGGGTGGAGCGCCCCCCGCGAGATTGCAGGTGAAATACAAGGCATAGGCCGTGCCATAGGGTGGGAAGTTGCCGCTGTCTACGACTCCTAAACAGTCATTGGGACTGCCTGAACTGAAGCGCCCCACCACGGCTGGACGGCCAAACAAGCCAAACCAAGTGCCTGTCCAAGAGACGGCAGGGGTAGTACCGAGGGTATTGGTCGTATAGAAGACTCCATTCGAGGCATAAACACCGGGGGTTTTGATGCCGTCGCCGTTCCAGTCGCCCATGACCCACTGCCCATTGATGGTTGGCGCGGGGCCGCCGGAAGCAAACGTATTATAGGTGGTGCTGGCGGGCAAATCTTGGACGGTTTCGAGTAGGCTCACCTGACCATTGGAGGTATTAAACAGTGCCAACGTGTCGGTGTCCTGCGTGCCATACAGGGTTAACTGCCATGAACCGAATGTGCCGAGGTCTTGAGAGGCATTATCTCGCACGGTAATTGTCCATGTACCGTTCGGGTCTTCGTCCCAGAAATGCACACTCATGAACGTCCAATTGACAAAGTTGTCGCCGCTATCGGGAATGCCGCGAGACCTGATCAACTGGCTAACTGTGCCACGTGGTGACGTGAGCGTAACAGACAAATCCCCGCGATAGGGATGAGTAGAATTGAAAATGACTTCCACATGTTCAAGCCGGGAAATAGTCGAATTTGAGACATTAAAGGTACTCGACACTCCGGTTGGGTTTTCTGGAATCGCCACGTTGACATTAATCACCCCAGAGGTTTGGCTGACGGCGGGGGGCATATTTGTCCAGTTATACGCAGTCGAGACCGCTGCTTCCGCATTTACGCGCCCAAACCCATAATAATGGCTGTAATAGCGATTCGCGCCATTTAATAACCAACTGCTGTTGGTGGGGTCATTACGCTCGGCGGTGTTAATCAAAATATGCTGTACGTCACGCCATGTCAGATTGGGGTTGGCTTGCAGCATTAGCGCCACAATGCCCGATACCAATGGCGTTGCCGAAGAAGTTCCGCCAAAGTCCGGTGTACAGTTGCCGGGTTCATAGCCAGCACTCCCCTGTCGGTCAGTCGTGTAGATACCCAACGACCCGCCACTGCTAGGAGCATTCACCACGATGGCTGACCCCGGTTCACTGTAACTGGATCGTACCCCAGTGTTGGTCGTGGCAGATACCGCGATGGTGTAGCGGGAACTGGCATACCCATCCGCGCCAGCATCGTCGGCATTGCCACCATTACCAGCCGCCCACACAAAAATCGTGCCGCGTCCGCCGCGACCATTAGTGGTTTGATTTTGGAACGCCGCTATCGTCAAGGGGCCGGGGGCTTCCAAAACGGTGCCGCTGTCATTTGGCCCCCAACTATTGCTAGAAATCTGCACCACACCGGGCGTCGTTGCAAGGGCATCCGCCATCGCATTGGCTTCTTGGGCGTCCGTCGAACCCGCACTAATCAACCTCAAGCCAGCGACTTGGGCGTTATAGGCCGAGCCAACCCCGCACGACCCGGCGCTGGAATCATCATTTGCCATTGCCACACCTGCCGCTGATGTCCCGTGTCCATCACCTGCTAAAGTATGATTGGGGTCGTGGTCGTTGAAGTTATAGTCATAGCTGGCGTTGGCATTGTAATTGGGGGCGATGTCGGGATGGGTAGTATCAAGGCCATCATCCACTACCCCAATTAACACCCCACTGCCATCAAAACCCAAATTCCATGCCCCCGTCAAATTGGCATCTTCGCCCACCGTGCCGCCGCCTTGGCCCGTGTTAATCAAATGCCACTGATTGCCGAGGCCGGGATCACTTGGCACGGGGCGTTTACTTTGCTGGCGAGCGATCTGCTGTTCAAACCACACGACATTAGGTGAACGAGTCAGAGTGCCAAACGCCTGACCCGCCCGATCGAGTCGAGTGTCGGTTTGGGGAATACGGAATAAATACATATTGGGTAAATTGGCGATTTGACCGAGAAATTCATACCCATTGTCACGGGCAAACTTATCGGGATTCACGCCTGCCTGCAATTCGACGGCCCATTGGTCGGTGGCCTGCTTGGGTGTTTCGGTTGTCCCCTGCGAACCACCCTTACCACCGCCTTGCTGTGCCAAACTCCTGATATGGTCTGGGTCATGGGATAATGCCGGAGTTAATGGACTTAAAACAACAGTTAGGACGATTAATAAAGCCGTCCAGCGACTAAAACGAACCTGTCCCTGTCTCAAAGTAGATTCTCCTAATAATTACCCGAATTTTGGATCAGTCTTATTGTATAACAGATTTGGGTTTTCGATATTTAATCGCTGTAATACACCATATGGATCAATAGCTGTTCATGCGTTGGGGCCGCTGTTGCACCACCCACTCCGGTGACCGAACAGCCTCCACAGATATTGCCATACTGGACACATCGGGCTAAAGGGGCTTTTTCAATGAGGTATCCATAGAGAAAACCTGCATTAAAACAATCGCCTGCACCCGTCGTATCCACCACGGTTCCGGTCTTGAACGCGGGCACATGAACAACTTCATCTGCATGACCCACCCACGCCCCGTTGGCACCATCTTTAACCACCGCAATATTGACCCATTCCAGCAATCGCCAAACGGCATCACGGGCATCCTCTCGATGGGTAATCATCATGGCTTCCCGCATGTTGGGCATAAAGATGTCTACATAGCGCAACAGTTCCCGCCATTCGCAACTGCTTCGATACAACTGAGGTACGTCTTGGCAATCGGTAGACGTGGTTGCGCCGCGTTCTTTAGCGATTTTTAGCAGATCGGGTAACTGCTCAAGGGTATGTAAACCTCCGACATGCAAGTGATCGAAGGTGCATCTGTCGAGACTGTGCAGCCGATGGATATCGCGTTCTTCGGGTTCTTGATCTACATAGGTCACAAAGGCCCGTTCACCGTGCAGGGGCAATGAGGTCGTAATGCGCCGATAGGGGCAGGGGATTTCTTTGATAAGACTCAGGTCAATCCCTTCCTGTTGCGCCAATTCCTTGACAAAATGGCTATAGGAGTCCGTCCCAAAAATGGCGGGCCACCCAACCTTGACCCCCAACCGACGTAGCGAGGTGGTGGTGATAAACATTGCGCCACCAGTTGACGTGACATCTTGGCTGTGGATTTCACGGCCCAACTCAGGAAATTCAGGCAGTCCGGTATAGATCAGGTCAAAAAAATAGTCACCGATACAGACAATATCAAAATGGGGAAACATTGCTTTAATGCCAACCCTCAAGTTTGTGTGCTGCGATGTATTCATTTACCAGTGTCTCAGCCAATGGATACGACCCGACCAATGGATGGGCCGCCATTGCTTCCACTGCTATCATCTTATCACGTTTGAGGATGGCCGTCGCCGCCAAACGCTCATAGTGTTTAACCGTCCGCATCAATAAATAATGAGATTCGGGGATGTCGCCGATATAAATCGGATGAATGCCACTGCCATCCACCTCGCAAGTCACTTCCACCACATCATCGGGCCGCATTCCATGAATCGAAGTCCCATTGGGCACATTGAGGCCAATTCGCAAGGGGCGATTTTGCGTCAGGGCCAAGCCCGTCCGCAACGCGACCCCCGCATAGCCTCCAACCATTTGCTGCTGATGCACGGGCCTGACATCTTGGGTCGGATTGGAACGGGCCTCACGTAGGGCTTCATCCGCTTCGGCAGCCGCCATGTAACTGGCACTGCGGCGAAGGTTATAAGCATCATAAGTCGCAAATGCGTCTTTGGGAGATAATCCCTGCAACGATTCAAATAGTCGTTGATTCAACATTTGCACCTCTTCGCCGCGTGTAATTTCTTCATCTTGTAAGCGACTGAGGGCGACATCGCGCAGGTAATAATAAAAGAGGTACTCATTCAAGAACATGCCCATCCGCCGGACGAACGGCCCACCAAAAAACCGCAAGTGGGTCGCTTGGATAAAGGCATCATCGGCCAACACTTCCGGCAAAACATCCCGCCCATTGACCATTGCCTGTCGTGCCCATGAGAGATGATTAAGTCCAAACACTTCGGTTTTGACGGCATCGTTATCCACCTTCAGCCACGCTGCCACCTCATGTTGAGCAGCATTGGCACTATCGCAAATGCCGACAATACGCCGATAGCCTGCCATATGCAGTGTTTGAGCCACCAGCCCCGCCGGATTGGTAAAATTGAATGTCCATGCGGTGGGAGCTAACGCCTCGGCACGGGCAGCGATTTCAATCAGCGCAGGAACACTCCGCATCGCCATTGCAAAACCACCCGGCCCGGTTGTTTCCTGCCCAATCACATTATGTTTAAGGGCAATACGCTCATCCAGCACCCGCCCCTGTTCAAATCCGGCGCGAATGGTGGTCACAATCATGGACGCCCCACGCAGGGCCTCATCCAAATTTTGGGTAGCAATGACCCGAAAATGACTACCAGCCACTTCTTGGCATAAGGGGGCGATGATGTTCAATCGTTCAGCTTGAATATCCATCAGCCACAGTTCTTTTAAATCCAAATCGGCGGCAAAGGCCAACGCCCCACGCACAAATTCGGGCGCACGGACTCCCCCCCCGCCAATCAAAGCCAATTTCATCGTTTCACCCCTGACATCGAAATTCCCTCAATGAAATAGCGTTGCAGCAAAATAAACAGAATCAGCATCGGCAATGTGCCCAAAAACGACCCCATCATCAAAAGGTTAAAGGGGGTGTTGCGCTGTCCGATCAAAAAACTTAACCCGACGGGCAGTACGCGCGTTTCGGGAGAATAGGAGACAATCAACGGCCACAGGAAATCGTTCCACGCCGCCTGTACGGTAATCACACCGAACGCCGCCAATGCTGGTACGGAAAGCGGCAGAGTGATGTAAATCAGGATTTGTAGCGGGTTGGCCCCATCAATCATGGCAGCTTCTTCAAGCTCAATGGGAATTTGCAGAAAGGCTTGACGCAGCAAAAACAGGGCAAACGCGCTAAATGTCCCCGGCACAATCAAGGCATAAAAAGTATCCCGCCAACCCAAGTCGTTAATCAAAATAAATTCTTGGATGATGAACGCCTGTAGGGGCACCATCAACAGGGCCAGACACAGCGCGAATAGAATATTTCGGCCCGGAAATTTGAAGCGTGCAAACCCATAGGCCGCCAGCGAACACGTAATCAACTGACCTAAAGTACGTCCGGCTGTCGTCAGCGCCGAATTGAGCAGGTATCGGTTAAACAGCGGCACCCGATCATACAGCCCATCTAGGTTCGCGCGGCAGACCTGATTTTCGGGAATGAAGGTCACGGGAATGCGCGTCAGTTCTTGGGGTGGTTTACAGGCCGTCGAGACCATCCATACAAACGGCAGCAGCATAATGGCCGCTCCCAAGAATAAAAGGACGTAGCTTATCACCTGTAGAGGAATCGGCACCCGCTCGTAGGAAGGGGGAATATCGCGGGCAGCTTTTTGCATCATTCTCCCGACTCCGTTTCGTAATACACCCAGCGGCGTTGGGCGATCAACTGCAAAATTGTGATACCCAAAATAATCATAAAGAGGATAAAGGCAATCGCGGAGGCATAGCCATAGTCAGAACTTTGACCAAAGCCGCTCTCATATAAATAGAGCGATAAGGTGCGGGCGCTTCCGCCAACCCCCCCACGAATGGTGCGGGAGGTCATGATATAGACCTGATCGAAAATTTGGAAACTGCTAATCGTTGCCAATGTCAAAATCAAGAATGTGGTCGGCGAAAGCATGGGCAAGGTGACATGCCGAAAACGCTGCCAACGATTTGCCCCATCAATCATGGCGGCTTCATGCAGCACACGCGGCACATTTTGTAGACCCGCCAAGAACAACACCATATCAAAACCAATGCGCTGCCAAACTGTGACAACTACGATCGGGAAAAGCACTAAATCTGGGTCTACCAACCAGTTAAGATCACCGTACCCGAACGGCTCCAGCGCGGCTGCCATCAAACCATAGCGCCGCTGAAACACAAATGCCCAGACAATCGAGGCAGCAACGGTAGAGGTCACAACGGGTAGAAAATAGATGGTGCGGAAGAGGATACGTCCACGTAGCCGTTGATTCAGCAAAAGCGCGAGGCTCAACGACAGCCCCATCTCCAACGGCACGACAAAACCAACCAATTTGAGCGTATTGGTGAGCGCTTTACGGAACATGGGGTCGTCATAGAGCCGCTGGAAATTTTCAATATCCACAAAACGCGGCGTGTTAAAGGCGTTCCACTCATAAAAGGAGAGGCGGAAGGATTGCAGAATCGGCCAGCCAAAAAAGAGAAAGAGGCCGATGGTATTGGGCGCAATCAGCAGCAGACCCCACAGCGCACGGCGGCGGGTCAGCGGGGTCTTTCCAAAGAGATTGAGAAATGATGACATAGGTTGATAAGATGATAAAGGGGACAGTTGTTACACCATCCCCTCGCAAGTGTTTGCGTTACGAAAGGTTATTCAGGTAACTGCGTGTCAATAAATTCGCACGCCAGTTGAGTGGCCTCTTCAACACTCAGACCTAAATCAAAGATATTGAGGACGATTTCGGTATTGATCGCGTCCCAAATTTCACCAAAGACCGTGACACCTTGCGAATCAACAGTGGCATCTACAAAGGTCTGTACGTTAACGTCCGTGTCGCCGAAGGAATCAATCCACATTTGTTGTAATTCCGGGCTGGGATTGGCTGGCGCGACACCACCCGCTTCGGCAAAGAATTTCTGACCTTCATCACTGACCAGATATAGAATCAAGTTAGCGGCCAAATCGGGATTGGCGGTCTGACGATTGGCGACATACCCAACCGCGTGCAAAATGGAACGGCTGCGGCCTGTTTCGGGGTGCTTGGGTAGTTGTACCACGTCCCAACCAAAGTCCTCAATTTTCAGCGCATCCGGCAATTTCCACGAGCCACCGGTAATCATGGCAACGCGGCCCGAAGCCCAATAATTGAAAACATCATCCGCCGAGCTACCGCCGACAATGGAAACGCTTGGCATCACGCCTTCGTCATAGAGGCCCTTGAGGAAATTGAGCGCCTCAACACTGCCCTCATCTTGCAAGGTGCAGCGCGTTTGGCCTGCTTCAACATCCGGGGTTGTGCCCGTCGCGGCGATCCAGTTGGGATAACCCGCCTGATATTCCATATAAACCGCAGCGCCATACACATCTTCATCGGGGTTGGTCAGGGCGCGGGCAGCTTCGGCAAAATCATCCCATGTCCAATCGGCAGTAGGCAGTTCCAGACCAGCGGCCTCGAACATATCTTTGTTGTAGAAGACAGCAACGGTGTCCCAGTTGACGGGACCAGCATACAAATCACCGTTGTCGCCCCAGCGATACGGATCAACCAAACCCGTGCCCCATACGGTCGTATCTACGCCTGCCGCATCCCAATAGGGTTGCAGATTGAGCAATACATCATTCTTAGCGTAAAAATAGAAGCGGTCTTGGGCCATGTTAAAAACATCGGGCAGTTCACCAGTAGGAGCATTGGCGGTAAGTACGTCCCAATATTCACCCCAAGGCACCACTTGTAAATCAACTTCTGCGCCGGGGCAATAAGTATCTTCCCACGCACTAATCGAATCGCCGATGATCTTGCCCCAGTTATCATCCCATACCCACATGGTGAGTTCGCCGGGTTCAGCACAGGCGACAGGAGTGATAACCGCTTCGCCACCATCTTGGGCTTTGGCTGGGGTAGAAATGGAAGAAAGCGAAACGCCAGAAATCACTAGTGCGCCCAACAGGAGGACTACTAGGGTTTTAGATTTTGACATCAAATCATCTCCTCGAATCTGAATTGAATATTTGAAAACTTCCACAAATCAGCCGACTCTTTTCTTTTCTAACGCGACTACCCTGCTTTTGCAAGTTACGAACGTAATCAAAAAGAGTCAACCTAGCTAGGTAGATTGACTATTGAAATGCTTTCATTCAATTTGGTTTAGGGCAATAGGCTGGCTTGTATGCCCATATACCCCCTCCGCAAAATCCGTCGTCGAACATCAATAGGATAGCCAAACCGCTGGTGTAAAAAATGTGCGGCTAACTGCCATTGTTGGCGTTGTCCGGTTTGACCCATACTCTTTGCCAGCCGTAGCGAGTGCTGCCATGCCTCAAAAAACGCAGCGGGGCCTTCATCTTGCATATGGTGAATCAGGCGCTTGGGCAAAATAGCTTGAAACTGCAAAGGTGTAACCAACTGGCGGAAATTGGTTCCAAATACCAGTTCTCGATGGGTCAATGCCCCGTTGGTCATTTTTTCATAGACATCAAACGCGACGATATTGCCACTGGGGGTGGAGGTGCCTTCAATCAATATTCCCCCGATGGTTAACCCCTGCGCCATTTTGTAAAGGGCATCGGTGACGGCCTCTTCATCATATTGGCGCAGTACGTTATAGGCTCGGATGATCGTTGCTTTTTCACCCCCCAATACATCTGCCAAGTTAAAGCCACCGAGGCGAAAATCAAGCACGTTAGGTTGTGAATAGGGTTGGGCCGCCGCCACCCGTTCGGGGTCAATCTCAAGGCCTAGCAAGCGTAGATTAGGATTAAAAGACAGCCAGCGCTCCCACATTTCAATGGCTGTCCATGCCTGTGCTCCATAGCCAACATCTACCACCAACGGGGATATACCTGTCAGATATGCAGAACGGGTCAGGGCGATATAGACATCTACTTGGCGCAGACGATTCAGGGCGGTCTTGCCACGAGTAGGCTGTCCAATGGGGCGAATACGTTTGGAGGGCGGCATAGACCCCATTGTACAGAGTCTTTTCACCAAGATACAACCCAGTTTTAGGATTCAAGCAACTCTTGAAGCGCCTTAAAAATATCGGCGTAGACATTGCCACCCAGCGGTTTCATCAGCATAAAAGAATCGTTCGGATTCCCCATAAAAGGACTAATTGTCCAAGCCATCTGACTTCCCACAAACCCATAGACTAGTACCCACAGGTAAAAGATCATGCGGCGCGTTTGGATACCTTCGTCGCCTTCCAACTCGGTGACAACGTGCATTCCCTGTCGGAGAAAGACCGCGCCCAATAAACCTGCGATCAAAAAAAACACCACATTGAGCAGTTTATAGAACTGATAACTGCTGTTGGTCAGCAGGAAAAACAGCGTAATGGGGGCAAGGCTAAACAATAGCACGGAAGAAGTTGAAATGGCTGTCAGGATTAGGGCGATGGTTTGCAAAATGGTCTGTTTGGAGCCAAAGAGGATATTGAAAAAGTGAAGCGACGGGGCACAAATGGCTAAGGTGAGCAGAAAGAGGATAGGGAGTTTTAGCATCGCAGAGAGGGCTTGTGGAATGCTATGCGAGGCCCCCATCACAAAGCCATAGGCGGCCAAAAACACAAAACACGACAGCAGCATCGCGTGAATTTTCCCGGATATACTTCTCCCCTCGCGGATTTCAGCAAAAAATCGTCCCCGATCACGCAGAATGGTTTCGACAATCATCAAATTACTCATGAGTCATCACGCTCCTTTTTCCTGACAATAACACCTCTGGAAAATGGAACGCGATGACTCAAGTACGGTAGTTTAGGCACTCAGGTGTGAGAGGTTAATGTTCGGCCTCACGGGTCATACGATAGGCAAGCAGAATCGGGATAAAGGTCACGGCAATGACAAAAACTGCTGCCACATTGGTGATAGGGCGATCACGCGGGCGGAACAACTGAGTATAAATCCAGATGGGTAGGGTCGTTTGGTCATCACCAGCCGTGAAGTTCGTGACCACGATTTCGTCAAACGACAGGGCAAACGCCAACATTCCACCCGCCAACAACGCACTGGCGATGTGTGGCAGCACGACAAATCGAAATGTTTGGAACACCGATGCACCCAAATCCATCGAGGCCTCGATTTGCGAATGGGCGGTGCGGCGAAATCGGGCGATGACATTGTTATAGACAATCACGATGCAGAATGTGGCGTGACCAATGACGATGGTCAAGAAACCATATTCGATATGAATCGTCCGCATGGCAGAGCGCAACGCGATGGCTGTCACAATGCCGGGCAAGGCAATCGGTAGCACCACCAGCAGCGAAATGACATCTTTGCCAAAAAATTTACTGCGATAGACCCCCGCCGCACACAACGTCCCCAAAACCAGCGCGATACCCGCCGAAGCCGCCGCCACCTTGACCGACAGGGTTAACGCATCCCAAAAATCTTGTCGTTCATAGGCCACCTTAAACCATTCGGTGGTGAGTCCCGGTGGGGGAAATTTAAAGGTGCGCTCCTCCGTCGTAAACGCATAGAGCACGATAATCCAGATGGGGAAATGCAAAAACAGCAGAGCCGCAAAGGTGGCAACTTTCAAGAAAAGCGGCGAACGCCCTGTTTTTTGTACAAATGGATTGCGTAAAAAGGCTAATGGTTTAGAGCGCATCGAACGCTCCTAATTTCTTGGCAACGGACAGATAAACCATCATAATGACCACTGGCACAACGGTCAGCACCGCCGCCAGAGGCCAATTCCCTACCGTGCCGCGCTGGGTAAAGACCAACGCACCGAGAAAATAACTAGATGTGCCAATTACGCTAGGGATAATGTAGTCACCAAGCGTCAAGGAGAAGGTAAAGATTGACCCTGCGACCACCCCCGGAAACGAAAGGGGTAGAATCACCCGCAGAAACGTATACCAAGGGCGTGCCCCCAGATCGCTCGACGCCTCGGTCAAGGATTTTGGCACCCGTTCCAGTGCGGCATTGATAGGTAGCACCATGTAAGGCATCCAGACATACAGGAAAACCAGAAACACCCCGATGTAGGATGTGGACAGCGAATTTCCGCCAATGCCTTCAATGTCCAATAACCAATCCAAGACAGGCATCAGGCCCAATTTTTCGAGGAACCATGTCATCACGCCATCTTTGGCAAGGATGAGCTTCCACGCATAGACCCGCACAAGATAGCTTGACCACAGGGGCAGCATCACGCCCAAATACAACGCACCTTTCATTTTCGGGCCAGCGTACCGGGCCATATAATAGGCCAATGGAAACGCAAGGATGGCAGCAGCAATAGTTACGGCGACGGCCATACGAACAGTACGTTTAATCACATCTTTATTAGGTGGCGATAGATCGGGGTCAGTAAAGGCTTCTTTGTAGGCATCCCACGAAAATTCCTCAATGACCTGCCCGGTAAAACGATTATAGGTATAAAAACTTTGGATCAACATCGCGCCCAACGAGCCTAAATAGATCACCACCAACCACAGCAGCGGCAGGAGAAGGAGAAGGCCAGTCGCAAGGCAGGAATGGCGATAGAGGAAATTGGAAATCAGCCGAATTGGAGATTTCGACCTCAATGGTGGGTTTGTTGTCGGGACAGTTGGATCAGTTGACATGGCCCTACTCCTCTACAGCCCGATTATGTGCTTTTTGCCACAGCACTTTAACCGGGCGTTTCCGCGCCGCGAACACATCCGATGAGGTAGATTCCAAATTCTGCACTACCACCGTTAAATCTACGCCTGCCTCGGTATCTACCAAATAACGGGTATACATTCCCAGATAGATCACATCCCGAATCGTGCCATTCAGTCCATAACAATCGCCGGGAGTGGCAGCATCAGGCGTAGCAAGCCGGATCTTTTCAGGTCGGAGGGTAAAAGATTTGCTTTCCCCCGTAATCTTAAAAGCCTGATCGGACTCGACAAAATTGGATACACCGACGAAACTGGCGACGAAACTGGTGGCTGGCCGCTCATAGACCTCAGCAGGTGTGCCCACTTGTTCGATCTTGCCGTGATTAAACACCGCCAAACGGTCACTCATGGTCAGGGCTTCTTCTTGGTCATGCGTCACATATATAAATGTGATACCGACCCGCTGCTGAATGGCCTTCAGTTCAATTTGCATCTGCTGGCGGAGTTTGAGGTCAAGCGCCCCCAATGGCTCGTCCAGCAGCAGTACGCGGGGGTGATTGACCAATGCCCGTGCCAACGCCACCCGCTGACGCTGACCGCCGGAAAGCTGCGAGGGTTTACGCTTCCCTAGCGTGGTTAGCTGCACCATATCCAAAATTTCACCGACACGCCGTTCGCGTTCTTTGCGCGGCACTCGTTTGACCATCAACCCATAGGCGATATTCTTTTGGACATTCATATGTGGGAACAGGGCATAATCTTGGAAAACCGTGTTAACATCGCGCTCATAGGGTGGCATTTTGGAGACTTCTTCGCCGTATAGCTGGATGCTGCCGGATGACGGTGATTCAAAACCCGCAATCATACGCAGGCAAGTCGTTTTCCCTGACCCGGACGGGCCGAGCAGGGAAAAGAATTCACCATCATATATATCCAGCGAGACGTGATCTACCGCTTTCACATTCCCAAAATGGCGGGCCACATCGGTAAATCGAATGGCAACCTGCCGGGGATCACTTTCTGTCATAAAGCACTCTCGTTCCGGTTAGGCATTCTTAATCATGACATGCTTGGTAATCTGATAGTCGCCCACCGCTTCAGCCGAGAGGTCTTTGCCAAAACCAGACTGCTTGAAACCGCCGTGTGGGGTTTCAGACGTTAGCGGAATATGGTCGTTAATCCAAACTGTGCCAAACTCTAAATCACGGGATAGGCGCATGGCCCGACCAATATCGCGTGTCCAAACCGAAGCCGCCAAGCCATACAGCACATCATTACCCAAATAGAGTGCTTCTTCTTCAGTCCTAAAAGTATTAACGGTCAGGACGGGGCCAAATACTTCGCTTTGGATGATTTCGGATTTTTGATCGGCGTCGGCGATGACGGTTGGTGCATAATAATAGCCACCCCCCGGCGCATCTTTCGGAACAGCCCCACCCAACAGCACTTTGGCACCACTAGCCCGCGCCCGATCCACATAGCCCATGACCCGTTCGCGCTGCACACCGGAAATGAGCGGCCCCATCTGCACACCGTCCTCAAAGGGCAAGCCCACTTTGACCCCCCGCATCGCTTCAACGACGGCTTCCTTCACCTCTTCAACCCGGCTGGATTCGACATAGAGGCGGGTGGCGGCGGTGCAATCCTGCCCGGTGTTGATCGTGGCAGTCATAGAGGCAATGGCCGCGACGGTTTCCACATCGGCGTCATCAAACACGATAAACGGCGCTTTACCCCCCAGTTCCAAATGAACACGCTTAAGGGTATCGGCGGCGGTACGCATAATTTGCTTGCCTGTTGCAGTTGATCCGGTAAGGCTCACCATGCGAATATCGGGATGTTCGACAATCGCCTGCCCGGTATCATTGCCACCCGAGACGATATTGACCACGCCGTCGGGAATACCCGCTTCGGCAATCAATTCACCCAACATAAGGGTCGTCAGGGGAGTACCGGGGGCGGGCTTTAGGACAATCGTGCAGCCAGCCGCCAGCGCCGGGCCAATCTTCCATATCGCCATCATCACCGGATAATTCCAAGGGGCGATTTGGCCGACCACCCCAACGGGTTCATGCCGGAAAATGGAGGTCAGGCCGCTCATATATTCGCCCGCATGATTGCCGTGTGTGTCACGAGCAGCGGCGGCAAAAAAGCGCAGATTATCAATCGCAAAGGGTAAATCACCACCCAAACTTACCATCGCATAGGGCTTGCCCGTGTTTTCGGATTCGACCCGTGCAAATTCTTCGATATGGTCTTGCAGTAAATCAGCCAGTTTCCACAGGGCAAAGGAACGTTCGGCGGGAGTCTTCTTTGACCAGCGTCCATCATAAAAGGCTTGATGAGCCGCTTTGACCGCACGATCTACATCGGCGCGATTGGCATCTACCACTTCGGCGATTGTGTTGCCCGTCGCTGGGTCTTCAATGGGCATCGTCCCGCCGCTGCCATCCACCCATTGACCATTAATCCAGAGTTTATGTTTTTGCATCTCAAAAATCCTTTAAATGATTGCACTTAAAAATAGGGACACCATGCGATCATCTTGCAGGCGTCCCTATTAACTAAATTCAGACGATGGAGGGTTTAACGACCGCCCAATACCCCAATATAATTGGTGACCCATTCATAGTAGGGAACACAAACCGCGCCGCGATCATCCCCGCAGTCTTCGGTGGGGGTGCGCCAGAAATAAATCTTATCGAAGTTCTCGAAACCGTTGATAATACAGCCTTCCTCGCCCAACAGTTCATTGCCTTCACAAGCAGCGGGTACGGCAGGCACTGAACCAAACCAAGCCGCCAGATCGCCTTGCAATTTGGGGTTGAGCGAGTGCTCCAGCCACAGATAGGCACAATTCGGATGTGGGGCATCACTCGCCATCATGGTCGTATCCGCCCAACCCGTTGCACCTTCCTGAGGAATCACACTGTCAATCGGTGCGCCACTCGCTTTGAGTAAGTTCACTTGGAACGGCCAAGAGCTAGAGGCAACCACACCCTCATTGGTGAAGTCGTCCATCTGAATGACAACATCATGCCAATAACGGAAGACGAGTTCGTGTTGTTGGCGCAGCAAGTCCAGTGCGGCATTAAATTGGTCACGATCCAGCGAATAGGGGTCGGTAATCCCCAAATCGGGATTATGGGCCATCAAATAGAGAGCAGCATCGGCGATATAGATCGGGCCGTCATAGGCTTCGATACGCCCCGCATTCGATTCGCCATCGGGGAGTTCCATTTCTTCAAAAACGACATTCCAACTGGTGGGGGGTTCTGGAAAAACCTCGGTATTATACATCAGGACATTGGCGCCCCATTGATAGGGTACACCATAGTGTTTGCCATCTACAAAATGCCAAGGGGCTTCCTTTAGGCGGTCATCAATGGTATCCCAGCTTGGGATGCGCGTGATGTCCACTTCTTGAACACGATTGCCCGCCACCAGACGCAGACTGGCATCACCGGAGGCCGTCACGAGATCAAAGCCGCCTTCGTTCATCAAAGCGACCATTTCATCGGAGGTAGCCGCGACTTTGACTTTGACACTACAACCCGTTGCAGCTTCAAATTCAGTTACCCAATCATAGGCAGGATCAGTTTCCCCACGTTCAATGTAGCCTGCCCATGCCACAATGGAGACTTCGCCTTCAGTATCTTGGCGATTGAGGAATTGATTGGAGGGGACTTTATTACCGCTGTAAACGGTTCCTAATGGCAACGATGCCAGCAAAACCACTACTAAAAGCCAAAAAAATCTTTTTTTCATATATTTTGACGCAACAGTGTCGCGTCTTGCTCCTTTCACGTAGCGCCTTAAGATAATGGGTAATAAATATTTAAACGAATCTTACAAAAAATGCAAATAATACTCTCGTTGTAGGGGCATGAGACAGGAGATTTGACCTGTCCCATGCCAATGGAATGCCACACTAATTTTTGGATTGAATCCACTGCATCGCCTTGGTCGCCAAACGATCTAACGCCTCAACACACAACGCCAAATGTTCTTCTTTGGTATCCTCCTCTTTGGCATGTGACAGACCGCGCAGGCTTTGCACAAACAGCATAATGGTCGGAACACCTGCCCGTGCCACCTCCGCCGCGTCATGTAAGGGACCACTGGGCAGACGATGTACCACACCGCACGTTTCACGGATGGATTCGTCGCACATCTCAATTAGGTCAGGGTTAAATAAAATCGGGTGGATTTGCCAGATACGATTCCATTCCACGCTGACGTTTTCTTCTTTGGCAAAACGTTCGCTGGCGTCTTTGGCTTCTTGCAGCATCCGGGCCAATGCCGCTGCGTCCATATGGCGCTGATCGAGCGTGATGTCGCACTGCCCCACGACAGCCGTCACGATGCCGGGTTTGGTAACGACACTGCCAACGGTGCAAACCCCTCCATGTCGTTTAGCAATTTCGCGGATTTCGAGACCGAGTTTGGCGGCTGCGCCAAATGCGTCTCGACGCTGATTCATAGGAGTCGAACCTGCGTGGGCTGATTGTCCGGTAAAGCGAATGGCATGGCGCTCAACCCCAAACGTCCCCAATACGACACCCAATGGCAAATTCATGCTTTCCAAGACCGGGCCTTGTTCAATATGCAGTTCGAGGTAGGCCGCTGCGTTTTTTAACTGTTTGTGCGACTGCTTGGCAGTATCGAGATTGACTCCAAAATTGGCGATAGCGTCTACCAATTGGATACCTTGTTTATCTACGAGGCCGCGCAAATCATCGGGGTTCATTGTGCCGGAGCAGGCGCTAGAACCAAATAGACTGCGGCCAAAACGTGCCCCTTCCTCATCAGCCCAATCCACCAAGCGGACTGTAACAGGGGGTGTGCCTTCGGAGGCGATACGACGGAGAACTTCTAACCCACCTACTACATTTAAGCAACCATCGAGCCACCCGCCATTGGGAACGGAATCAATATGTCCGCCGATTAGCATTTCGCGGTCAGATTTGCCGCGCAGCGTTACCCAAACATTCCCAGCCTCATCTGTCTCGTATTCAACAGGCAGGCCCGCCAATTTTTCTTTCATCCATGCGCGGGCCGTCGCCCATGTATCCGTCCACGCGACTCGCTGCGCCCCATCGGCATTGCCGGTAAGTGCCCTAAGTTCTTTAAGCTCATCAATCGTGCGTTGTGGTTGTAAAGATGACATAAACCCATCCTCGTTAGAAAAATCTCAAAAAATATCTAGATTTTGAGTATAGCGCAGATAGGGCCATCTAATATAACAGGCGTGCTCCGATGCTTTTTAGGTAGCGTACCGTCTCACGGCGAATCGGTTTACGTTCTTGGCGTAATAATTGGCGTTCGTTCCATAGCTTTCGCCATACGCTCCAAACGATGCCGGGTTTCTTGGTTTTATAGAGAGTTCGGAGACTCCACGCTGCCATTGTCGTGAGGGGATAGGGCATGGGCAGCAAACGCCATGCTACCCGTGCCTTATTGAGGGTATTGACCCGCCAAAAATGATCGCCCTGTACAGGTCGCCCCAAATTCGATCTATGATGATAGACTGCCAGTTGGGGATCATATATAATCCTATATCCCGCCTCGATAATCCGCAGGCTCAAGTCCAATTCCTCAGCATAGATACTAAATCGTTCAGGATAGCCGCCCGTAATTTTTAGCACATCAGCCCGTAACGCATTTCCATAGGCATAAAAATAAGGCACTTCCGTCGGGGCGGTCACGCCAAGCAAGTATTGCTTATCGGGATGCGGAAATTCGGTCATGATCGGCTGATGAGTAGTAGGATCAAGGCTGTGCATAGCAACCGCCCCACATTTGGGGTAGGCGTCCATTAAGGACAGTATGCGGCTAACATCATCGGCCCGATGCCATACCGCGTCATCATCTATAAATATGAGAATCTCGCCCGTTGCCAATGCTATGCCATAATTTCGCCCACCTGCCGCTCCTAGATTGCTGGGAGTCCGTTCAAGACGAAATTGAATGGAGGAATCGGATGGAGGGATGATTGCCGCGTCACCCCCATTGTCTACGATTACGATTTCATAATGGTGGGGTAAATTTTCCTGCTGATAAATGGAGTCTAGACATTTTTGCAGAAAATCGCCGCGTTTGTAGGTCACGATGATAAATGAAAGTTTCATTTTAACTATCTTGGCTGTTCCTTAACTCGAACTGCGCCACCCCCATATCATGATTATGAATCCCTGCGGAATAACGCAAAATAGTACCCTATCTTGATGACACCCTACACTGTCCCACTGTCTCCTTTCATGTCATGCTACCTTCTAGCGCCGCTCCTTAATCCAATCTGGGGCAATTTCAGGAGTATATAAGAATGACAGAACGACAGGTCAGCACTTTAGATGCGAATGAGGCAGTTGCTCGCGTAGCCTATGCGTTAAGCGAAGTAATTGCAATTTATCCCATTACCCCCTCCTCGGCAATGGGTGAATGGGTAGATGAATGGGCTGCTCATCAACAGCCAAACTTGTGGTGTACGATTCCACAGGTTGTAGAGATGCAAAGCGAAGGAGGCGCAGCCGGAGCTATTCACGGGGCGTTACAAGCCGGGGCGCTGGCAACAACCTTTACCGCCTCGCAAGGTCTCCTTCTGATGATTCCGAATATGTATAAAATCGCGGGGGAATTAACAGCGACGGTGTTTCATATCGCGGCACGTTCGCTGGCGGCGCAGGCCCTTTCGATTTTTGGCGATCACAGCGACGTGATGGCGGTACGGCAGACCGGGTGGGCGCTGCTAAATTCCGCGTCGGTACAAGAAGCGCACGACATGGCATTGATCGCCCACGCCTCAACCCTAGCCGCCCATATTCCGTTCATTCACTTTTTTGATGGTTTCCGCACTTCACACGAAATCGCCAAGATTGAACTGCTGGGTGATGACGACTTGAAGGCGATGATTAACGAAGAACTGATTACACAGCACCGAAATCGCGCACTCACCCCCGACAAACCAGTAGTCCGGGGTACGGCCCACAATCCGGATGTTTATTTTCAGGGGCGTGAAACGGTCAATAGCTTCTATGCTAACTGCCCAGACATCGTGCAAGATGCGATGGACAAGTTTGCCAAGCTGACCGGACGTCAATATCACCTATTTGATTATCATGGTGCGCCAGACGCCGAACGAGTCGTTGTGTTGATGGGGTCGGGCGCTGAAGCAACCCACGAAACAGTGGATTATCTGGTAGCGAAGGGCGAAAAAGTTGGCGTTTTGAAAGTGCGCCTCTACCGCCCGTTTGATATGCGACGTTTTGTAGCAGCCCTGCCCAAGACGGTTAAATTCATTGCGGTGTTAGATCGCACCAAAGAACCCGGCAGCGGGGGCGAACCACTCTATCTGGACTGTGTAAACGCTCTGCATGAAGAATGGGTCAATGGCCCGATGCCAAAAATCGTGGGTGGTCGCTATGGATTATCCTCGAAAGAGTTCACCCCGGCGATGGTCAAGGCCGTTTTTGACAATCTCAAACAAGCCAAGCCCAAGAATCATTTCACCGTCGGTATCAATGACGATGTGACCTTCACCAGCCTTGATTATGACAAAGAATTCTCCATTGAACCCGATTCTGTGGTGCGAGCGGTGTTCTATGGCTTGGGTTCAGACGGTACGGTTGGCGCGAACAAAAACTCCATCAAAATTATCGGCGAAAATACCGATTTCTATGCACAGGGGTATTTTGTACTCGACTCCAAGAAATCTGGCTCGACTACGACCTCCCATCTGCGATTTGGGCCGAATCCCATTCGCTCCACCTACCTTATCAGCAAAGCCAACTTTATCGGCTGCCATCACCCCAACTTCTTGGAACAGTATGACATCTTAACTGACATGCTGCCCGGCGGGACCTTCCTGCTGAACACCTATTGGGGGCCAGACGAAATTTGGGATCATCTGCCCACGATGGTGCAAACCCAACTGATCGAGAAGCATGTCAAACTGTATGTGATTGATGCCAACAAGGTCGCTAAAGAAGCGGGTTTACCGGGGCGTATCAACACCGTTATGCAGGTCTGTTTCTTCGCGCTGGCAGGTGTGCTACCCCGTGATGAATCCATCGCAGCCATCAAACACGCCATTGAAAAGACCTATGCCAAGAAGGGCGAATACGTGGTCGAAGTGAACCTCGCCGCGGTGGATCGCACGCTCGAAAATCTGTTTGAAGTGCAAATCCCGAACAAGATCACCAGTGACATCGGCCTACGGAGCAACGTAGCCGCCGGAGCGCCCGCATTCGTTCAAAACGTCATTGGGGCGATGATTGCCCGTCGTGGTGATGATATTCCTGTCAGCGCCATGCCCATTGACGGCACGTTCCCAAGTGGCACGAGCCAATTTGAAAAACGGAATCTGGCCCAAGAAATTCCGGTGTGGGACCCAGAAGTCTGTATTCAATGCGGCAAATGCGCCATGGTCTGCCCACACGCGGTCATTCGTATCAAAGTATTCGACCCCGCGACAGCCGGTGCGGCACCAGAAACTTTTAAGGCCGTTCCTGCACGTGACAATGAATTCGCGGGTATGAGCTATAACATTCAGGTCTCCCCCGAAGACTGCACGGGTTGTAAGATTTGCGTGGATGTCTGCCCAGCCAAGAACAAGTCGGCGGCAGGCCTCAAAGCGCTGAATATGGAGGCACAACCGCCCATTCTTGAACAAGAACGCAAGAATTGGGACTACTTCCTGACCATCCCTGAACTGGATCGGCGGCTTATCAAGGTCTCCAGCATCCGTCAACAGCAAATTCAACAGCCGCTGTTTGAATTCTCCGGTGCTTGCTCTGGTTGCGGTGAAACCCCCTATCTCAAACTGATTAGTCAGTTGTTTGGGGATCGCACCGTCGTCGCCAATGCAACGGGCTGCTCCTCCATCTATGGTGGCAATCTCCCCACTACGCCTTGGGCACACAATAGTGACGGACGCGGGCCAGCATGGTCAAATTCCCTGTTTGAAGATAACGCCGAGTTTGGTCTTGGTATGCGCGTGGCGCTCGACAAACAGACCGAATATGCCCGCGAATTGGTGGCAAAGATGAGCGCAGAAGTTGGTGATGAACTAGTCAGTACCATTCTGCAAAACCCACAACGCGACGAAGCAGCGATCTACGAACAACGCCAGAATGTCGCTCTGCTGAAAGAGCGGCTGCTAAAAGCGAGAAATCCTGAAGCGCCCCGTCTGTTAGATGTAGCCGATATGCTGGTTCGCAAAGATGTGTGGATCGTCGGTGGTGATGGTTGGGCCTATGACATCGGATTCGGTGGCCTCGACCATGTCCTCGCCAGCGGGCGGAATGTCAATATTTTGGTCATGGATACCGAAGTGTACTCCAATACGGGTGGTCAGATGTCCAAATCCACCCCGCGCGGTGCTGTTGCGAAATTTGCGTCCGGTGGTAAGCCGGGAGCTAAGAAAGACCTCGGCATGATTGCGATGAGCTATGGCAGTGTATATGTCGCGCGTGTCGCCCTCGGCGCCAAGGATGAACAAACACTCAAAGCCTTCCTAGAGGCCGAAGCCTATGATGGCCCGTCGCTGATTATCGCCTACAGCCACTGTATCGCGCATGGTATCGAGATGAGTACCGCACTCAAGAATCAAAAGGCGGCGGTGGATACAGGTCAGTGGTTGCTGTATCGCTATAACCCCGAACGTGCTCTAAATAACGAGAATCCATTGGTACTCGATTCTCGTGCTCCCAAAGTGCCCGTCAAAGAATATCTGCGGATGGAAAATCGCTTCCGCATGTTGGAACTGAGCAATCCAGAAGTCTCACGGCAGCTATTCGACATGGCACAAGAAGACGTACATCAACGCTGGGCCTTGTACGAATATCTGGCCTCACGCGACTACAGTCAAAATGGAAACGGGAGTCACTAAATCATGGTCGAACTAAAAACCACCTACTTGGGGCTTGATCTGCGCTCACCACTGGTCGCCTCAGCTTCGCCGCTGTCAGAAAAGATTGACAACCTCAAGAAATTGGAGGCTGCCGGGGCCAGCGCGGTTGTGATGTACTCCCTGTTTGAAGAACAACTCCGCATGGAGCAGTTCGCGCTGGAACATCACTTGACCTACGGGGCAGAGAGCTTTTCCGAAGCCCTCTCCTATTTCCCGCGCCCTGCAGAATATTACGTCGGCCCGGATGGATATTTGGAACATATCCGCAAAGCCAAAGCTGCTGTGAACATTCCAGTGATTGCCAGTTTAAACGGCATCACGGTTGGGAAATGGGTGAAATATGCGAAACAGATTCAGGAAGCCGGGGCAGATGCCCTTGAACTGAATATGTACTACATTCCCACCGACCCCTATATGACCGGGGCACAGGTCGAGGAGCAGGTCATCGAAACGGTGAAAGCGGTCAAATCAGCGCTCAAGATTCCGATTGCCATCAAACTCAGCCCGTTCTATAGCAACATGGCTTATATGGCGCGGCGCTTGAGTGAGTATGCCGATGGATTAGTCCTGTTTAATCGCTTCTATCAACCGGATATTGACCTTGAAAACCTCGAGGTCAAGCCACATGTGTTGTTAAGCACCCCACAGGCCCTTCGATTGCCCCTACGCTGGATCGCCATCCTGTATGGACGGGTAGATGCCGATCTTGCCGCAACGGGCGGCGTTCATGAAGCCGAAGATGTGTTGAAGATGGTTATGGCTGGCGCGAACGTCACCATGATGGCTTCAGCCCTCTTGAAAAACGGCATTAATCACCTGCAAAAGATTGAAACGGATTTGGTGCATTGGATGGAAGTCCATGAATATAAATCCATCCAGCAGATGCGTGGCAGTATGAGCCAACAAAACACGGCCAATCCGGAAGCCTTTGAACGTGCCCAATACATGCAGGCGATTACCCACTATCGTCACCCCGTTGGATAGTTCAACATGCAAGGGTGGATCAAAACTACCCTTGCTCCCCTAAAAAATAAAGGGGACAGGTCGGTGGCCTGCCCCCTTGCAAGGTTTGAAAGGTGATTGAAAGGGTGGAGGAATCAGAACCCACCGCGTCCGAAGAGCATGACGAGGGGGGTCTTGAGAATCAGCTTAATATCGGTCATCAAGGATTGGCTTTGGATGTACTCAATGTCCAGCTTGCACATGCCATCAAAATCGGCGGCGCTGCGGGCACTCACCTGCCACAGACCGGTGATCCCACCTGTCGCCTGTAGCCGTTGCTTGTGCCATGTTTCATATTCTTCCACTTCGTATGGGATGCAGGGACGGGGGCCCACCAGTGTCATCTCGCCTTTGAGTACATTGATGAATTGGGGCAGTTCGTCCAAAGAAGTCTTGCGGAGGAATTTGCCAATCAAGGTGACACGGGGATCATTGACGATTTTCTTGACTTCGGCATTCTCCGCACCGTTAATGGCCGCCATTGCCGAAGCGTCATTTTTGATAAACGCCTTGACAAACGCCTTGTGCATCTCGCTAGAGGCATCCTTGTACATGGTGCGGAACTTGTAGCAGGTGAAGGTCACGACATCAAACTCCGCCTTGCCATTGACGATGCGTTTGCGACGAGCAGTGACTCGTTCTTGAGCAAAGATAGCCGAACCGGGCGTTTCGATTTCGATCAACATGGCAATAATGAGCATGGGGATACCCAGCACCAGCAGGACAAAACTGGCAGCAACAATATCAATGGCACGTTTGGTTACGAAATAGGCCAGCGTCCGCAAATTAACAGCAGTAGCTTTTATTTGGCTCTGTGCCGCGTTTTTGTTATATATTGTTTGTGAGAGTTGCATTTTTCGATCCCCCGAAAACATTTTTTACGGCCTTCAAACCTTTATGCCATTCATCATAGGGGATGGCCCTTGCAGGCGTGCTTACGAATGTAACCGCAAACTTACAGTTGCCTTTCGGTTAAGACGAAATTTTTGTGAAGGGGATTTGGGGAATAATAGGAAAAAGATAGGGTGGCCTTTCTATCAACCACCCTAATGATCTCAGCTTATCGTGTGAGGACAGGCTTTACAGCGCACTCCATGCCGCGCTCCAAGGCCTTGAAGTTGGCTTGGAGCAGATCGCGCCGATGGGCTGGCAGATGTTCTTCGAGCGCGTGTTTTATATCCTCTAGGTCGAGAACGGGGCGAGATGAAATTGCCGCCCCAAGCATGACCATGTTGGTTAGCCGCATACTGCCTAACTCATCTGCAATGGCACTGGCTGGCACGGGTAGAAATTCAACCGTGTCGCGGGTCGGCGATAGCGTAATCAGCGACGAGTTATAGACCAACAAACCACCTGTGGTGACATTCGATTCATATTTTTCAAATGATGGGTTGTTAAATACGACTGCAACTTGGGGATTGCGCACGACGGGTGAACCGATGGGGCGATCCGCCAGCACTACACAGCAGTGGGCTGTGCCGCCGCGCATTTCTGGCCCATAGGACGGAATCCATGTGGATTCCAAACCTGCGTCCATCCCTGCGTAGGCCAAAACCTGTCCGGCGAACATAATCCCTTGCCCACCAAAACCGGCAAAAATAAACTCCGTTTGCATACTCAATAGCCTCCTAAACTCCACCCAGTTTAAAGTGACCGAACCTCCGCAATCACCTTATAATCTCCTAGCGGAAAAGCCGGAATCATATTGTGCTCAATCCAATGTAAGGCTTCAACGGGTTCCAGCCCCCAGTTGGTGGGGCAGCTTGAAAGCAGTTCGACCATGCTAAAGCCCATGCCATTCATCTGCACTTTGAGGGCAGTCAAAATAGCTTTCTTGGCCTTGCGGATATTCGCTATGTCGTGCAGTGAACGGCGCACAATATAGGCTGCTCCATCGAGGGTGGACAGCAGTTCACTCATCCGCACCGGATAGCCCGTCAGAATGGTATCCCGTCCGAATGGTGAGGAGGTCGTTTTTTGACCGGGGAGCGATGTGGGGGCCATTTGTCCACCTGTCATTCCATAAATCGCGTTGTTCACAAAAATCGTCGTAATATTTTCACCACGCGCGGCAGCATGAACAATCTCCGCCATACCAATCGAGGCAAGATCACCATCGCCTTGATAGGTAATGACCATCTTGTCAGGCTGTACCCGTTTGATGCCTGTTGCCATCGCGGGGGCGCGACCATGTGCGGCCTCGCAACCATCCATGTTGAAATATTTGTAGGCAAACACCGAACACCCTACCGGAGCAACCAATATCGTCCGTTCACGCAGCCCTAATTCGTCAATAGCTTCGGCCAATAAGCGATGCGCGACGCCATGTGTGCAGCCGGGGCAATAATTGGTATTGCAGGCGGCAAGGCTGTGGGGACGCTCATAAACCAGCGTACTCGTTTCATTAAGCGTAGTCGTCATCATGAGTTCACTCTCTCCAATGGGGTGAATGCCCCCTCACCATGTTTCAACTGCCGACAGTGGGTGGTAATCGCTTGTAAAATTTCATCTGGCATGGGGATAACGCCACCCATCCGGCCATAGAAGCCGACGGGGATTTGACCACCCGTTGCCAATCGCACATCTTCGATCATTTGTCCGGCGCTCATCTCGACCACCAAACAGGCCCCGATCATATCTGTTAATTCAGAAAGGCGTTTTTCGGGGAAAGGCCACAGCGTCAGTGGGCGGAAAAGGCCCACTTTTATCCCATTGTCACGCGCAGTCTGCACAGCACTCAACGCGATACGTCCGGCGCTGCCATAGCCCACTACCAACAATTCACAGTCATCGGTGTAATATTCAACGAACCGCTGTTCAGCATCCCGAATTTCATGCAGGCGATTCTGAATCTTTTGATTAAATGCTTCCTCTTCTTCGGCCTTGAGATAAAACGAGGCGATGGAATTGGGTTGGCGACCATCGGCTCCTGTCAAAGCCCAATCGGGACGGTTCGTCCTTACCGACTGCATGGGGGGAAGTTCGGCAGGTTCCATCATCTGACCAATCAAACCATCAGCCGCAACAATAACAATATGGCGATATTGGTCGGCCAAGTCAAAAGCCAGTGTCGTTAAATCTATCGCCTCTTGTACTGACGATGGGGCTAACACGATGGGGTGATAATCCCCATGTCCAGCCGAGCGCGTGATTTGGAAATAATCACCTTGCGAGGGGAGGATATTGCCCAAACCGGGGCCACCACGCATCACATCTACCACGACGCAGGGTAAGTCCGACCCCGCAATATAGGACAGCCCTTCTTGCATCAAACTAAAACCGGGGCTAGACGAAGAAGTCATAACCCGCACGCCGGTACATGCTGCGCCATACACCATGTTGATGGCGGCCACTTCGCTTTCGGCTTGCAAGAAGACCCGTTGGAGTTCAATCATCCGCTTGGACATATGCTCAAGCAGTTCGGTCTGCGGGGTAATGGGATACCCGAAATAGGCTTCAACGCCAGCACGGACAGCCGCCTCAGCTATGGCGATGTTTCCCTTTAACATTTCTTTTGCCATTTGTGGATTCCTTCAGCTAGCAAGTAACCGCAGCGCGTGCTGCCTTGACGGGCGCTTCACGATAGACGGTAATGCAGACATCCGGACAGATCACCGCGCACACTCCACACCCTGTACAGAGTTGTGTGTCGGTTTCATTGAGTGATGCCGGGTGATACCCCTTCATATTGAGGCGATTGTCTTGCATGGCGATAACTTCTTGGGGGCAAACCGCCGCGCATAGACTGCAACCCTTGCATCGTTCTTGGTCAATAATTATAGTTCCTTTGGTCATTAAACGGCCTCTTTTCTCGGCTCTAGCTATATTCTTACCATACCGAAGGGGTACAGAGGGGCATAGTACAACACGTCATATTTTTAATGGACAAGTGCAATTTTTATTTTTTAAGGGGAAATTTCCAAATTTTTTGAAATTGTGGATATGTCAGGCAAAGCGCTTAATTTTTTTTGGTGTATGGAAATTTCTGTTTTTATTGTTTTCGCCGGAAACTTTTTACCACCCGTTCCACGTAAAAAGAGCTATCGCAGACAATGGCAATTGGGCAACTAGAAAAAACGCTCCGATTGATTACCCAGCGATAACACGCATTATCACGAGTAATTTCATTTAGATTTTTCGCCCCCGCATCTAGTATAATTTTGCCTTGCAGTTCTGTCTGACTCAGAGGGGTTAATAAGCGCGTGTATCGCTTCATACACGCTTCAAGGAGAACATTGCATGGCAAAGGAATATGATGTCGTCGTATTAGGTGCGGGGCCAGGGGGCTATACCGCAGCGATTCGGGCCACTCAATTGGGCCTCAAAACAGCCATTATCGAAAAACAATGGTGGGGTGGGGTCTGTTTAAATGTGGGGTGTATCCCCTCCAAAGCCCTGCTCCGTAATGCTGAATTGGCCCATATTGTCCGAGATCGGGCGAAGGAATTTGGCTTTATCTATGAAGGTGAGGTCAAGGTAGATTATAAAGTCGCGTTTGACCGCAGCCGCCGCGTCGCCACTGGTCGGGTTAAGGGTGTGCAGTTCCTCATGCGGGCCAACAAAATTGACACCTACGAGGGCTGGGGGACGATCAAAGACAAATCCACCATCGAGGTCGCACTCAATGCGGGTGGCACAGAAACCCTCAAGACCAAAAATTTGATTATCGCGGCGGGCAGTGAGACCATGCTGCTACCTAACACCCAAGTCAGCAAGCGGGTTTTGACCTATTTGGAAGTCATTCAACGTGACCATTTACCTAAATCGGCGATTGTAGTGGGCGCGGGTGCAATTGGCTGTGAGTTTGCCTATATCATGCACAATTATGGCACCAAGGTGACGATGGTTGAATTTATGCCCCATATGCTGCCGCGTGAAGATGTGGATGTCTCCACCGAACTCGAAAAGCAGTACAAGAAAATGGGCGTCAAAGTTATGACGGGGACAAAGGTCGAAAAGATTGAAGAACTCCCCGACAAGGTGCGTGTCACCGTGACCACGCCTGACGGCAAGCAAGAAGTGCTGGAAGCAGAAGAAGTGCTCCAATCTATTGGCTTCCGACCCCGCACCAAAGGCTATGGGCTTGAGAATATCAAAGGCCTCAACGTTTCGGAAAAAGGCGGCGCGATTGAAATTGACGAGCGCATGGCAACTAATATCCCCGGCGTGTGGGCGATTGGTGACGTGACAGGAAAATTGATGTTGGCGCATGTGGCCGAAGCGATGGCGATGATCTGCTGTGAAAATATCGCGGGAGTCGAAACCATCACGCTTGATTATGCCATGCTGCCACGCGCCACCTACTGTCAGCCACAGGTTGCCAGTTTTGGGTATACCGAAGCCGAGGCCAAAGAAAAAGGCTATGACATCGCTGTGTACAGCTTCCCCTTCCAAGCCAACGCCAAAGCACATGGGCTTGGTGAGAACATCGGCTTTATAAAACTCATCTCCGATAAGCGCTATGGCGAAATCTTGGGGGCACACTTGATTGGCCCGGACGTGACTGAACTGCTGCCAGAATTGACCCTCGCCCACTATGCTGAATTGACAGCCGAGGAAATTGGCCGAAATGTTCATGCCCACCCGACGTTAAGCGAAGTGCTGAAAGAGGCGGCACATGGGATTTTAGGTCACTCCATCAACATGGCCTAGACCGGAAAACCAACAGGGCGGGTGATGAACCTGCTCTTTTTGTTCATTTAACAGTTTAAAAAATTCAAACCCTATTCTTTTTTCATTGCGAACGTTTTAGTTCTTTGGGACAATTAAGGATATTTAAAGTTGAGATTTCGATCCCGCTGGCAACCATCAAGCATAAGAGGCAACCTGTGTTAACGAGTAGCGACTCACTGGACGACTTATTCATTTTTTCGGGGGAGTCCAATCTCCCATTGGCAGAAGATATTTGCCGTTTGCTGGGGGTGCCATTGCGACCTACCCACTATAAACGGTTTAGCAATGACAATTTGTGGATTCAACTGGGCGAAAGTGTACGTGGCAAGGATGTCTATATTATCCAGTCACTTTCCGAACCCGCTCAAGACCACCTCATGCAGTTGTTGATGATGTTGAATGTCGCCAAAACAGGTGCGGCTAGTCGTGTAACAGCGGTTATCCCTCATTTTTCCTACAGCCGCTCCGACAAAAAAGATGCCCCCCGAATTTGCATCACAGCCCGATTGGTGGCCGATTTGATCACGCAGTCCGGGGCAGACCGTGTGATTACGATGGCGCTCCATGCCAGCCAAGTACATGGGTTTTTCAGCATTCCGCTTGACCATCTCACCAGCACCTACATTTTGTCCCAATATTTCCGCCGCCGTGACCTAAGCGAGACGGTATTGGTCTCCCCCGACACGGGGTATGCCAAAAATGCCGCACGTTTTGCCAAATTGCTTAATCTGCCACTGGCGATTGGGACAAAGGTACGACATGGCGATTCGGAAGTCGAAGTAGATGACGTGCTATGGAGTGGGCAGTTTGGACGCAAGGCTATCATTATTGATGATGAGATTGCGACGGGCGGCACAATGGTCAAGATGTCAGAGACCCTGCGGGATCGTTATGGCGTCGAAGAAATCTTTCTTGCCTGCACGCATGGCATCTTTTCGGGCAGTGCCGTCCAGAAAATTAACGAGGTGGACATTGTGACCGAGGTGGTCTGCACCGATACAGTCTATACACCCCGCGCCCATCAGCTTAAAAAGCTGCATATTGAGACTATTGCCCCCGTCTTGGCAGAGGGGATTCGTTGCAATCATCTTGGGCAGTCGGTGGGTAGTCTCTTTACCTTCTGGCAGGAAGGCACTCCGAAAGAACTCGCAGGCGGAGACTAAACTCGGCTGACACTTCAGATAGATTTCCACTGTGTGGCTGCATTCGCTGTGAAACTTTGCTTGGCGGTTCTGCGTATGACATTCATGTGCGGTTGTTGCTTGGCAGCGATGGATGGGCAGTGTATGACAACCTTTAAGCATATTCATGGGTTTCCCTGCATTTGTTAGCATCCAATGACATGTCAGCATCGCCTAGAGTTTTTGCACTCACCTGTTGATTGAGACTCTAGTTCATATCAAGTAAATCCGGCAAGTTCCTTGCAAGGAGTGAAATCTGATGTCCAAAACCCATCTGCGGAAAATCTTTAGGGATATTCTTTCGCGCAAAGGGCGTACAGCACTGGTGGTCCTCAGTATTATGATTGGTGTCTTTGGTGTAACCACCCTTGCGGGGATGGGTGATCTCTTGATTTCCCAGTTAAACGAAGACCTCAACGAAAACGAAATAGCGATGACCCATGTCTATGTCGTCTCGAGTGGAGGACAGCTTTCACTGGATGACAATCAAGCCTTTATAGACAGTCTACAGGCGCTACCCGGTGTGGAACAGGTCGAAGGGCAGGCTATTTATCCGATAGACTGGCATTCACTTGGCGATGATGATTTTGAGGCGGGGTCGGTCATCGCTTTTAGCAAACCATTTGAGGAAGTCCACCTAGAACCGATTTCGCGTGTGGTGGAAGGACGATTCCCGGTAGAAGGGCAGCGCGAAATTGCGGTGGAACAGCGGTTTGCCGACAAACACAAAACCGAAATTGGCGATCAAATCGTTTTTCGTGGGTCAGAGGATACGGTTTGGACAATCGTCGGCATCGTATTTCAACCCTATCAAACCATGACGCCCCATTCCACCGATGTAACCAACCCGGCAACCCGTCCAGTGACCAATATCTATGCCACCTATGCGGATGCCCAGTCCATTGTTGGCTTCCCCGGTTTCAGTTCGTTCTCGGCGCGTTATACGGATGTGGAAACCGCACGCAATGGGTTAAACGAGTTTATCAGTGTCATTGCTTCCGAAACACCCTACATCACCGTTTTCAGTTTCATTGATGATCCTGAAGAAAATGCGTTGGTAGAGGGGACGGCTACGATCACCAATATTCTCAATATTTTGGGGATACTGGCGATGATCGTGTCGGCATTCTTGGTGGTCAATGTCATCAATACCATTGTGGTGGAACAAAAGCGTCAAATTGGGGTGATGAAATCACTTGGCGTGTCCCGTTCAGGTAACTTTGTCATTTATGCAGGGCAGGCGTTCGTATATGGGGTTATGGGAACGATTTTGGGCGTCATACTCGCCGTGCCTGCTGCATCATTGATGGCACAGGCCATTGCCCCATTGTCTGGCACGTACATTCAAGGGTTCAACGTTTCGGTGACGGGGGTAGTAATTGGTGTCATTCTTGGGCTACTGATTCCCGTCCTTGCATCGCTGATTCCAGTCTTCAACGGCACACGTGTCACCATTTTGGAAGCTATGACTGACCTCGGCATCGGCGTTACCACTAGAATGCACACCAAAACGAGCTTGCCGAGTAAAATCGGGGTGGGTTTGCTGGCACTGGTCTTTTTGCCGCTGTTGATTATTTTTGGTGTCATATGGGGGTTAATGGCGGCCATCTTATGGCTAATGCGGCAGTTACCTTTGCCGCTCAATTTCCAGCATGGCATCAACAACGTCAATACCAAAAAACGCCGTTTGGTGCTGACTGTACTCACTCTGACTTTAGCCTCGGCAGCGTTTATGGGGGTGACAGCGCTTTTCGCCTCGTTGGATGAAGCGATCGAAACCATCTTTGATACGTTCGATACCGAAATTCAGATGACGACCCAAAAAGCCGAAGACCCAGCCCGTGTCCAGCAGATTTTGATGGAAAATGTGGACAGCATTGCCAGTATTACGCCGGGCTATTCGGTATCCGTCGGTCTGGAAGGTTATACCGCGCCAGAGAACAGCTTTAGTGCGGGCGACCAAGTACAAGCGTTCGGGGTTGACCCAACGGCTGGCATGATCCACTTCCGCCTGACCAGCGGCACAGGCTGGGAAGATGACCCGACCCGCAAAGGTGTCATCCTCAATCGGTCAGTCGCAGAGAATATCGGCAAAAAGGCAGGCGATACGGTACGCATTTCGATTGGTGGGCAGACCTATGAATATGAGGTCATTGGGGTAGATCGCTGGCCCTTTGATACCATCTTTTTTGAGTGGTCGGAACTTGCCCGCATTGCTGGTTATACCAATGCAGAAGGCAACCCAACCCCCGGTGTCTTTAATATTGACCTCAAGGGTAATCCTGATGCGGACGAGGTGGCGGATATTATTGACGAAATCAAAGCCGTGGCAGCGGCAAATGGGATTCAAGCGGTTTACGCCAATCAACCCCAAAATGAAGAGGACATTTCGCAGTTCGTTTCTACATTTGGGATGGTCTTCAATCTGACCTCAGTCGTGATGGCGATGGTCGGGGCCATCGGACTGCTGGCAACGCTCTCAATGGCGGTCTTGGAGCGCCGTAAGGAAATCGGGGTGATGCGTTCGCTGGGTGCAGGGTCAACGACGATTATGGTGCAGTTTCTCGTCGAGGGCATCCTCGTGGCAATTATCGCGTGGCTGATCGGGCTTCCGTTAAGCTACCTGCTCGGCATAGGCATCAACACCGCGCTGGAACTTGAGGACTTTTTCACCTTTGAATATCCAATCCTCGTCGCCCTACAAGGATTATTCGGCATCATTGTGCTGGCGACAATTGCCAGTGCGTGGCCTTCCATCGCGGCTGCACGTGAGACCGTCTCGGATATTTTGCGTTATCAATAAGCCAGATACGCCCTGAGAGGCTATAATCGGCATGACGAGACCCCTATCATGCCGATTTTTTGTTTTCGCTAGGGCATAAATATTTTGATGAGGGCCGTAATCTCAGCTAGATGGTGGTCGTCATGTTCGGCGACAAAATAAGCGTGGTCAATCAGCCGCATGGATGCATCAAGGCGGGGATGGAGCGCGGATCGTTTCACAAAATCCTCATCCGCATTTTCCAAGCGCTGCACCAATTGGAGACGCTGTGCCCGAAAATTGGCTAAAATCGTTTGGAGATTTTGCGCATTATGATTGGCCTCATAGGTTTTGCGATTATCAAGGTCAGCCGCACGTAATCTCGGTAATTTTTGCTCAAAATCATCCACTCGCCCCAGCCACAATTCCTCTAAATCGAGCAGATGTCCGACATTTTCTTGGATAGACCAGCGATCCCCCAAGCGGCGTGTCAAAATATTTTTAGGAAGTCCGGCTACACGGGTTTCCAATCGGGCAGGTGTGCCCCGTAGGCGCTCAATAATGTTGGGATACATCCACAAAGGCAAGTTGAAATCAAATGGTCGGCTAAACCAATCTACTGGATGCAGCATGAAGCAACCCTCCTGTTTAGGAAATTACCATTTTTGAACATCAAATGTTGCCCCGTATGCGAAATACTTATTTTAGACCAAGCGCATCCTCACGCGACCAATGCTGACGGCGGGCTTCAATTTCGGCATAACTAGGCAGATGGCTTACCCCTTGATGTTCAATAATAATAGACGCCGCCACCGTGCCAAAAATCGCCGCTTCAATCGGGTCGCCTGTTTCGTAATAGCGGATAAAAAAGGCCACCGCGATGACATCGCCAGCGCCTGTTGGGTCAGATACTTCTGCCGGAGCCGCTTTGATGGAAATTTCTTGACCGCCGTGCATCAAAATCGCCCCCAGTGGCCCGCGTGTATATAAAACGGTTGGACCTGCTGCTGCCCATGAGCGCACGGTATCAATATCGCCGTGAATATCCTCTTCGCTAAGGCAGAGAGCTTTCAAATAGGGCAGCATCTTATCGGCATCATGCCATGCGACCTTGTGAACATGATGATTTTCATCCACGAGGCGCATCCAGCCCTGCGGCGTTGCCACCACCCACGCATTTTGGAACTGGGCCGCGATTTCGGGACTGACCTCATTTCCAAGCGGGGCAAGATGTACAATGTCTTGAGCAGGGTCGAGTTTTCGCACCATCTCAACGGGAATATCCCCGGCGCGAGCAGGCATCAACTGATGGCGCTTGCCGGTCACTTTGTCATATTGATTATCAAAAGTGGTGGTTTGGGCCGTTGGATGGATATGCCATTTCACACGTGGATCAAGATCAGCCGGAGAGGGATGGGGTTCGCCGATGGTCAGCACGGTGACATCTACGCCCAATTCCGCAGCGACAAGCCCACTATAGGTGACTGTACCGCCCCAGACATACCCTTCCGGCACATTCGGGGCAATGTCTTTGGTGAAATAGCCAATTAAGGTGTAGCGCATTTTTTAGCCTTGTAATGAGTAAAAATGAGGGCGGCTATCGAAAAACCGCCCCAATTATTAATTGAAAGGATGGGTACGGGCAAATCTCGTGTTACACATTATATATCTGAGTAAACACCATCGGGCGGCGTTTGGTTTCGGTATACAGATGTTTTTTCACTGCTTCTTGAATGACCTGTTCACGATTGCCATTCTTATATTCGCGGGTCAGTTGGCGTACCAACCCACGCACGCCATCAAAGAGTTCGTCGGAATCTTGCATGAACACAAAACCGCGTGACGTAATATCCGGGCCATTGATGACCTCCCCTGTGCGGTTGTTGACCAGTGCAGTGACCATCACAAAGCCATCTTGTCCCAGTGCTTCACGGTCGCGCATTACAGCTGGGCCAATATCACCAACGCCTGCCCCATCCACAAAAATGTAGCCGCCGGGGTAGCGATCCCCGATGCTCATTTCGGTCTTGGTAAATTCCAAGATGGTGCCGTTTTCCACGACAGCGATATTTTCGGCTGGAATGCCGAGGCTATAGGCAATATCGGCGTGGGCGTGCAATTGTCGCAGTTCGCCGTGAATCGGCACAAAGAAACGTGGGCGCAGCAAGTTAATCAGCAACTTCATTTCTTCTTGGCTGGCGTGACCAGAAACATGCACCTGCGCTTTGGGGTCATAAATGACATGTGCCCCTTTTTGCAGTAGTTTGTTCATGGTGCGCGACACCACCTCTTCATTGCCGGGGATGGGATGGGCGGACATGACGACGGTATCCCCCGGCTCAATTTCAAGCTGGCGGTGATTACCAAAAGCCAATTTACTTAGGACGGCGGAAGGTTCGCCCTGTGCGCCTGTCGCCATAATCACCACTTGTTCGGGGGGCAGTTTCATACTTTCTTCGATGGAAATCAACTGGTCATCCGCAATTTGCAGATACCCCAAGCGGCGGGCGATTTTGACGTTCTCAGTCATCGAGTGGCCCGCGATGGCGATTTTACGTCCATAGAATTCCGCCGTCGTCGCTACCTGCTGCACACGGGAAATCAGGGAGGCAAACGTCGCCACAATAATGCGGCCACGCGCCTCGCGGAAAACACTGTCAAACGCGGCGTCAATCACGCTTTCCGAGGGTGTCCAACCCGGACGCTCCGAATTGGTGCTGTCGGCAAAGAGGGCCAACACGCCTTTTTCGGAAAGCAGTGCCATTTTTGCAAAATCGGTGGGCCAGCCGTCCACAGGCGTCTGGTCGAATTTGTAGTCGCCGGAATGCACGACCATACCCACTGGGGTTTCAATGCCAAAGCCCACACAATCGGGGATGCTGTGGCTGACATGGAATGATTCCACCTTAAACACGCCAAATTGCAGCGTTTCACCCGCCTTAAAAACGTGCATGGGATGATCTTTCATTCCGCCGTTTTTCAGTTTGATACCAGCCAAACCACACGTCAGCGGTGTGCCATAGACGGGCACAGGAATCTTTTGCAAAATGTGGGTGATCGCGCCGATATGATCTTCATGCCCATGTGTCAGCAGCAAGGCGTGAATTTTGAGGCGGTCACGATTCTGAATGAGATAGTTGAAGTCGGGGATGATATAGTCAATGCCGAGCATGTCGTTTTCAGGGAACATGAGTCCGGCATCTACAATCACGACCTCGTTATTATATTCGAAGGCCGTCATGTTTTTGCCGACTTCGCCGAGTCCACCCAATGGGATGACCCGCAGTTTTTGAATATTTGCCATAAAGCGCAATTTCCTTTTTTACAATACGTGTACGATAGTCACCAGCAAACCATTTTGAAAATGGTATTGAAGCCAAACAGAAAACAAACCCAAAGTCTGAGGAGATGACGGGGAAATCGTAATAGGCAAAAGCGGTAATACGACACGCCAAAACGAAGCAAACCGATTTGGCTGCCTATCATCTCTAGTTATAACTCCAATACAAAACAAGCCCACTATCGGACAAACACGATTAGTAGGCTTGTCTTGCAGCTGAGGCGACGATCGGAATCGAACCGATGATCAGGCTTTTGCAGAGCCTTGCCTTGTCCACTTGGCCACGTCGCCATAATTCATTCACAACTAAACTATAGCCCAAAATAGCTCAACTGTCCAGATAAAATTTCTATTAGAAACGTTAGCCCAAGTACGCCGAAATAATCTGAGGGTCATTTTGGAGTTCGGCGGCTGGCCCTTGATGTGAAATTGTGCCCCGCTCCAAAACATAGGCATAATCCGCAACCTTCAAGGCCTTACGCGCATTTTGCTCCACCAGCAAAATCGTCGTGCCGTGTGCCTTAATATCTTGAATAATTCGGAATACCTCATTCACCAACAGCGGCGCAAGGCCCATACTCGGCTCATCTAGCATCAACAAACGGGGACGCATCATCAGCGCACGCCCGACGGCTAACATTTGCTGTTCGCCCCCACTCAGTGATCCGGCTTTTTGACGACGGCGTTCTTTTAGGCGGGGGAAACGGGCAAAGATATTTTCGATGTCGTGTTGAACCTCACGGTCACGTCGTTTATACGCACCCATCTGCAAATTTTCAAGCACGGTCATCGGTGCAATGATTTGGCGACCTTCGGGAACTTGGACAAGCCCCAAACGGCTTACGCGATCAGGACGCATCCCGCTAATGTCTTGCCCATCAAACCAGATTTGCCCAGAACGGCGTTTGACAATCCCACTTAGCGCGTTAAGGGTTGTGCTTTTACCTGCCCCATTCGCCCCAATCAAGGTGACAACCTGTCCTGCCTCAACCTTAAACGAAATTCCGCGCAAGGCGACAATTGCACCATAACTAACACTCAAGTCTTTAACTTCTAGGAGTGGTGTGGTCATTCCCCCTCCTCCTGACCCAGATAGGCTTCAACCACCACCGGATTATTTTTGATTTCTTGATGGGTACCATGCGCGATGATTTGCCCGAAATTTAGCACATAGATTTCATCACAAACTTGGGCAATCAACGACATATCGTGTTCAACCACCATGAGGGTTTTGCCCTCAGCTTTCATGCGTAAAATCTGCTCCCCCAATTCGGCGGTTTCGACGGGGTTCATGCCTGCGGTGGGTTCATCCAGCAAGATTAACTTTGGATTAGTCGCCAACGCGCGGGCCATTTCTAAGCGCCGCTGATCGCCATAGGGCAGATTTCCAGCCAACACAGTGGCATTTTGCTCAAGGTGAAATCGCTTTAGGAGTTGCAAGGCATTTTCGCGCAGGCGTTCATTTTCACGGCGATGGCGGGGTGTCTGAACGAGTGAATCTATCAAGTTAGCCTTCCCCAAACCGTGCTGGGCGACCACCAAATTTTCGAGGACGGTCATTTCGCCAAACAAGCGAATATTCTGATAGGTGCGGGCCATGCCAAGCGCGGCGATGCGGTGGGCAGGTTTTTTTTGGATGGGCGTACCACCAAACTCGATTTCGCCAGCGGTAGGATGATCGAGACCTGTCATACAGTTAATCAGGGTGGTCTTACCTGCGCCGTTTGGCCCAATTAGACCCACAATTTGACCCGCCGGGATGTGCATGGCGACATTTTGTAGGGCCATCAAGCCGCCAAATTGTCGGGAGATGTGTTTAAGCACCAGCATCGGCGGTCTTGCCTTTGTTGATGAAATTAATAATACGACCAACCGTCTTGCGGACACTGCGCCACAGGGCCGGATCACCCAAGCCACCGGGGAGATAGGCAATAAAAATGAGCAGCACTACGCCGTTAATTAGCCCGGTATATTCTTTGAGGGGGCGCAGCACTTCGGGTAGGGCGGTGAGCGCCAATCCGCCGAGAATTGGGCCATACCAACTTGAAATCCCACCCAAAACCGAATAGGCCAGAATATCTACTGCTGTTCCAAAGCCATAACTACCCGGTTGGATAATCCGTGAGAGGTGTCCACTAAACCCACCCCCCAAGCCTGCCATCATCGCTCCAAGAATGAAGGCGGCATTTTTATAGTAAACCACGTTGATGCCTTGACTGGCGGCGACATTCTCATCTTGACGGATAGCTGCTAGTGCCCGTCCGAAACGCGAACGGTGCATTCGTATCATAAAATAGCTGAGAATGATAACCGTCACAACCAAATATTCCAGCTTGGTTTCAACCGGAATCCCTGTGATACCCAGCGGCCCATTGGTGATTTTAGGCGGTTCGGATTCCATATGCAGACGGGTATAGGCCTCGGCAATGATCTTGTCCAAGTTGAGAATCATAATGCGGGTAATCTCAACAAAGCCGATGGTGGCAATCGCCAAATAAATATCACGCAATCGCAACACAGGCAGGCCAATGGGAATGGCGATTAATCCAGCGGCGACCATACCCGCCAAAATTGCAGGGAGAAAAGGCCAGTCGTGACTCTGTGTCAAGATGACCGATACATACGAGCCAATTGCCATAAATCCCGCGTTTGCCAGCGAAAACATCCCGCCATAGAGCGTTAGATAGATGCTCATGGCGAGAATCGCATTCACAAACATCAAGGTGATGACAAATTCGTTGAGGCCAATCGAAGCGAGGGCATCTGAAACAAATCCCATATTCCCCCCTAAGCGCGTTTGACCGTTGCTTCGCCCAAGAGACCTTGAGGTCGAAACAACAAAATCAGAAATAAAGCAACAAACGGCAGGGCATCTTTGAGCCAGCTATAGCCAATCGCGGTGGCGTAGACTTCAAAGGCGGCAACCAACAAGCCGCCCAAAACCGCCCCACGAATACTCCCCAATCCACCTAAGACAATCACAGTTAACCCCTTAAGAGCCATTTCATCCCCAGTGAAGGGAGTCAGGGAGGGATAGGCCAACGCATACAACACGCCTGCTGCCCCGGCCAACGCACCCGCAAGAAAAAAGGTCAGACGAAAAATGCCGCCAACACTAATGCTCAAGAGGCCCGCCACTTTCTGGTTAAAGGCGACGACACGCATGGCCTTACCTGTTTTGGTGCGGGCCACCAAATATTGCAGCAGAAACATCAGGGCAAACGCAATGACCACAATCGAGACTTGCAGCGGAGTAATCCGAAACTCCGCCCCCAACCAACCAATCGTATAGGGTCGGGCGACAGTGGCTTCATAGGGTAGTTCTTTGAGCGTGGTACGTGGAAAACGCTCCGGGGATGTGCCAAATTCGAGTTGGGCCAGATTGACCAACACCGCCGACGCGCCGAGGCTGCTGATTAACTGCGAAATACGCGGGGCATTACGCCGACGGAGTGGGGCAAAAGCAATTAAATCTACTAAAACACCGATAATCCCCCCACCCAACATCGCCAGAGGCAAGGTGTAATAAATCGGGACATCATAGCGAATGACCGACATCACCCCGATATAGCCACCCCACATAAACACCGCACTATGGGAGAGATTCAACACACCCAAGATACTAAATACTAGGGCATAGCCCAACGCAAACAGGCTATAAACACTGCCAACCCAAATGACGGTGGTAAGGTGCTGCTCTGGACTTAGCACTTTTTTGTCGAGAATATCTGGCAGTTCATAGGCCAAAAGTGCAAGACCAAGCATCACCAGTGCAGTAATTGCAGCAGATTTAAGTTTCAAAACGGGATTTGATGCTTGCATAAGATTTTTTGACAGTCAGTCTATTAATTCATAAAAAAGAGGCAGGCCCCTTACAACCTGCCTTCTTTTGGATTCCTACCTAAACTCGGTTGAAGGGATGCCTCTAGTTACACCCCCCAACCCTTATTCACCGAATACTTCTGCCGCCGATTCTTCGGTCAACAGCAAATATTGTCCATCTTTGATGATTTGGGCAACAGGCTCGTGTTCTGGCAGGCCGTCTTCATCAAAGGAGAATGTTCCGAGCGGGGTTTCAAAATCGGCTGTGGTAGCGAGCGCTTCTAACACCGCAGCCGGGTCAGCGGAGTCGGCACAGCGAATGGCCGTCGCAACGACCCATGTGCCTGTATAGGCTTGCACTGCGAATTGGTCAGCGGGGGTGCCGTATTCTTCTTCATATTTGGCGGTGAAGGCCGTGCTGATTTCGTTCTGGCGGGCCACATTCCACGCACCACCTACAACCACGCCATTGGCATCCGTACCAGCACCGCGATCTTCGGAGGCGATGCCGGGGGTGTTGAATCCATTACCACCGATGATGGGTCCAGTGTAACCCAGTTGGCTGCGGGCCTGTTCCAGCAGTGGCACAATTTCAGCAGCCAGCGCAGAAACCACAATCGCATCGGGGTTAGCTGCAATGATATTGGTCAACTGCGCGGTGAAATCCACGTCACCTGTCGCAAAAGTTTCAGTCGCCACGATTTCAACGCCATTTTCTTCCAATGCCGAAACGAATACTTCATAGGCACTGGCGGTGAATTGGTCGTTGTCGCTGTACATGATCCCAACGGTTTCGATACCGAGAATATCCACGACTTGTTCAACCGTGCCGGGGATCACTTTGGATTCGGGCAGACTGATGCGACGGAAATAGGCCCCACCATCGCCATAGCTGGCGGCAAAATCAGTTTCCATACCCGTGCGGGTGTTGCTGACGCCGACCACAGGAATGAGAGGATCACCGGATTCTTGACGTTCCGTCCCAAAGGCAACCGGGTCAGCCGCCATCGCTTGATTGGAGAGGGTTGGCCCGATAATGGCTGAAACATCTTCGGCCACCAAGTTGGTGAAAGCCGAAATCGCGGTTTCAGGGGTGCTGCCTGCATCTTCGGTGACGGCGACGAGGGTCGCCTCACCCAAATAGCCGCTTTCATTAATTTCAGCAATCGCCAATTCAACGGCTTGTTGTTGGGGCACACCATAAATCGCGGCGGCTTCGCTTTGGGCAAAGGCAACCCCAATTTTCACTTCACCGGATAGGTTGGCCGGATCAGCGCAGGTATCCCATGCACCAATGAGGGGACGTTCCCCATCATCTTGAGCCACCGCGCCTAATGGCAGGGCGAGTGTGGTAATGAGGACAAAAACGAACAGCAAATTTTTACTTCGCATAAGGGAAAAACTCTCCTTTTAAAAGAATCTAGCGTCCACGCATAATGGATAATATTCATTATAGTTTCGGCAGGGCGGGGATGCAAAAATTTCTCCTACGCGAGGCTGTCCCATTCCTGCATCGTCGCATCAAGAGCGGCTTCCGTCTCGGTATACTGTTGACCCAAGCGGGATACCTCTTGCACTTTTCCGGCGGCGCTGGCGATTTCGAGATTATCTAAAATGGTCTGCAATTCGACTTCTAATTTATGAATCTGGGTCTCAAGTTCGGCAAGGCGTTTGGTGCGTTGAAATTGGGAAAGGCCACTGGGGTGTTTTTCGGCGACGGGTTTGGCTTGGCGACCATTATTTTTAGTGGATGGATTGACAGCCTCGGCCAATTTTGCCGCCTCTTGCTCGCGCAGGGTCACATAATCATGATACGCCCCCTGAAAAATGGTCATACCGTCTTGGCGTACCGCCCAAATCTGCGTGGCAAGAGCGTCAATCAGATAACGATCATGGCTCACCAGCAAGATCGTGCCGTCAAAGTCCGCCAGTACATTTTGCAGAATTTCTTGTGAAGCAATATCGAGATGATTGGTCGGCTCGTCGAGTAACAGTACATTGGCCCCCGCCAGCGATAGTTTTGCCAGCGCCAAGCGTCCGCGCTCCCCACCTGACAAGGTACTGATTTGGCGGTAGACGTCATCCCCGGTGAATAAATAGGCCGCCAGATAATTACGAGCTTGGCTGATGGGCATATCTTTGGTTTGCAGGATTTCTTCAAGCAGGGTGTTTTCGGCATTTAGACCCTCGTGGGCCTGTGCGAAATAACCGATTTCGACCCGCGCCCCCCATTGATATTGACCTTGCAGGGGTTGAAGTGTGCCCAAAATCGTTTTCAAGAAGGTGGATTTGCCCGACCCATTTGGCCCGATAATCGCCGCGACCTCACCGCGCATCAGCAAAATTTCAGACACATCAAACAGGGGTTGGTCGGCATCGGGATAGCCGACTGCCATACCCTTTGTTTTAAAGACTTCATTGCCTGTACGGGAGGCTTCCAGACGCATATGCAGTTTTTGTTTGGTCTGGGGGCGCTTTTTAACCCAATCCCCCTCTTTAATCAGGCGTTCCAAGCGGCGGCGGCGACCTTTGGCTTGATTGGTATTCTGCCCCGCGATATTCCGAGCGATGTAGTCCTGCTCTTTTTTGATAAATTCCTGTTGGGCCTCATATTCTTTTAACATGCGCTCGTGGCGTTCTTGGCGCTGCTGGACATAATGGCTGTAATTGCCGTGATAGGTGTCCAATTCACCAAATTCGAGTTCCCAGATGACATTGACCACCTTATCCATAAAATAGCGGTCATGGCTCACCAGCAACAGCGCCCCCTGCCATGTTTTGAGATACCCTTCCAGCCATTCAACGGCATTAATATCGAGGTGGTTGGTGGGTTCGTCTAGCACCAGCAATTCGGGATTTTCGAGCAGCAGGCGGGCCAATAATGCGCGGGTGACTTGCCCCCCAGATAGTAACGTCAGGGGGCGTGAAAATTCATCCTGTTTAAACCCCAACCCCATCAAAACACGCTTGATTTCGGTCTCATAGGTATAGCCGCCCGCCTCTTGAAAGGCTTCTTGGGCCACACCATACCGTCGCAGTAATTCATCATGATCGCCATTATTCGCACTCTCGGCAAGGGCATGTTCCAATTCGGTCAATTTGGCTTGTTGGGCCAAGAGAGGCTCAAACGCGGTCAGCATTTCTTCCCAGATGGTACGATTACCCGTCAATTTGGGGCGCTGTGGTAGAAAGCCGATTTTTAGACCGCGCTTGGTTTCGACCTTGCCTGTGGTGGGTTCGTCATTGCCAATCAGGATATTCAGAAGGGTGGTTTTGCCTGCCCCATTTGGCCCGACGAGTGCAATTTTGGCATGGTTGGGGATAGCAACCGAGATGCCGCCAAAAAGTTCATCGGGGCCAAATGCTTTGCTGACATGAATAGCGGTGAGTACGGACATGCTGCTGAGAAGTCCTAGCCTCTGTAATACAATAGATAGTGACTACGAGTTTTGCAGAAATTGTGGATTTGTTCAAGCCGATTTTCGAGTTACCACAACTGAAAATGGAGGCGGGTGGTGAAAATGATGAAAAAGTCTGGCTCTATTATCGCCTTACTTTGGCTTTCATATCTGCTCATAAGCTGTAATTCAAATTCATCCGACAATCCTCCACTTATAGGAGGGGATGAGATACTTAGGGTATATACACAGGAATACGTCCCACCTTTACCAGATTTTATTGACCAAATTTCTTATTACGAACTAAAACAAGATCGGCTTCGAATATGTGTCTATGTTTCTCAAAGAGAGGTATGGGAATCAGGGGACTACGCAGAAACCCTAAATGACAAAATAAGGCTAAACTCAGAGTTAACCATTGATGGTGAAATAAGCCCTCTTGATTTCGAATCATGCTTGATACCGGGCAATTTATGGGTCAATCATAATGACAAAGGGACGTTAGTTGGTACTTATGGTGATCCAACATGCGTCTGCACAACTATACAACTAGACAAAGCCGAACACGAAGGCTCTATCCAAATCAAAATGCCATCACAGGTAGAATATTCTTATTCTTGGAAGTTTGAGGCAAAATAAGCACTAAACCCCCATCTTTGGGGGTTCAGCGATTAGGGAGCAACCGGATGGTTAGGGGGGCATTTTAACCACCACAGTATGTCTGTTAGGATAGCCCACCTAAAAGTGGATAACTTGACGGGTAATCGCCGCCAAACCCACTACTGCCTTACAGATCAATGGCCTTAGATCGAGTTTGCCCAGTCAATATGCCGATTTCGGAAGATTAGGCCAAACCCACGCCGCGTCGTAATATATTCATGTTCGGGATCCACTTCTTCAAGGCGCTTCCGTAGCCGACTGACCAGCGCATCAAGGGCTTGGTCGGTGATTTCTTTGCCATGCCACACAAAATCACGGATGTCCTCACGGGTGACAACCGCCCCTTCATTCCGCATCAACAATTGCAGCAATAAAATTTGGCTAGGGCTTAGGGGTGGGTCAAGGCGCTGATTCATCACAAACACCTGCGCGGTGGTCTCATCCAAACGCAACCCTTCAATACGAGCATGGCGCGGGTCTACTTGGGCCGTTGTAGCGGGGTCGTCAAACACGAGGATACACGCATTGCCCAAATTCAACACGTCATTGGCTTTGAGGCGATATTCGCGGTTGGGCAGTAGGCGTACATCATTCAAAAATGAGCCGTTAGTGCTGCCGGGGTCAATCGCCACCACCTGATCGTGCGAAAATTCCAACTTGAGATGCACCCGTGAAATCTCGGTGGTATCAATCACAAAATCGCATTCTCTGGCCCGTCCGATGGTGAATGGGAAATGGGCCAAGTCTAACTGACCCACAATTCGGTTCTCTTCTTTTATATAGAAACATGGCGGGGTTGACATAAATAAGACCTCAACCTATCTATTCCGAGTTAATATAGAAACGCCCTGCTGAAAGTATGGGGTATAACTCAGAATTCGGCTCTACGCAAGCATGACGCATTACCAACGTTTGCTCATCAGCAGTTAAGCATGTTTTAAACAATAGGCGTTTAAACTAGAGGCATTATAGCGAATCAAAAGGAGAGTTCCCATGCGTGTGATTATTACAGGTGGCACTGGCCTGATTGGAAGCGCCCTCGCCAAGAGCCTTCTCGCCGACGGGCATGAAGTCATTGTATTGAGTCGAAATCCCGGCAGTGCGAAGATTGAACCCGGAGTCCGTATTGAAAATTGGACGGCACGATCTGGGGATGGATGGAGCAGCCTCATTACCAGCGACACCGCGATTATCAACCTTGCCGGAGCAGGCATTGGCGATAAACGCTGGTCAGAAGATCGTAAAAAACTGATATTGGAGAGCCGCGTTAACGCCGGGGCAGCCGTTGTAGATGCCATCGAAAAAGCGTCCGAAAAACCGCGTGTCGTTATTCAATCCTCGGCGGTTGGTTATTATGGTACTCCCGGCGACCAAATTTTGACCGAGGACAGTCCAGCAGGGGACGATTTTCAGGCCGATGTCTGCAAACAATGGGAAGACTCCACCAAAACCGTCGAGGGCATGGAGGTACGGCGGGTCGTCATTCGCAGTGGGGTCGTGTTGAGCATGGATGGCGGCGCATTCCCCCGAATGCTCCTGCCGTTCAAATTAATGGTTGGTGGGCCAATCGGCAACGGCAGCCACTGGTTCCCATGGATCCATATTGACGACGAAATCAAAGCCATCCGCTTTTTGATTGAAAATGAGGGCGCAAAGGGGGTATTTAATGTCATGGCCCCCAACCCACTGACCAATGGCGATTTCACGCACGAAGTTGGCAAGATCATGCAAAAACCCGCCGTGATCCCCGTCCCCAAATTGGCGTTGCAACTCATGTTTGGTGAAATGGCGATTATTCTGATAGAGGGTCAGCGTGCCATCCCGAAACGCTTGCAGGAACACAACTTTGAATTTGTTTACCCCACCGTCGAACCAGCCTTAAAGAACCTATTCAAGAAATAGGCGACGTTGCATCTAGGGGCGGTTGTCGAATAATCGCCCCTACCGATCCTCCAATTTCACCCAAGCACGGTCAGCTTCCCCGATATAAAGTGCTTCAGGGTGAATTAGCCGATTTTCGAGTCGCTGCTCCAAAATATGCGTGACCCAACCCGCCATACGCCCCATTGCAAACACCAGCGGCATTAAATCCGGCTCAATCCCCAACATATACAGCAGCACCGAGCTATAGTAATCCACATTGGCATAGATGTGACGTTCGATGAAATAAGGGTCGGTCAGCGCCAGATTTTCCAGACCTGCCGCAATGTCGAACCAATGCGTGTCCTCTAAACTTTTGGCAAGCGTTTCGGTGTGGTGACGTAAAATGACACTGCGCGGGTCGGTGGTACGATAGACCCGATGTCCAAAACCCATAATTTTGCGTCCCTTGCCTTTGACCTGCTCGCTAAAAAATGACGATACATTTTCAGGGCTGCCGATTTCCATAAACATTTCCATCGTCGCTTCATTTGCACCACCGTGTTTTGGCCCTCTCAACGCACCGAGGGCAGCGGTAATCGCGCTATAAATATCGCTGTCTGTGCTGGCGACCACCCGACTGGTAAAGGTACTGGGGTTGAGGCTGTGATCGGCCATCAAAATGAGATAAACATTCAGAGCCGCTATTTCCGCCGGGGTTGGGTTTGCACCCGTGTGCATGTACAAAAAATTGGCGGCGAGGCTCAGATGTTTATCGGGCAGGATAGGTACTAACCCCTGTCGAATGCGTGCCCATGCCGCTGTAAAAATGGAGGTATAGGCAATGAGGCGGTAGGCTTTGCGTAGCTCGGCTTCGAGTGAGTTGTCATCCGCAGTAGCATCGTAAATCCCGGTCATAGAAATCAGCGTGCGGAGAATGGTCAACGGATGAGAATTCTTGGGGAAACGCTGCATCACCTCGACAAAATGTGGTTCTAGTATCATTTCAGTGGCGAGGTTCTGTTGAAAATCGGCTAATTCTGGACGATTGGGCAGGTGTTGATGCAGCAATAAATAGGCTGCTTCTTCATAACTGGCATGTGCGGTCAAATCTTCAATGGCATACCCACGATAGGTCAGGTGTCCCGCTGAACCATCTACCATGCTGGCGGTGGTTTCGGTCACAATCACGCCCACCAAGCCTTTTGCCACTTCGTGCATCTTTTTTCTGCTCTCCGGTGTATAAATTTACATTGAAAGAATTTTAAGCAGTTTTGAACTGAATAAAAACCTTGAAGGTAGATTGTGTGACGATGCACACCCGATCATGAGTCCCGAAAAATGGAGTTGCCATGTTCCTCAACAAGAATAACCTTTCACCTATCTGTTTGTACCGTTAAAATGATAAGGTGTTTTTCCTCATCGGGAGTTCAAACTGTTACGGTTAGCGTTTGGTCACACCTCTGGATTCAGTTGAGGAGTGTTTTAGAAAAACCTTTGGACAAGAACCTATGCCATTGATCTTGCCTCTCTTTCAATTGTTTGTTCAATCTATCGGCGCACGCTATATCCGACCCGCCGTCTCCACTACGACCAACTTTATTAGTTGGGCACCGCGTTTGGCAGTGGCACGCTTGATTGCCAAATGGCGCTCACTGCTCACGATTATCGTGGGAGTGATTTTGGGATCGGGCATCGGCGCATTAGTGCCGCTCTATACCACTGCCGTCGCCCAAGTGGGCATGGTACAGCGGTTGGAGCAAGAACCCGCCCGCGACAGCAACAGTCAGCTTCGCATCTCACTCAAACCAACCGACTTTGCCAGTGCTGAAGGTGGCAGTATTGTTGACCGTGCCGCAGTATTAGATACCTATGTCCGTGATACCATCAACGCCCATGTCAACAGTGGGTCGGTTGAGGGCTGGGTCGGTCAAATTGCTGGGTATGTAGAAACAACCCGCATGGGGGTCCTTGTAAATGATGAAGCCCTTGTGGGGACACGTACCAGTCTGATTTATCTCGACAAGTGGGAAAATCAGGTGCGTATCGTGGATGGGGAAGCGCCTTCCCGCGCCACCGTTCCAGAGGGTGCGGATTTTAATGTGGCCGTCAGCTTGAATGTGGCAAACGAGTTAAATCTGGAAGCAGGCAGCCTCATTACGCTTGACCAGCGGTTGGATGAACGGGGTAATCAGCGTTCCGGTGCCTATGCCACCAGTCGCCCCTTAGTTGTCCATATCGCAGCAGTGGTCGCCCCCCGTGACGAAAGCTCCTCCTATTGGATGGAACCAAATCCGCTTGGATTGACTTCCGAAGGAGTGTGGAGCAGCCAATTCTATTTCTTGACGGACAAAGCCACTGTCGAAACCATCATGCTGGATTATGTGCCGGAAACCGACACAACATTTGGCTGGCGCATTGTGTTCGACCATGACCGTCTACCCTATTCCCGTATTTCTCAGGCCCGTACCGCCCTGCATACCCTCGATAACGAGTTATATCAAACGCTCAAACTGAACACAGATCGGGATTTGAAATATAACTACTACACCCGCCTGATTGATTTCAGCGATACCCGTGCCGATGTTGACCGGGGTATCCTGTTGGATTATGACAAGAAACAAGAACTGAATAACGTGCCGTTTGCGCTGCTGCTGCTTGAGGTAGGGGCGCTGGTCATATTCTTCTTGGTCGTGACGGCGGCATTGGTGCGACGTGGCGAACGGCGCGAAATTTCGATGTTCCAAAGTCGTGGGGCGTGGGATGGTCATATTCTGGCCCTACGCGGCATTGAAGCCCTGCTCATCTGTATTTTTGGGGCCATCGTCGCCCCCTTCATCGCCCAACAGGTCTTGATTGTGTTGGGGCCAACCGTCGCCAATACCGATGAATTCCCCCTGCCGCTGACGACCAATGTGTTTTTGTTTAGCGCGATGGCCGCTGGGGTTACATTGGTCGCACTGACCCTGACGCTGATTCCAGTGCTGCGGATGCCCTTGATTTCAGCGGGGGGTGCGGCCCTGCGAAGTTCCGCCAAGCAGTGGTGGCAAAAATATTATGTAGATGTCATCGTGGCGGCGCTTGCGCTCGGCGGCCTGATATTACTAATCCAACGTGACTCCCCACTGATTGAAACCAATACCGGTGAAAAGCAGGTTGACCCGTTGATGGTCTTGGCTCCGGCTCTTGCCTTCTTCGGATTCGGCAGTTTGGCCTTGCGTGTTTTTCCCGGAGTAGCCCATTTCACCTCAGCGATTAGTGCGCGGCGGCGGGGCCTGTTGAATACCCTAGCTAGCTGGCAGTTGGCCCGTGAACCTCTGCATTATGGACGCATTACCTTTTTGCTGGCCCTAGCGATTGGGATTGGCTGGTTTGCGACCTCGTTCCAAGCCACTGTGCGGCGCAGTCAGGGCGACCAAGCCAACTATCTGGTGGGGGCGGATGTACGGCTGTATGAACGAGATACCCGTCTCAATGTTGACCGTGCCCGTCAGCCGGAGTTTTATAATGAGAACGCCAGTGTGGAAGCCAGCAGTATTGGTTATCGCGTTAACGGGGTCAATGTCGCCACCAGCTTTAATCAGCTATTGACAGGCAATGTCTTGGCAGTTGATTCACGGAATTTTGGCGATGTCACGCTCGAAAAATGGCGTTCCGACCTCGGCAACATCTTGATTCCGTTTAACCCCGGTGATGAAGTGACCATGCCGACAGTAGGCGAAGAACTGCCTTTTAATCCCACCAAAATCGGCATGTGGGCACGCATCAGCCTGACCGGATTTGCCTTTAGCGACCAAGATATTTTCCAGCCCAATCTTCAGCGGCTGCGACGCCAAGTGATTTTGCGAGTACGGCTACAAGATGAAGCCGGAACATGGATGATTGTGCCACTGAATGAAGTACGGGTGGAATATCTACGACAGGGCTTAGATGAACCGGGCATGGAAAGCGCCGCACATGTCACCAGCGGTTGGGTCTATTATGAGGCCGATTTCTCACGCCTAAACTACACTCCGGTGGGCAAAGTGCGTCTTGTATCCATCTTTTGGGATCATCGCAGCAACAGCAGTTTTGGCGAGGCAAATGTCCGTCTATCACTAGCCCAAATGACCCTGATGGACGATCAACAAAACGTCACGCCCTATGAAATTTTCAATCGCGGGAACTGGGATTACGTCTATGATTCAGGCGCGGGTTCAGAAGGTGATGTAACCCTCGGCAGTGATCTCGACAATCTTCATACCGACGTGATTTATGTGACCTTTGACCAAGTGGCGTTGCGAACACGGGCCGGGATTAATCTTAATTATCCTGACCCGCAGCCAATGCAGGCTATTGTCAGCAAGTCTATGGCGGAGGAGAATGATCTCCAAGTGGGTGGCGAAGATGCCCAAATTGTGACGCTGCCGAATGTGGCCCGCACCGCCGTTCAATTTGTGCCACAGCGGACAACAGAATATTTCCCGTCCCTCTATAATGAACGCCCATTCGTGATTGTGGATGTGCGCGAAATGATGTATTGGATTAATCAGCGCCCCTCCGCCCAGTTTTATCCCAACGAAGTCTGGCTAAATCTCAATGAGGAAGTCACCTCGGTTGATGATGTCAACGCAGTTTTAGCAGACTTGCAGGGTGGTGACGATACCGGGGTGGTCAATGTACGCGAAGTGACCTATGCCCGTGAATTTGACCGCTTGGAAACCGACCCGCTGGCACTTGGGCTTTTGGGGTTGATGTTCCTCGCCTTTATTATCGGGCTGGCCTTGAGCATCGTAGGGTTGCTGACCTATGCCTCATTGACCTCACAAGCACGGCGCAGTGAATTTGGCGTGCTGCGTGCTTTGGGGATGTCCTCAGGTCGTGTCGTGTGGAGTTTGATTTTGGAGCAGCTATTCGTCGTGGCGGTAGCCGGCGCTTTGGGGTCAGTATTGGGCTATCTGCTCAGTATTTTCGTCGTCCCCACCCTAGCGATTGGCACGACGGGCGAAGGTGTTGTGCCGCCCTTCATCACTGAAACGGAATGGGCAGCGGTAGGTAACTTCTGGTTGATTATGGGAATCGTGCTGGCAGTGGTATTTGCCTTCTCGTTCCTACTGGTGCGCCAACTCTCACTATCGCGGACACTGCGGCTCGGTGATGAGTAGGAAGGAAGCATAAAAAGTCATGACCCTTAACTTGATTTTTAAACGGATGCGCCGTGAATGGCGTGTCCTCTCCATTTTATTATTGGCGGTCTGCCTCGTGACCGGGTTCTTGGCTTTGGGGCCGCTCTACATTCGGGCCGTAACCGAAGTAGATATTCGGAGCGCATTGGACAGTGCCAACCCAGAAGAACTGAAGATTACGGTGGTCAGCGATGTCCCAGTAGACCAAAACGCTGAAAACATCATCAAGGAAGAACTGGGGCCATTGGCAGTGGGGGTGGATCGCTATATCCGTGCCCAATATACTGCACCAGAAGCCCCCTCCGGTCAAGGTGATCCGGGTACACCCCAGATTGCTGTGTGTGGGTTTGTGATGGTCTTGGGGGCCAATCCTGATGACGGTCTACCGGGTGCAAATGAGTGTTATCAACCATTTGCATTTGAACGGCTTGACCAGTTGGTGAATGTGGTCGAAGGCCGCTTGCCCGAACGGTTGGCAACACCGGATATGGTGAATGCTGCTGGCCTATCAGAAGAACAACAGGCGGCTCAACAAATCGGCATCTACAATCGCGGCCAAACGGAAGCGGTAATTACCCCAGAAGTGGCGGAAACAGCAAGATTAGAACTTGGTAGCCGCTTCTATATGGGACAGGTTTTTACCGATGGCACCTCACGGGTCACATCCGTTGTAATTGTGGGGATTGTCGAACCTAAAAATCCATCCGACCCGATTTGGACAGGGAATCAGATGTTTTTGAGGGGCGCCGAGGTTGAAGTGAATTTAACCACAACCCGTTATGACTGGGGCATGGCATTTGACCCAGCGGCCTATCAGGACTGGGTTGCTCCGGTTGTGCCCGGCACCAGCTATATCTGGCGCATTCACACCAATCCCGATGTGATTAACTCCAATAATGCTGGCGAGTACAGTGCTGCCTATACCTCACTGCAAAACCGACTTGGCACAGCATTGAACGGCGCACAAACTTTTTCGGGACTGGCCCCGCTTATTTCAGGATATGATGACCGCGTAAAAGAAGCCGAAGGGCCAATTGTCCTGCTATCGGGTGCGGTTTTGTTCATCATGCTGTACCACCTAGTCACGACAGTGAGCCTAATTTTGCAGCAGCAAGGTACTGAATGGAGTTCGATAAGTTCGCGGGGTGGTAGCACCTTCCAACTAATGAAACTCCAATTTATAACGGTGTTTTTGTTGGGGTTCATCGGGTTCGTGGTCGGGCCATACTTAAGCCGCATCTTCCTGTTTTTTATGGAGCGCTTTGGCCCATTAGCCCAAGCCCTCGACGGCGCATCATTTGGCAATTTGGAGACGCCCGTTACTTCATACCTCCTCAGCATTGCGGCGGGTGCAGCGTGCGTCACATTTTTAAGCCTACCCGCATATCCAGCCGCCAAAAAGAGCCTCCTGCGTCTAAAACAAGCTACCTCCCGCCCCCCTACCAAACCTTTCTGGACAAGTTTCTTCCTAGACTTTGTGCTTATTATCGCGGGTATAGGTTTCGTCATCCGTATGTACTGGATTGCCGATGGCCGTATCAAAGATTTGTATCGCTACCTGATTAACCCAGCCAAGATGGTGCAGTTTGTGGCGGATCATCCATCCCAAACAGGTGGGCTAAAAGACCCCGGCAATCTGCTTTCGATGGCCCTGTTGGTGACAGGGATTGCTCTGTTCTGGCTACGTATCTTCCCCATGTTGATGGGTTTTGTTTCCAGAATCACCTCGCGCCGCAAAGCCTTAACTGGCCCACTGGCGGTGTGGAATATTGAGCGCAATCCGGGTCACTATGCTCAATTAATTCTGCTGCTGATTGGTACACTGGCGCTTGGTACAGCGAGCCTCGGCTTAACGGCAACCCGTGAGGCTGGCGGCTGGCGACAGGCCCAAAAAGAGATTGGTGGTTCGGCGCGGGTGGAAATCAATCCAACGCAGGGCGATATTACCAATGTCGCATGGGATAGATTTGATGGGGTTGCCGACTCAGCGAATGTTATTCGTGTAACAGGGACGGCATTGGGACGCGAGAGTTTTGTCCTGATCGGGGTAAACCCTGAAGAATTTGCCACCGCTTTCCCAGATTATGCTGATGAAGTTGCTGGTCTGCGCGATGTTCCCGCGTTAACACAACCCGGTATCGTTTTGCCCGATGATGCGAATCAATTGACCGTACAAGTATGGTCGCAATCGTTGGCAACCGAGGAAGTGCCGGAGCCAAGTGTCATCATCAGTGTCTATCTGATAGACGCAGTTGGGACGCCCTATCTGCTGCAATTAAGCCGTGACGCAGGTACAAATGTGACCGGGCCAACGGGCGAAACCAGTGAACCGGATGCTGGCCCACCGCCGACCCCACCGGAACAATGGGTAACATTGTCGGGTTATCTGCCTGTGTCGGGGCGTTTGCCTTATCGCATGTGGCGCATTGGCATGGCCTCTCGACAGGGGAATCTTGACAGTTTCACGCACAAGGTTTATCTGGATTACTGGCAGACAGTAGATGCCAATGGCATTGCTACTCCATTGGAAAGCTATGAAACGCAACCCGCCGGATGGCAGCCTGCAACGTTTGTCTCACCATTTTCGGGGACATGGGTGCCATTGGATATTGCCCAACGACAAATCGGTGGTGCTCAAATTCAATATGTTCAAAACGAGGTTGACCCGGTTGCCCAAGACGACTCGACTGCACTAAAGATCGAGTATAGCGTCCGGCGTGTGTCGGGGCGTTCGACAGAACCAAGTGTCATGATTGACACCTTACCTGTAGACCGCATCCCGGCCATCATTTCTGGTAAGTTCGCAGATGTGTTTCGTGGCACGGGTCAAGGTTCTGCCAATCGAGGTATCCCGCCATTGGAAGTGGGTAGCGAACGTGATCTCAATGTGGATGTCGGCCCCGGTACGGTACCGTTTGGCTTCCGTGTTGTGGGGGTCACCAATGAAGGCTTCCCGACCATTGACCGCCGCGTAACCGATGACGGGACGATTGAAGCCGCCTTCATCATTGTGCCACTGGATGTCACCCGTGCCCTGATGAACCAACAAACGGGTGGGCCGTCCTCATTTTTTGACACTAATCAGGTTTGGCTCAATTTGCCAGAACGTGAACCGACGGATAAGCTCAAGCAAGAAATCGCGCAAGTTCCGGGAGTGACTGTGACCCGTTTTGCGTGGGATCGCTTTGGGCAGATTCAACGTGAACCGCTGCCAAGTGCTGTTGCAGGGTTGTTGTATGTGGGGTTCATTGTAAGCCTCATTCTCAGCCTACTCGACTTTGCCTTCTATATCATCGTCACGGCCAAACAGCGTTCCTTCACCTTTGGCGTGCTGCGCTCATTGGGTTGGGACACCAACAATATTTGGCGGCTGTTGTTGTTTGAGAACCTAGCATTAGTTGTGCCCGCCTTGATTATCGGCACCCTGCTTGGTGCAGGGCTAGCCTACCTGCTGCTGCCATTCTTGATACTGGCGGGTAACGAAACCCTACAATTTAAACCACTAGAAGTTGTGTTGATGTTGGTCAGCTTGGTTGGTGGATTTGGCGTGCTGTTGACTTTGACGGCGACATGGTTACGGAGCATGAGTGTAAATCAAGTGCTGCGTTTGGGTGAAGAATAAAAGAAAAGAGGGACATATTCCATGAGACCCTATATCAAATGTGACGATCTCGTAAAAATCTATAAAATAGCCGATCTTGAGGTTGTTGCGCTGCGCGGCCTTGATCTGGAAGTGGACAAAGGGGAGATGTTGGCGCTCGTCGGGGCTTCTGGCTCTGGCAAGTCCACCCTAATGAACATTCTCGGTGCGCTGGATACCCCCACCACCGGACAAGTGTGGGTCGGTGATTACAACCTATTGGAAATGAGCCGCCCTCAACAAACGCTTTATCGGCGAACACAGGTCGGTTTTGTGTGGCAGCAAACGGCGCGTAATCTGCTGCCCTATCTGACCGCCCGCGAAAATGTTGAACTGCCGATGGCGCTGGCAAAAGTTGGACGACGCGAACGGCATAAACGTGCCCAAGAATTGCTGGAGATGGTTGGACTCGGTGAACGGCTCAACCACCGCCCAGATCGCCTTTCCGGGGGTGAACAGCAGCGCGTAGCAATTGCGGTGGCAATGGCAAATCGGCCCGGCCTGCTTCTTGCTGACGAACCGACGGGCGAAGTCGACACTGAAGCCGCTGGCATCATCTTTAATACCATGCACACCCTCAAAGACGAATATGGCGTGACCATCATCATCGTGACCCACGACGTGAGTGTTGCCAATCGGGTTGACCGTGTAATCGGGATGCGTGACGGACGCACCGTGACTGAAATCTTGCGTCGGCGTGATGGGGATGTATTGGTCAGTGATGAAGAGTATGCCATCCTTGACCGTGCTGGTCGTCTGCAACTGCCAGAAGCGTACATTGAGACTCTCAGCTTGGAAGATCGGGTACGCCTGAAACTGCGCGAAGACCATATTGGGGTGTATGCACAACACCATTCCGAAGAAACTGATGAAGAAGAAGAAACGACTGTCGGGGCCTAAATTACTGGAGCAGCTATTTTATGAGCAACGGTTATTCAAGTGGGATTGAACCCACGATCAGTATCAACAACCTACATCGCATTTATCACCTTGAAGGTGAAGATATTCACGCGGTAAACGGCATTTCTCTCGATATTTGGCCCAATTACATGACGGCGATTGTGGGGCGTTCGGGGTCGGGCAAAACAACCCTGCTTAATCTGGTCGCAGGATTGGACAATTCCACACAGGGGGATATTCACATTTTAGGACGCAATTTGAGCGCGATGAATGAGCCGGAACGCCTCAATATGCGTTTGCACGAAATCGGCTTTGTGTTCCAAAGTTTTGGCCTTATGCCCCTGTTGAGCGCCTTTGAAAATGTTAGCATTCCGCTGCGGATGCGCGGAGCCTCGCCCCGTGAACGGGATGCCCAAGTCCGCGAAGCATTGGAATGGGTTGGATTAGCCGAACGTGCCAAACATCGCCCTTACGAACTATCCGGTGGGGAGCAGCAGCGTGTGGCAATCGCCCGTGCGTTGGCGGCTCACCCTAAACTGATCCTTGCCGACGAACCAACGGGTCAGTTGGACACACGCACAGGCCGCCGTATTCTGGATTTGCTGCGCCGCTTGGTCGTGGAACGCGAAATTACGGTTGTCATTGTCAGCCATGACCCCCAAGTGATGCAGGAAGCCGATGTCGTCCATGAAATGCGTGATGGTAGATTGATGGAAACGCGCATTAAGCCGGGAATCGTTCTGCCGGACGGCTCCAAGGGGAACACTGCCTATATGGAAGACTCACGCAGCGCTTATACTGTTGCGTAATATAGGTGTGGGGCGGTAACCAGTTATCGCCCCACAATTAACCCGCTCTGAAAATTCCGTGAATCCCACTATAGCATCCGCTCTTCTACTTGTCATAAAATTAAATTCGCCATACACTACAACAGTCAAGACAAGTCAAAATTTATGTAAGGGTATGTCATGGGTTCACGACTCTCCAAACTTTCCGGCCCTCCACCCAAAAAAGACCGCCGCGAACAGCCTGATTTCAATGCGGATGAGATATTTGCCATAAATGAGGCGCCACGACCCGGCACGTCACCATTTACGACGGCAGTACCGGCTGGCCCAATCAATCAGGCAGATACCCTGCTTCACGATAGCAGCGCGTATGGGCCACCGACCAAAAAACGCAGCAGCCCGCGTGTTGCCGAACTACGCAAAATGCTGCGTGTCAAATTGATGGCAACGGCTGAAGAATTTGACAAGCTAGAATCCATCAACCCTGAACATTGTAAATTGGTCGTTGATCGCCTCCAAACACTTATTCAGCGGGCCAATCTGCAATTGAGTTCACAAGAATACCAAGACCTCGAAACTGGCCTCATCTATGATTTACTCGGTTTTGGGGCGATTGAGCCACTGGTACGCGATAAGAGTGTCAGTGAAATTATGGTCAATGGCCCGGAAATTATCTTTGCCGAACGTAAAGGCAAGCTGATCGAAACCGACATTGTTTTTGACGACGATGAGCATGTACAGTGGACAGCCCAGCGCATTGTGCGCCCCATGCAGCGTGAATTGAGCCGCAAACAGGCGATGGTAGATGCTCGGTTGCCCGATGGCAGCCGCGTACATGTCATTATGCCCCCCTCAGCGCTACAGGGCACAACCATCACCATCCGTAAATTCCCCGAAAAACGTCTGACATGGCAAGATCTGGTAGGTTTCGGTTCATTCACTGAAGAAGTGGCAATGTTCCTTGCTGCCTGTGTCAAGGTACGCCTAAACATCGTCGTGTCCGGTGGTACCGGTTCGGGCAAGACCACCCTGCTAAATGTGATTAGCTCATTTATCCCCGAAGATGAACGTATCGTCACCATTGAGGACTCTGCTGAACTGCAATTGGCGCAACGGCATGTGGTACGGCTTGAAACCATTCCCAATGTGCAAGGTACTAAAGAAGGGGCACTGACCATCCGCGATTTGGTCAAGGGTTCATTGCGTATGCGACCAGATCGGATTGTTGTCGGTGAAATTCGTGACGGTGCGGCGTTGGACATGCTCCAAGCGATGAACACCGGGCATGACGGTTCATTGACCACCGTACACTCCAACAGCCCTCGTGACGCGGTCTCCCGCTTGGAAACCTTGTGCTTGATGGCAGGTATGGATTTGCCCGTTCAGGTCGTGCGCAGCCAAATCGCCAGCGCCGTGGACTTGTTTGTCCAGCAAGCCCGTCTAAAGGATGGCAGCCGTAAAATCATCCAAATCAGCGAAATTCAGGGGATGGAAGGCCAAAACGTCACGCTGCAAGACGTATTTGTCTATAAGACCCCCGGCCATACCGGATCAGGCCCTAGCCATGAAGGTGGCGGCACGTTGGAACCCACCGGGATGCGTCCGAAATTTGCCGAGCGCTTTGAACATGCCGGAATTCGCCTAAGTGCCGATGTATTTGGGGCACGTTCCAAGAAATTCGGTTAATCTGGCAAAAACAAGAAGGGGCGATTCCAACAGTGGTTTCGCCCCATTTCAATCTGCCTGTTATTGTTAACCCTTCAAACCTGTCGTCGCAATCCCCTCGGTAAATTGTTTTTGGGCCACAAAGTACATCAACATCACCGGGAAAAGCGCGATAAACGCTCCTGCCATCAAGAGATTGGGCCGCGAACCACCCTCCTCACGGAAGCTGTACAGCGCATAGGCAATCGGACGCCATTCATCGGTACTCGTCACCAAAATAGGCCAATCTAGGGCATTCCATGTGGCGATAAAAGTAAACAGGACAACAGTGGTAATCGCCGCCCGTGAAATGGGTAGAGCAATTTGGAACAGGAAGCGCACATGACCCGCCCCATCAATTTGCGCCGCGTCAAAAAGCTCGGTGGGAATTTGCATAAAAAATTGGCGCAGCAGAAAAATCCCAAAGGTGCTGGCAAGAAATGGCACGACCAATGCCGGCCAGTTATCCAGCCAACGGGCACTTTCGGCAGTGATAATCCTAAAGCCCAACAGGGAATTGGAAAAATCACCGATGCTGTCAAAGATCGGGCCGACATTTTCGACTGACCAGCGGCTAATGGAGGTCACAATCAGCAGGCGTGGAATCAGCACAACCACTGAGGGGATGAATAGGGTCATCAGGAAAATGCTAAAGACTAAATTGCGTCCGGGCCAGTTCATACGGGCAAAGGCATAAGCCGCAAGAATCGAGAACAAGGTTTGCCCCGTAACCGTCAACAGTGTGATGATGGTCGAATTGATAAAATACTCTGAGAAGTTTTCGTCAATCCAGACCTTCACGTAATGGGACACCCCACCCGACAAAATTAAATCGGCCTTGTACAAACCAAAGGGTAAATTCACTTTGAGAATTGCTAGACCACCATTTTGTCGTTCCTTGATATACTGCGCCTGTGGGGTGCGTTGCAAGGCGGGCGTCCGCTCAATAGAACCACGACAGCAGGACTCCATGTATTCAGGGAAACCCAAATTGGTGGCTTGAAGAATGGAACTGCCTTCAGCGTCGGTCTCTATTGCCCAATATCCCACCACAACATTGAAGGTATCCAATGAAGCGGGGATAAATTCCTCCGTCCCGTCAGCTTTTTGGACATTCAGCCCACGAAATGCCAGTACATCCCCTCGACTGGCGCGTTCGTTCTGTAGCAGGCGAATAGTATGGTTGCCCTCTGGCAGCATCACGCGCAACTCTTGGCTGAGAGCCGTCACATTGGGATAGCCGTCTATCAAAAATGACTGTGCAAACTGCGGTTCATCGCTAAAGGTGTCAATCTGAGCCACCTGCTGTCCATCCACATACACATCCACTGCACCACCCTTGGGGCTGGTATCATACACCAACGACGCGGCAACCCCATCAAATTGAACTTCGGCCTCTGGAATCAGAAATTCCCCTAGTGGACGATTTAATTCAGCGTCAGTGCCTTTATAGACGCCCAGCAACCGCGATTGGGGTACCAAAACTCCCCGCGACACTTCGCTAATCGTCATCAATGAGGTGGACACCATCCACAAAAAGGGCAGCACAAACAAGATCGCCCCAAGCGTAAGCAACAGATAGGCAAAAAGCGTTCCTACTGGCAGATGCAATGGCGGACGCTGGGGCAGCACTCGCTTGTGCTCTCTGGATTTTTCGGTAAGTGACGTTGTAGAAGTGGTCGACGTGGTACTAGCCATAAAACACCCGATCCTTCGAAAGTTGGTTTTGAATGAGGGTGAGAATTAAAATTACCATAAATAAGATAAAGGCGAGGGCTGTTGCATAACCGGGGTCATTTTGTTTATAGAAAACCTCAAAGATGCGAACGGTTAGGGTATCTACTTCCTGACCAATCGCCCCACTTCGCATGACGTAAATACTGTCAAATGAACTAAACGTCCCGATGATGCCCAACATTGAGAGGAAAAAGGTCACAGGTGAAAGAAGTGGAAGGGTAATATTGCGGAACGCTGACCAGCGGCCTGCCCCGTCCACCCTTGCGGCTTCATAAAGTTCACCCGGAATAGACCCCAACCCCGCTAGAAAAATGACCGCGTAATAACCGGAATAGACCCAAATATTAAACAAAATTACGGTTGTTAGGGCCATGCTGGGGCCTTCGAAGGCCGAAGGAATTTGATTAGGGTTGCCGTTAAAAACCTCTCTAAAGATGACTCGAATAAGCCCGTTGGGTTCCATTAGCCACTTTTGCGTCTCGATGCCCACGACACCGAGGAATTTATTGGCTAGGCCACCGGGGTCAAGGCTAAATACAACTGTAAAGACGGTAGCAGTTGCAATTCTGGGCGCGATATAGGGCATAAAGTAGACAAGGCGGAACATGCCTTTGCCAAGATTGATCTCATAGAACATCACATAGGCCAATAGAAGTCCAAACACCAATTGGGCAGGCACACTGACTATACTGAAAATGACAGTGCGAGTCAGCGCCTCTCGAACTTCAAGGGCGGGTGCGCCTGCCCGCATCATCGTACCGGGAAGCTCACTAATACACAGCCAGCCACCAACCATCAACAGCAGGGCTAAGAGGAACATGCCGGATAATCCAAATGTAGTCTCGCGCTTTTGGGCATCTTTCCAGACCAAATAGGCAATGCCGATTAAGAACATGCCTGTGCCAATCAAAATCAGTTGGGGCACAAACATCATCTGAGCTGCCAATTCTTCAACACTGAGGTTGTTACGCGGTGGCACACCTGTCGCATACTCATAAGCGGCACTAAACTGTTGATCTGAAAGGTTATCAAACCCGTGTGCCGTCTCTCGATAAAGCTGGATGGTCATGAGCAGGTATATGAATAGGCCCAATACCAAAACCCCCAATACCGCACGGGCTAGTCCCAACCAACCATACAGAGGCGCATCCACCAACATTTTTTCACGATGACTACCGATGAGGAAAATCAACCCAATGGCGAAGGCAATAACAAGCGCCAATATCAGCGGACGACTAATGGGGGGGGTATAACCGCCGCGTGTCACCAACGCCAACCCCACATCTTGGGCTTGATACAAATCGAAGGGTGCTAGAACCTCCGTGTTTTCACTCAACAAGATGGTCGCGTCGAGCGTTTCGGTTGTCCCCAGCAGGTTATTGGTCTCAAGCTGAACAGTGGCTTCAGTGGTATAGGGCGCGGGTTGAAAGCCAAGTCCCACTGTCAGCGGGAGGAGAATCTGCACTTTTTGATTGTTTTCAAAAGTAATAGCGCCATCCGTAAAATTATCTACGGGGACATTTTGATAGGCTTGGGGTGCAAGAAAAGCCTCATAGGTGGTATCGCCAATAGTTGCCTTGAGCGGAATATCGCCATCCAGCGAAACATTGACGACCCGCGCTCCCTCAATCGGTAAATCGGGCACGGCGTTGGAAACATGGGTAGTAAAAAGCAACTGAGCGATTTCACGAGATTCTTCAACATCTTTTTCCATCTGGTCGTAGGCATAACGCACAATCAAAACAGCCAGCACCGTCAAGACCATCATAAGCACGGTATTGCCGATGTAGTTGCCGACTCGCCCCTCGGTACGCTGCCGTAAAAAGACATAACCGCCGATACTTAGGGCGACAAGCATTATCCCCACCAACCACGGGCCAAATTTGAAATATTCGGTGATGCCAAGAAAAACGAGCCAGATGATCGCTAGGGCGAGGACAAAACTGGGGAGTAGATAGAACCACAGATGATCGTTGGGATGTTCGCGCTGATGGTCACGGGCACGCTGCCATGCTTTGGATGCCAGATAACAAAAGACAACTGCCAAGAGCATTAGGACGACATAGATCAGGCTACCGATCCCCTTGACATAGTTATCGAGGCCCACATAGCTGTTGGTGATGGGGCGTCCAAACTTCAGGCTTTCCCATGTGGCCGAGATCACTGGATAGATACCAAAAATGAGAGTGATGATAAAGGCCGGAGCGACCAGCAGATAGGCCAGTGCCGATTCGCGCAGGCGACGCCGAAAATGACCAAGTGCCAATTCGCGCTGATATGACTTATTGCCCGATGTGTTTTCCATCAAAAACAAAATTCCCTAATCGCAAGAGTTTTTATAGCCTGTATTTAATCGCCTGACGCGGAAAACTGCAAGCAAATGGATAAGCACGAAGGCAAAATCTACGTAAAAGTTTCTTAAACCCATATGCAATGTGATGGGAAAACCTTCTGGACATGCCAGCGATGCTCTGCTACAATGCTTTCTTTGTATTCAAACAGACAGGCAATTTTTTCGGAGATTAACGGTGGCAAACACGAAATCCTCACAGAAACGCATCCGTAGTTCGGAGCGTAAGCGTGAGCGGAACCGCATTTATCGGTCACGTACCCGCACTGAATTGAAGCAGGCACGCACCGCGATTAGCTCGGGCAACCTTGAAGAAGCGATTGCACAAACACGCCATGCCATTCAAATTTTGGATAAGGCTGTGAACAAAGGGATACTGCACAAGAATAACGCTGCTCGTCGTAAGAGCCGCCTGATGCAGCACCTGAATGAATTGCAGGCGCAAAAGCAAAAATAACCGTCTGTTATTTGTTTGCCGGGTTTGCCCCTAGGCCCCATCATGGGGCTTTTTGCGTTCTTTAAACTATGAAAAATGACCTCATTACGAGCCGCACCAATCCCAAAATCAAGCAAGTCCGCGCCCTCCAAAATCGCAAAGAGCGTGAGTCCGCGCGTTTATTTGTAGTCGAGGGCATCCGGCATGTAGGGGATGCCGTTGCCGCCAACGCTGACCTCGCATTTATCTGCTATGCCCCTGATCTGCTGATAAGCGACTTTGCCCTCAATCTCATTCAGCAACAAACCCAACACGGGGTCCCTTGTTATCCGGTCAGTGCCGATGTTTTTGAATCGTTGGCTTCACGCGAGGGGCCGCAGGGGATTTTGGCGGTGGTGCATCAACCCCAAAATACTCTAATGGATTTAGACCCGATCAATTTCGGCTGGGGGGTGGCGCTCGTTGCACCACAAGACCCCGGCAATGTCGGCACAATCCTGCGAACGATCAATGCAGTTGGCGCAAGCGGTTTATTATTATTGGAAAGCGGCACGGATGCTTACCACCCCACCGCGATTCGGGCCAGCATGGGGGCAAGTTTTTGGCATCCGATTGTCCAAACCTCGTTTTCCAATTTTGCAGCATGGGCGCATCAACACAACTATCATATTATGGGGACATCGGCACACGGCAGCGTGGATTATCGCACCATACCACATTATCCAAAGCCACTCATTTTATTGATGGGGAGTGAACGCGAAGGCTTAACCTCGGAACAAATCGCCATCTGCCATCAATTGGTACGCTTACCAATGGTAGGTCAAGTCAGTTCGCTCAACCTCTCGGTGGCGACGGGGGTAATGCTCTACTCAATGTTTGAGAAACTGGGTAGTTAGCGTATATCGGTCAATTGATAGACCATCACCGGGGTATTATCGCCACGCAGCCGCCGTTCAGTGGATTGGGCGACGACATGATCCTTAACCGCCTGATACGTTTCTTCACTGATAATGACCTCGCCCGGCTGGGCAATTTCCTGCAATTTCTTAGCGAAGGTAACAGCATAACCTAGTGCCGTAAACTCCTTGCGGCTGGGGCTGCCGACGTTGCCTACGATGGCTGTTCCGGTATGAATACCAATGCCATAAAATAGGCGTTGTTCAGGCGGCAAAACCTCATGGAGAGCCTGCACATCGCTAACTAGCGCCATCGCTGCTCGAACGGCACGCAGAGCATGGTCGTCCACCTGCGGATTCAATTGGGTGTTATATAATCCAACAATGGCATCCCCCATATATTTGTCAATGATGCCTTCCAATAATTGGATGGCCGAACTGCCTGCCGATAAATATTGATTGATGATCTGCATCAATTCTTCGGGGGCAAGTTGCTCACTGAAGGTCGTAAAACCGCGCACATCGGCGAAAATCACGGTGATTTCGCGTTCTTCTCCGCTGAGGCCCAAACTGTCAATACTTTGAATGTTGCGTACCATTGCAGGCGGCAGATAGGTGCGAATCACATTTATGGTTTCGTCGCGTTCCTTGATAGCGGTCAAGTCATCCAACACGATAGCGACGCCCTGCGTTTCATTTTGTTCGCCACGCAAGGGGCTAAGTTTGAGGCTAAGGCTGGTTGGGCCGCGATGGGCTAAGACAGTGTTGACTTCGATAATTTCCTGATGCCCCTGCTGCTGCACCTCGATCAAAACGTTCTCAAATCCTTCGTATAAAGCAGGTAAGACTTGAGTCACGGGCTGTCCAATACATTCAGTCGCCATTACCCCCAAAATTTGCTCGGCGACGGGGGAGCAGGTGCGGATATTGCCATGTGCATCGGTCGTGATGACAGCGCTGGCAATGGAGGCGAAGATGCTGTCCAAGAATTGGCGGATGGCCGTGACTTCTTCTAACCGCGCCTTGACCCGTTCAAACAAGCGGGCATTTTGAATGGCGATGGCGGCTTGATTGGCAAAGGCTACCAGCAGATTTAACTCACTTTCGCCAAACAGCCCTTCCCGAATACGATTATCGGCATACACCACACCGGAAAGCTGGTCACGATATATAATTGGCACACACAGGATACTGCGCAGGTCATATTTCAAAACGCTATCAGTCAGTTGAAAGCGCTCATCGTCTTGAACATCAGTGGTCAAGATTGGCTGACGAGTCCGCATGACCTCATCCACAATTGTCCGGCTAATCATCAACTCAGCCTCATCGGTAGACCCAGCTTCCAAATTGACGCTGATGACCTTTTCCGTCTCGCCCGTATTTTGATCGAGCAGCATCACATAGCCATGTACTGCCCCAGTGAGGCCGATGACCGTATCCATTGCACGGCGCAGCACGGTGTCAAGATCAAGTGAGGAATTAATCAAGCCCCCGGTGTGAGCAAGGGCACGCAACTGGGCAAGTTCAACTTGTTCTGAAGCCAACTGCTCAGACAACAACTTAACGGCTTCACTAAATCCCTGAGTATCTTCCAACACAGACACAGGCAGGCTCATATTGCGGATGCGAAGAAGATTGGACTGTTCTTGCAGCATATGGCTGACTTCTTGCGCCATATAATTGAGCCGCATGATTTCAGTAGTCAGGTTGTCAATCTGTTGGGTAATGAGTGTCATGCGCTAACTTCCGCCGTGTCAAATACTTCATAGATATAGGCAGGCTGCACCCGGCCCTTTACTTTCAAGGGTTCCAGTTCCCGATAGCCAATCCAGTCGGTTTGACTCAAGTGGGCTTGGCATAGGGCCAATGTTTCACGACTGACAATCAATTGACCATAGACAGCATTTTCCTGCAAGCGTTTGGCGAGGTTGACTGTATCGCCAATTGCTGTGAATTCACGACGGTCAGTGCTGCCAACATTGCCTAATGTCGCCTCGCCCGAATGAATCCCGATGCGGAAATAGGCTTTACCTTCACTGGAAACATCCCCATAGGCCGCCAACGTCCGTAAGTCAGCAGCCATCCGCATGGTAGCGGATAGGGCATCCCACGCATGTTGGTCAGATGGATTTAGCTGGGTATTGAACAAGGCCATAATGTCACTGCCCATGAATTTATCAATTAATCCCGCATGGTGATGAATCGCCTCGGAACTGATAGTCAGATAGGTATTAAGCAGTTCCATCACCTCGCGCGGGGGCATGGCATCCGGGAAAGTATCAAATGAACGTACCTCTACAAACAAAACCGTCACCATACGCCGTTCGCCACCCAACGCCAATCGTTCGATGCTGCGAATATTGTCCACCATCGCGGGTGGCAAATACCTGCGCACCGCAGCTATGGTGGCATCGCGCTTTTTCAATTCGGTAACGTCATCTACCACAATAGCGACCCCTTGCGTAATACGTTCGGCATCCTTAAAGGGGCTAAGTTTGAAATTGAGAGACAGTGGGCCACGTTGATCGAGCGTGGGTGAGGCCTCAACGGTTAAATTCTCAGATAGGCTCCGAACCAACTGCGCCTCACGCTGAATCTGTTCGTATACTTGGGGCAGTTTGAGATCAAAACGCTGATTTAGGGCACTTTCGGCGGTTAGCCCAAAAATGGTTTCGGAGGCAAGGTTATAGCTGGTAATGACGTCTTGACCGTCTAAGGTCATCACACCGCTGGCGATAGAAGCCAGAATATTATCGAGCAGCACTTTAATCGCCGTGATTTCACGGAGGGTCTGCTGAATTTGCTCGAACAATTGGGCATTCTCAATAGCGATTGCAGCTTGGTCGGCAAAAGCATTCAGCAGGCGGCGCTCACGTTTACCAAACAGGCCATCTTTGATACGGTTGTCGCAATAGACCGTACCTAAGATACGATCCCTAAAGATGAGCGGCACACAAATGATGCTGCGGAGGGCAAGACTGATAATGCTGTCCTGTTCTTTAAAGCGCGAGTCCTCTTGAGCATTGGTGGTGACAATGGCCTCACCTGTCCGCGCCACGTTTTCCACAATGGTTCGGCTAAAGATAAATTCTTCATCTTGGCTAGAAGTCGGGTCGAGTTTGCGGTTGACCACAATTTCCATCTCGTTGGTCACGCGATTGTGCAGCATGATATAGCCACGTTCCGCCCCAACGAGTTGAATTACACGATCCATCACACCATTCAGCACTTCATCCAGATCGAGACTGGAGTTTACAAATTCAGTCGTATTTGCCAACATCCGCAACTGGCTGAGTTCCGTTTGCTGCTCTTGAATTTTATGGGCCAGTCCATCAAGATCAACATGGATCGCTTCCAATTTTTGTAGTGAGCCTGCTGGCAGTGCCATACCCTGTTTGCGGAGTTGGCGCTCTTGCTGGCGAAGTTTTTCTGCCAACTGAATTGCGTCGCGGCTCAGTTGATGAATGCGTTGAATACTATCATGAATAAGCGTGCCATTGTTGAACATTTGCTGCTGCCCTCAAAAAAATTATGGGGAACACCGATTGACTTCCGCCAACCGACGCCGGGCTTCTTTATGATTGGGGTCAATTGCTAACACATTTTCGAGCGCGACGCGGCGGTCTTCTTCAGTATCCACCACTTTCGCCAGCCACAACCACACATTGGTACTCAGCGGGAAGATTTTGATGGCCTCCCGGAAATACAAATGGGCATCATAGCTTCTTCCGGCAACCGTTGCAGCGTGGGCGGCCTGACAAAGCCGAATAAATTCTTCACGCTCTTCATTGGAGAGATCATTCATTGTATGCCCCGAATTTCCCTAACGCACCCAATCATTGGCTTCGTCTTGGCTGCGTGGATCATTGGTCACAGCATAGGTCGTTTGGGTTTCTAGATCATAGATATAGACATCCGTGCCAATGCCTTCCAAAATGTCAGAATTGAACACGATATAACGTCCATCGGGTGACCAACGCGGTTGGGTGTCATGCGGGCCAAAATCCACCAATACCGAGGGTGGGGCTGACCCATCCGCTGGCATCACATAAATATCGCTGGTATTCGCTCCGGCAGCCGTCCCGCTAAAAACAATTTGCGTCCCATCTGGACTCCAATCGGGCTGTGACTCGACCAATTCATTCACATCTGTGGTCAATTGGGCAATGGAGCCATCCCCCACGCTGATGATATACAGATCAATGCCATTGGGTTGGGCCAAGGTCTCATCCACAAAATCGGCCACATACACAATCCGCGAACCATCAGGCGACCATGCAGGCCAAGATTCGGCTGAATCGTCATTGGTCAGACGGCGCAAGAGTTCAGGATTACCACCTTCAACAGGAGGAGTATCGCCAATGGTGAGCACGTATAAATCGGTGGCTGGTTTGCCACTTTCCATACCAATAAAGGCGATTTGGGGGCCAACAGGTGACCACGCAGGCATATCTTGTTCATAAATAATCGTCCTCGCCCCACCCCAATATTGGCTGGCGGTACGGGTTTCTGACCCGTTCAAATTGGAAATTGTCAGCGCGATGTCCTGTGTGCCGGACAAATATTGGATAAAGACATAGCGCGTGCCATCCGCCGATACCGATGGATTTCGTCCACGTACTCCCTCAGCAGATGCGGGAAGTCGGCTTAGGTCAGCAACATTGATGAAAAAGATGGGTTGATTTTCACGGTCAAGGGCTTCATTACCCGACCGCAGAATAATCCTGCCTTGAATCTCCGCTGGCGGTGTTGGAATAGATTCTATCAAGTTCGGGGTGGGTGAAAACATGGGGCTGGGTGTCCATGTCGGCGGCAGACTGCGCGGATCAATCGTTGGGATCGAAGTTGCCGTTGCAGTTGGGGTTCCAGTCGGCGTATGACTTGCCGTTGGCGTTCTGGATGGAGTGACCTGTGTCTCTTTTTCGTCACCGTCATCGCCGGAAAACACCAAAAATAGAATGCACGCAAAAAAGATGATGACCAGTGCTACGATTGCTCCGATCATCGCTTTGCGTGGATTAATCGGGGGTTTGGGGGCAGGTACCCCACTGCTGGCCTCATCCATGCGATCCAGCATCTCTTGGGCACGGGCGTTGTTGGGGTTAATCAAAACGACATTGTGCAAACAGGTACGCCGTTCGTCATCGGTTTCGACCACACTGGCTAACCAGAACCACGCCCGTTCACTATATTCATCTAATTCGACAGCTTTTTGGAGAAGTAGACGGGCTGTAGCTTTGTCCCCAGCCCGTGCCTTTGCAATACCGTCGCGTATCAAATTCTCGACTTGGGAATTGGGCGATTGCTGATCCACCCGGTCACCCTCACTTTACCTACCAATATATTATCTAGCACAATTGAATGCGTAATCTGGGGCTGGCCCCACCGCTAACGCATTGGTCAACCACTGAGCATCACGGGCTTCGCCACTGCTCTCCGAAACACGCTGCCATGTTCCACCGTCGGCTGGCACCAACCATAAATTCGAGGTATCGGTACCTTCACGGTTGGAACTGACTACTAACCACAGTCCATCGGGCGACCATGCCGGGTCACGTTCTTCCGCATCACCATCATTAACCGACAAAACTCGTTCGGTTGCACCATCCGAGCGCATCACAAAAAGGTCGTTGTCGGTGTTGCGATTAGTAATAAATGCAATGCGCGTGCCATCGGGTGACCATGCGGGCGCAAAACTGCTGTTGCTGGAGTCAGTCATCTGGCAGACCTCACCCCCTTGCAGCGGCGTAACGAAGATTTCCAACTGGCCCTTTGCGGCGCGATCCGAAGCAAATGCAAACGCCCTGCCATCGGGCGACCATGCCGGGTCACGATCATCAAAGTCTTCGTCATTCGTCCAATTAAAGGGGTCATCGCCCGTCGTGAGGTCTAACATATAGACATCAAAATCCCCGGTGGCATTCGAGGCAAACAAAATGTTTACCCCGTCGGGTGACCATGCGGCTCCAAGAGTCTGTTCGGCCCCCAAATGCGTTAATTGGCGCGGTGTACCACTGGGATAGTCCATAATGAATAGCTCTTGAATTGATCCTTCTTGGACCGTAAAGACCAGTTGAGTCCCATCAGGCGACAGTGCCGGATCGAGAATTTCAACTTCCCCGGAGGATTCAGGTGCTTCTGTCGGCACATCGGTTGGGGATTCTTCAGCAGGTTCGCCTTCCTCAGTAGGAGCTTCGGTGGGTTCTTGGGCGGGTTCCTCATCGGACGTTATTTCTAGCGGAGGCAGGCTAATTCGCACCTCTTGAAGCTGTGTTCCATCGGCAGTGATACTGTAAAGGACGAATGGATCCCCCGCTGTTTCATTACCCGCGTAGACAATCGTATACTGGTCTAGGCCGGGTGGCTGTGGTGTCCATGTCGGCGAGGGCAGGGGTGTCCATGTCGGAGAAGGTGTCCATGTTGGCGGAAGATCAACGGTGCGCTGTGTCACAGTAATAGCTGGCACAATACGCCCCTGCGTGGGGGTCGGCGTTGGAATAGTGGCAGTTGGGCTGAAGATAATCACCGGGGTTGGGGTATCCGTTTCGGTTGCCGCTTCTTCATCCCCCGTGACGCGCAAAATAATAAGCAGCACGGCTAACCCAATCAGCCCTACGGCGACTGCCCCTGTTAGATAGAATCCCAAGCGACTGTTTTCGCGCCGAGAATTGGCCCAAATATTGCCGGGTAACTCATGCCGCTGGACAGGTCGGAGATAATTCGGGGGTTCCGACGTACCGCCCGATTGAGGGGAACTCGTAGATCGCCGTAACCCGGCCTCACTAGGTCGGGATGGTGGCGTGCTGGCCGGGCGAAGCGAGCCAGTTCCGGTTTGCAGCTTATCCAATGCCAAGCGTGCTTTTTCATTGTTCGGGTTAATGGATAAGACTTCTTCAAGTGCCTGACGCCGATGCTCGGTATTATCAGACACCTGAGCCAGCCACATCCATGCCAGTTCGTTGCGCGGGTCAGCATCTATGACCTGCTGAAATATACTGCGGGCGATAATCAGGTTATTGCCACGCGCCGCATCAATACCTGCCTTCAAAAGTGCTTTGATCTCTTCGGGATCCAAGATTTTATCCTGCCCCTCGTCGAATAGCCGATTAAATTAGCGAGCCACTATTACAATCAAACACGCTGCCGCAATGATAAACACCAAAATCGCCAGCACCAAGATACCAAACTGCTGAGTACGTGCTTCAGATTTTTGGCGCTGATGCTGCATTTTGTCGAGTGCTTGGCGGGCGGCCTTATTGCTTGGATTCAGTTGCAGCACCGTCCGAAGATAGCGTCGTCGGTCAATATCGTTTGTGCTGGTGTAGGCCATCCACAACCATGCCCGGTCATTGTGCTTATCGGCAGCCAAAACCTGTTCCAAAAGCACCCGTGCCCCTTGCTTATTCCCTTGGCGTGCTTGGGTAATGGCAAGCTGCAAAAGGTCTTCTAGATTGGCAGCCTCATCGGATGAAGACATCCCCATATTACGCATACAAATCTCTATCCCTTGTGGTGGTCAATTGTAGTTCTAGTATACTCAGTTAAAAAGCCGCTGCAATTCAACCCTAGAACTATTATCCGAAAAACAGTGCCAGCACTAGTTGCACAAAATTGTACAAAAAATGGGCGGTGATAGCAGCATAGAGATTATAACGACGCCGTAACCATCCTAGGGCGATTGCCACACCAAATATAATCACGGTAGCCGGTGTCAGTGTGTATTGTATATGGGCAAAGGTGAAAATGATAGCCGTCCACCAAAAACCAAAAATGGGTTGGAGCGCTCCTCTAAATGCAATTTCCTCACCAACCGAGGATGTGATAGCAACGGCAAGAACTAACCAAATAGTATTTATGCTGTCACTAATGGCTTCACTGGCCTCTGTTTGCTCTTCGAGAACGTCCGGCGGGACAAGTTGAGACCAAACAATTGCAACAGCAAACAACCAAACAAACGCCCCAACCGCTACAGCGACTCCTGCCCCGATAGATTCGACCGTAAGGCGGTGGAAACCCAAACGTTCCAATATCTCGCCCAGACTGCGCCGTGTCAATAAACCTACCCCAACAATGGGAACGAGTGTCATGAGGATAAATTGAATTCCTAGACTACCCCATGATACGCCTGCATCTTCCGCATAGCCGGATAAGCCGCCACCTGCTGCAAAACCAGCAATTTGAGTGCCAATAAACAGAAAACTAATGACCATCGCCAACATATGTACTGTATTGTGGGGGTCAAAACCGCGCAGTTCACCCCGGTACACCACCCGACTCGGTGGTTCTGGCAAGGTTGAAGGCATCTCAAAAGGACTGCTGCCCTGCCCTTCAAGCGAACTCGGGATGGGCTTGGTTGCAATAAATTGCTCTGGTTGGCGCAGGCGTGGAAACCACCCCGCGATGGCGACACGCACCCTGTCTAACAATAACAGGGAAGACAATATACCCGTTATAAGAAACAACACCCCACCCACGAGCGCATAGCCACGATCTATATCTGTTTTCAGCATACCCTCGGCAAGGTCTGGCGTAATACCAATCACCACATACAATAACCCCAATGCCGCAACAATGGCGTTCAGCAAGGCCAGCGCGATGACCACAAGGTAATGCAGATTGCGTTCGCGTTCACGCAGCGCCAAATTCGCGGCGAAAGCGAGGGCCAACAGAACACCAATCAAAATCAGGTTAAGAATCGCATCCATGCAATCTATTCCAGTGCTATTGCTCTGCGTAACGCAAAAATTATATCACAAAGGCGTAGGCGCTGATTGAGGCGTAAAAATACGCATTCCGTCGGCTTCATCTCGAATGAGTGTAGAGGGAGGATAGCGTAGGGCAAATTTAACCATCCAGAGGTCGCCGATTGCCCCCGCTGCGTTCATGGCACCAACCAGCATCAACCATAAACCGAGGGTCTGCGACACAAACAAGCTGCCCAACAACACCAACAGGGTAATTCCAATGAGTGGGGCAAGACATACTCCGATATATTGATTGCGCCAAAACAGACTGCCTTCAGCGGTGGCGTAAACCACACCTTTGTGCAGTTTCATACCATAATGGGCTTGATGACCATAATACGTGATAGCGAGGCCGTGCAATAATTCATGCAACACCACCATGCCCAACATCAAGAATAGACCCATCACGATACTGATACCCCCACGCGGCCAATCCGTCGCCAGTGGAGCGCCCAATATACCATGATAAAAAATCATCCACACCCACAGCAATACCCCTGCAATGACCAATGGGACAAAGGACGCCACATTCAACCAGAGAATATTTTTGGTCGAGGTCAGATGCAGAAAATCCACCTCTTGATAATTGTCTGGCAGGTGATGAACGGTGCGCGGGGTAAGGGATGTCATAGATCAATAGGGGCGGTCAATCCATACGGGTTTCGGGGTAATTTGTTTTTCGGGTCGAGCACCGGGGGATTTGACATCGGCGTTGGATAGCCGGATGACGGGTTCAACTTCCATATCATGGTCGCACACAATTTGACAGGCCAAGCGTGTTTGTCCCAACAAATCAGGCGTATTCTTGAGGCGGTCAAGTTCGGCTTGGGTCATGCGGGTGGGTTCACCTTCGATAAATTTCACGCGGCAAGTGGTACATTTAGCAAAACCCCCACAACGGTGCATAACATCAAGACCGCCGTCCTCCAGCGCCAAAATCAGCCGCTTACCGTCTTCCACCTCAAATATTTGACCCTCTACTTTGAGCAGGGGCATAATTTGTCTCCTTTTGATGAAGCCCTAACAGCCGAACTGTACCTGCATTTTAGGGCAGGCGGCAAGGGTCAAAAGGATACTCACGGCTTACTCATCCGCTGCTTGGCCTAGTCGCCAAAATTGATGGCTTGGCCGCCGACGGTAAACGTAGATTGGGTTTGGCCTGAGCCATCGGTGAGTGTCGCCACTTCAGCATTTTCCCAGACCGCCGTCGTCAAATTCCAATAGAGAGCGGCGGGGGTATTTTGTCCGATACGGGTAAAGATACGGATAATTTGCCCGGATTGGAGCAGCAAATCGGGGAAGGTAAACACATTATCTTCGCTATCGGTCAATGTCCACCCTTGCAAACTGACGACTGCATCCCCTGTATTTTGAATATCTACCTGCTCACTCGAAGTCACGCCCGCATTGAGAATCTGCAAAATCTGCACATCCGCTTCAGTAGCGGTAGGTGCTGGGGTGTTGGTCACTGAAAACGTACCAAAAACAAAGGGGGTATTTGTGGCAGTGGGTGTTCCGGTTGGAGGTTCAGGGGGTTTGCAGCCTTCACCGGGGATACGCAGCACATCATCCACATTGAGTGGGCAAGCAGCGGAAAGGCCATTGATTTCAATCAGATCATTCACGCTGACATCAAAACGATCCGCGATGGCGCTGCACGAATCCCCCGGTACGACGGTATAACGCTGACAGCCATCGGCAGGGGTTGGTTGATCTCCGCCTGTGGATTGACCGGGTGTACTTAAATTCAGGCTAGGAACATTTGCCAACGATACTAGGGTCGGGTCTAAAGTGGGAATACCCGACGGTACACTGCCAGTATTGGGTTGGGGCGTTCCCTGCCCGTCATTGTTCGGCGGCAAAATCGGGCCACCATTGCCGATTTGTGAATTAAGGGCTTGAATCGTAGAGTTTAGGGCGAAGATAGTGCCCTCCAACGCCGCCGGAGGTAAGACACCGGGTTGCGAAGTGGCCGTATAGACTACTACACGCCTAGTCACCTGAGGTTGGTTATTGTCATCATCAGAGGGAGACGCAATCATGATGATGAGTAAAGCCGCCGCAATTGATACCACAATATTGATTAAGACAAATCCGCCCAATGCCCGACGTGTCATGAATCATTTCCTTAAACAAACGAATATCCCTATCGCGCATCTTAACATAGGCTGGCATTGCAGGCAATTGTGAAAGGGATTGGCAACTCAAGCGGAGGTGTTCAGGCGGTTTTCCACCAAGCGGATCAATTGCTCGGCGGTGACATCAGCAACATCACTCAAGGGTATGGTAGCGGGCAAGACAGCCGCAAAACGACGAGCCGTCTCCCACGCATGGGCAGCACGCGGCAGATCACCTTCGGTCTTAAATAAATCCCCACTGACCAGATAGGCCAATGGAAAATCGGGTCGGCAGTAGATTGCAGCCCGTAGTGAAGCCCGTGCGGATAGATAATCTCCCGTTTCTAGCTGCATCAACCCTATCAGATAATGGGCATCCGCAAAAAGGGTGTCGAGTTCAAGGGCCCGCTTAAGATGCGTATGGGCGCGAGCCGCCTCTCCCCAACTCGCCAAAATGCTGCCAATGAGGGTATGCACCGCTGGTGAATGAGGGCGATCTTCAAGAGCTTGTTGCGCAAGCCGCATCGCAATTTCTAAACGTCCAGCCTGCATTGCCGTCACGGCCACCCGATAGCGATTCTCAATCTCTTGGGTGGTCAATTTGGGGTCAATGGTCGGTGGCACGACAATAGGCGCAAAACTCATTGTATAATGCTTGGCGAGATTTGCCCCATTATGGTTTTTTTGGTGGGCCAAAGCACCGTTGAAATAGCGCGTGCCATAGTGCGAGCGGGTCTGAGACAAAAATTCGGCAGGGCTTAACAGCAGCCACCCCTCCTCACGAACAGCGTGCAATAAACGCTGTTCCATTTTTTCACGCTGCTCTTGAGTGAAATACATCAAGACATTGCGACACAGCACGACATCTTGCTGGGTTGGAAAAAGAGCATCCCCCAAAAGATTACCATGCTGAAAACTGACCAGCCTTTTGATTTCAGGTCGGATTTCAAATACAGGCAGGGTATGATTGGGCGGCTCATGTTGCTCAAGGGCAGAAAAAAATCGCTGGCGTAGACTTACGGATGTTCCCCGCAATGACCATTCCCGATAGCGACCTATCCGGGCAATTTCAAGCGCCGCTTCATTGATGTCTGTGCCAATAATTTGAATCTGCCAGCGATCTATATCCGGCAGCAAATCGGTCAACAAAATCGCAAGCGTATAGGGTTCTTCGCCCGTCGCGCACCCCGCGCTCCAAAAATGCAAGCTGAAATTGCGTTGACGGCGTTTCTCTTGAATCAGGGTGGGCAAAATTTCATCCCGCAGGGCCACAATCTGGGCTTCATCGCGCATGAAATAGGTCTCGCCAATAGTAAGTTCTGCTAGAAGGGCCTGCCAAAGGGGGTGTTCATCCGGCAAGAGCCACAATCGCTCCAAGAAACTCGCGGGATAACACTGAGCTTCAGGGTGAAGTTGGAGAATTTCGACCAGCCGATCCCGCCGATGCTCATAAGTATTGAGGCCCGTGCGTATGGCAATCAAATCCGAAACTTGATGGAGATAGTCGGTGCTAAAGGGTGTCATTCAGATTGCAAGAGTGCCCGATTAAAAAACTCAATGACCCGCCGTTCATATTCTTCCGGTTCAGTCGGTAAATACCCACCATGATCCGCCCCAACCACAACCCACAAATCCGCATTGTCGCCCGCCGCTTTCTGCTGGTCATAGGCCCCCGAAAGCGATGGTTCTTTTGTACCATAAATGAGTAGAATTGGGCGTGGATAGATATTGTGTATTGCATCCAATGGGCTGAGTTTCTCGATATTTATTCCAGTAATCGCCCGATACGTCAAACGAATCGAGATTCGCATCAACGTCTCAGGATACCGCAGTTTAGCATCCCCTTCGACCAAACCACCCATATCGGCGTATCCCCCCTCGGCGACAACAGCCTTGATTTCAGGGTACCGTGCGGTTGCCATAATCGAGGTCGCACCCGCCGACGAAAAGCCTAGAATACCTATTTTGTCCGGGTCAACATCGGGTCGGGATTGAAGATAATGCAAGGCATCGCCAACCTCACTGACCTCTTTATAACCCAAACTAAGACTACCCATATCCGCGCAACGCCGCGATTCAAAACCCAAGACACTGTAGCCGTGTCGGATCAATACATCGGCCTCATCAAGCCGATTATTGAGTCCACCCCGATGGGCAGGCGGGATAATAATCGTTGCGCCATTCGTCCCCGCTACAAAATAGGCTCGGAATTTACCCCCTGCACTAGCATTGATGGTAATTGCTTCCCATTGATGCCCAAAATCATCAGGTCGCACGCCGTCATCTCCACATTTGCCGTGCAAAATGGCATAGGTCGGGATCACTCCGGCTAATAAGGGCAACAATATTGCCAACAAAACAATCGGGAGCATGAGCAACCGAAACATCCGCAACCAATAACGGCGGCTAAAGCGGCGTGGGCGAGTGGTTATCGGAATCGGCTTTTCGTTGCTAGATATCATAGCTGGATTATAACCTGAAAAACATCCGTCTAAACAAATAGGGCGAATCCTGCGACCCGCCCCATTGTATATTCGTGTTTTCCAGCCTCGACTCAGGGAGCGACGGTAATCCCCATTGCCAATGCAAGATTAGGATCAACCCGCACACCGGGTCCCATTGTGCTGGTCACGACCAAGCGCTTGAGGTATGTACCTTTGGCACTGGCGGGCTTGTTACGGCGTAGAGAATCCATCAACGCGGCCAAATTCTCGACCAGTTGCTGTTCTTCAAAGCGGATTTTGCCGATGGGGGCATGGATGTTGCCAGTCTTGTCATTTCGATAGGCCAGCTTACCTGCGCGAGCTTCTTGAATTGCACCTGCGAGGTCTTCTGGTGCAACCACCGTACCGGATTTGGGACTGGGCATCAAATTGCGGCGGCCCAACACCTTACCGAGCTTGCCAATTTTACGCATGACGGCGGGAATGGCGATAGCCGTGTCAAATTCGACCCACCCATCGCGCTCAATCTGGGTGATAATGTCATCATCCGCAATAATGTCGGCACCCGCGTCTTTGGCGATCTGGACGGCCTCACCCTCAGCAAAAACGAGGATGCGGACAGTCTTGCCCAAGCCGTGTGGTAGCAAAACAGTGCTACGGACTTGTTGGTCACTTTGGCGAGGGTCAATGCCGAGGCGGGCATGGACTTCAACCGTTTCATCAAATTTGGCAAAGGCCACTTGTTTAATCAGGGCAATCGCCTCTTCGGGGCTGTAATTCTTGTCCCGGTCTACTTTGGCAAGGGCGCCAGCATAATTCTTTCCGTGAGACATTGGTTTTCCTCCGGTGGTACACGAGCCGCGAGACTCTCCCACTCTCTATGATTTAGAACGAAATTTGAATGATACGGCTAGCTAGTCAACCACTTCAATACCCATGCTGCGGGCCGTACCTGCGATTTGCAGCATTGCGCCATCAGCATCCACTGCATTCAGGTCTTCTTTCTTGACCTCAGCAATTTCTTTGAGTTGGGCGCGGGTAATCTTGCCAACCTTATCCCGATTTGGCGTGCTGGAGCCTTTATCCACACCAGCGGCGCGGCGAATCAGGAACGCGGTAGGCGGACTCTTGAGGCGGAATTTGAATGACCCATCGGTAAAAATCGTGATTTCCGCCGGAATGATCTCACCAATCCGACTGGCGGTCTTGGCGTTATATTCCTTGACGAAGTTCATCAAGTTAATACCATGTTGGGCCAATGCGGGACCAACGGGCGGTGCGGGGCTTGCCTTCCCGGCTGGCAATTGCAGGGTGACAATTGCTTTGAGTTTCTTAGCCATTTGAAAATTATCCTTGGGTTACTTCTTGACTTGACTTATCTCAACATGAGGCGGGTTTTGTGACCCGCCCGAACGTTATCTGCTCAATTTTAGATGGAGGGAATGAAGTGCCTCCACCCTGTCACATCCGGCTAAACTTTTTCGACTTGCAAGAAGTCGAGTTCGACAGGCGTATCACGTCCAAAGAACGATACCATAACCCGTACTTTGGATTTTTCTTGGTCAATATCGCTGACGATACCAACAAATTCGTTAAATGGCCCATCAATAATACGCACCTTTTGGCCGGGTTTATAGGTCACTTTAATCTTCGGTGTATCAGCTTCCATCCGACGCATAATCTGAATGACTTCTTCGGGACGCAGCGGGGTTGGATCGTTACCCATACCCACAAAGCCCGTGACGCCGGGAGTATTACGCACCACGTACCACGAGTCTTCATCCATAATCATCTGGACAAGGATATAGCCGGGGAAAACTCGGCGCTCAACAGTACGGCGTTTGCCCTCTTTGACTTCAATTTCCTCTTCGGTGGGGACAACCACATCAAAAATCTTATCCTGCATCCCCATCGTCTCAATACGCTGTTCAATAGCGTGACAAACTTTGTTTTCCTGACCGGAATAGCAGTGAACAACATACCAGTGTTTGCCACCCAAGTCATCGGATTCATCACCAATACCAAGTTTGAAATCGTCGCTGAGAGCAACTTCAATATTGTCGCCGATGCGCTTGCCACGTTCACTGGGCAGAATATCTTCTTTTAGACGAGGATTTTCATCCGCTTCATCGCCTTCGCCATCCATATAAATGGGTTCTGGATCGAAGTCGAAGTCGTCATCATATTGCTCTTGACGTTTTTTAGTCACGACCTAAGCCTTTTTACTTATCCGGCTTGAGCTAATAAGGTAATGTCTCATCTTTACGATAAAACAAATACCAACTGGTGACACCTAGAAGCGCCACATAGACCGCTGCAATTGCGAGGAACCCGCCAGTATTGCTTAACAGTTCGTTGTGCATCCACCACGAATAGAAAATATCGAGTGCCCCAAGTGCAATAGAGAAACCAACCGTGACACTGAGTACGATGCGGGTCAATCGAACCGTTTCCTCTCGGGTCGGCCAAGTTACTTTTTGCATTTCCAAATAGACATTGCGGAAATAGCTTACAAGCCCACCAACAACGGGTAAATTCTCAAGGCGATTACCAGTAGCAACTTTGGCATCACGGCGACTGGGGGTTGGACGATTTTTCTTTTCCGTCGTCGCAGAGCCGGGGGTTGCCGTCTCAAAAACTTCACCACGATTCCGCTTGCGGCGCGCACGACTGTCGGAGACTACTACCTGTGACCCAGACGGCTTCCCCACTTCTACTTCGTCTGGCTCATCCCCATATTCATCATCGTCGTATTCTTCGCCCTCTAGTTCGTCGTAGGTTTCTTCCAATTCCTCTTCACCGAGGACGTCGTTCTTACGGGCGTTTACTTTCGACACAGTGTGTACTCCTCAAAAATAGTAAATTCGACATACTAAGACACCGCCTTTAGGGGGCGGTGTCCGCGAACTTCACATGAATTGGCAGGGGAGGAGGGCCTCGAACCCCCAACCGACGGTTTTGGAGACCGTTACTCTGCCAATTGAGCTACTCCCCTATTGATCATCATCTTTAGATATTGAGCACGGGTGCAGGGATTCGAACCCCGAACCAACGGTTTTGGAGACCGCTACTCTGCCAATTGAGCTACACCCGTATATCAGAGGTATTGCTACCCCTGTCGTATTCTATTCAATAATTTCGGTGATGACACCGGCACCGACGGTGAGGCCACCTTCACGGATGGCGAACTTGGAGCCTTGTTCAAGGGCAATCGGCTTTTCCAACTTGACAATCAGGTTGACATTGTCACCGG
>JABFGB010000030.1 GCA_013112715.1 Chloroflexota bacterium
TTAGTATCCGAATAATCTGTTCTTCCCTGTAGCGTGTCCCTTTGCTTGCCATGAAACTATCCTCCTGTCCTTATTGTATGTCTGATAGTCTCACTCCGCTTGGCTTAGTTTTTCGGGGGATAGATCATCACCCAAATCATTACCGACGATGCTGATTTTGGCACACTACCGGATGTCCAGATTTTTACCGCGAACAACACCCTTTTATCGGAAGCACAAACGCAAGGGCGTTTGATTCAACGCTGACGCTCAATTCCCACCCACCAAATATTCCTCAAAAAACGCCACCACCCGTGCCTCATAATCTTCGGGGTGGTTGATGAACGCACCTGTATGTCCGACACCGTCCACAATCCATAACGATGCTCGCTCCCCGACGGCTGCCACAAATGCTTCATTAAAATCAATTTCCTCTTGACTGCCCTCCGCTGCAATGAACAAAAAATGGGTGGATTCGGCCTCGACCATCGCATCCAACAGCAAGGGGGTGGGTGGTTTGTCATCGGTCAGAAGCTGCACCGACCAATCAATGACTTGGATGCTGAAATAGCGCCAGATTTTACGGTGGGCGGGTCGCACCTTGTATTCTTCCGCAGTGCGTGAAGATGCCCCATCCGCGACGATGGCCCCAAGCTGCGTATATTCTGAGGCCGCCCCCAATAAAATGTTGCCACCCATTGAGAGGCCCAAACCGCCAATCGCCTGTACGTCCGGCTGATTTTCAAGATAGGCCAGCGCCGCCCCGACATCGAGTGTACCCTTCCAGCCAAGCCGATTGATCTGCCCGTCGCTGTCGCCAAAACCGCGCGTGTTCATCGCCAACACGCCAAAGCCGTTGGTATGCAGCATCTCGGCATAACCCCGCATACTCTGGCGACCACTCCCCGACCCGTGAATCAAAATAATTACTGCGCCGTTGGTCGGTGGCGCATACCACGCGGCCAGCTTCACATCGTCGGCGGTGGTCATCGAGACGGTGGTGAATCCTTCAGGCGGCTCGCCGGGGTCGGTATCATCCGGGTAAGTCACGATCAGCGCAAAAACGGGCGGCAAAATGCAGCCAAGCAGACACGGCACAGCCAAAATAATCATGGTGATTAGGATTATCAAGCGTTTGCGGCGGGGAATTTTGAGTCGCATGTGATGATGTCCCTATTTGGATTTCCCTTACTAAATCAACAATTGTAACCGCCGAGGCTCTGGAAACATACAGGGGTTTATCCTGATACTTGCTGGCAGGATAATTTCAGGGTGTTTCGCTCACTAGATGGGTTTCAAAAAACGCCACCACCTGTGCTTCATAATCCTCCCGATGTTTGTTGAAGCCGTCTGTATGCCCTACATCCGGCACGACCCACAATTCCGCCCGATCTTCGCCGACCTGATCCAAAAATCGCTCGTTAAATTCGACTTCAGTATCGTCATCCCCTGCCGCGATGTACAGGAAATGCGTGTCTTTGGCATCCAGCATCGCATCCAGCAGTGGCTTGGGTGGGGTATCCCCGCTCAAAATCCGCACCGAGAGATATAACACACGCGAGGTGAAATTGCGCCACAATGACCGATTGGCGGGCAGGGCCTTATATTCTTCCAGTGAGCGGAAGGTCGCGCCGTCACTGATGATGGCTTGAATTTGGGGATAGTCCGAGGCGGCCCCCAACAAAATTTCACCGCCCATCGAGATGCCCAGTCCGCCGATGGTCTGTACATCGGGTTGGGATTGCAGATAGGCCACCGCCGCGCCGACATCCACTGTGCCCTGCCAGCCATAGCGGTTAATGCTGCCTTCGCTGTCACTAAACCCGCGTGTACTGATGGCTAGTACGCCGAAGCCATTGTCGCGCAACATTTCGGCATAACCCTTGACACTCTGCCGACCACTGCCCGCGCCATGCACCAGAATAATCGCCGCGCCGTTGGTGGGTGGGGCATACCACGCCGCCAATTTCACATCATCGGAGGTGGTGAGTGTGACTTCCGAAAATCCATCGGGCGGGTCGCCTGTATCATCGTTTTCGGGCCAGATGGCAGCCGCCCCGAACGCAGCAGGCAGCACAATATAGATCAGGAGCAGTACCACCACGATCAAGATACCACAGCCGCGCAGGAGGCGTTTTCGTTTTGGTAATTTGGGTTTCATACGATAAGTCCTATTTGTGAATTATGACACAAATAGATTATAGCGTGTGGGGAGAGAGGAATCAAAAACCCCATTGCAGTCGGGTGGGAGGGACACAGCAATGGGGTCGGAAATTGGCGAAGTAAAGCGAGATTAGCGCACTTCCATCATGACGGGCTTGTCCCCTACCGCCGAAACACAGGCCGTCAGCGGACTGGTATTCAGGGTCACAGATTCACCGCGCCGCAGGATGAAATCGGCCCCATCGAACGACACCCACGCGCTGCCGTTCAACACCACGAGGGTCTGCCCATAGGCTTTCAGGCTGAGGTGACGACCCACTGGCAGGGCAATCACTTCGACTTTGGCAGCGGTCTCGCTTGAAATGCCGACGAGTTGCAGGGCGGGGGTATACAGGGTCATGATCGTGTCTCCTAGCCTCTCAGAATTTCCATCACACGTATTCTGTCGGCGGCGGGGAGCAAAAAGCGTCGCGGGACACGCCTGACCCCTAGTTTTTAGGGTCTACCAAATCCCCGTGATCTGCCGCAAAATGCCCAATTCACCGATATGGTAGGCGTTGTGATCGGCCACCACCAGAATCTCACGCAAAATGGTGTGCCCGTCATAGCCATGTGGAATGGGCACGTACAGGTCGGTCTGTGGATTTTTGACCATTGCCACCAACGCTTCAAGATCAGCCACAAATTGATTGATGCTATGCTGCCAACCAGCGGCATCGGTCACGGCGTCGGGGGCAGGCCAATAGTCGCGCGGCCATTCCATATATTGATAATTCGGGTTGCGGCAGTAGTCGAGAATATCCCATTGGCAGATGCGGAGATGCTCCAACAAATGCCAGAAGGTATATTCGACCCCGGCTGGACGGGTGTTGTAGTGGGCCGATGGGAAATTCTTGACGGCATCGTCAAACGTCATGTGCGCTTGGGGCATGGTCAGCAGATTCACCAATTGTTGTCGCAAAAGTGCATCGGGGGTCATGGCAGGATTCCTTTCTCATAGCAGTTTTTGAGCTAAATTCAGCATGTAAAAGCCCTCCCCAAACATAGGGAAGGGCTAAGATATGGTACTTTCTCCCCTCAGCAGTGCGGGCGAGGTCAATCACACAACATCACGACCTCAGCCTCTGGTGCATCCACAAATTCCGCCATCATCTGCCGCGCACACGGATTGGCAAACGACGGTGTATGGGCCGCGTTGGGGATGACAAAATGCTGCCCCCGACTCAACGTTTCCAGCGCCACGTCGCCATTTACGGGTGGCGTCACGGGGTCATATTGCCCGGAAATCAGCAGCGTCGGTACATCACTCACGACGGGTTCATTGTCGGCGGGGTTCAGATACAGCCCCTCCATGCCCTGACAAATGGCCCATGTCACAAAATTATCCATATCGGTCATGTCGGCCAAACGCGGGTCAAGCGAATCGGACGCCGCCTCAAATTCATCCAATGTGTCATAGGCCAGCCGCTCGGTGCATTGAATCGTATAGTGCATGACCGTCGCAAATTCGCCCCAGCTATATAAATACGGCTGGGCAATCGCGGAAATCTCACCAAAATCGCCATTCAGATTGTCATAGATAATGCGCGGCAGTTCATGCAGATAGTAGGTCTGATAGAGCGTATTAAACAGCACAAACAGATAGGCCCGCCCATTTAGAAAGATATTTTGTGGCAGATCGCGCGTGGTGACTTCCAACGGCGTCTCGTTCAGCCGATCTACTACCTCAAACAAGGCCGCTTCCGGGTCGGGGTAATCGGCGGCGCAATCGGGATCAGCCGCGCAGATGGCAAACGACCCATACAGCGCATTGGCGACATTCACGGGGGTGTCGGGGAAAAAGTTAATCGTGGTAGGATTCACCGACTCGATTATGACCGAGCGCAGGCCGTCGGGGTGATCGCGCATCACAATCAGCGCTAGGTTGGTGCCATAGGACGCACCATACAGATTCCACTGCTCATAACCCATCGTCGTGCGCAAATCTTCAAGGTCGGCAGCGTTTTCGGTGCTGGTATAGGCATTCGTGTCAATGCCCTGCGCCTGATAATCGGCCCGACACTGCAACAGGGCATCAGCGGCGGGTTGCACAGCTTCTTGCACAGGTAGGTCGCTGAGATACCCCTCAGCAATCGTCACGCCATATTCGGGGCACATCAGGGCCGGATCCGCCAATAACGTGCCGCGCTGTTCCAAAATAATCACGTCACGGCTAAAACGGAACGGGGTGAATGAGTCCGTGTAATACGCGAAGATAGACGCATCTTGACCGGGGCCACCCGCCAAAAAGACCACCGGATCGGGTGCGGGGGTATCGGTGAACGACGGCAGGGTATAAATGGGCAGTTGGATGGTGCGCCCTGCGGGATTGGCCCGGTTTTCCAGCACTTCCAGCATCCCACAGCGCACCCCGGATTCCAATGGGATGTCCTCAGGGCAATCAATTTCGGCATACGACGGGCTAAATTGGGCGTGGGTGGCGGTTGGCGTGTGGGTGGGAATGAGCCATCCGAGGGCTAACATCACGATGAGCAGGCATTTTTTGCAAGCAGACATGGGCTATTTTTCTCTCCTCGCATCAACAAAGGGATGATTATACACCGTCGTCAGATTGGCAAGGTTCAAATTGTGGGGAAAAATGCCGTCCCCCACTCCGAACCCCGCCCCAATGCTTGAAGAAGGGCTAGAGGTTTGTTCGATATTGGTGGAAATCGCATGAATAAGCGCAATTGACACGGCGTCGGTGTCCATTGCGTAGGGACAAGGCAGTGCCCTACTTAAAGGGCATGTTGACGCTTTTGGGATGCGGTTTTCAATCCCTATGGCACAAGGAAATAGACCTTGATATTCAAATAGGCCAACCGGACTAAATCCCCGTCTTTGAGCGGGTGGGCCTTAAAAGGTTCAAGGCGCTCCTCATTGACAAACGTGCCGTTCACACTGTCCATATCAATCAGGTTGACGGTGTTGTTGGCGGTGCGGCGAATTAGGGCATGGACGCGGCTGATGCCTGTCCGATAGCCAGAATAGTAGGCCAGATTGATGCGCTGCACGTTGTCCACCTCCGGCGATTCTTTGCTAAACCGCCCCAACAGCACATCGTTTTTCAGTGCCCCAACGACAATCTTGTTGCCACCAATCCGCAGCAGCAGACTGGCGCCATCGGGGAAGAAGGTTGGCTCCATCAAATTGGAAGATTCCGCCGGGGTGAGCTTGGCGGTATCGAGTGGCATGGTTTGTTGATGATCTTCAGCGGTAATTTTGCGGGTGGTACGTGCGCCTCCCGCCAAGAAGTTGATCAAACGCTCCACAATCTTCCGATCACGACTGGGATCGGGCAAAGTCTGGGTCATGGAATAGTCCCCTTAATCCATATTCATCAATGTCTAGCGTGATGTGTTGCCTATTTACAATTTTGGGGATTGTCTGGCAATAATCTTTAATCTTCTTTTTTCTTTACTTTTCCTAAACACATTATAATAAAATTCACGGCATTCTTTCCACCCCTGCCCGCCAATTTTCAGATAAAATTAGGTTTTCGTTTGAAGGGGAGCAACGTATATGATCTTGCCTTCGCCGATCCTCCACAAGACGCCACGCGGCCTGATTACCATTCGCCCCGCCCTTGAAAGCGATGATGCCCAATTGGGTGCGCTTCGTAGGGAAGCCCTGACGGACTCACCGACTGCGTTCGGGGCAGATTTATCAAATACCGCACCGTTTGAATCTGGTTATTGGGCCGATAAAATTCGTAAAGACACTGAATCAGGGAGTGGTCTGGTCATCGTCGCAGCGCTTGCCATACCCAATTCTGACGGTGAAACCCCACCCGCCGAAACGCTGGTCGGCATGACGGGCATTTATCGCAACATGGGGGCCAAGGCACGGCATTCCGGCGGCATCTGGGGCGTGTATGTGCAGCCGGATTTTCGTGGGCAGCATTTGGCGGACGACATGCTGGCGCTGTGCCTTATTTGGGCCAAAACTTTCGGGCTACGGTTGGTCAAATTGGGCGTCGCCGCTGATAACCCGGTTGCCCTGCGGGTCTATATGCGGCATGGCTTCCGGGTCTATGGCGTCGAACCCGCCGCCATCCATTACGACGGCGTGGATGTTGATCTGGTATTGATGGCGAAATGGATTTGAGACCCACTGCGCCGACCTTTATGCCTATCCTTTATGGAATAAACCACGACGGTATTTCGTCTCGACTGGTATTGTCGGTCAACTGTCGCAGGTCGCTTCCATCGGGCCGCATTATCCAGAGTTCGGATTCTTCTTTTGAACCTTGCGAAAAGACCAGCCATTCGCCATCCGGTGACCATGTTGGGCTACCAATTCCGTCCTCCCCAACCAGCAGTCGGCGTTGATTGGTCCCATCGGCCCTCATCATCCAGATGTCGCTCCAATCGTCTTCGTTCCGACATAACATCACAATTTCCGTACCATCGGGTGAAAAAGCGGGGGAATGGCACTCGGTATCACCGGTGGTCAACGGCACAGGCTCGCCCCCGTCTGGGCTAATTGTCCAGATCGTGGAAGTTTGGTGGGGGGCATATTCGGAACGCTCAAAAACGATCAGGTCGCCGTTGGGTGACCAATCCGGGGCATACTCGTCGGCCTCCTCGGTGGCGGTCAGTGACGTCGGGTTGCTGCCATCGGAACCAATGATCCAAAGCTCACGTATCCCACCCTCCGCCGCGTGGCTATAGACAATCTGCTCATCGTCCGGCGACCAACTGGGCGACCAGTGCTGAACATCCGGGGTATTTGTAATCTGTGTTGGGTCGCTGCCGTCCGCTTCCATGACCCACAGATGCCACCACAGCCCGTCCCAATATTGAAACACAATTTTTTCACCGGAAAATGACCATGCCGGGTTCAAAATCTCGCGCTGCTCATCGGGCACCGTAAAAATAACCGAGATTTCGCCAGTCTCTACCTCCATGACACACAGACTTTGGGTGGTGACGCCCGCCGGACGGCAAATATAGAGGAGTTTACCAGTCGGCTCGGAATCCGATTGGGCTGCGACCACTGTATTGCGCAAGAGGGGAGTGAAAACCAAGAGGATGACGATGATAAGTCGGTTCTGCATAGTAATTTTCCTTTGTCTTATCGAATGGGAATTCATGTCCCCGTCAAAATAATAATCGGTAGGTTAGGCCACCTGCAAATGGAGATACACCGCGTCGGAGGCATGATTGTCGCTAGTCCCTGTTAAGATGCATCGCGTACCAGCACGTTGACCACGATGACCAGACACCAGCAGCGTTTGGGGGGTGGGTTGTCCATCACGACTCCAGAGGGAAGGCGGTTCATGTGGTTCAGTATATGCCAGTGTGCGCTCTTGGGGAAATTCGCCGCTTGTGTGGGTGACCCATAGAGAGTAGAGGTCGCTTGAATATTATGTGATGCCAGTAAAATTCGCTATTTCTTCCACTGTGATACCCTCTCGCAATTCCAGACTCTCCCATTCACCCTCTTGAAATAAATATAAGGCGTGCTCCGATGGCACAAACGACCTATACCATGCCACGAATTCGTTCAACCCCAACCCAGCTTCCATCGTCAGTATCTGGTTCAAATGACCTCCAAATGACCCAGACACTCCCCAATTGCTGTCAGCCGTTACTTCCCATCCAGCGTCGGAGTGCGTCTTTATGTCCCAATTCACTTCTCTAATCATTTCCCCAAACTCAGTGAGCCTCTCCCTAAATTCACTGAATTTGATATGAAGATCACTTGGCGGTTCGGACGGGACATTGTTTTCATCCATCCAGAGCATTGGATTATAGGGAGTGACATGAAATCTGACGGTCATTACATTCCTCGTGTGCAGCCTTCAGTTCTCTTCGGGCCTAATGAAGTCGTACTCCAAATGTCGGATCATTTCAAGACAATCTGTCTCAAGCCAGAGTCCCACTCCCGAGATGAACAGGTTGCCAGATCGTCTGAATAAGACGATGTCATCCCTATACTGTAAAATAACGTCCCCCGTATTGTTGCGCATGTATTTTAGGACATAGCCTAATAGGATAGGAAATATCTCTGTCAGTTCCGCGTCCCAAAATAAGCGAAATGTAACCAAAATATCAGTGTTTATGTGCCAAAACTCTTCCCTGTAGTCTCCAAAGGCTCGAGACGATCTTTTTGTAAACACGGTACACCCGATGGCAGGCGCACTGAAATCTTCCTCGTCACGAAACTGGCCTATTTCTGAATCAACATCAAAATACTCTAGAATATCCCTTAGAATTGCGAGCGGGTCCAGTGGGGTAGAAATTCCCAGTTTGAAGCTAGTCGCCATATATGCCTCCGCTGTCTCCTTTGAGCCAATCGCCCGCGCTTGTGGTATTATCCCACTTTCCATTTTTGAGCGCATGGGGTTTTCAGATTTTTCAAGAGGCGATGACAGGCCGTTCCGTTTTCAAGGTGAAATGGTCATTGCTATAGCCGTTGTGTGTCTCAAAATGTCAGGCGATGTACAGGCCGAGACGTGTCCAAATTGTGTGGAGACTAAGTATTGAATATCAAATGGTGGCTAATTAGTACATTTTTGCTCTTGATAACAACAAGTTGCCTCACTCAAGGCGATGAAGTTACATGGGAATATACTTTTCCAGATGGCTATGTTGGATGGATTGCCATCCAGCATAATTGCCCCGGAGGCCAGCCTTTAAACCGAAGAGGTGATGTTATAAAAGTCACCTTTGGAGCGGATGGACTATTTTGTACTTCAGATACCTCTTTTGCATGGCATGGTAAGCAATTTGCTAAAAATATGTCGGGAATGAAAATTCCTGTTTTTGGATCATCCCCACCAAGTCAAGTATATGGTGTATGTTGTGGAAGTGGGTATTCGGCTTCCTTTCCAAACTCGGGAGGAATAACGGAAGTAGACCTTATTCTGATGTGGGTTGGAATACCGCAACCAAATGCCCCTCGAACCAATATAGATGCAATTTACGAAGATATGCAGCGGGGGCGATTAAGACCTATTGATTGGTAATCTGCCACAAGGTGCTCGACCAAAATGACAAAACCGATTTTTTGTAGCATCTTTTCATTCGATGCTCCACAGTTGATGCAAAATCACTTAGATTTTATTATGGTCAAGAAGCAGTTTCATGATTTGACGATAACCGTGTGGCGTTCACGATCAGCGGCGTAACTGAGGCAGGCCAAAATATCGTCGCGGGTCAGGCTCGGAAAGTCGCTGAGGATTTTATCAATCGTCATTCCAGCGGCGAGGTGGGAGAGAACATCATAAACGGTGATTCTCAGGCCTCGAACACACGGTTTGCCAGATCGCTTGCCGGGTTCGAGGGTAATCAGGTGACTGTAGTCTATGTTTGTGTACCATCCTTCATCGCAATCCACTGCCCCAGTGTACCACAAGAATAGCCCCTCCATGAATCTCGACGCTGGCCTGCGATTTCGAGGGGGCAATCTCGATTACGTGGCTCTAGCAAAGTGCTTGGATTTATAGTCCCGGTGTATCTTCGTCAATGTCGTCGGGAAGTTCATCTGGGTTCGGGGCTAATTCGAGTTTTGGGTTCCTGCGGATAATGAGTTTTTCGCCGCCAATTGTGATGAGCATGGTATTGTCTCCAACCTCAAGTGTCATTTTGGGGAGTTGTAATGGGGCTTCTCTCAAGAGAGTTTGTAGGGGATTGTGAACGTAAGTATCCAGAAAGCGTGCCATTGTTTGTCCGGCTTGCGATGCTAAGTGATCCCACGCATCCTTACCTATGTACACTTCCCCACCAGCATGGATAAACGCTTTGCTCAGTTCATGTAGCTTTGGGTTTGGAGTTGGATCGAGGACGACCAGCACAGGTGTGTAACTACTCGCTTGGCAGTCGTTTGGAAACTCTAGCTCTTCGCTCCACCGTCCTTGCCCAGAGGCAGCAATAGTCACCGGAACTTTTATTTCGTAGGCCCGTTGATCTCGGATGCAGTCTACCTGTCGCCCCTGTTGACCCACGCCACCGCGCTTAACAGGGCTTTTTTTCGCGCTGTACGGTACGCCTCCAATGGCGTAGGCAATGATTGGCTCAAATACGTAACCTGTCTCTTGCCCGGCCCGATTGTCTATATCAAATAGCCATTTTCTCCAAAAGAGGAAACCCGCCAGCGCTTTAGGACTGAGTGTTCCGTATTGCAAAAGCCCACGCGGCCCCACTTGGTCAATCGTTGGGGTAGCTTGCGTTTGTAGAATACGTTCGTATTTCAACCTTGCTTTATGGACTATCGCTAGACAGTAAAAGTAGGTGTCAACATCTGCCCTCATGGCGAGAAGGCGCTCAAATAGGGGCAAGAACGCGACACCATCTAGGCGAAGACTGATGGGTGATTGGGAACCAAAAAAAGATGGAATATCCGTGTTTATTTCTGGGAGCGAATCCAATAACTCAAGGTCTCGTGCGATGACTGCCAGTAAATAGGCGCAGATGCCGTCGTCTAGAGGCACGCCTGATTCGCTAACACTTGCGGTTCTGGCTTTGGTGATAAGCGCTAGTTGTGCTTTTGTCAGCCCCATAATGGAATGGTATACACCTCGGTTTTATGAAGAAAATAGCTTTTCACTCGCTCAGTTATTTGTTTAAGAGCCGGGCTGTAACCTTCCGATAAAGTGGGTACAAAACTTAAAAGTGAGCCATCTCCTGTGCTTTTTTCTGTGGAGAATTGCATCGTAAGGTCTATGAGGAGGGTTTCAGCGAAAATACGTGCAAGCAAAGGTGGGACAGCATTGCCGATGAGTTGGTGTTGTTGGGATTTGCTACCAAAGAACACAAAGTCGTCTGGAAAGGTTTGGAGACGCGCACACTCTCGAATGGTCAAGTTTCTGTCCTCATAGGGGTGTAGAAATTCATTTGCCGCACCACCTGTAATTGCCTTAGATGGCTCATCAGGGCGTAGTCTTCGGACACCAGAAGGCGGCCCTCCTCTGCGCTCTGTAGGAGTACCATCCATAACCCGCCTATTGGCTCTTCTTTTATAACTTGAGTGTTGTAGTTCGGCTGGCAAATCCCGCATAGTTTGTCCGGGGCGCAGTTTTGTAGCGCGGGCTAGGTCAAGACCTTTTAAGGGTGTGTAATAATGCCCCTGTGGAAAGCCGGGTGGTTGGGTTCGTGGTGATGGAAGATCGCTGATGCTATCTGTAACAGTAGGCGTAGGTTCGAGTATAGTGCTGGCAAGTTCAGCACCCGGAGCGCCAAAAGCCGAATGTGTGGGCTTGGGAAATGTGGGGTCCCACCCAAGTCCACCTACTGCAATTACACGTTTGCGGTGTTGGGGGACTCCATAGTTAGCCGCGTTTATTTTGCGTAGGTGGATGTGATATCCAGCTTGAATCAATGGTACAAGTAACTCCATCACTCGATCACCCTTTTCAGTCGTTAAGAAACCTTCCACATTCTCGAAAACAAAGGCTTTTGGCCGTAGTTCAGTGATGGTTCTGGTAAAGGATGATACGAGGCTATTCCGCTCATCTCCCGGTTTGCGAAGCCCAGCGGAGGAGAAACCCTGACATGGCGGGCCGCCTATCACAACTGAAACGGGAGAAAACTCAGCATCTTGGGATAGGTCTAGGGAAGTAACATGCGACCCAAAATTGAAACGGTATGTATCGAGGGCAGTCGGATTGTTATCAACAGCCTGAACGATGTTGAAGCCTGCTTGATGAAAGCCGAGAGAAAGGCCACCAGCGCCGCAAAAGAGGTCTAAAACGGTGAAATCTAATTGATTTCGCATGGCTATTTATGATGGGTTGAGTTACATTATACGAGATTGGCTATCTTGTGCGACCCATGTCTAACTATAGTCACAATTTGTATCTCGTCAAGGCATTAGCTATTTGTCACCCCTCTCCATAAAATTATGCTATACTGCATATCATGAACAACCTAACCTTCGGTGATGACGCACGCTGCCGAGGTAGCTGCTAACTCACTAACACCCACTTAACCGCATATCCTTTTTACCTCACCGCTGGTGCAATCGGCATCTGCGGCGTTTTTGCTTCCCCAAACATCACAAGGAGACATAGCACGATGAAACTGCGTACCACCCTGCGCCGGATGGCCCTCTTGACGCCTGTGCTGCTGCTGATTGAACTGCTGGACGAGTTCGTGTTTGGCGCACGCGAGGCGGCCCTGCCGCTGATCCGTGATGAGCTTGACCTCAGCTATCAACAAATCGGCCTGCTGCTGACCCTGCCGATTGTGATTGCCAGCGTCATCGAACCGCTGATGTTTATGCTGGCCGATGTCTGGAAACGCAAATGGTTGGTGTTGGGCGGGGCGCTGTTGTATGGCACGGAACTGCTGGTGCTGGCCGTGACCCACGATTTTATGATTTTGCTGGCCGCGATGATTATCCTGTTTCCGGCGTCGGGGGCGTTGGTCGGCTTGGCGCAGGCGGCCCTGATGGATAGTGACCCCAAGCGACAGGAACAGCAAATGGCCCGGTGGACGCTGGCGGGGTCGGTGGGGGTGGTCGGTGGCCCTTTGGCGTTAGGGGCGGCATTGGCATGGGCGGGCTGGCGTGAATTGTTTGTCGTGCTGGGGGGCGTCACGTTTGTGGTGATGTTCCTCATCATCCCGCACACCTTTCCGCGCCATATCACGGACGAAACGCCGACCAATTTCCGTGACAGCCTGATTGGGGCAGGGCGGGCCTTACGCCAAAAATCGGTGGTGCGCTGGCTGCTCTTGCTCCAATTTGCCGACCTGACGCTGGATGTGCTGCTGAGTTTTTTGGCCCTGTATCTGGTAGACGTGGCGGGTGTGACCCCCTCGCAGGCGGCGGCGGGGGTGGCGGTCTGGACGGGCGTTGGTTTGTTGGGCGATGCCATGCTTATCCCGATTTTGGAGCGCGTCAAGGGCTTGACCTATTTGCGCGTGACGACGGCCATCGAATTGGCGCTGTTTCTGGCGTTTCTGCTGGTTCCCGGCTTCACGGGCAAACTGGTGATGCTGGGCCTGCTTGGATTGTTTAACAGTGGGTCGTATGCTATTTTGCAGGGGCAGTTATACGCTTCATTGCCGGGGCGGAGTGGGGCGGCGCTGGCATTGGGGTCATTGGCCGGATTAGTCGGCAGTGTCATGCCGCTGGCGATTGGCTTGGCTGCCGATGAATTTGGCCTCGGCACGGCGATTTGGGTGTTGGTCGCTGGCCCGATTGCCTTACTGATTGGCCTCACCCCCCGCCGCGATGATGAGGCGTTTGTCGAAGGGGCATTGGCGGCGGCGGATTAATCGGGTAGAGGCGATACGATCAACCCCATCCCCAACCCAAACCACTCCCCATTACATGGAGAGGGGCTTCCATACGCCGGATTCGCCTCCCCCGCTGGATGGTGAGGGGGCCGGGAGGCTTGTCCGACATTCGAACTTGGATGATACTCGGGTAAACCGCATGGGTAAGTAGTTTTGAGTACGGACGCAACATGTTGCGTCCCTACGATATTGATCCAGCCGCTTGACTGATGTCCCTGATTCATGCGATTTCCACCAATGTCGGACAAGCCTCCGGGGGTGAGGTTGGCTGCTTCTCAAATGGTCGCTGAACGCCGCTTTACTCGTAAAACACCGGCGCTTTTTTGAGTGTTTCCCATTGCGCCATGTCATGACCGAAAATCACCAGCCCGATATGCTCCCGTTCGACCAGATCAAGCAGTTTAATCGTACTGGCGCGGATCGCTGCGGCGTTTGGGTTGCTCCCGTCGTCCGGCGCGTCACGGGTAAAGCCTTCGCCGAAGGGTACCGCGTCAATCGTCAATAAAATCGCCCCCGTTTTGGGTAGCCGCACCAACACTGATTGATGCCCCGGCACATGCCCGCTCGTCTCAATCAGTTCTAGGCCCGGCAGCAGTTCCGTGTCTCCGTCCACCAGCCGAATGCGTTCCATTGGCTGATCCCATTGGGATCGAATATCAGCATAACGTGGGTTGCTGGCCGCATCCAAATGATGCACCCGCTGAACCACATAGTGCGCCTTTGTGAATGCCGCGTGCCTTCCGGCATGGTCGCCATCATAATGCGTCGAAATGACGGTATCAATATCGTCTGGTTGTAGGCCCATGTTCGCCAACTGCTCGATCACGTCCTGCCCATTCTCGAACTCCGATTCGCCTTCAGGCATAATCTCCGGTAGACCACTGTCAATCAGAATATTTTTGCCGTCACTCGTTTGCACCAGATAACACACAATCGGAATCTGGTATTCCGGCATGGACCCCACCTGCATCAGATAAAGACGCTGTACGGCCTTCTGGCTCATAATCTCCTCCTCGGATGGTTTCGATCACATCAATCGTGTTGGTATCGTAACACAGCCCGAGGCGAGAAGTCTTGAATAATTACGCAATTTACGCAGAAGTATGCAAGGCGATGATCGGGGTCGTCGGAATTTCAGCGGGTGTAAGACCAATAAAATGTTTTAGCGACCGGGTGAGATGCGGCTGGTCGCTATAGCCTGCCTCATAGACCGTATCGAAGATGGACACCCCTTGTTTGAGAAGGGCTGCTGCATAGCGAGCGCGTTCGATCTGCCGGATGGTTCTCTGCGATAGCCCTGTGGAACGCCGGGCACGATACTGAACCATGCGTAACGACAACGATGGTGAGTGTCCCTGTTGGACGGCGTTCAGAAGGGGATCATGCACGAGAACGCCTGCACGCACCAGCCGATCAACAAAGGTATCGGCGTTTTCATAATTCGGAAACTGCCATGCCGAATGACCCAATGAGAAAGAGCACCCTGAACCATCCGGGAGAAAAATATCGTCAATGAAAGCGCTAGGTGGGAGTTGCGGCACAAAAGTCCCCAGCTTAAACGCGATACCAAACCATTCTGCTTCGGCTGGAAACTCCTTGCGCGTGGCACGTGTTTCTGGACCGTGCAGACTCATCGCAATACGCCCATCACATTTGGAGATGACCATTGACCAGACGACTGTTGAGATCGAGGTAAATGAACCAGCCCGGTCACTCTGCGTCATCCAAACCCGTTCAACAAACGGCGAATCGGATGGTCTTTCTTCAAAATGAGGGAACATGCGTCCTAGCCTTCAGTGAGTAGTGGTTGCGCTACCTCGATTAGACCCGCGTGCGATAGCGAAGATAGACCCATCCATTACCCACACGGCGCTCATCTAGCAGATCCAGCTTTACATTTACGTTGCTGGGTAGAATCCGCTTGCCGCCGCCAAGCACAGTCGGTACGACGAGCAGTTGATACTCGTCAACGAGCTTGGCCCGGATCGCCTGTGCAGCTAGGTTCGGACCCGCCACCGAAATATCGTGAGGCAATTGAACCTTCAGGTCACGGACTGCCTGCGGGTCAAATTCACGCTCGAGGCGCGTCTTCGGTGTCGAGACAGTCGCCAGCGATTTGGAATAGACGAGCTTATCAGCCGCTTGCCAGATCCGCGCAAAGTCCATCATGGCCGGCGTCAGACTAGGCATAACATCGGGCGTTTCCCAAACCGTCATTACCTCATAATTCTTGCGCCCATAGAGATAGGTGCCGATGGGGCGAAGCCGATCGGCGATGAAAGCCATAACCTCCTCATCCGGCGCCGACCAATCGAAGTTGTCAGTCTCACCCGCGATAAAGCCATCCAGCGACGTTGGCATAAAGTAGATCAGTTTGGACATTGTGTAGCCTCCATATTGCCTCATTAGGGTCAACTATACGACAGTAGCGGCGGGGTCGCCGCGCCCTCCCTCCTGCTCGTCATTTCGGCACGTAGCTCAACAACAAATTGCCAGAGGGGAACTGCTGGGTGTTTACCAAGCGAAAATCCATCTTGTTGGAAAGGCCCTCAAACAAAGGTGTCCCGCCGCCAAATACAAATGAATTGAGCATAATTTGGAGTTCATCCAGCACCCCGGCTGCCACCAAACTGGCGCACAGGTTGTTGCTGCCAAAAATGATGATGTTTTGGCCGGGTTGGGTCTTCAATTTTCGGATGTCACCGATCACATCATCGCCGCTGATGCCTGTCACATGCTGCCATCCCGGTTCAAAGGGCTGGTGACTGACGACATATTTGGGGCGCTCGTTCATAAAGTGTGCGATTTCGGGGCTGGACGCGGCAGCTTCAGGTGTGGGCCAATACGCTTTCATCATCTCATAGGTGGTGTGACCGAGCAGGATGGCATCCACTTGGCTGCTGCCCTCCGCTGAAAACGCCTCAAAATCATCCCCGCCACTATGAAAGGCCATAATATCGCCCCCCGGCCCAGCGACATAACCATCAAGACTCATGTGTATGAACAAGACTAACTTTCCCATTGGTGCTTTCCCCCATGCGCAGTGTAGATTTACTTGCAAAATGCAAGTAAAATAAGTATAGGGTTTTCGAGATACAAAGTCAAGAACAAATTTTCTAATTTTGATGGGCTACAATTTGAAGTACAGGGACATTCACAGACATGCCAAAAAAATCACAGCGCCGCTCCAACTGCCCGATCAATTTTGCGCTTCAAACTTTTGGCGATAGCTGGTCACTCTTGATTGTGCGCGACATCGTGTATTTTGGTCGGAAAACGTATCGTGAATTTTTGGAGGCGGGGGAGGGGATTGCCACCAACATTCTCGCCAGTCGCCTTGCCCAGATGGAGCAGGACGGTATCCTCACCAAGCAACCTGACAGCGCCGATAAACGCAAAGAAGTCTATTCCCTGACCGACAAAGGCCTCGATCTCATCCCGATTTTGCTGGAACTCGCGGCGTGGGGCGCTCGGCATGACCCCCAAACCGAAGCTCCGCCGGACTGGATTGCTTATGTGCAGGCGAATCGGGAAGTCGTCATCCAGTTGATTCGGGCAACCGTGCAGCGCGGCGGCTCGATTTTTGTTGGGCCAAACAGCGTGGTGAGCCAATTGGAGGAAAATCAATAATCGGGATGCTGAATGCTTCATCCGGCAAAAAAGAACCCCATCCCAAACCCTTCCCCAAACATAGGGAAGGGCTTCAATTCGAGGCAAACTCCCCTCCCTATGCTTGGGGAGGGGACAGGGGGTGGGGTTGAACAGTTAGGAATTACCCGAATCTCGTATGATTCACTTCGACGTGCGATACCGCGCCACCCAGATGATGCCCCAGATGACGGCCACCGGAATAATTACAAATAACCATAGTGCCAAAAACGCCGCTGTCAAATCCCAAACGGCTATACCAATCAGCGTGAGAATGAGGAGTGCGCCAATGAGCACGCCCCAGCGTATCCATTTGGCTTTGTTCGGGTGCTCTTCGAGGTACAGAGTTGGATGTGTTGTTTTCATGATAATTAAACTTTCACAGGCCATGATTAATGAATTGAGGCATGTTATACTATAAAAACGGACATGGGGAAAATGGAGTGTGTATGGAAACTATTCGGATTCAAGTAGATGCTGAAACGGCGCAAGCCTATGAATTGGCATCGCAAGAGCAGCTTGAGCGTCTACAACTCATGCTGCAACTTTGGTCAAAAGAGGTGATGGGTCGCCCGCAGCGTACCCTTGAGGAAATGATGGAGGATATTGCCGACCAAGCATCCGCAAATGGCTTGACCCCAGAGGTTTTGCAATCCATTTTGGACGTTACATTTGAATTGAGTTAACCGCGCTACTGCCTCGCCACAAAAATACCGCTCTGTACTCCTGCCGAGTCTCGTGAATTGCGCGACTCCGGATTAATCTCTGTTTGCCAAGTTTCAACCTGAATGCCGCGTGCGGTGCAGCCACCGATGCAAAATATCGTACACCACCTCGGGGTCATGTTGGGCATAATAGGTAAAGTGCAGCCGCAAGCGATCATCCACCAAATCCAGATGATTGGTTCCAACCGATGTTTGCAGCAGCATTTTGGGCGTGTCCCACTGTTGCGCGACGACGGCCAGTGGCACTTTCGACCCAACCGACCATGTAGCCTTGCCGCCTTGAATCGAGGCCAGATACCCCGACTTGGCAATCAATGTGATAATATCTTCAATGCTTAATCCATCGGGGATAATCATCGTTTGTTCATGCGGGGCATCCACATCATCACCTGCCGCCACACTGTCTCGCACCAGAAACACCAGCATCGCCTGAATCTCCCCTAAAAGAAAGCGTGATCTAAAAGTCTAGGCGTAATGCCTCATGCGAGCCGGGTTCAATGCCCTGATTACGCCAATATTCGATAATTTTCCAAGCGTCGGTTTCAACGGGCGCAAGATTCGGCGGACTGCCCAAATCCATCTCGCCTGTCTGATAATAGGCCGTTGCTGAAAATGCCTCGGCCAATCGTGTAATCATCGTGAGATAAATGGTCAGGTGGTCAGGTGAATTTCTGAGAACACAGTAACTTAAACGAAATCCATCAAAAGGGCCGTGATGATGATAGACATCTATACCGTCTACGAGCGGGAAAAGCCACACCAATACATCATCCCCAACATCAGGGTCATCAGACCGAAGCCCCCAGTAATCATCTACTTGGTCAAAGCCGAGTTCGGATAAGTCTTGGACTTCCATCTCAACTGGATGATAAGGATGATCAAACCCGCGCAGCATTTGGAATAATTGACCAAAAGTGGGTCGGAATGTGGTACATATCAAATCCACATCCAAGCTTTCATAGATGGCCTCTTCGAATTGTTCTTCGTTCATCTGCCCCTACTTAGGTATTGTTTCGTTTCGCCTTCGCAATCAAGTCGGACAATAAGACACCATCAGCGGCATCAACGGGCGTTTCCATCTCGGCGTCCAATTCAGCCTGATGTTGATAATAATCGGCCAATGCCGCGTAAATTTTGGCATGATCTAGCACCTCATAATTTTCGAGAATCCATTCAATCGAAGAATGATTCCGTAGGTGCATCATAACCACTTCTGAAACGCGAATCCGGGTTCCAGCGATACGCGGGATGCGCCGTCCCTGTTCTTCGGTAATTTCAATCAGATTGAGTGCCGCCATATGATGATCCCACCCCAAACCTGTCCACATCTCGTGGACATGGGTCTTGTAGCCGGGGAATTCTATTCCTCGGCTTCAAAAATAGCAAATTCAGAGACCCCCTTGACCCTCACGTTACGTCATGGTTTATCATCTTGGATGTATACGAATGAGGGAGTTCAAAATGCTCACCGAGACCAAAACGGGTTACACCGTCAAGCAGTTAGCCGACCTCGCAGGCGTCAGCATCCGCACCCTGCATTACTATGACGAAATCGGCCTCTTAAAGCCATCTTCGGTTGGCGACAATGGCTATCGCTATTACGAAGAGGAGGCGGTGTATCGCTTGCAGCAGATTCTATTTTTCCGGGAAATGGAATTGGGTCTGCTCCAAATCAAGGACATCATGGAGCAGCCGGAGTTCGACTTGATGATGACACTTGTCACGCATCGGCAGGCGCTGCAAGACAAAATCGCCCGTTTGCAGACCCTCATTCACACCATAGACCAGACGTTAGCACATCTCACAGGAGAGGTAGATATGACCAAGAAAAAACTCTTTGAGGGCTTCACCGAAGAAGAACAAGAACGGTACGCACAAGAGGCCAGCGAAAAATATGGCGCGGCAACCGTGCAAGCCTCCATGCAATTGTGGAAGAGCTATGGCAAAGACAAGCAGGCCGCCATTATGCAGGAGGGCAAGGTCATCTATCAGGATATGCTAGCCGCGATGGGGCAGGGCGCGACGAGTGCGGGAGTTCAGGCGATTGTGGCGCGGTGGCATCAGCATTTGCGCTATTTCTATGAGCCGACCCCCGAAATTCTGCGCGGTCTGGGGCATCATTACAACGATGATCCGGCTTTCCATGCCAATTTCGCCGACCTGCACCCCGATTTACCCGCGTTTTTGGAGCAGGCCATCATGCACTATTGTGATGTGCAGTTCCCGTCGGCGTAATGGATGCGTGGGGTTTGCGGTGGGGATGGAACATAAACCCATTGTTCTGAAAAGCAACTGATTGTCCAAAGCTGGTGCTAGACGGTTTTCGCAATGGGGGTGCTGATCCCCTGCCACAATCGCCGCAGACCCCAAATCGTCACGAGGGCGACAAGGCTGAGTCCGCCGAACTGCTCAAAATCTTGCAGGAAGCCGAACACGATAAAAAACGCCAGCACCCCTGCGATAAAGGCCAATCTATGCCGATCATCCCACGCATAGCCATTACCCGACCAGCGCAAAATCAAGCCGAACATGAGCACGTCCAATATCACGATCCCGGCCAGCACGACGGGCCAATCGGGAAGCCATGCCGACTCGGTTTCCGGCAAGACAAACACCGCCAAAAAGATGACGGTCATGTTGACGGCGGCCAATACGCCGTACCATAGGGGTCGGGTAGACGTGCCAGCGTGTTGGGGAAACACGGATTCCGGCCAATGTCGTGCCAAATACATCAAGCCGATGATAGCGCCACATGAAAATGCAAGGGCGGGGATAGTCGGAACAAAGGGATTCAGCAGCCATAGCGTGGGCATCCACAGCGCCAGCCCAATGAAACACCACGTCAACTGGCGATTATTGACCCACGACTCATGACGCCGACTCGGATAAATCAGATGAGCCAAGCCGATGCTGGCAAGGATGCTGATGAGCACATGAAAATGCAACAGGACGGCGGCATATGTCCACGTCACGCCCTCCCAATACGAATAATCGCGGATTGCCCCCAGTTCGGCCCATTCCGGGTCCCACACCGAACGCGCCACGATAAATTCTTCATAGACCCCATAGGCCAGACCGAGCAAAATCAGACTGGGCCATTGCTTGCCCCAGCGAATCATGAGTTCACGGCAGATAATCGCGCCGAAGCCATAGGGCAGAGAGGTTAAAAGAAATGCGAGGGGGTTGATGAACTCGAATAGGCTTTGATGCCCGGAGATAAGTTCGCCACAGATTGGCCCCAAAAATAACAGGGCCGTTGCTGGTGATATGCGTTTCATAAGGTTGCCTCCCCACCCCTAACCGCTTTATATAGGATACGCAGCAAGGGTGGGGTGGTTGCGATTGGGGTTAGCCGGATTTGCGCCGTGCCCGCATTTCGGCGAGATGACTTTGAGCATCGGTGGCCCGTCGCTTGACATCGGCATTCGTAGCCGCGATTTCGTCATCAATCTGGGTTTGATGCTCGTAGTAATAAGCCAGCGCCGCATGAATCTGGGCACGGGTTAGCGTGAAATTCTCCAAAATCCAATCTATTGTCGCGTCGCCGTGCCCCACCATTTCGGCAATTTCGTGTACCGTGATTTTTGTGCCCGCTATGACCAATTTAGGTCGCCCAAACTCGTTTTCGATTTGTCCTAATAGGTTAATTGCAACGGGTCTCGCCATAAATCACCGTTTGTAGAATTTGCTTTCAAAACCCACCTCACCTCCAACCCCTCTGTCACGTGAAAGGGGCTTTAATATGCCAGATTCTCCCCCTCGCCAGATGGAGAGGGGGCAGGAGGCTTGTCCGGCATTGGTGGAAATGGAATGAATAAGCGCAATTGGCACGGCTTTGGTGTCCATTTCGTAGGGACGCAACCTGTTGCGTCCGTACCCAAAACCCTTTATCTATGCGGTTTCCTACCAATCACCCGAAATCGAATACCGGACAAGCCTCCGGGGGTGAGGTTGATTTTTACACCTCAAACGCCCATTCGCCACTGCGTAGCACGGGTTCGACACGCCCATCGGTGGTGATGCCGTCTACATCCATCTTGTCGGAGCCGATCATAAAGTCAATGTGAATCAGGCTGGTGTTGCCGCCTTCCGCCGCGAACTGCTCCTCGCTCATATCCTCGCCGCCCTCAATCGAAAACCGATAGGCCCGACCCAGCGCCAGATGATTCGAGGCGTTTTCGTCAATCAGGATGCTGTAAAACAGCCGTCCCGTTTTGGAAATCGGTGAACTGTGCGGCACAAGCGCGACCTCACCCAAGCTGCGTGCGCCCTCATCCGTGTTTAGAATCCCCGTCAGCAGTTCATTGCCCGTCTTGGCCGTCGAATTGACCACGCGCCCATTTTCAAAATGTAGGCTGAAATTTTCGATCAGTGCCCCGCCATAATTCAGCGGTTTGGTCGCCGTGACCGTGCCGTCAATTTTGTCGCGGTGCGGCATCGAGAACACTTCTTCGGTGGGGATGTTGGCGGTAAATCGAATGCCATTCCGCGCCATCATCTGTGCCCCTTGCCAGACCTGCCCCTGTGGTAAGCCGACGCGCAAATCCGTGCCCGGTGCTTGATAATGCAGGGCCGCGTACTGCTTGCCATTTAAATAGGCCGCCCGCGCCAGCAGATTTTTGACATGGGCCTGCCACGCCGCGATGGGGTCGGGCTGGTCAATTCGGCACAGGGCGAAGAGGGTCTCCCAGAAAGCGTCTTCACGGCGTCCCGGCTCGACATCGGGGAACAATTTATCGCTCCAACCGGGCACGGGGGCGGTCACGACACACCAATTCATATCGCCCTTCGCCACCTTATCAGAATAATCTCGGCGTGTTTGGAGGGCCGTCTTTTGCACTTTGGAGATCAATTCGGGGTCGTGGCCCTTCATCATATCGGGGTCAACCGCCGAAATGGTCAGGATGGCGTCGGCGCGATTGGCATATTCCATCAGGGCCGTCGCCAACCAATCGTTATGCAGGTCAAACGAGTCACGCGGGGCATATTTGAAACGGGCCAAGCGCACTTCGGGGTCATCCCACAGCACATCCACAAAGACCGCCCCGGCTTGATAGGCCGCCCGCACACATTCGCGCACAAGGGGGGCTTGATAAATCGGCGCACCCACTTGGGAGATCGTCGGCGTCCCGATCAACACGCGCTGACCGGGTTGGACATTCAGGCCGATTCGGATAATCACATCGGCATATTTGGCAAGTTTCTCTTGAAAATTGGGAATCGAGGACATGGGGAATCCTTAATTTGATGCAGAATCGCGTTTTGGATTATACCGCAGGTGGGGCGGGGGAGGTTCAAATGAGAGGGCAGGTAGTTATCCCTCAGGTGCAGAACGGGTAGGCATGAGGATAACCTGCGTCGTCAGTACAGCCCCATTAACTCCCGGATAGGTGATACTTCTTCCATCAGGCGCAATATCAATTGAAAGCGCCCTCAGTTGTGTATCGAGGAGATAGGGTGTCATTTCGAGTTCACGATTCTGAACCCACACAACGCCATCATTGGTTGATGCTGCGATGATTTCATTGTTTAGCTCTACGTCGAACACTACAAAACTACCTGTCTCGACAGTCGTAATCTCATTGGTTAAGTAGTTCCAGAAAAGAAATTTTCCCCTAACGTCTGGAAATACTACGGTTGTGCTGTCCTCAAGCCAATTAATGTCTTTTACGTAATCTCCAACTTTTAGCGAGTTGATTTGATCGCCAGATGGATAATCCCATATATGGATCATATAATCAAAGCCACCACTGGCAAGTTTGCTGCCATCAGGACTCCATTCCAGAACTGAGATGGTATCGGCGTGGGCCTTTTGGAATGCATCGAAGTTATCCCAAGAGGACGTGTTCCAAAACAAAATATCTTTACCTGCCGCAGATGCCAACACAGCAAGTTCCGGGTTTGGGTTCCAGTTTAGCGGAATCTCATTTTCACCCCCTGCGGCACTTACTTGATCCTCAAGGATTTCAAAGTCGGGGATACTTAAAATCAAAACCTGCCCTCTGGTGTTATCGCTCGCTGCCAAGAACTCGCTATTCGGACTCCAAGCAATTGCGCTAACTTGGCTTCCGTCTCGATGTGTGACCTCATCCCCATCTTTGTCGTATAGCCATAGCCCATTATTACGGCCCACCGCCAGATAATCCCCAGATGGACTCCAAGCGATTTCCAATACCATTATTGGCACTTGTTTGGATAAAAGCCCATCATGAGATTCATCTGCCGTTTCATTTGAGTAAACTTTGCCTGTTAGGGTTATTGCGGATACACAAATGGAAAACAAAATAGCAAGGTAAACTGCCTGTTGCACCGTTTTCATAACAACCTTACTTTTTTGAGTCAGAATTGAACCAACCCATCATCAAGATATTCAAGGCAGATGACGGGATTCAATTTGTGAGATTATACCGCAGGTTGGGCGGGGGAGGTTCAAATGAGTGGGCAGGTGGGTGTAATGGCCCTCGACATCGTAGATGAAAACGTATAGGTACAAAAAGGCGTTATCCCTCATTGTAGGGAAGTAGATTGATGACTGGATTTCTATAGTACGATATGTATATCTTTGTTTGAGAAAAGAATGGCAACTCTATCGCCCGGCAAAAATTCTTTGTGAACTGACGTCACGTATCTACCCTCAATCTGTTGATCCATTGAAGGCAATATGAATTTATAGAAAATTGCCTGACTTTGCTCATTTAGCTTTTCGACTCGCGCAATTTCACCGAATGCCAGTTTGCCCATTTTGGCAAGCGTATCGTAGGCTTCAGCCGTGCTCATCGCGTATTTTGCCAATAAGTAAATGTGCAGCATATATCTATAGCCGACCATGATTCCGACGATTCCGGCAAATAGCAATACAACCATCATGCTGATATCTGAAATATGTTCTTTCCAATGCGGTAGTAAATCGATAATTGTGCCTAATGACGCGACAATTGACACTCCCCCGGCAACTAATCCAAATAAACCAATTGTGAGGCCTCCTATCATCACAAAACTATTACAGCCACCGAGTGCCGAGGCGGGTACACCGAGTTTGAGGCGCAAATTGTAATAAACCTCACGCCGTCTATCCAATCCCCCCGGCTTTCGTTGTATAAAATGCTTGTTTCTTCCACTTATAAGATTCACATGCTGAGTTTCTTTAGAACGATTGAATATCATATAACCTGATCTCCAAAGAACATGCCTGATCTTTTAGGTTGTCCGCCGAGGCACGTCGTCAAAATGTGAGGTACACAGGCGACCAGATTGATCGAGAAACCTGCCCTAAAGCGCTTCCAATCGGCAGATTATCGCAGCGCGAGAGTTGGATACCCCGTGCCCTCCGAAAGAGTGTTAGAAATTATATCGCAGGTGGGGCGGGGGAGGTTCAAATAGGGCAAATCGAGAAAGTTTTGTTCTTGTATTGTCTAGCTGTAACTTATGGGCGAAAAACAAGTAGCCCAAAAGCGAGGGGCTACCATCAAGAGCCTTTACCCGATAATCTCATAACTAACTTAGAGGCTTGTAGTCGCTTTGTCCTCTAATAGTTCCAAGAAAGAATGACTTGACTCATCCACAATTGAAATCATGCCTTCTGCAAAGCTAAATGTGCTTGTCTGGACATTTATGGTCATTTCTCTATCTAATGCTTGACTAGCAGGTTCTGGGACGCTTAACCCATCCTCAAGCAGAAAATAGATATAGTCAATTCGGGCATTCGCCAAATTAGCCTTTGCTTCTTCAGGCGTCTCCCCGTCAGATTTACAACCCGGCAACTCAGGGTTATATGCAACAAATACATAGCTACCATCGCTCAATTCTTCGCGTGATGTGAGCGTTGTATATCTGCGTTGGGCCAGTTGTTCGGCCTGCTGTAGAAGTGCGTTATTCATCAGAATCCTCGTTTGTTTCCAATTCTAGCAGTATTTCAATGATTTTTAGCGTCTCACTTGCATATGATTTTGGCAATTCTTTGGCGTGTCTAGGCAGAGTGTATCTGAGTTGTGGATAATCTGGATGTTTCACTATATCGTGACTTTTACCTGCTACAACGGTAAAACCGAAACTCTCATATAACTCTTTTAGTTCTTTGGCGTGCCATCCCGCTTTGCTTCGTCGGAGTTTTTCTAATAGCTTCTCCCCCTTGGTTGGCATGATTTCAAGCCTCGTCTCGTGGGGGAAGCTCTTTTACTTCTATTTTTGCGACTGCTTTGTAATCTTTATCAACAAAAAGCCTTAGCTCGTAACTGCCGGGCCTTTCAAATGGAAAATCTCGTAAGGCTGTTATAAAGTTCATTTCTGAAGTTTGCCCAAATTTCGGAGATGGCACATTAAATGGGCGATCAACCGACATTAGCTGCTTTCCATCGGGATCAAACAACTTGTAGACAAGATTTCTATCTTCGCCAAACTCGCCCCAATCAAAGACAACCTTTGTCACTATATATAGTTGTGGATGGATAGCCGGAAAGGTCTTCGCAAAAATGCTATCGAAGATGCCAAGAATATTTAGTTTTCCGCTGTTATCTATATTTGCGAAATCTGCGGTCAAGAATACCTTGATTTCCAATTTGTGCATCCTGTGTATATGTTTTAACTATTAAAGTGCTTCCATATCTTACCACACAAGGTATGGAATTTATCTTATTATAATCTATACTCGTCATCGGACTCTTTCACTTGCTCTTGTCGCCCGACTCATACGACATATGGTTAGAGAGACTGACGTCGCGTATAACTGAAACCCTGTACACTCAAAAATCGAATGTGCGATAATAACGCAGTGGAGGGAGGGGGATTATTCCATACGGAGGGGCAACGAACTATGAGCTTTACGCAAGACGACATCACGCGCAGTGGGTATAGACTGCCAACAGCGCCGCCGGATTCGTGGCGCACCTATGATGAACGGAATCCAATCCCCGGCTACTTCGAATTTGATTGGTTGAGCAGCCGCCACCCCGATCTGTATCACCAATTCGCCTTATCCACCGTCGGTCTGATGAATAAACTGCACACGCTCTTTGACCTGACGGGGTGTGATGTCGTGGATATTGGGGCAGGCACAGGCCGATCCGCGATGGAGGCAGCAAAAAAGGCCAAGCGGGTGTTTGCCGTTGACCTCTATGAATCGGTGGTAGCGTTTGGCAGAAACGCACTCCAAAAAATCGGCGTGACCAATGTCCATTATGTAATCGGAGATCGGGAACATTTGCCATTGGCGGAAAACAGCGTGGACGTGGCGATTAACGCTTGGGCGGAGCTAAATCCACACGAGGCGTATCGCGTCATAAAACCGAATGGGTATCTCATTCAAATGGGGGCTACTCTGGAGGCGTTATGTGGCGAAATCACCGCCGAACTCGCCCCCGATTACGAATGGATTCCCCAAGTAGTTGCGCCCGCCGAAGTCTATGCCCCAGACTATCCCGACGCGCATTGTACGGCGGACAACTCGATTTGGGGCGGTATCCCGGTGAATGGCCCAATCCATGTCCATCAGTTTACCTATGTGGCGGACTATGGCGATTACACCGAATTGGCCGCTATCACCGGACGGCTGTATGGCTCAAAAGCGAAATGTTATTTTTTGACCAAGCAGCAGGCCACCTTTGCATGGCGCTTACAGTTGATGATTGGGCAGGTCAGCAAATAGGCCAGCCCGATCATGGCTGCCCATTAGGATTCCCACGCGGGATACCAGTCGTCACTTTCGCGTAGGGCTTCGTGGACTCTGGTCGAAGCGACCCGCACAAAACGCCATAGAGCCTTGCCGCCTGTTTGGGGATGCGAGGGGAAATTTTCGCCTGCATAAAACATCAAGACCACATCGGCCTCACTGTCACGCGGTTCAACATCATTACGATTGCCCAACAGCTGATATTGGCCCGTCTCTGGCACGAACTCGCCGGACATAAAGATGCCACCTAAGGTTTCCATTGGATGCAACCTCTCTGTCGTTGGTCATTCCCCAATAGTCTACAAAAAGGTGGGCATCAACTAGAGGGTCGGTTGGACTGGCTTGGCATGGGTCAGGTGGCGCATATTTTGGATGATTTGAAAATCGGATGGGCGATTGACCGTAGGCAGTGGGGTGGCGGGTTCGATAGATAGTATAAGGTTGTGGTAAACTGAGGGGCAGCGAATTCTGATGAGGAATAGTGCGCGATGATGGATTACAGCCACCTGATTACTCTTGAACCGGGCAAGCGATCTGGCAAACCGTGTATTCGAGGTTTGCGGATTACCGTTTATGACGTGCTTTCCTACCTTGCCAGCGGAATGACGATTGATGAAGTCCTAAGCGATTTTCCTAGCCTGACCCGCGAGGATATTTTGGCCTGCCTGAGCTACGCTGCTGATCGGGAACGACATACGCTGATCGTCAGATCATGAAACTGCTGCTCGACCATAATTTGTCACCGAAATTGGTGACGCGACTGGCAGAATTGTATCCAGAATCTAACCATGTGGCGATGCTTGGATTAGATACGGCTTCTGATGTCGAAGTCTGGCGGCACGCTCTAGATCAAGGTTATTGTCTGGTCACAAAGGATTCGGACTTTAACGAACTGCTCACCGCTAAAGGGTTTCCACCAAAAGTCATTTGGATTCGTTTAGGCAACTGTACAACCAGCGCCATCGAAAATCTGCTCCATAAACATCTCAAAACCATTCTTGAATTTGCAGAAGATACTTCAGTTGGGTTGTTGGAACTCCAGTAATAGACTTTTTCTCAATAATATTGCTGATGAGCGGGGAAAGTCAGCGTGCGCCAGCGATTTTTGATTGATACCGTCGAAGCCTTTCCGATGGGGCAGGGGGTTGCCGTCACGGTCAATGGCAAATCGCTGCTGATTATCCATACCGCCGCCGCCGGGTTTTTTGCGGTACTCAATCACTGTCCGCATATGGGGTTACGTTTGGATAATGGGACGGTGGTCGGGAAGGTGCTGGTGTGTTTGTGGCATGGCGCACAATTTGATTTATCAACGGGGGCCTGTTTGCGCTGGGCCGCCAATGAACCACCCCCCGAAGCGATTGGCGAAACCCGCCGCCCCTTAATCACGTTTCCCGTCATCGTCGAGGATGGGCAGGTGTTTGTGGAGATGGAGGCTGTGGCATCGGAATCGGAATAGACAGGCCGGTCATCTGATATTGGTACATCTGAAACGCCTATAGACGTAAAGCCGGATTTTCTACCAAATGATTTGCAACCCAGCGAGTCGAATTCTTCCATCACGGCTAATGAGTGGGAGATTAAGATGAAGTGCTGTTGCGGCGATAATACGGTCTGACATATCCGGGATTTTGACCACATCTACTTTGGAGAGCGTCCGCGAAATCGCTAGGGTCAATGGAATTTCGACAAATGTTTGGACTTCGAGAATATGGGCCGTCCGACTGAGGGTTTCTGCGGGGATTCGGCCTTTTTCAATGAGGTAGACCAGTTCAACAAAGGTAATGGCAGCTAACCCAATAGATTCACCACGTTGGGCTGCTGCTGAGATAAACCTCTGAGCCGTAACAGATAGACGAGGGCTACCCGTGAGATACCAAATCAAAATATGCGTATCGGCGACTCCGGCAATCATTCAAACATATCCTCGCGGGGGAAATTTGCCCAAACGTCGCGGCGCACGGCATCAATATCCTCTTCGGAAATGTCGAAACCCAAATCGGCCCAACTACCATAGAGGTCGGGCAGCGGTTTTCGCGTCTGCCCCTGTAGATTCTGCCCCATTGCATTGACGATACGGCTCACCAATTTAGCTTGATCTTCCGGCGACAATTGCAGGGCTTCATGCACCAATTCCTCAAAAGTAACAGTCATTGTGGTCTGCCTCCTTTTCTATGATTTTACAATATTATTGGACGGCTCATCTGATATTGGTACATCTGGAACCCCGTCTGTTCATACAGATGGCGGGCCGGGTTATTGACCAAGACATTCAATTCCGCCAGATCACAGCCATGTTCCCGTCCCCACGCTAGCGCGGATTCCATCAACTGCTGCCCAATCCCCTGACGGCGAACGCTTTCATCCACATAGATGCCATGAATGTGCAGAATCCAACGCGGCTCGAACACGCCGCCCATTTCAATAATAGACGCCTCCGTCACGCCCACGATACCATCATCCAATGCGGCCACCTGATAACAGAAGGTGTCGCGGGCAAGGCGTTCGCGGATACGGGTCTGAAACAAATCTACCACCGTTGCGAAAGGGGCGGCACGAAAGCCTCCCATCTGTTCCATTGCCTGCACCATCGCGGCGAGGCGTTGGGCAACGGCAGGTATATCATCAGGGGTGGCAGGTCGGATGAGCAGGTCGGGCATTCATCTATCTCCATGAAATTGATGCGTCCAATTTCCGGCTGATTATAGCGTCACATTCATTTGCCCGTATCCGCCACTTTTGATAGCATGGACTCAATACTCACCTTTTCCTGCAAAGAGGCTGATGATGCTGGATACTGACCTCGCCCACGTATTCGGATTTGATCAAGACGACCTAACCCACAATCAGCAGGGGCGGCTCTCCCCCAAACAAAGCCGATTCCTCAAGAATGCCAGTAAGTCCTGTATGGTGTTTTCCGGCGGGTTCACCCTCGTGATGTTGGTGCTAAGTGTCATCATCGTGGGACTCGGCGCGGATGTGGAGACGGCCATGCCGCTCATCGCGTTTACGATGGTGGGGGCGGGTTTTCTAGTCTGGGCATGGAGCAGTCGCTATGAGGTCTATTTAATACAACACGCCGAGGGCACAGCCCAACTGCGCACGGATCGGATTGAAGGGGCACAAACGCGCCATGTGCTGAATGTGGATGGGTACGAGTTCACGATTAATGGGGTGCAATATCATGCGCTCAATCAAGGGGCTGCCTATAAAGTGCATTATGCCATGCTGAAAAAATATCAGCCGTACCCCAAAACCAGCCCCAAACTGATTGTGTCTATTGAGCATCACGGATAAAGCGTCGGCAAGGCCCACCAATCATTTGGCTCTTATAGAAAATCTGTTCTTGAACATTTGCCGCCGAATGCCTATAATCAGCCTAAATCATAGCCAATTCGGAGGATGCCCCATGTGCCGCAACATCAAAACCCTCTACAACTTTGAGCCACCTGTAACCGAGGACGAAATCCACGCCGCCGCCCTGCAATATGTCCGCAAAATCACGGGCTTTAACAAACCCTCCAAAACCAACGAGGTCGCGTTTAACACTGCCGTTGCCGCGATTGCTGGCCTCTCGCGTGAACTCTTGGCCTCACTGGAAACAAACGCCCCGCCGAAAAATCGAGAAATCGAAGCCGCCAAAGCCCGCATCCGTGCCGCCGAACGTTTTGGCAGTTCCTAATGTCCGACAGCACTAGCAACACCATGTTGGGCAGTAATCTTGTTCATACGATGCAAGGAGGCCGCGATGGAGTATAGCCTCGTCAACAAACATGAACTGCCGCATTATGGCGATACTTATGAACTGGAGGGCTATCAGTACCCAAGTACCAATGTATGCCTCATTTTGGTAGATATGCGTCCGGGTGAAGGCCCACGCCTCCATTCACATCCGTATGAAGAAGTTTTTGTGGTACAGGAAGGCGAAGCGACTTTTACCGTCGGTTCAAACACGTTAGCCGTCACCGCAGGCCAGATTGTAATTGTGCCACCACATGTCCCCCACAAATTTGTCAATTCTGGTACCACGCGCCTAAGACAACTGGACATCCATGTTAGCCCGCGCTTCATCACCGACTGGCTGGAAGACAGATAGGCGTTTCGTCACGGCCCAACACGCATTCATACCCAGTTGCATCTTCAATACCCTAATTGGCCCCGAACCCCCAACAATCAGGAGGTGAGTCGGGCAGTTGGCGGGTCTATAATCTTTATTGGGGAACCTTACTAAAAGCTGGATGATGATGAATGCAAATAATTGGCCTTTGCATGAAATGGAGCGTGAGGTATATACCGTACCTTACTCACTCGATGAATGTCAAGCACGCTTGGAACAATTGGATGAACCCGAACCGCGCCCCCGTTATTTCGTGAGGTACGAATTCACCCATTCGCGCACCAAAGTTGTCAAATTGATCGAGCATAGCCCTACTTCACAAGATGTGGTCTATTGCTTACAGCGAAGAAGGCTTTTCGAGCACTCAGGGTCTCCTCGGGATGTCTATGCTGAGATGAATGTCGCCCTAGAACCACTCTCCGCCACAACCCTAGTCATACTCTACTCGTCGCGTCGCATGACTAAGGCTCAAAAAAGTATGCTTGCCTCCTCAACGGCGATTATACTGACTTTCCCAATCATTTTTGGACTGTCTAGCTCAGAACGGATTGCGGCTGTGGGGGTTGGTTTCCTGTTTATTTTGCCAGTGATTGCCATCCTACTTGCAGAAGTTTCTTTTCATTTTTGGCGACAGAAAAAGAAATTGCGTCGCCAAATCACGAAGGCGCTGACGCTCGAACCCCATATGAAGGAATGACCGCTATGAACGGTAATCAGTGGTCGGCAGATAACACCCAATCGAATACCTATCTCTTCGCGTATTCAATGGACGAATGCCAGCGACGCCTGCAATCCATAAATGAATCCAACGGTGAGCGCACCGAGCAAATACCCTTTTGGCTGACCGAGGCGACCACCCGTGTCATCCCAATGGCGACACCCGGCGACCACCGGGCATATCGCGTGGCGCGGACGGGTGAGGCCGAAACAACCGTGCTGATGTATCCAGCCGATGGGTTCACCCGCGTCTACGTCGCCCCGCCAAGCCAACCCCTGCGTGGAGTGATCTGGTATTTCAGGTGGGTCGTGCGATTGGGTATCGTGTTATTATTTCCGCTGGCCTATTCCCCAACACGCACCATCTATTTGATGCAGGCCGGGATAATTTTGGGGGTGGGCGCTGCTTTCATGATTCTCAATGCCTTGCTGCGTCGCCATCAGCGTCATTACTTACTCCGGCAAATCAAGGCCGCGCTGGGCCTCGACGAATCGTATGAGGATAAATCGGCATGAACGCGACAATCATCTTGCGGTAGAATTCCGTCCCCATGCAATCAAGCCAAAATAAACAGAGATTTGGATGGGGTGTCTCGTTTTTGTCGCCATTGGCTCAAAGCCAACGGCTAGATGGAATCGGTAAGCTGACTGAAGCCAGCTTGGGAGCTTTTGAGCCTCGTTTACGGGGCTTTTTGCCAACAATAGCCAGATGGTTTGACCGTCTGGCGGTACGTTATCCAAAACCCAGATGATGCTAATCACTATCGCCCTTCAAAGGAGACCTCGTGGACAAAATTATCTGCCAAACCCCCTTTCTGGCCCTGATGGAAAGCGAAGCAGGGGTCGGGTATGTCAGAGCCGCCGACGGAGCGCTCATCGTACCCGTCACCAACACGGGGGAGGTGCTATTTATCCGCGAATATTCACCCGCCTATCAACGCCCATTTTTGACACTGCCCGGTGGCATCATCGAACCGGGGGAGGGGGAAGCCGAGGCCGCCAATCGAGAAATGCAAGAGGAAATCGGCCTGCGGGCGGACAACATTCACTACCTCGGTGAGGTCTATCGCAACTTTAAATATATCCACGCCAAGTCGTATGCGTTTCTGGCCCGTGATCTGTCCGAAAGCAAATTGGTGGGGGATGAGGAGGATGGCAATATCCAAGTGGTGCCGCTGCCCTTGACCGCGCTGGATCGGCTGATTCAATCGGGTGAACTGCAAGACGCCGGCATCCTCATGGCGGTCTATCTGGCACAGCGCTTTTTGGATGGGGATTGGGCGACCCAGTGAGCCGACCGCCGGGTCAAGGTTGAGGCGCGACGGTTCACCCGTCTCCTGTATCAACCCACAAAAAAGCCCCTTACCAGACGATGGTAGGGGGCTTGGGGTGAAGATTCACCTCACCCCATCAAACGTGATTCTAATGATTCGGCTGCCATGTGGCGGCTTGCGTGCCGGTGCCCGCTGGGAAACCGATGTACTGGAAGAAGTACACCCCCGAATTCCAGTCCAAGTCGTTGCGATACCAGAAATACCCTTGTGTGGGTGAGACGAGACCAAAGCTGTCCGCGCCATCACTGTTCCAGTCGCCAACCACAAAGGTGGACGGGCCTGAGATGCCCGGTGGGTCGCCGATGTACTGTGCCAAATTGAAGGCCGATTCCAGAATGTAGGCCGAGGTGTTGGTGTAGGCGATGAATGGCCCACGCCGACAAGCGATGGTGTCGCGGTTGTCCACTGCCGGGTCATAGTTACCCGCGTCGAACTCGAACTGCCCACTGAAGCCTTGCGAATCCGGCAGCAGCACACTCAGCCACTGTACCGTTTTGGACGGGTTGGCCGTCACGGTGTCGCAGGTGAAATAGAGCGCGAAGGCCGCCCCATAGCCGGGGAAGAAAGCACTATCAATGACGCCGAGGCAGTCATTGAGTAGGCCATTGTTAAAACGTCCGGCCACCGCATACACCCCAACGTAACCACCCGTTAAGCCGAACCATGTGCCGTCCCAGACCGGATTGGGGCCAAGCGTATTGGTGTGATAAAACACGCCATTGGTGCCATACATGCCGGGGGTCTCAACGCCGTCGCCGTCCCAGTCGCCCATGACCCATTGACCCTCCACCGGAGCACTCAAGGGCAGGGTGGGGTATTCCGTTGGGCCGGGTGGACTTTGCAGACTGCCATAGAAGGCGCCGTAGTCGGGCGTCACAGTGGTGTTGAACGTGACGAGGGTGCTGCCACAGCCGATGTTGCGTGCCAGAATGGACTTGGGTTGTTGACACCAATCCAGCGCGAGGTCACGATCATAACCACGTGGCGAGCGGCCCAGAGAATAGAGGAAATCATCAGTCAGGGCTGGCGGATTGACGCCGGTGAAGTCCGTGCCAAAGCCGGGTTGCGTGGTCGAAGTACCCCAACGCACAAAGTCCACCCCGGTTCCAAAGCTGTTAAAAATAAAAGCCGCGCCCGCCGCCCCGGTAAACCAATCGGTGATGGTGGTGGTGGTATAGAGCGTGGTCGCGGTGTTCGTGCCCGTGCCTTCCAAGATTCGGACGTAACCTCCGGCATTCAGCGTAAAGGCGGGTACGGCGAAATTGATGTCCACAGCGCCACCACTGTCAATGAACTGGACCGTCCAGTTGGTCAGGGGGTAGTTGGCGGTGGACGCATTAAAGATTTCAATGCTGTCTGGGTCGCCCTGATCCACTTCATTAATGACGACACAGGGATTGTTGGCGCGGCCCAGTGTGTTGACCTGCCCACACCAATCGCTGGTACGGTCATGATCGGCCTGTGAGCCTTGGCGGGCGATACTGCCTTGTGAGACAGCGGGAACGGGCATTGTTTCGCCTGTAAATGTCGTGCCCGCTGGAACAGCTACCGACGAGGTTCCCCAGCGCATAAAGTCTACCGGGGCATCGGCTGTATCACGGAGGAAGACCGCCCCGCCGACGTTAACGAAAGTGGTAAAACCTGTCATATACAGCGTGGTACTGGTGTTGGTACCCGTTCCCTCAATCAGCGTTACAAACGCGCCGGGTTGCAGGGTAAAGGCCGGGAATGTATAGGTGATGTCCAAAAAGTTCGGGGCATCGTATACCAGCAAATCGTATCCCGTGAGGATGATGGCCCGATCTGTGCCATTGTAGAGTTCGATTTGGTCGGGGTCGCCATAGAATACTTCACTGATGACCAGACAGCGCTGGTTGCGACTGCCCAGTGTAGCACATTGTGAACTCCAATCGACTGATGAATTGGTTTCATCGCTGTTTGCATTCCGCCCCAATGTATTAGCGTATTCCGGCGTGGCCGGTGTGCCACTGAATGTGGTACCAGCGGGTGGGGCCACCGTCGCCACCCCCCACCGCACAAAATCAACTGCGGAAGGCGTGGCATTAAACAGCATAACCGCGCCGCCACCTGCCCCACCATGTACCCAATTACCAATAGATTGGGTCATGTAGAGGGTGTTGGCGGTGTTGGTGCCCGGCCCCTCGCGCAGAATGAGGTAATGACCGGGGAAGAGATAGTAGGTGGGGATGAAGAAGTTGATTTCGAGGGTGTTATTGTAGCCGTAGGTTTGCACCAGATAACCCGTCAGGTTGATCACCCCGCTGGTCGGGTTATAGAGTTCGACGGCGTCAGCATCGCCCATATCCACTTCGTTGATAACCACATTGGTCGGGGCGGCCATAATCCCGCCTTCATCATCCGCGCCCGCCGTGCTGGTGGTCGGGGCGTCCGGGGCTTCCCATCCGGCGATAAAGGCATCTACACCAATGACACCGCCATCTTGGGCATAGACCCGCAAGGTGTGCCATTCGTCGGTCAGATAGTTGATGCGCGACGATTGTTGATACGAGGTGGTATCGGCAGTGGTAATCACTGTGCGCAATACCGTGCCGTCCACTTCCAGCGCAAGGGTTCCAAGCCCCGGCCCACTGGTATACAACACTTCAAGGCTTGCACCATAGAATTGCAGTTCGAGCACGGCATCTCCGGTGTTGTAGAGATAGCTGCCGCCGCTGGCACCCCCGGCTGCCTGCGCTGTCCAGTTCCCACTGCGTGTAACCAGCGGATCATCGGACTCGATTTTGTGGGGGGTGGGGTCTTGGGAAAAGGCTTGATCTAGGGATAGCTGGGGAATAAGACTGAGGAACAATGTCAGAATTGTGAGGACGATAAAAAGACGACGATGTAGTCGAAAAGGCATTATTCGCGCTCCCATAGCACTTGGTACGGTCTATCTTTACTCCCCAGTATACGGGAGAAAATTGTCTGGAAATCGTAAAAAATATGCGCAGTTGTAAGGATTTTAAGAGTTGCTTCGATTACTGTTGTCACACTAATAACATAAAAGTGAGTGTTATTTGCGGGGTGCAACTATCTCCCAGACAACCTATTAATATATCCGTTAATGCACAATGGGTGACAACGTGCCCCGCACTCTGTAATACCAGATTCGACCAAATGCTAACCTCATCCCCAACCCTACGCCTCCAAGCATAGGGAAGGGCTTCAATGCGGGGCAATCTCCCCTCCCTAATGCCTTGGGGAGGAGTCGAGGGTGAGGTGATCCGCACTCACTTCGGTAGCTTGCGTGCCATCTGAATTTCACCTGAATTCCCACCTAACAGACACAAACCTTCCGGTTGCAAAAGCGGTAATATGCTATAATGACCTGCGTGGTTGGAATCGCTTCCACCTTATCAATCTAGTTTATATAGAAGTGCTTTAGAGTAGCTACACATGTCTATTGATGCTGACCGTTCGTCGTCCACGCTGCTCAATCGCTATATCTTACACGAGCAGCTTTGGCAGAGCGGTGTAACGTCGGTCTATCGGGCGACCCATATTCAGCTGAAGCGCGTTGTTGCCATCAAGTTTCTGAGTGCCGCCACCTTTGAAGGGCCAGCGATTACCCGTTTTCAACTAGAGGCCCGCGCCATCGCCAGCCTACAACACCCCAATATCTTGCAGGTGTATGATTTTGACCGCAGCGAAGATGGGCGCTATTTTATGGCAACGGAATATTTCCCACATGGGGATTTGCAGCGCCATCTTGACCGCCTCGAAAAACGTGGGGAGTGTTTTAACGTCTCGCAGGCCGCCTACATTGTCAAGTCGGTGGGGGTGGCTCTGGGGTATGCCCATGGTCGCGGCATCATTCACCGCGATATTAAACCCTCCAACATCTTTCTGGATGGCCCCACGCGGGTGGTGGTCGGCGATTTTGGTCTGGTGAAGCTGCAAGCCCGCTCGGACGCCTCCATGACGGGGGCGCTGGTGGGCACGCCGACGTATATGTCGCCGGAACAAGCGACGGGTGGCCCGATTGACCATCGCACCGATATTTATGCGCTCGGTGTGTTGTTGTTCTATCTGGCGTCAGGGGTCCGGCCCTACGCTGGCGATTCGGTGGCCGAAGTGGTCGCACAACATCTGAATAGCCCTATCCCCGACATCACCCGTATCCGCCCCGAAGTTCCGCCGTCGTTGCAAGGAATTTTGGCGCGTGCGATGGCAAAAGACCCTCAAGATCGCTATGCTACCGCTGAGGATTTGGTGCGTGATCTGGCGGTGTATGATCCCAATCTGGAAAACGGCGAAGAAACGATTCGCTTTGATGCGGGGATGACGCCAGAGCTATTCATCCCCAGAGTGCCCTCCACCACACATGGCCCGATCACCGCGACCAGTTCTTCCTCCCAGTCACTCGAAGTCACCCTGAAGGTGCGGATCGCCTATTGGAAATTGGCGATGGGGATTGTGGCCCTCGCGGTTGCAATAGTGATTGGGTTGCTACTGTTGGGTCAGGGCGACGAGGATAAATCGTCGTCCCAGTCGAATGTGACACCCGTGACCCCAGCACAGGGCGATGAAGTCTTGATCTTGATCGCGCCGATGGTAGATGCCGCGACGAATATTGACGTGGGTCGGCGGATTCACGATTGGGTGTCAACGGGCGAGGTCGGTGGCCTGCTGCAAAATCGCCTGCGCGTGGAGGCGCTTCCTACCTCTATTGCCTCTGATGCAGAGGCGTTGAAAGTGGGCGAAACAACTCATGCCGAGGTGGTCATCTGGGGCCAACGTGACGGCGCGGGTTGGCATATCGTGGTGGTCGCGCCCAACCGCGCGGCCAACGAACTGCGTGAATTGCGTTTGCTGGTGCCCGATAATGCCAATCTGGAGACCCTGCTGATTGAAAAAGCGCCCGTCCTGACCGACTTGTATGTGCGGGTTTTGTTAGTCCCCCGCCTTGCCAAAGAAGGTAATCTGCTGGGTGTGTTCTTTTTGACGTTTGACATCAAGGACTTTGATCCAATGGCGTTTGTCCTCGCCGATAGACCCCTTGACCAAAACATTACCCAAGCCATGCGCTATCTCAGTCAGGGACAGGGCCTTGAAGCGGACACGGAGACTTCGGCGGCGCTCGAACTCGTGAATGGCGACATCGCCCTCTATTACATGCGGTGGGCGGCCAATGTCATGCAGGGTAATGTTGACCTGACCCAAACCGACGCCGAACGCTTGGCGGCGCTGACCGAGGACGGCGAATTTGCCACCGGGCTGCGTCTGATTGCCCTCTATCTATTGGGTGAGATTGATACCCTGTTTGCTGAGGCGGAAAACCTCGACTATAGCACGTCTTCGGCCATTACCATCGCGTTTTCGATGATTCAGCAGGCCCGCATTGGCGAAGGGCAGTTTGCCGAAGTCGAAGCGCAAAATCAGGCCTACGTCGAGTGGCTTACCGCGCAAGGGGTGGCAAACGCGGATAACACGTTTTTGGAATCCATGCTCTACCTGCGCACGATTCAGGGCAATGCACAAGGGGTGGCCGCGTTGATGCCCCGTTACCAAGACTTCCGTGACAATCGTTTCTATCTGGCCGCCAATGTCTTTTTCCGGCGGTTGCAACCCACCAAATTTGCCCCGATAGCCTTCGCGTTTGGCGGTTTTCGAGAGGCCACCATCGGGCAGACCAGCCAAGCGCGGCTGACCTATAATTTCGGTTTGGGTCTGCACCCGGATGATTACCTGCTGAACTGGCAGTCCGCGATGCTGGATGTCACATCGGGTGAGTATCAGCGGGCCTATGATCGCTATTCAACGGCGGTGAGCAACGCCCCCGTGCCGTTCCCGATTGCGCGATATGACCAAGCGATGTTAGTGGTTGAACATGGCGATTTGTTAGACAACCCCCGCCCGGCCTGCGAGTTATTGACCGAAGCCACCAAATTGGCGCGGAGTGATGCGGATTTCTACGCGGCCCTGCTGGATCGCATCGCGGAACTGTCCACCGCGCAGGGCTGCCATTAGGGTTTACAACGGCACCGGGCGCTTTTCGTTTCTATACCCCCGCCTGCTCATCATGCGGAATTCGGTTCATTCATAGGTTTTTGGAACAAACCCATTGTTGGGCCGAGACAGCTACCGTTCACCCGAATTGGGTTAACCTCACCCCAATGCAGGTCAAGAACGGGGTGAGGCGAAAATCATGGATGGCGGGGCTTATTCCCAGACGACAATCGGGCGCACTTCGACACAGCCCGTCGCCGCGCCGGGGATTTTGGCGGCATAGCTGATCGCTTCATCCAAATCCTTGCAGTTGAGGATATAGAAGCCGCCCAATTGCTCTTTGGTTTCCGCAAATGGGCCATCGGTGTTCAGCCGCTTGCCCTCACGCATCCGCACGGTGGTGGCGGTGCTGGTGGGGTGCAGCGCTTCCCCTGCGACCAAGATGCCTTTGGTGCGAACCTCCTCGGTAAATTGGTTGTAGCCCTGCATCTCCGCCTGAACTTCGGCTTCAGTTTGGGGACGATTTTCATTTCCATAGATCAACAGCATGTAGTTCATGATCGGTTCTCCTTGGATGGATAGGTAGACATTTTGCGGATGTGGTTTTGCTTTTCCGCCCATTCTACCCATACGTCGAACGGCCCCCCGGAAAAATGACATCTGTTCGGAACAAATTTTCTATCACTCATCTATCTCTTATCTGGTGTTCTATTTTGTGTGAGACCCAACCCTATCCCCAAACATCGGGACGGCTTCAATAGGCTAGATTCTGCCTCCCCCTCGCCAGATGGAGAGGGGGCCGGGGTTCTCAAGGGTAGGTTTTTCGCAGGACGCCAGAGAATAAATTCTCCGGCTACTTCCGCAAAGTCGGTTGAAACCGACTAGGGATATGATTCACTTCCCTAGTCCAATTCATTGGACTTCGCCATGATAGCCGCCGACTTCAGTCGGTGGCCCTCGTAAAGGGCCGGAGGCTTGTCCGGTATTCGCTTGACGGTGATTGGTAGAAAATCGCATAGATAAAAAGGGTCTTGGGTACGGACGCAACATGTTGCGTCCCTCCGAAATGGCGAGACTTACGCTGCTGGTATCCCTAATTCATGCCATTTCCACCAATGCCGGACAAGCCTCCGGGGGTGAGGTCAATTCTATCTATGGATTCGGCGACCACGTGGCGGCTTGGGTCCCGACCCCCGCCGGGAAGCCAATATACTGCGACGTGTACGCGCCCGAATTCCAGTCCAGATCGTTGCGATACCAGAAATACCCCTGTGTTGGTGACACCAGACCAAAGCTGTCCGTGCCATCGTTATTCCAATCCCCAACCACAAACGTCGTGGGGCCGGATACACCGGACGGCTCACCGATATACTGCGCCAAATTAAAGGCCGATTCGAGAATGTAGGCCGACGTATTGGTATAGGCGATAAATGGCCCGCGCCGACAGGCAATCGTGTCACGGTTGTCCACCGCCGGGTTATAGTTACCCGCGTCGAACTCAAACGGCCCACTGAATCCTTGTGCATCTGGCAAGAGGACACTCAGCCACTGCACCGTTTTGGATGGGTTGACCGTCACCGTGTCACACGTGAAATAGAGCGCGAAGGCTGCCCCATAGCCGGGGAAGAAGCCGCTGTCAATGACACCGAGGCAGTCATTCAACAGGGCATTATTAAAGCGCCCCGCCACCGCAAACACCCCGACATAACCGCCCCTCAGCCCAAACCATGTGCCGTCCCAGACCGGATTCGCGCCGAGCGTATTGGTGTGATAAAACACGCCGTTGGTGCCATACATGCCGGGGGTTTTGATGCCATCGCCGTCCCAGTCGCCCATCACCCACTGTCCTTCCACCGGAGCGCTCAAGGGCAGGGTGGGGTATTCGGCGGGGCCGGGTGGACTTTGCAGACTGCCATAGAACACGCCGTAATCGGGGGTCACATCCGTATTAAACGTCACCACCGTGCTGCCACAGCCAGCATTGCGTCCCAGCATAGACTTGGGCTGTGGACACCAATCCGGGCCGATGTCACGATCCGTGCTGCGGGGGGATCGGCCTAGCGAATAGAGGTTATCATCGGTCAACGCCGAGGGAGTCGGGCCAGCAAAGTCCGTGTCAGCGCTGAGTGGGACGGCAGAACTGCCCCAGCGCACATAATCTATCGTCGTGCCCGTGCTGTCGTGTAGACTCACCGCCCCGGCTGCTCCTGTCACCCAATCGCCGATGGTCGTCGTCGTATAGAGCGTGGTCGCGGTGTTTGTTCCTGTCCCTTCCACAATCCGCACATAACTTCCCGCCGCCAGCGTAAAGGCAGGCACGGTGAAAGGGATGTCCGCATTACCACCACTGTCCATCAACCGAACTTGCCAGCCGTCAAGGGGGTAGGGGGCGGTGGACGCATTGTAGAGTTCGATGCTATCCGGTTCGCCCATATCCACTTCATTGATGACCACACACGGGTTATTGGCCCGGCCCATTGTGTTGACCTGCCCACACCAATCGCTGGTTCGGTCATAATCGGCCAGCGAACTTCGACGGGCCATACTGCCTTGCACCAGACTCGGCACGGGTATCGCCTCCCCTGCAAAACTTGTGCCTGCCGGGGCCGCAACCGTCGCCGCGCCCCACCGCATAAAATCTATCGGTACATCGGCTCCATCCCGCAGCCAGACCGCCCCGCCTGTGTTATTGAAACCTGTTGTTTGGCCCATATACAGCGTCGTGCTAGAATTGCTGCCCGCGCCCTCATTTAATGTCACAAACGCGCCGGGTTGCAGTGTAAAGGCGGGAAAGGTATAAGTGATGTCAAGCGTGTCTGGGTCATCATACACCAGCACATCATAGCCCGTCAGCGTAATCGCGCGATCTGTGCCGTTATAGAGTTCGATCTGGCTCGGGTCGCCATAAAACACTTCACTGATGACCAGACAGTGCTCGTTGCGACTGCCGAGTGTGCCACATTGCGCACTCCAATCGCTTCCTGAGTCGGTTTCATCGCTGTTGGCGTCGCGCCCCAATGTATAGGGTTCTACCGGATTAGGCGGCGTGCCCACAAAACTTGTGCCTGCGGGTGCCCCAATTGTTGCCGTGCCCCACCGCACAAAATCCACCGGGCTAGGGTAGGGCGTAGACAGGACAACCGCCCCACCACTCGCGCCTACGTTCTCATGAATCCAGTTGCCGATATTCTGGTTCATGTAGAGGGTGTTGGTAGTGTTTGTCCCCGCTCCCTCGCGCAGTGTCACATATTGGCCGGGGTAAATATAGAAGGTCGGGATAACATAATTCACCTCGAGGGCGTTATTGTAGGCATATGTCTGCACGCGATACCCTGTCAGGTTAATCACCGCGTTGGTCGGGTTATAGAGTTCAATCGCATCCGGCGTGCCCATATCCACTTCATTGATGACCACCGACGTGGGTGTGCCCTGAATCCCGCCTGCGTCATCCGCATCTATTGGGTTATTCGCGGCGACAAACGCATCCACCCCGATGACACTCCCATCTTGGGCATAGACCCGCAAGCGGTGCCATTCGTCTGTCAAATAATCAATCCGCGTGGTTTGTTGATACGAAGTGTTATCGGCAGTCGTAATCACCGTGCGCAGTACCGTGTCGTCTACTTCCAGCACCAGCGTTCCCAAGCCCGGCCCACTCACATACAGTACCGCGATGCTGGCCCCATAAAATGGCAATTCCAGCGCCGCCTCGCCGCTGTTATAGAGATAGCTGCCACCGCTGGCATCCGGCGCGACCTGCAACGTCCAGTCGCCCACTCGTGTGACCAGCGCATCATCGGATTCGATTTTTTGCGGTTCTAGTGGGGTGGGGTCTTGGGAAAATACCCGATCAGAGGCAATTTGGGGCATCAGGCTAACTAACAAGGCAATAAGGGTGAGGATAATGAATAGACGAGGACGCGCTCGATAAGTCATGGTCTCATTCTCATTCCTATTCTTATTTTGATTTTCGCTCCGCCAGCGTTTTTTTGTGCGTACCCCCTAAGTATAAATGAGAAGCCTATCCGAAAACTGTAAATAATCCCCACCAACGTTCATCAATAACACCATCCAATACTAAACTTGCCTGATTGATGCACAAAAAGCTGGAGTCATTAGCTATTTCAAAGAAGCGAGAATCCGTTCATATTCGTCGTGTGAACCAATCCAGAACCAAATAATTGTGTCCTCTTCAAGGATGCCCAAGACTCGATAGTCAAGAGTTACACGAGCCGAATATATGGGTAAGCTGCGTCCCACTCTTTTGAAATGGAGACTGGGGTGATGCGGGTCATCCTTAAAGAATTGGTACGCTTGGCGGGCTTGCTTGCGAATTTGCAGGGGCAGACGCCGAAACGCCTTGCGGAATCGTACATCTAGTACGGATTTCATCTGTCTGCCCGGTCAACGGGAATCGTCTTGCCCGCTCGATGTTCAGCCAGTGCTTCTTTGGCCCATTGTTCGAGGAGGTCTTGTGAACCTGCCATTAATTCGTCCCACCGCTGCTCAGATTCGATCTCGGCAAGAATACGCTCGGCAAGGGCGTCCTGTTCCTCAGCGGGCAGTTTGGCAGCTTCGTGAAATGCTTTTTCGAGTAGTCGGGTGAGCATGATAATTCTCCTATAATCCCGTCTATTATTCTTCGGAATCGTGGGTGGGCGGTTTGTGTTCCAATTGTTCGCGGATGTCCGGCAGCGACTCATAAAACTGCTCGGCCCAGTGAATTTGTTCGTCAATTTCGGCCTGATGCTCATAACAAAAGGCCCATGCTGCGTAAACTTCGGCGGGGGTCAACCCATACGCCTGACAAACGCGCTCCACAGGCCATTCGGGGTCATCTATGTAATCCACCAAAAACGCGACGCTCATGCCTTGACCCTCTAAAAACACAGTGCCTACTTTGCATAATCATACCCTCTTTCTCGCTCATTGGTAATCTGACACCATCTGTCAGGTGTTTGTCGGCTAAATTTCAGCGGATCGTTTGATTGGCATGTGATGAACACCGAGCAGAAAAATGGCGCATGGGCTACAGTCGGTCTTTCCTAGATTCAGAAAGGAAACCCCTATGTGGCGTGTGGCATTGAAAATGGGTGGAATGACGTTATTGCTACTCTGCGGTTTGTTGTGGCTGGCCCGTCGAAATCAACACGAAGAATTGTGGTTAATCTACAGTCAAACAGCCATTGGAGAAGGCGGTATAGGTACAAGTATTGGGCGCGTGCGCTGGAACGATTTGGCGGGTGAACCTTTTACACCAGATGATTCGAACTACGAACAGTATAAAGGCATTGTCTTGCAGCCGGATGGTTGGTTAGTTTACAGGGAAGATAACATACCCACACGGGCTTCACCAATCTTTCAGATGCGCCCTAATGGTGTCCAACGCAGGATATCTACTGCCTTGCCACATGATGCTACTCCAGCAGGATTTTCCCCTGATGGCGAATGGATGTATTACACCAAGCGCGACAATATTTACCATCGTCAACTGTATCGGATGCGCCTTGATGGAAGCCATGTCGAGCAATTGGCGGAGGAAATTAGCAATGCCGATGTAGCGATTGTGGATTGGTCATCAGATAATCAATGGGTCTATCTCCAATATGGCGCGGATTTGGAGAGTGTCGAAGCGTCGGAGATTGCCCGAATGCGGCCCGATGGCAGTGATTTTCAATTCATTACCGAAGGAAATATACCGTTCGACTGGGAGAACCAATCGGTAGGGTTTGCGGGCCTCTCATCAGACAATCAATGGGTTTATTACTATACCTACGCTGGCATTTATCGAATTCGCCCAGATGGCTCCGATATACGGTTCGTAATTCCGGGTCGCTGGACACGTCTAGTGGGATGGTCGGCGGACGGGCAGTGGATTATTGCGCGTCTCCAAGTTGGAGATGACTTATTCTATTTTCGAGCCAGTGTGACCCAATCAACCATAAAGCAACTTGGGAAAACCGCCCTGCGATCCAAAGGTTCTTGGTGGTTCGATGCGTGGCTGAGTCCGAGTCGAAAATTACTAGTGTATCAATATCTTGGCCCACATAATCCTCCTACGGGTGAGTTGCTAAACAATAGTGATCCCGTTTCTTGGGATATGGATTTGATGTTAGCCCCGACAGATGGTAGCCTGCCGACCATTTTGACGGCGGGAATGTACTCTGAATCAGTAGTAGGGTGGTCTCCTGACGAACAATGGGTCATCATCTCCGTAAGGGGCCAGCTATATCGTGTCCATCTCGACAGCACCAAATTGGAAAAATTGCCCGCCCCATACGACAGTTCTATTTTGGGCTGGTGGACGATGCCGAAGAAATCTGTTCATCTAGGCTGGTTGGCGGTCTTAGCGGTAATGCTAGTGGGTCTTGGCTACTTGCCAGTGACCCCATTTGTCTCATTTAAACAAATTTCAACGCCCTCTCTTGACAAAAATTTAGACTAGGCTAAACTATAAGTAAGGTTAGTCTGGACTTAGGTTTGAAGGATTGGATACCGTGCGATTAGATGAACTGCAAAAGGGTCAAACGGGGGTGGTCAAAGCCCTACACATTACTGGCCCCAATCGCCGCCGCCTCATGGACTTAGGCATCCTACCCGGCACGCACATCGAAGTCGAGATGAAAAGCCCACTGGGTGATCCGGTGGCCTATCGTGTACGCGGCGCGGTCATCGCCCTTCGCCAAGTTCAGGCCCGTGAAATAGAGATTACTTTGGATGTCCCCTCAACGGAGGCTGCTGAAAATGTCCACTCGTGAAACCACCGTCAATACCCACTGCCAGACCTGTCCGGCCTATCAAAATGCCAAACTGCATCGGCTGGGGATTGATGTCAGCAACTTCGATTATGCCATTGCGCTGGCGGGCAACCCCAACACGGGCAAAAGCACGCTGTTTAACGCCATGACGGGCCTGCGTCAGCACGTCGGCAATTGGACGGGTAAAACCGTCGCCCGTGCCGAAGGAGCTTACAATTTTAACGGCAAGAATTACAAGGTGGTGGACTTGCCGGGGACATATTCGCTGCTTTCAACCAGCCAAGACGAAGAAATTGCCCGCGATTTCATCCTGTTTGGTCAGCCCAACGCGACAGTGGTGGTCGTAGATGCGACCCGCCTTGAACGTAACTTGAATTTGACCTTGCAGATTTTGGAAATCACGGATCGTGTGGTGGTCGCGCTCAACTTGATTGATGAAGCCGAACGACACGGCCTGCAAATTGATGTGCGTGCCCTCAGCAAGCAGTTGGGGGTGCCCGTCGTGCCGATGGTGGCGCGGAAGGGCGTCGGCCTAGAGGATTTATTGGGCAATATCGAGGCCGTCATCACCGGGCAATATGTGACCCGCCCGCACCGTGTCAAACATTATGACCCCCGGTTAGAAAAGGCTATCAGTCAGTTGGCGACGCAGCTAGAAGACCAATTTCCCGGCCTGCCCAATACGCGCTGGGTAGCCCTGCGCTTGCTGGATGGCGACCCCTCGATTGAACAGGCCGTGCGCGAAGGCACATTGGGTGAATTGTCGGGGGTAGGGCGCTCCGATGAGGTCTTGATGCTGCAAACGGCGTAGAGAATTCATCCTCACGCCCCAGAACTTGTCCAGTGTTGGGGGAATCGCATGATTTGGCGGAATTGAAGGTGTACGTGTTTCATCTTCGTAGGGACGCAATATATTGCGTCCGTACTTAAAACCCTTTATCCATGCGGCTTATGAGAATGACCCAAAACCGCATGTCAGACACGCCTCCCCATGCTACTCGGTAGACCGGGAGATGGGGACAAATCAAAAAATTTAGGCGCATCTAAAAAATAGGAACAAACATGAGCAACAACGCAGTAACACGACGACGATTCATGGCAGGTACATTAGGGACAGGGGCCGCCGCGCTCCTTGCCAGATTTGCCAACAAAGCCAGCGGACAGGATGGGGGTCAATATAACGGCAACGGGGAGCATCGCGGTGGCGCTCATTCCGACGGCGTATCTGGCCCAATGGGGCGGGTGGATCATGCCCGCAACGGTTTTCACCCCACCGAAATCCTGACCGATTTTAACTATGGGGATCGGGTGGTCGAAGAAAATGGGCGCACCATCCGCGAATATGACTTCATTGCGATTGACCAAGAGGTCGAAATCGCCCCCGGTATCTTTTTCCCGGCGTGGACGTTTAATGGACGCATCCCCGGCCCGACCATTCGCTGCACCGAAGGCGATTTGATTCGCATCAATTTTATTAATGCCAGCGAACACCCGCATACGATTCATTTTCATGGCATCCACCCCGCCAGTATGGACGGTGTGCCGATCATGGAAAATATGCAGCACATGCCGCGTGATCTGACCGGCCCCGGCATGATTCCATCCGGCGAAAGTTTCACCTATGAATTCACTGCCGAGCCATTTGGGATGCACCTGTATCACTGTCATGCCATCCCGCTCAAACGGCATATTCACAAAGGCCTGTATGGCGCGTTTATCATTGACCCGCCCGAACCGCGACCCGAAGCGCACGAGATGGTGATGGTCATGAACGCCTTTGATACCAACTTCGACAATGCCAACGAGGTCTACGCCGTCAATACCATCGCCTTTGCTTATAACAACGACCCGATTCAGATTAAGGTCAATGAATTGGTGCGGATTTATCTGGTCAATTTGGTCGAATTTGATTTACTGAACTCATTCCATCTGCACGCCAACTTTTTTGATTATTACGACACGGGCACAACGCTGGAGCCGACTTTGCGAACCGTAGACACGATTATGCAAGTGCAGGGCCAACGCGGGATTTTGGAGTTCCGCTATAGATTCCCCGGTATGTTTATGTTCCACGCCCACGTCAGCGAATTTGCCGAATTGGGCTGGATGGGCATGTTTCATGTGGTCGAGGATGCGACCATTATCGGCATGGAGGGCATGAATCATGACTAGCATGAATGCAACGTCAGCATCGCCTTCCCCGATTTGGCAGCGTTGGTTAATGGCGCTTGGCCCATTGGTCGTACTGATTGCGATTGTGGCCCTGTTTCTTAGCAGCGACCCGCTGTCAGTCTTTACGGGCGAAGTACCGCCGATTGAAGAATTGCAGACCCAACGGGTGGTGCTGAATTCGGATGGCATTACCATCCACTTGCTGAACAATGGCCCCGACCCCGTGACCATCGCGCAGGTCTTGGTAGACGACGCCTATTGGCATTTTGAGATCACCGATGGCGACCAAAAGATCAATCGTCTCGAACGCGCCACGCTGGAAATCCCCTATCCTTGGGTCGAAGGCGAAGCGCATGAAGTGGTGATTCTCAGCAGCACGGGCGTGACGTTCCCCGTTGAAATTGCGGTCGCGTTGGAGACCCCCGAAGCGACCTCCAAGCAGTTTACCGCCTACGGCCTGTTGGGGATTTACGTCGGCATTATTCCGGTGGCGCTCGGCCTGCTGTGGTATCCATTTTTACGCACCATCGGCTCGCGCTGGATGAATTTTGTGCTGGCGCTGACCGTCGGGATGCTCGTCTTTTTAGCGGTGGATACTATCCTAGAAGCCCTTGAAGTCGCCGTCGAAGTACCGGGCACATTTCAGGGCGGGCCGCTGGTCTATTTGGTCACGCTGCTCAGTTTCTTGGCGATTGTCGCGGTGGGCCGCAACAGCAAACGGCCCGATTCGCGCCTGTTCCTTGCCTACATGATTGCATTGGGCATCGGCTTTCACAATTTGGGTGAAGGTCTGGCAGTCGGCACGGCCTTTGCATTGGGTGAGGCGTCATTGGGGGCATTTTTGGTGGTCGGGTTTACGCTGCACAACATCACCGAAGGCATTGGTATTGCCGCCCCGATTGCCAAAGAACGGCCCAAGCTGATTCATTTTGTGCTGCTGACCCTGTTAGCAGGCGCTCCGGCGATTATCGGGACGTGGTTGGGTGGTTTCGCCTTTGACCCGCTACTGGCCGTGATTTTCTTGAGTATTGGTGCGGGGGCGATCTTACAGGTCGTCTATGAAGTGACCCGCTTGATTTTACGCAGCGCCGAACGTGAAAATACACCCGCCCTGTCGTGGATGAATTTGGGCGGCTTGACGGCGGGTATCGCCATCATGTATTTCACGGCGTTTCTCGTCGCGTAATAACCTCACCCCAAACCCCTCGCCAGATGGAGAGGGGGCCGGGGTTCTCAAGGGTAGGTTTTTCGCGGGTCGCCAGAGAATGAATTCTCCGGCTATCCCTGCAAAGTCGGTTTAAACCGACTAGGGAAGTCACATATATCCCTAGTCCAATTCATTGGACTTTGTCTCGATAGCCGCCGACTTCAGTCGGTGGGCACATATCAGAAACCTACCCTTGAGAAGGGGGCCGGGGGGTGAGGTAAACCATTATCGTAAACCATAGGAGTATGTTTCAACGTGAACCGACGTAACTTTTACTGGTTTTCTTGGCTGCTGGTGCTGTTGGCCCTTGTATTGGTGGCCTGTGGCAAAGACGCCAGCGCCGATGACCTACCCGCCCCGGATTCGGTGGGCGACCCCATCGCGGGACAACAAATCTTTGTGACCCGCCATGACGAAGTGCCGTCCTGTAGTTTTTGCCACAATGTAGACAGCGACAAGGCCAAAACCGGGCCGTCCTTGCAGAATATCGCCAACGTCGCCGGAAGTCGGGTGGATGGGATGAACGCGGAGGAATATCTGCGCCAATCCATCCTTGACCCGAATGCCTATATCGCCGATGGCAAGGCCCGCAGCCGCATGTATGCCCATTTCGCCGATGTGTTAACGCCGGAAGAAATTGACAATCTCGTGGCCTATCTGCTGACCCTGCGCTAAGGACATCCTCACCCCCAGACGCTTGGCCGATATTGGTGGAAATCGCATGAATAAGCAGGGCTGGGTTGACGGCAATAGTGGTTTCGTAGGGACGCAACATGTTGCGTCCGTACTCAAAACCCCGTCACCATGCGATTTCCTAAGCATCACGGACAATCGAATATCGGACAAGCCTCTGTCCCCCTCCATGCAATAGGGAGGGGTTGGGGTGGGGATATTTTGGAATTTGACTGAAGGAAAGCAAGTAAACCATGCCCAACAATTTACTAAACAACGCGGCCCAACTGCGCCAACAGGTGGGTGATAACCTACACGACAGCATCATGGAGGCCATTTATGCCGATGCCGCGCACATCCGCGATTCCGTCGTCACCAGCACGGAGCATCAGCCGCGCCTCAAATTTGACCAGCGCCTCGATCAACTCCTGACCAGCCGCCGTTGGGGATTTTTGGTGATGGCCCTGCTGTTTATGATGGTCTTTTGGATCACCATCGCGGGCGCGAACATCCCCTCTGCCTTCCTCGGTGATTTGCTAACCGTGCGGGTGTATGAAGGCCTGCACGATCTCGCCAATACCCTGCACGCCCCCAGTTGGTTAAGCGGCCTGCTGATTGATGGCGTCTATCTGGCGACGGCGTGGGTGATCGCGGTCATGCTGCCCCCGATGGCGATCTTCTTCCCCCTGTTTACCCTGTTGGAAGATTTCGGCTATCTGCCGCGTGTCGCCTTCAACCTGGATCGCCTGTTCAACAAAGCGGGGGCGCATGGCAAGCAGTCGCTCAGTATGATGATGGGTTTCGGCTGTAACGCGGCGGGCGTTGTCGCTACCCGTATTATTGATAGCCCGCGTGAACGTCTGATTGCGATACTCACCAACAACTTTAGCATCTGCAATGGACGCTGGCCCACGCTGATTCTGATGGCAACCATCTTTGTCGCTTCGACGGCCCCCATCGGCATTGCCAGTTTCGTCGCGGCCATGAGTGTCGTCACGGTAGCGGTCTTGGGCATTCTGACAGCCCTCATCGTATCGGGATTCCTCTCGCGCACATGGCTCAAAGGCGAGGCCTCCGTGTACAGCCTTGAACTGCCGCCCTATCGCCCTCCGCAGATTTGGCGCACGCTCTACACCTCCCTCATTGACCGCACCATGATTGTCTTGTGGCGGGCAATTGTCATGGCGGCCCCGGCGGGTGCGATCATCTGGCTGATTAGCAATGTGGATATCAGCGGCACACCCATCGCCGAGCACATGGTCAATTTACTGAACCCCCTCGGCATTTTGATGGGCCTCAACGGGGTCATTCTGGTGGCCTATCTGGTCGCCATCCCCGCCAACGAAATCATCATCCCGACGGTGTTGATGCTGACCCTTAATATCAGCCGGTCGGAGCTTGCCAAGCGCGGCGTCATGCTGGAACTGGATGATAATCTGGCGCACAAAGTCTTGGTGGAGGAGGGCGGTTGGACGGTGCTAACGGGCATTAACCTGATGCTGTTTAGCCTATTGCACAACCCATGCAGCACCACCATCATGACCATCTGGAAGGAAACCAAAAACGCCCGTTGGACAATCGCCTCGGTCGCCATCCCCTTAACGCTCGGTTTCGCCGTCACCATTCTCACCGCCACCATCGCCCGTCTGTTCGGCTGGGCCTAAATTTTCTCGACCCAGCCCTCACGTAAATCGCTCATAACCCCCTCATCACGGCATTTCGTAGGGGCAAGTCTCAGACTTGCCCAATTTTTAACTTTGTAACAGAGCTACGGGGTTTTGTGAGCCTCATTGATGAGGCTTTTTCCAACACAATAGCCCGATGGTTTGACCGTCGGGCGTCAATACGACTTTCTTTCTCCCTCATCGTTTCCGGGGCAGGGGGCCGGGGGCTTGTCTGACATTGGTGGAAATCGCATGAATAAGCGGGACTTGGTTAGCCACACCATTGGTTTCGTAGGGACGCAACATGTTGCGTCCGTACCCAAGACCCTTTATCTATGCGATTTTCTACAAATCACCGTCAAGCGAATACCGGACAAGCCTCCGGGGGCTTGTCTGACATTGGTGGAAATCGCATGAATAAGCGGGACTTGGTTAGCCACACCATTGGTTTCGTAGGGACGCAACATGTTGCGCCCGTACTCAAAACCCAGTCGCCATGCGGTTTCCTAAGCCCCTCCCTAATGCTTTGGGGAGGGGGTTGGGGTGGGGATTCTATAGCAGTTCTCAAGTTGACTGGCCTGCATTTTCCACCAGATGCAGCACGGTGGATTGATCCGCCGTGTTTATTGTGGGTCATCCCTACCACACCTTCCACTCTCTTAACGGCCACCGCCGCGCCCTCTCATATGACGCACACCCATAAATCCGTAACAACTGTTACGAATTCCCTTCTCACTTATATAACCCCCACTTATAGATCACATGTTCTAATATGCTTAAGCCACAATTGCGATTAAAAACCTTGCACATGCCCTTTTCGCCTCCCCCTCTCTGAAAGCCTGCGGAGAGGCCGGACGGGGGTGACTCATCGGCTGCCAAAAAGTGAGGGGATACAAAAATCCCCCTTGTGACCCAGCAACACTTCCTACTCTCAGCCCCCTTCAGACCACCAATCGTTGACCATAATGGAGACATTCACTTTACGTTCTAGTTGGAGGGGATAATGAAACTCAAATCCTTACATGATCTGCTCATCGCCGAAATGAAAGACATCTACGATGCCGAGCAGCAGTTGACCAAAGCATTGCCTAAAATGGTGAAGGCAGCCTCAACGCCTGCCCTGAAAAAAGCCCTTGAAGACCATCTGGCTGTGACCAAAGGGCATGTGGATCGCTTGGAAGACGCCTTCAAAAAACTAGAAACGAAGGCTGCTCGCAAGACCTGTGAGGCGATGAAGGGCCTCATTGAAGAAGGCCAAAGCGTGATCGAGGAAGAGGCCGAGCCAAGCGTCAAGGATGCGGCTTTGATCGCGGCGGCGCAAAAGGTGGAGCATTATGAAATCGCCACCTATGGGACGTTGCGCACCTTTGCCAATCAACTGGGCTATTCCGAAGTCGCCACTTTGTTTCAGACGACCCTAGACGAAGAAGCAGACGCGGACGAAACCTTGACCCAATGTGCCGAACGTGTGAATGCGGCAGCGGCTAATTAACCCCATATCCGGTTGAAAAGTCAATTTGGCTAATCCATACGAAGCCGTGTGGCAAGGCCGTTTTTGTCCCCAGCCCTTCTCTATGTTTGGGGAAGTGTTGGGGATGAGCTTTGTCAGGCTGCACAACCATCCGCCCGCCCGTCTCGCTGTATAATGACTCCTATATCACTGCATATGGGAGTCCCACTTGCCAGCCATCATCACCGCCGAACGCCCCGATACCCCCGACGCTATTGCCCTGATTACCGAACTCGAAGCGACCCTTGAACCCCTTTATCCGGCAGCCAGTCGGCATGGCCTCAGCGTTGAACGCCTCATCGCTGAGGGGGTACATTTTTTTGTGCTGCGTTCGGGTGAAACGGCGGCGGGCTGCGGCGGCGTCAAGCTGTTCGGCACGGAATATGGCGAGATCAAGCGGATGTATGTGCGCCCCCAGTTTCGCGGCATGGGCTTTGCCAAGTTAATGCTGACCCACCTCACCGATTTTACCCAGCAGCAGGGCATCTCCATCCTGCGCCTCGAAACGGGCATTTATCAGCAGGAAGCCATTGGCCTCTATGAAAAAATGGGCTTTCGCCGGATTCCGCCCTTTGGCAATTACACCGACGACCCCCTCAGTCTGTGTTATGAAAAATCCCTGACCTAGATACAAGTGATCCTGCCTTTCATCATCCAAAAACCATGTCCTTTCATACTATCGTCGCTATCCGATGCAAGCCTATGCTGAAATCGAACACTCTAGCTATAGAGGAGATGTGACCATGACCGCGCATCAATGGCTCACCGATGATCTGCTCAACTGGTTATTGGAAAAAGATAATCCCACCGTCCGCTATCTCACCTTACGCGATTTGCTCGATTGCCCCCCCGATGATAATCAACTCAGCGAGGCGTGTTCGACAGCCCACACACACGGGCCAATTGCGACCATCCTCGACCAGATGGATGAGCAAGGTTTTTGGGTCGAAGCGGGGCCGGGTTATGACCCCAAATATCGTGGCACAGTTTGGTCAATCCTGCTGCTGGCCCAACTCGGTTCGTCGGCGGCCCACGATGCACGCATTGGCCGGGCCTGTGCCTACCTACTCGATCACGCCCTTGCTGACGGTGGACAATTCACGGTAGGGGGGTCGCCGTCCACCACCGCCGATTGTTTGCAGGGCAATCTGTGTGCGGCCCTGCTTGATCTCGGCTGCGATGACCCCCGCCTTGAAAAGGCCTTTGAATGGATGGCCCGCAGCGTCACGGGTGAAGGTGTCGCCCCCAGCACTGACCGCCAAGCCGCCGTGCGTTATTACGCGGGCAAGTGTGGGCCACGTTTTGCCTGTGGTTCAAACAATAAACTGCCCTGCGCGTGGGGTGGGGTGAAAGTGATGTTGGCTTTCAGCAAATGGCCCACCGAACACCGCACTGATTTAATTGATCATGCCATCCATGAGGGCCTAGACTTTCTATTCAGCACCGACCCCGCTCTTGCCGACTACCCATCAGGATACAGTGACAAGCCAAGCGGCAACTGGTGGAAGTTCGGCTTTCCGGTCTTTTATGTGACCGACCTGCTGCAAAATGTTGAGGCCCTCGTTGCATTGGGCTATGGCAACGACCCCCGCCTCAAGAATGCGCTGGATGCCATCCGCGTCAAACAAGATGGGCAGGGGCGCTGGGCATTGGAATATGATTACACCGGGAAAACATGGGTGGATTTTGGGGTCAAAAAACAACCCAACAAATGGGTGACGCTGCGTGCCCTACGTGTCCTCAAAGCCGTCGCCTGATAATTTCGACCAGCATCCCTCGGCAGATGGGGGGTGAGGTCTTTTTACGGCGCGGCGAGATACAACGTCACGCCCTCCCATTTGACCCGCACCGCCTTGACCGTTCGTGCCACCGGAAATTCAAACACCTGCCACCCCGTCGAGGCCGCTCCTTCGACCGCATCCGGGAAATCTTCGTTATATTTGGCGAGGGTCAGTTCTTCGCTCCATGCCTTACCATCATCGGCGATCACGTGCAGTGCCAGTTCGGATTGGTCGCAGTGCTGTTTTTCGCAGAACAGGTCAAATCGAATCAGGATATAGCGGCTGCCAGCGGCGATATTGGTCGCCCCCAACAGCGTTTCGTTTAATACGCGCTCGGTTGCGGCATAATCAGCCTCAGCGATGCGCACCTGCCCGTTTTTGAACTGGGCATACTCCCCAAGCGGAATTGGCTTGTCCTCCGAGCCAAAGCCATCATTATCGCGGATCGCCTGATTCGTGGCGGCGTTTTCCCCGGCGACAATCAGCAGCACCCCGATAACACACGCGGCGCACACACAAACCACCGTGCAGCCGATTGCCACTAAGGTGAACTTCCCAAACCCAAGCAGTGTTTCCATCCAATCCGCATCCTTCCATGTGTCGTTAAATCTTATTGTACGGGCAAATGTCTAATCAAGCGCAAGTCCACCCATCGGTATATACTGGGCATGTGCTTTTGGGGCAATAGGGGAGAAACTGGCATGGGCATGATACGGCGTATGACGGCGGCGATTCTGCTGCCATTTCTGTGGGTATGGATAGCCTTCGTTGCATGGGTCAACGAGGATAGTGTTCCGGACAGTCTGCTGTTTATGTTGTACTTGATGGGCTTCTTCGCGGCAGCCCAATTATTGGCCCTTGTGCCCAATTGGATCATCTATCGCGGGGCGGTCAATCGGCGTGTAATGGATGTTTCAGCCAAGAATCGGCCTGTTACCGGACTGCCGCTGCGCTTACACACGCTCTTGCTGCAAATGGGCTTTCAGCGACTGGGTGAGACGGATACCGCCATACCGGGGCGACGTGAGACCGTCTCATGGGTCTATATCAACGCGGACGGCACGATCAACGCCGAATTGGTGGCGGTTATGGGGGCGGCGGTGCAGTTTAACACCGTTTTTGCCGATCACGCCGTCCTCGAAACCAGCTATCCCTTTGGCGAGAACCTGGCGGCGGAAAATTATCGCTCGGTGCGGGTGAGCAGTGGCCTCGTAAATGCGCTCCAACGGCATATCGAAATTGGGCGCGAGATGATTTTGGAGCACGGCCAACCCATCCCCATTCGTGATATGCCAACCTATCTAGCGTGGGATGTGCGCTATCGCCAACTCTATACCCAATCGGGCAAGCTGGGGGCCAGTTTTCGTCGCACCGTCCACAGTGTCATGCTGGGGGCGTATGCCGTCGGGTGGCTGCTGCTGGGCTGGCTCATGATTGAAGTACAAGGCGAGGCCACGCTTGAAGCCCTGTTGCTCATGGGCATCTTGTCCCTCGTGCCGCTGGGGTGGATGATCGTGCAAAGGAGGTAATCTTCTGTACGAGGTCATTTCGGCAATGTCGTCCGGCGGCGTATAATAGACCGAAAGCAGCAAAGGACGGGCGCGATGTTGACCAAACTCCAATTCAAAAATTGGCGCAGTTTGCAGGATGTAACGATTGAAAATCTTACCCCACTGACGGTCTTTATTGGGGCGAACTCCTCCGGCAAAACGAATATTATTGACGGCCTCAAATTTCTGCGCGAGGCTACGGCGGACAGCCCCTTGCAAGCGATCCACAATCGTCGGGGGTTCAAAAATATCGTGCCGCAGTACAGACCGGGGGCCTCCTTCCAACTGGAATTTTCTTTTACCTCAAGCCAATTGGCTGCTGATATTGAGTATTCGTTGGAACTCACCGACAATGGCGAAATATTTCCGGTGGTCTCAGAAATACTGCAAGATTACGAACGCGGCATTCAAGGGAATATCGGTTATGGCGAGTCACCACCCAAAATGGAGAGCCTGTTGGGTACAGGCAAGACCCAATTGGCCGCTTTTCTAAACAATCCACTTCAGGAGACTTTTTACCATACGGCCCAGTTTGTTACCGAGCGTTGGCAAATTCTCGATGAAGGTTTTAACCCCCCTTTGTCGGTCATCGCTGGCAACTATGGCGACATCATGGTGATTGACCGCGACGCCGCCAATCTGCCCATTATGTTGCATTTTCTACGGGAGGCCGCGCCTGAAAAATATGCTCAATTACAAGATGACCTCCAATTGTTAATGGGGCATGTCGGGCGGCTGGTAACGTATCAGGATGACCGCGAAACCCGCTTTTATATCGAGGAAAAGCACCGCACGGGGATCGAAGCCCCCACCATCTCGGCAGGCACGGCACGCTTGGTCGCTATGCTGACAGCCTATTATGCCCTTGACATCGGCCCGCGTGCGTCCATGCCGGGGTTGGTGGTGATTGAAGAACCCGACACGGCGATCAATCCCGGGCTACTGCGCACCTTCGTGGCGATGCTGCGCCGTTATGTGCGAAGCGGTAATCGCCAGTTTATTCTGACCACCCATAACCCAACGTTGCTCGATTTTTTTGAACCAAGCGAGGTGCGGGTCGTGGAGCGTGATATGCAGGGGATGACCCATGTTCATGAGGTCAACGAGGAAATCTGGAAGTTGTGGAAAGATGATTCGACGCTTGGCGAAGTCTGGCTCACCAACACATTTGGAGGCTTGGCCCTGTGAGTGGACGTATCTTCTTAATTGTCGAGGCCGAACGGGATGGCCGTTATGCTAGGGCGATTATTCAACGTCATTATCCAAAAGTTGAGGTACGTTATATTACACCGGGGCGGAAACAGGGCATTGGCGAACTGGCGAAGAACATTGAGCGGCTATTGATTGGTGCGTTGGAGGCCAAAGGCAAACGTGACTGTGTGGCTGTGCTGCATGATGCCGATGAAACGACCACGCCTAATCGCAATCTGCATCAAGCTATTGCCCAAGCCTGCCGCAAACACAAAGGGACGGTGGTGCTGGTGCTTGCGAAAGATGAAATTGAAGCGTGGCTTATGGCGGACAGTGGTGTATGTGCATGGCTTGACCGCAAACCCAAAAATTGGGACGAGGCTACCCAACCCTCCGAGACCTTCAAAAGCTGGCTTGATAAGGCGAACAAAGGCCCCTACGACGATGATACCGCTGCCCAAATTGCCCAACGCCTACAAGGTGACGGTCATCAGCACAGCCCATCATTAACAGAAGCGCTACGACATCTCAACGGGGCGGTGTGTGTGCAGACAGAGGACACATGATGCAGTTGCCGAGCGAACAAAAAAGGGCCGTTCTGTTGCCAGATGACCCCTTTTGATGCGTCGTGAAGGATGCGGAATATTCGCTAGCCGTGCGCGTGTTCCAAATCCTCGTGGTGATGTTCGGTGGCGTGCTCAAACGTCACCTTGAAACCGGGCGGCAGCGGCAGGGCCTCGAGGTCAATTTGTTTGATGTTCAGCGCCACGTTTTCGACCTCTAGCAAGGCGTCGCGCAGGAATTTGTCGGTGTTCATGTGCAAATAGTTGAAGGGGAACTTGGCCCGCAGCGCCCCGATATAGACCTCAAAATAGAGTTCGGGGTACTGTTTCTGCATCTCTTGCAGGGTGCGCCCAATCGCATGGTATAGGTCACGATATGGCTCTTCCACCACGCGAATCACCGCCGGGTCCCAGCCATTCAGGGCGACAATCTCCTTAGAACGTAGTTCAAAGGCCGCCCGGCGTTTGGGGTCTACGTCCACATGGATAATTTGAACAGGCAGACCGCGTCGCAAAATCGCTTGGACAACCTTGACCGCCAATTTCGACCACGTATCACAGAAATAGACCGCCATATGGTTATGTTCAGCCGGGTCAAATACGACAGGTTTTTTGTCAAAGGTCGGGGTGGTCTCCAATTTCAGCTTGGCGGCGGTCTCCTTGTAATGGCGATGGATGCGGAAGAAGATCCACACCAGCGTCGGAATCAAGATACAAATTGCCCATGCGCCCTGCGTAAATTTGGTAATAACGAACACGATCATGACGACAAACGTAATGACCGCCCCAATACCGGAAATCGCCAACTTAACCTGCCAGCGTGGGTCATACACAATCTTGGTTTCCAAACCCCATGTATGTTCACCCGGCTTTAGGCGACCCGAACGATAGAAACGGCGCGTCATCCCAGCTTGGCTAATCGTGAAGCCGAGGAACACCCCGATGGCATACAAGGGGATGAGATTCGTCACAATCGCACCCGTGATGATAACGATGATAATGGAGCAGAACGACAGCCCCAAAATCCCCCACGAGAACACCAAACGCCGTCCGCGATAGGTCAATTGGCGCGGCAGGAAGCCGTCAGCACTGGCAAGCGCGGCCAGTTGGGGGAAGTCCGCAAACGGGGTATTGGCGGCCATAAACAAGACGGCGAACGCCCCGGCAATCGTTAGCACATAACCGACTTCACCAATGCCGCCATGCCCATAAATCGTATCGGCCATTTGCGCGATGACGGTCTTTTGATGGGATGGAACGGCCTCGACCGCGTTTGCCAGCACCGTAATGCTGATAAACAGGGTAATCAAGATGACGGCCATCGCCAGCAGGGTATTCGCGGCGTTTTTGGCACGTGGTTGGCGGAACAACTGGGTATCGTTAGAGATGGCTTCAATCCCCGTCAACGCTGTACACCCAGATGAAAACGCCCGAAGGAGCAGCAGCACTGTCACCGCGCCCAGCGTATCATGATGGATTTTTTCCACCCCATGTACCGTATCCAGCGTCCCTGTCGCCATCTTGTAGTACCCAATAATGAGCGTAATGCCCATCATGACCAAAAAGAAATAGGTCGGGATGGCAAACAGTCGGGCGCTTTCTTTGACACCGCGCAGATTGATGACGGTCATAATAAGAATCGTGCCAACCGTCAAATGGACGCGGTACGGCTCAAGCCCGTGTTCCAAGCTGATAATGTTGGCGACGCCCGCGCTGATACTCACTGCGACGGTCAAAATATAGTCGGTCAGCAGGGCCGCGCCTGTGACTTGGGCCAATTCTTCGCCGAGGTTTTCTTTCGCCACGCGATAACCGCCACCACCCGCCGGATTGCTAAAAATGGTCTGGCGATAGCTGATCGTCACAATCCCGATGAGTAGGGAAATCGCAATCGCAATGGGAATGGAAATGGCATTTCCCGCGAATCCCAACAGCACAACTCCGCTAATCGCAGCGGTATTCAAAATGAGCAGGATTTCTTCGGTGGCATAGGCTACCGAGGACAGAGCATCGCTTGCCAGAACCGCCAGCGCAACGAAGTTCGGGGCAGTCTGATGTGCCACTTCCTTCGTTTCAAGGCGTTCGCCAAGCAGAACTTCTTCGATTTTTTCACGCACTTCACGAGCGGCTGACATGATAGTGAATAATTCTCCATGATTGGTTTAGGGCAACGGTGAATCACCGCAAGCTATAACAAGCGGTACAGCCTAGCACTGCGTTACACTCTGGACAAGAGAATGCAGCGTCAATTTGGCAGTTTTGCACAGATTGGCGGGGGTCTCATGCAGGCAACTGAGGGGGGTGAGGTATTTCGTCGTTGCGTTCTCATGGTGTCCATTATATATCCAAAGCGCAAGGGTAGGATACCATTCACCCCCCCAATTTCAGGGTTTTTTCACAAATGCTCACCTATATAGCCCTACGTCTGCCCGACGTTATTGAGGTAGCGCGTGTTTAGCAAATATAGCCTACAATGACGGCGGCCTGTACAGGGTGGAGTGCCAAAAAGCCAAGTACGATGGGTTACTGTAGTACCTCTTTGCACGGCTACATTTCGGCGGTAAAATTTTTGCGAATGTTGACTTGAATAATTCGTCGGGTGGAATACGGATGCCGTCCTTACCTCGAACCATTTGCCCATCCTAAGCGGGGTTTTGCTGTGCCTCGAGGTCATCCTCTCCACAAGCGAGCCAACCAACCTGATCGGTGCTGCCAGCACGCGGCGCGGTCAGATACTAACCCTGCTTCAAAAATAACTTTGTTGCAGTCCGGCAGGGGTAATTAGAGTCTTTTTTGAGGGAAGCATGACAAAGGTTATGACCGCCTTAACACCCGCTCAAGTCGAGATTTTGCAGCGGTGCAGCAAAGATTCCCAAGCCTATTATGAACTTCTGGCCTTATTTGAATCGGCGGTCACGTCACCCGACCCCTTACTCACCAGCCATGCCGCGCTTCTCCCCAATGTACTGCCCGATCCCTTTTTCCTTTATGATGTACCCCGCAACCACCTTGTTTACTTTAATCGTCCTTTTGAAACCTTGATGGGCGGGCCAGCGCAAATCGCCCTCGGTGATGCCACCTCGATTTTCAGCCTGATCCACCCAGATGACGTACCCCGGGTGCGCTTTTTGTTAAATGATCTTCAGCAGGCCGCCGATGGCACGGTGTTTTCTTACACCGCCCGCATTCGGGTCGAAAAAGGTTTTCGTGAATTGTTGTGCCGCAGCATGGTCATTTCGCGGACGGCACAGGGGGATGTCCAGTTAATCGCCGGGTATATTGAAGAACGGGCCGATCTGCATGACATGATCCGCATTAGCCATGAAAACCAGATCCGTTTCCTACGATTGGCCGAAAGCCTGCCCGACACCGTCTTCATTTTTGATGTGCGCACGCGGCGAGTGCTGTATGAAAATCGCCCGTCCTTTCTGGGGTTTACCGTTGAAGAACTCGCCAACCGCGAAATCATGGGTCAAATGGCGCACGCCGAAGACCGCCCGCACCTGCGCGATTATTGGCAGGCCATTTATGCCGCCGAGCTACACCCCGCCGACCTCCCACCCAGTTTTGAGATTGAATTTCAACTTCTGAGCAAAAGCGGCACATGGGAATGGGTGCATCAGCGGGCCAGCATGATTACCGCCAATCCACAGGGCACGCCCGAACAATTGCTCATTACCCTTTCGGTCATTACTGAGCGCAAACAGACCGAGCAAGCGCTCATTGCGAGTGAACTACAATATCGGGAACTGCTCAACATTATCCCATTGGGCATCAGCATTGCCGACGCCCAAACACTGGAATTGTTGATTTGGAACCCCGCCTTTGACACCCTCTTGGCTCAAAATCCGTCGGCAGGGTATTCATATGAGGAGTGGCAAAAAACCGTTACCCCCGAACAGCAGGCGATTGCGGCGGCGCGGGTGGCGGCCTTGCGCAGCGGCGAACCCGTTCCACCCTACGAATATGAAATGACCTATCCAAATGGGGAAGTCCATCATATTTATACCCAACCCATTAGCATTCAATTTGAGCGGCGGCCCGCCATCATGACCATTACCCAAGATGTCACCCCGCAAAAAAATATGGAAGCCGCTCTGCGCGAAAGTGAACAGCGCTATCGCATTTTGTCGGAAATCACGGTGGACTATGCCTTCCAACTCAAGGTACACCCGGATGGCCGACCTGAGACAGTCTGGTTGGCGGGTCGTTTTGAGGAAATCACAGGTTTCACGCTCGACGAATCAGCGGCGCGGGGGGGGTGGATGGCCCTGGCCCACCCCGACGATTTACCGCGACTCCAAGACCAGATGCGCCGATTGATGGCCGCCCCCACCATCGTGTCCATCGAATACCGGGTGGTGTCCAAAGATGGCAGCATTCGCCCCATCTGGGGCAACGCCATTTCCACTGCCGACCCCACCACCGGACGAGTCACGCAAATTTTTGGCATCGGCCAAGACATCACCGAGCGCACCCAGATGCAAAATGCACTGGTCGAGCGCGAACGCTTTATCCACAAGATCACCGATACCATGCCCGTCATGATTATGGTACAGGACATCCAGAATGGTCAAAATGTCTGGGTCAATCAATATGCCAGCGATTATGTGGATCAGCCCAACGAACTCAACAGCCCGCGCCTGATGCACCTCGACCCCAGCAATTTTCACCCCGACGATGTGACCCGTGTCAGCGAATTTTTGGAAACGCTGCGTGATGGCGAAGATGGTCGGGTTTATGAAATGGAAGTGCGGCTGCGGCGTTATGATGGGGTCTATCGCTGGTTTAACAATCGGGCCGTCGTTTTTGAGCGGGATGCCACCGGTGCGGTCAAGTCCTTGATTAACGTGCTGCTTGACATCAACGACCAGAAAGAAGCCCAACAGACCCTGCTGGAAAAACAGCGTCTTGAGGTCGAATATCGCAAAGAGCACGAACTGAATCAGTTAAAAAACAAGATGATGCAGCGCATTTCCCATGAATTTCGTACCCCGCTGGCGATTATCATGTCCAGTAGTTATGTGTTGCAGCGCCCCGACACCAATATCAGCGAAGAACGCCGCCGCCGTCATTTTAATACCATCCAAGCCCAGATCACCCGCGTCGTGACCATGTTGGAGGACATCCAATTTATCATCTACGACGAATCGCATCTGCACCAACTCACCCTCATCCCGACCTACTTGCAGCCGTTCTTAGAACAGGTAATTGAAAAAGCGCAGGTTGTTCATTCCGACCCGCGTGAGGTTCAACTGCACCTCAGCCCAACGGCCCAACGTTTGGTGCGGGTGGATGAACACCTGCTGAAGATGATTATGAACAACCTGATCTCCAACGCCCTCAAATTCTCCGGCGATCATACCCCGGTCATGGTCGAAGGGTTTGTGGATGGTGATTGGCTGGAACTGCGGGTGCGCGACGCAGGCATTGGCGTCCCCAAGGAAGACATCCCCCATATTTTTGAGCCGTTCTACCGCGCCAACAATTTTGATGAAAAACCCGGCCTCGGTCTTGGCCTAACCATTGTAAAAAACGCCATTGAGTTGTATGGGGGCAGCATCGCCGTTGAAAATTTGGCGGACGGCGGCACCCTGTTCACCGTCCGCCTGCCCCAGTATCGTCCGTAGAGGTGCGGCTAAGAGACCCAATGGAAGGCGCTTTCACAAACAGTCCTACCCGTCGTAAAACCGCCTATTGAATTGGGGGTGGGGTCGAAATCCGCCGTGCCACACGATCTCTAAGACTCCGACATTGCGATGGGTGGATACATCATATACACGGGTCCGTTTTCCGCTGCACATGCCCACTGGCTCATTCCCCAACGCACCTGAGTGCTTGATCCCCTATTACACAGCAACCTAGAATAGTATCGAGCCTGCACTCTGGTACGTCTCATGGCTCAAGCGAACCTCAATTTCAAGGAGGGTATACGATGGAAATTCCAAATGAAGCGGTGCTCAGTCAGCCCCCCACCGATATGCAAATCCGTGAGCGGCAGAGCCTATTGGTGGCGGTCAATTGCTTGCTGATTGCCATCATTGGCAACTTTCTGTTTTATGACCAGCGCTGGGGGATCAATATGGGCATCTACACCACGCTGTTGGTGGTGGTGGGAGTTGCCATGCTGATCGCGTTTGAGGCCGCGCGCTATTGGAAACATCTTATTTTTGGTCTACCCGCCGCCGTGTTTGCCTTTTTCCTCGCTGTCCGCTCCGCCGAAACGCTGGCCCTGATGAATCTAGCCCTCGCCGTCGGGTCCCTGTTTGTGTTTATCCGGTTTGGCCGAATCAAGTGGTTTTTGGGCGGGGGCGTCGTCTATTCGATTATGGCCTCCATCGAGAGCTTTATGACGGGGTGGATCGAAGGGCCGATGATGCTGATTGGCAACAGTGTCGGCTATTTCAACCATCTCCATGTCAACAGCGCTGAGATGGTGCGGACGAAGGCGGTGCTGCGTGGCCTAATTTTGGCCCTGCCGATTCTGATTGTGTTCGGGATATTGCTTGGTTCTGCCGATGTCGTGTTTGGCGATTTGCTAGAGGGCGCGTTTGGATGGCTCAGTCCCGACGCTGACCTTGTGGTGCAGCTACTCCTGATTGCGTTCTTGATGTGGGCCAATCTTTCCATGCTGCGTCTCTTGATCTTTGGGCCGCCCTTTCTCGAAAAAGCAGTGGCCGACCCAAAGTTCAACGTGGGACGGCTGGGCATGATTGAGACGAGTATCCTGTTGGGCAGCATCAATCTGCTGTTTCTGGTGTTTGTCATTTTGCAGGCCCGCTACTTGTTCGGCGGCGATTCCAACATCTCGGTGCAGGGGTATACCTATGCCGAATATGCCCGACGTGGCTTTTATGAAATGCTGGCCGTCTCGATTATGACCACCGGGCTAATCGGTCTGCTGGAATGGACGACCCATCGCCAACCCAACGAGGAAAAGTTGTTTCGATTGTTGACAACGGTACTCATCGTGCTGACGGGGGTCATTTTGGTGGCGGCGTGGCGACGGCTGGCCCTGTATGAAGATGCCTACGGTTATACCCAACTGCGCTTTGTGAGCGCCGTGTTTATGGGTTGGCTCGGTGTGTTGCTGGTTGTCCTATTGGCGGACGTGCTGCTGCATCGTCGGTTGGTGGTGTTTTTTGTCGGGGCGCTGGTGTGTCTGTTTGGTTATGTGGGCACGCTGAACGCCCTCAATATGGATCGGTTTATCGCGCGGCATAATGTCGAACGTTTCGATGAGACGGGCAAAATTGATGTACCCTATCTGCTGTCGCTGTCCGATGACGCCATCCCTGCCATTGTGCCACTGATTGATGCGCCGGATTTGGAGGAACAGGATCGCCAGACGCTGCTGACCGGGCTGGCAAATCGGCTGGAAGTGTTGGATCGTGACCACGCCGAACGCAAAGGGGCCGATTATCATTGGGGCAAGGATCAGGCATGGCAGGCCCTAGATAAGTATCGGGATGAGTTGACCCCGTATATGGGTCGGTATCCAGCGGGTGATTCGGAATTCGGGTAATTCATTCAACCCCACCCCCTTGCCCCGTAAACGGCTGCGGGGGAAAAGGCCCTGTTGGTGGCCTTCGGGGATGGGGTGGGTCAAAATCAGCCTTGTCGGTCAAATTCCTGATACAGGCGGTCGGCTTCCTCGCGCCCATCGGCCCGCGCATAGGAGATAAAGACATCATATTCAAGCGAAGGTTGGTTGGTCATCATGGCATCAAATCAGGCTAGGCTCATGATGCGAGTATAACACCGATTGAATAATCCCCACAACCGCCCCGCCGCCAACTATTTCGCCACTGATCCCCCAACGGAACACTCCCGTTTCAAAATACGTCTGAAATATAGAGTTAAAATATTGCGCGTAAATGGTGATTTGGTTTGGAGGCCCAAAATGAAGATTTTGCGTCAGTGTATACCCTTAATCCTCTTAGCAATTGCGTTGGTGGCCTGTAACGGCAACGGCAAAGATAACAAGAACGAACGCGACACTTCTAGCTCATCTTCAGATGACCCGTTGGTTAATCTCTCCCCTCAACTTCAACTGCCCACTTTCACAGCGGGCGCTGAAGCGGCGTCACTTGGACCCCCCGTCCCTATGATGGAGCCAGCTTCAATTGATAGGGGTGAACCAGCCCCGATTCATCCCGAAGGTGCTGCTTCTGAGCCTACCGCTGTCGCCATGACCAGGGACAGTGGCGGTACAGGGTCGTCAGGTGGGGGGGTAGCCAATGTCCCCGTCAGTCCCTTGAACGCGGGCGAAATTGACGACAATTCAGCGTGGGATGCCCATCTCAGTTATCGGCAAAATTTCCTGCCTGCCTATTCCGGGTTGGTGCATGATGTGGATGTCAGCCAGCGCCAAATCATCACCGTGACCGACCCGCAAGGCCTGCCCATCATCGGGGCGCGGGTCATGGTCTACAGCGGTCAAACCCTGCTAACCGAATCTCGCACCTATGCCACTGGCGAAACCCTCTTTTTCCCATCGGCATGGCAGGGTGGGGGGCAGCAGTCCTATCGTGTCGTGGTGCAAAAAGATGACACCGCCGTCGCATTTTCACTTGACCCGAACGCGGGTAGTGCATGGCGGGTTGAATTGGATGTCACCCATCAAGCCGACTCGATTCCGCTGGATGTGGTCTTTTTGCTGGATTCGACGGGCAGCATGGCCGACGAGATCGCCCAGTTGCAGATGAATATTCTGGCGATTTCCGAGCAGATCAATCAAATCCCCGGCAATGTAGATACCCGCTATGGATTGGTGACGTATCGAGATCGCGGCGACGCCTATGTCACGCTGAGTTATGATTTTGTCTCCAATGTAACCGAATTCCAAACATCCCTGATGAATGTACAGGCTGGTGGTGGCGGCGACACGCCCGAATCGCTGAATGAGGCCTTGCACCTCGCGGTACAGGGCTTGCAGTGGCGCGGGGATGATACTATCAAGCTGATTTTCTTGGTGGCCGATGCGCCGCCCCATCTCGACTACGCCAACGATTTCGACTATGCCCAAGAAATGGTTGTGGCGTCATGGGAAGGCATCAAGATTCACCCGATTGCGTCCAGCGGCCTGACCCCCGACGGCGAATACATTTTCCGTCAATTGGCCCAATACACGATGGGGCGCTTCCTTTTCCTGACCTATCAATCCGGCACATCCGGCGCACCGGGTACGCAGCGCACCGACCTCGAAGCCTCCACCGAGAACAATAATTACAGCGTGGAGTATCTGGATGAACTGGTGCTGCGCCTGATTACCGATGAAATCGCCGCATTGGACACTGTGTCCGATACCCAAGCCGCTGCCGTCGCCGCCAAGCCGACCTCGCCCGAACCCGATCATGCCCGCCCGTCGTATTTTGCCCTCAGCCGCGCATCAGCCACGACGTATGCCAATCAGGTCGCTCTCGAACCACAGGGCGTCCCCGCCGGGGATACTTCGATGTACCCTGCTGCCGAGAGCTACGCACCGATACCCACCTCCCCGGCAGTCACACGTGCGGGTGAAACCTATCAACCCACCAAAGGCTCTAATGCCGCGCTGGGCCTTGCCGTGATTTCCGGCCTATTTTTCGGCGTTTTTCTGATGGGCGCGGTCTTGGGTGGTCGCTTCCGGCTGCGTCGCCACAAAGCCAAAAATGTCATGCTGGTGCGCGTGGATGACGACGGCGAGATGCACCAGATCAACTAAACGCCTCCAATAGGTCATTTCTCCCCTCTCCATTGGGTGGGGAGGGGATGTCCGATATTCGATGATTCTCGGAAAACCGCATGGATAAGGGGTTTTGGGTAGGGACGCAACATGTTGCGTCCCTACGAAGTAACCAACGCAACCAGTACAATCCCGCTGATTCATGGCGTTTTTTCCATTGTCGGACAAGCCTCAGAGAGGTGAGGTGAACCATTCTTTGGGCGTGGGGATGTCTGCCCACCGCCTATCATTCGTATAGAACCGAAGCTCGCTCTGTGTTAGACTTGTACGTGGAGGAGAATGCAAACGCCGTACCCACTGAACAAGGGGACTCGTAGATTACCTTTTTTCAGGAGGGTTTCAGATGAATGGTTGTTCATGGTGGCCCTTAGGGGTCGCCTTGTTGATTGGTCTGCTCGGCCTCGGCTCACTGACCGATGTTGACACGCCGCCCGATTTCGCCCCCGTCCCGCCTCCCCCCGTTTCTGTGGTCAATTTTGAGCAAATCGCCGCCGATTATCCCCGCGTAGATGGCTCCACTTCAACCCTGCCGCTTGCCAAATTCGTGGCCTGCCGCGTGTATGGCGTCCCGTGCATCTGGGGTGAATTTTTTGGTGAGCCGCGTTGGGTGTCCACCGATTATACGGTTGAGATTGACCAAGCGATTGCGGATAAGATTAACAACCTATCGCACACCACCACCCACGATGCCTATGTCAATTTGATTGAGAACCACGCCGATCTCATCTTGGTGGCTCGCCTGCCGTCCCAAGAGGAATTAGAGTTAGCGGAGGCCAATGGCGTGGAGATGGATTTGCGACCCGTCGCGCTGGATGCCCTTGTGTTTGTCGTCAATAGCGCCAATCCAATCGAGAATCTGACGCTCGATCAGATACGTGCGGTCTACACGGGTCAAATCACCGATTGGTCAGAACTAGACGCCTCAAGCACGGTGGGGGTCATCAATGCCTATCGCCGCGACGCTCAATCGGGTAGCCAAGAACTGATCGAGGCGCTGGTTATGCAAGACCAAACGATGATTGACCTCCCCGATATGATGATTCCAACGATGGGTGGCCTGATTAGCATGATTAACGAGGACCCGCAGGGGTTGGGTTACTCGGTGTATTATTACGCCACCTTCATTTACCCCGCTGAAGCGACGGCCCTTGTCCCTATCGAAGGCGTAGCACCAAGTTCGGCCAATATCGCCGCCCGCGACTACCCGTTGATTGCCGAGGTCTATGTCGGGGTACGCGCCGATATGCCTACTGACAGCACCGCCGTCATGATGCGCGATTGGTTATTGACGCCGGATGGACAAGCCACCGTCATCGAAAGCGGCTATGTGGAAGTTCTGCCTGTTAATCCGTAAGGATTGCATCGTTATTGCCAATTCTAGGGTATGGATGCGCATTTCCAAGATTAGGCGATAATCAGGAGGGCGTACACAAAAAACAGTTTTGGAGCGACCAATGGCTGACGTGGTGAATATATTTTTTGCCGGAGATGATCCTGACGACCACCAATTTGCTCAAGCCATCGCCGAGGGTGTCCAAACATTTGCCAAGCCTGTCTTGCATGACATTGACAAGTATGATCGGCAGGATTTGCTTAGTGACGACCGACCGGAAGCGTATTGGGGGGTGTTTGTGTTTGTTTTGTCGTCTCATGCCCTCGCGCCTACCTACAATCGCCGTAAACTGCTGCGGGCCACGCCACGTGTGGGGGTCACTCCGGGCGAAACGGCCTTTTATATTTGTCGGGGTGTCAAATCCACCCAAATCGGCACGCGCTATCCCGATCTCGCACCGCTGCTTGATAACATCATGATCGGTGAGGAAACCGATTTGCCAATCTTGCAGCAAGAATTGAGAGAATATCTTCGATATTTAAAGGAGCAGCAAGGAAAGGGGGTGGGACGAGCGGTCTTTAAACTGATCGTGTGGATTCCCATTGCCAGCCTCAGTATCTTACTCTCGCCCGTTAGTATGTTGTTGAGGTGGCTAAGTTATCCCGCCCTGCCGTACCTGCTCTACACCGCTGTCATCACGCCGCGTAGTGCATGGTTTGAGAATGCGCTGGCCGCCCTTCTCGTCTATGGTTTCGGCAATAATATTGCCAAGCTCCCCCCGTTGGATTTTTGGCCGTATCTTGGCCCACGATGGAAAATTCCCTATCTGCCGTCCTTGCGTGAAGTAAACCGCCACGCCGCTGCGCAGACCGCCTTTACTTGGTTGGGGACGCTTTCTTTCCCTGCCCGCCGTCCGCTAGACGCAGAGTGTTCGCCGGATGACCTCAAAATGGCCTATCAGGTATGGTTGGGCCGGGTGCGTCGAACCCAAATATGGCAAATTGTGCCATGTTTCGCGGCCATGATTGGGGCGGTCATTCTTGCGAGTGATTCAACTACTACCCTCCTTGTCGGCCTACTCGCCTTGGTGGTGGGTCTCTTTTTTCCATCCATGATCACATGGGGTGGTAATCTCCTGCGCAATTCAGCTTATATTGAAAAAGGCTTGACGGATGCGGAAATCGCACGGACAGAAAAGGTCTTGGCCGCCAAACCATCCAGACTGGTCAGTGTGCGTGAGGCCGAAGAGCATCATGTTTTAACACAAACCTTTTATACTGATCTTGCCCAACGCCATTGGACACGCCAGTCTGATCGGGTCTTTATTAGCCACATGTGGAAAGATGACGAAGATTATCCGGCGGCCCACGAATTGGCCGAGCATTTTAGGCGACGACAGGACATCCACTATTTTTTTGATAAGCACCATCTGCAATTATTTACGGCATGGCGTGCCGAGATTGTTCGCAGCTTGCTGCCCAGCACCCACGTATTTGTCGTGATAGGGCCAAACATATTGCAGGGGAAGGTCGTTTTTCGAGAGATCAAAACATCGCTGCTGCGCTGGTATGTTGAACTCATCCCCGCCATTATCTGTGTGGTCGAACCAGAGGTGGCCCAGACGTTGCTTGAATCTGCGGATTTGCCGGATGAACTTCGATTGATCTTGTTGGTGTGTCCGTGTATGACGTTGGAGGACATCCGGCAGGCCTATCCCATCAACTATCTTGTGGAACAGCGCCGCCGACAAGGACTGCTGCGTGATTGGCAGACGTTGATCTTTCCAGAGACCATGCTTGACCATCTTGAATTCTATGGAGGGCCGTCAGGCGAAAAGTAATGTCACTTGGAGAATTTTTGGGCAATCTTCTTTACACCCTTCTATCACTGACCTTCATCCTTTCGATGGTGACGCCAGTCGTCTGGTTTGTCAGGTCACGCATGAGTAAAGGACGTTTGGCGATTCCGGAGCGATTGTTTTATATCCTGCTGACAGGGGGCAGTCTACTGGTCTGGTTTTGGAGCGGCTTGCGCCCGGCCACCGTGATCGCCGATGATCGCATTGGCCTCTATTGGGGAGTCAAAACCGACCATGCCGATTGGACGCTGTTTCGCAGCAAAGACGATGGGGATGGACGGGTCTACACAGGCACGTCCTCCGTGCGAGTCACTTTTGAAGAGGAGCGCGGCTGGGTGATTTTTCATCATTTTCCAACCGCGCCACCCCGCAACCGTTATGAGGCCATCGAATTCTATGTGAATCTCGGTGATCTCGAGCATGACAGCCTGCTAGTGAGCTTAATCGGTGATGGCAAGGTGTATCACCCGACGAAGGACGGCATTACAGTTTCAGACGCGCATTTCTGCGACGGCGATGATCCGGATTCAACTTGGCGGTGTGTCCGCATCCAGATCACCGAATTCAATTTAAAGAAGGGCGGCATCATTGGCATCGCCATTGGTAAGAGCGCGGGCGAGGATGTTGGGTCGTTCTACTTGGATCGTGTCCGCCTCATTGAAAAATAGCTGAACGCAGGATGGGTAAAGCAAAAACAGTGTGAGAGACGTATCCCCCACACTGTTGATGGAATTCGCTTGGGTTAGACCTTTAGTACCGATTACGGTTGCCGCTGTTGCGATTGCCACCACTGCGGCTGCCGCCATAGCCACCACCAAAGCCGTTGCCGGAACGCTCTTCGCGGGGGCGGGCTTCGTTGACGGTCAAGGCGCGGTCATCCAATGTGTAACCATTGAATTTGGTGATTGCGGCTTGGGCAGCTTCGTCTGACACCATTTCGATAAAGCCGAAACCTTTGGAACGGCCAGTGTCACGATCCATGATGATGTTTGCTTCGGCGATTTCGCCACATTGCGCAAACAGTTCGCGGATGGTGGATTCAGAGGTGTTGAAGGACAAGTTACCGACGTACAATTTTTTAGCCATGATAGTCTCCTATGGGCATAAAATAGAATGAGTTATAGAGGTCAGAGGCAGTCGTGGCTAAAAGGCAGAAGTGATTTGCAGAAAAGAAGCAGGACACGATATGCAGATCAACCAAACAAGAATCATACTCTACAGGCGTTCATCATCTCACAGAATCATCCCAATGTAAACCCCCCGTCGATATTTTGAGTGATATACCCCGACTTTCAAACAAGGGCGAAACGGCCTAGATAAACCATTCTCAAGCGCGTGGCAAGATGCGTATGTGCAAACTCACAGCCTGCGAAACTGGTCACACTGAGGGGTAGGGGTTCTCAAGGGTAGGTTTTTCATTTTGGCTCACCGACTTGAGTCGGCGGGGATTTCGGTTAATATCCGCTTGAAGCGCATCGGGATAGACCGACCATACCACGTCAGTATTGTACCAAATTTGCCTGTAGGGGCATTTAAAGCAAATTTAAAAATGTACTGCCTTGTTGACAAATTTATGGCTGAAAAAAGTTCGGCAGTATGCTGAGTGAAATGGGGCACTGCTGAACCGCCGTCGTCCTCAAAATCCCAGAAGCCCCATGGCATAACGAAGCCTTTTTAAGGAGATGACGAGTGATGTCTACCTATCAAGCCAAACTCTACCAAGCATCGTCCCCCAATGCGGAGTATATGGGGGGATTGGTCATGTCTTTTGCTCACAATTTACGGGCGGACGCCATCCAGCCCATTTTGGCGAAGCACGGGTTTGAACATATTGACCCCACCGCATGGTATCCTCAGCAACAGGTCTTGGATGTCTTCCGCGATATTGAGAGTCGCTTTAGTTTTGAGGAGTTGGTTGCCGTCGGGATGGGCACCGCCGAACTGAACCCACTGCCTCCCCAATTCAACACCATTGAATCGGTAATCGTCGCCGCTGATGCTATTTATAAGAGTGGGTGTCGCAATACCGACCCCGCCGAAGGAATGGTCGTCAACAAGATCGGGGATCGGCACTATCAAATTACCTATAACATTCCGCTGCCGCCTTTTAGCGTGTATGGCGTTTTGTACGGCTTGATTCGTCAGGTCAAGAGCAAACACGACGAGCCGCGGATTCATCTTGTAAAACGGGATACCCCTGCGGTTATGGAAATCAAGTGGTAAAAATCATCATCACGGAGGAATTTTCAATGCCCACCTATCAACCTGTTCTGTACCAAGCCTCGTCACCTGCCGCCGAATATTCTGGACAAATTGCTGCCGCCTTTACACAGAACTTGCGGGCCGATGTCATCAAGCCGCTGCTCAAACGACATGGGTTGGAAAATGTTGACCCCGCCGCATGGTATCCGCAGCAGCAGATTCTGGATATTCTCCGCGATATTGAACGCGAGTTCACCTTTGAAGAATTGGTCGCGGTTGGCATCAAAGCCAGTGAATTGGTTCCGCCGCCACCGATGTTTCACAATATCGAAAGTGTCGTGCAAGCGGCCAATCTGCTGCATCAATCCGCCTGTCGCAATGTGCAGCCCGATGAAGGGGTCTTCACTGAACAAATAGGTGAACGGCATTATCGCCTGACCTTCAACTTGCCCAGTCCGCCCTTTGCGATCTACGGCGTTTTATATGGCCTGATGCGCCAAGTCCGCAAACCGAATGAAGACCCACGCTTAGTCTTTATCCGCCGTGAGACGCCAGCGGTGATCGAAGTTCGCTGGTAGATTCATCAACCCCTCCGGATGGATGAGCGCATCTGATGGAGGGGTCTGTTACTGCGTTACAGCGGCTCAAAATGGGCGGTGAAATGGCGCAGGAACGGCGGTTGCCACGTAATGACTTTGCGTAACGGCGAATGTTGAAATTATCCAAATCCTAGTCGCATACTTTCATGGATATATCTTACATATAATATAGTAATTATTTTAACAAATCACCAATATATAGAAATTTGACAATGTTTAGTAAATAGATTATATTGATATAAGCGCTCTTAATTTTCAGGGTTGATTGCACTGTGGATACTCGTCGTGCTGCCCCGCTCCTGCCGATTCCCGGACTTGAAGAAGTTTGGGCGCAGACGCACGGTGATAGTCGCATCTGTATCGCCCTTTTGGATGGCCCCATTAATCTCTCTCACCCCACCATTTCCGCCGCAAATCTAACACAAATAACGAGTTCCAGCTTGTATCCAACAAGCGAGGGCCTTGCATTGGAGCACGGCACGCATATTGCCAGTATCCTCTTTGGTCAACATGAGAGCTTAGTTCGTGGACTAGCCCCCAAGTGTCGTGGTCTCGTTTTGCCCATCTTCGGCGATCAAGCGGATGGCTCATTAGTGCCGTGTTCTCAACTTGATCTGGCACGGGCAATGACCCAAGCCGCTGAACAGGGTGCTCACATCATCAACATCAGCGGTGGAGAATTTTCATCTACAGGCAAGGCCAGTCCTATTCTTGCGGATACGGTCAAGGCGTGTGCCCAACAAGGGATACTCATTATCGCTGCGGCAGGCAATCAGGGCTGTGATTGTCTAAATGTCCCCGGTGCTTTGCCCTCGGTATTGGCGGTTGGTGCAATGGATACCCAAGGCCATCCGCTGTTGTTGAGCAATTGGGGGGAAATCTACGAAACACAAGGCATCTTGGCGCTGGGTCAAGACATCCCCGGCGCGAGTCTGGAAGGAGGTGTTGTTACCCACACGGGTACAAGCTATGCAACAGCGATTGTTTCCGGTATTGCCGCCCTAATGTTGAGTTTGCAGCTTCTCTATGGACAGACGCCCGACCCGCTTGCTGTTCGGTCTGCTCTCCTAAGGAGTGCCATCACTTGTGATGACGAATCGGCAACTGATTGCCGCCGACTGTTGGCGGGCCGTCTAAATGTGAGGGGAGCGGTGGCGCTTCTCTTAGAAGGAGAGATTCCCAAAATGAGTGAATACCATCAATCGTCCGAGAATGCCGTCACCCCTGTAATCCCTGCCGATAGTGGGCCGCCGATGGAATTTGTGCAGGCCCATCAGACGTCGGCAGATGCTCAAATCATCCCTGCCGATTGTGGCTGCGGTTGTGGTGGGAAAGGCGGTGAAAACTGCTCCTGTGGGAAATCATCGCAGGTTAATCAGATTCAGCAGGTCTATGCTCTTGGTAAATTGGGCTATGATTTTGGCAGCGTCGCCCAGCGCGATTCACTTCAACAGGATGTCGGAGCAGGGGTAAACCTTGACGATCATGCCCAGTTCCTTGACTATTTGGATGCGAATCCCTGGGTAGCGGGCAACGTGACTTGGATACTCAACCTAGAAGCTACCTCGATCTATGCCATTGCTCCACAAGGTGCATTTGCCCGCGAGACGTATGAACGACTCCGCCAATTTTTGAAAGAACAGCTTACCGAAGGCGTAGAGCGCATCTCCCTACCCGGCCTTATCGTTGGGCAGACAAGGCTTATTTCAGGCCAAACCGTACCCCTCGTCGTGCCAGAATTACGCGGCATGTATAGCTGGACAACCCGCGCATTGGTCGAACTGGTGACTGGTGCAGCACCCGCCGCGAATGCCAAAGAAGAGAAAAAATCTGAATATCATGCGAAAGTTGAAGGCGTTACCAATTTTTTGAATCGTATATATTATGAATTTCGCAATCTCGGCCTAACCTCAGCCCAGCGGGCACTCAATTACGCCGGAGTCAACATCGCCCGCACGACGGAAATTTTTTCATCCACCGCGACAGCCAACATGGAACTTGATAGCATCGAGGTCGAACCCAGTCCGATAGGCCCGCCGGGTTCAGATTGTTGGGATGTCAGATTGACATTTTTTAATGTGAATAACGAACGGGCCAGCCGCAGAGCGTATCAAATCACGGTCAATGTTGCCGCCGTCTGCCCGACCATTGTCGCCCAAACACGCTCATGGCATGTACGGTAAATCTGATTTGTTCCATTGTTTGCTTTGGAGGAAAAAATGAAAATGCCGATTCAATCATCCGGTATTCAGTATCAGGATTCGACTCTCTTATTGCAGGGTGGTATCACTCCCAGCCTCGTGAATTGGAATAACGTAGCTCCTGAGATAGCGGATATGCTTTACCATATCATAGATACACTACCTGTCCAAATACGACCCAGCTGCAAGTTTATTTGCAATGATTATACGTGCCAAGTGGAATGTATCCCACCCAACGAACTTGACACTTAGGCGCCTAAACCTGTAATTCCTTAACAGTAGCATTTCATAGCATGGCAAGGAGTCTTTTCATATAGCATTAACTGAGATTTGGGAGGATACTGAGATGAGAATTCCAAGTCAGTCTTTGGGGGTGTTAAATAGCCCTCAAGCCGAGCCGCTGCAAGTCATCCCATCTGGATTTTTTGATGACCTATGCAGTTGGATTAATTTCCCGTGGTGTGATGCGCCACAAGAAACGTGCTATTACGACAGAACAGACACTTCATGCTGGGGTGTCGTCGAGATGTGTAAAGACCGAGGATGGACTGCAAGTGGCAAATCATGTGCAAGCGGGTGGTATGTGTGTGGAGCTTGCTTGGGTTTGCCATTTTAGGAGGAAATTACGAATATGAAACTTCCAAATCAAACCGTGAATAGTAATCCAGTTTCACTTTCAGTATCCAATCCCGTTGGCATTGAACCCGCCCAACTCCGCAGACTAATCGGGCCTCGACCCGGGCTAGGGCTAGGTGGTAGATTTGCCCCTGTGCTGGACTATACCTGTAAGGGCGATGGCGATGGTGGAAAATGTACATGTGGCCCTGACGATACCTGTACAGGAATGGCAGAGGCTTGCGGAAAGCTCGGTAGTTCAATTTTGATCTGCACAAAGGATGGCGCTGGTAAATGGTCTTGCGACTGCACCTACTAACCTGTTGTACCACTCCCTGTGCCCAGTAATGACCGAAGGGCAGATTCATAAGTCTGCCCTTTTCTACTGAAATTTATTGGCCCAACCGCATTATCAATATCCCGCAGTCCATTTACAGCGGCTCAAAATGGGCGGTGAAGTGGCGCAGGAAGGGCGGCTGCCACGTAATGCGCACCCCGCGAATTTCATCCTGAATGGAATGGATATAGGCCAGCACCTCCGCTACATAATCAATATGACTTTGGGTGAACGTCCGGCGTGGGAAAGCCAAGCGCACCAATTCCATCGCGGCGGGGGTTTCCGTGCCATCGGGATGGGGCTTGCCAAACATCACGCTGCCGATTTCGACCCCGCGTATCCCACCTTCGAGATACAGGGCAATCGCCAACGCTTGAGCCGGATATTGATGGACCGGGATATGGGGCAGCATGGCTTTGGCATCAATAAACAGGGCATGGCCGCCGGGGGGTTGGATAATCGGGATGCCCGCACTGACGGTCTTTTCGGCCAGATATGCCACTGTGCGCACGCGATATTCCAAATAATGTTCGTCCAGCACTTCGCGTAGGCCCTGCGCGACGGCCTCCAAATCGTAACCCGCCAAGCCGCCATAGGTTGGGAAGCCCTCGGTCAAAATCAGCAGATTGCGGCACTGCATCGCCAGATCATCATTATTCAGCGCCAAGAAACCGCCGATATTGGCGAGGCCGTCCTTTTTGGCGGACATGGTGCAGCCATCGGCATAAGAAAACATCTCTTGGGCGATTTCCAGCGGCGTCTTATCACAATAACCCTCTTCGCGGGTCTTGATAAACCACGCATTTTCGGCAAAGCGGCAGGCATCGAGGAAAAATGGCAGGCCGTGTTCGTGGCAGACCTCACTGACAGCGCGGATATTCGCCATGCTGACGGGTTGCCCCCCGCCAGAATTATTGGTGACGGTCAGCATCACCAGCGGGATATTGTCGCGCCCGACCTCGCGGATGGTTTGGCGCAGCAGGTCTACGTCCATACAGCCCTTAAACGGATGGATCAGGCCGGGGATGTGGCCCTCTTCGATGACCAAATCGCGTGCCTCCGCCCCAACGTATTCGATGTTGGCGCGGGTGGTGTCGAAATGGTTGTTGTTGAGGATGACGCAGCCGGGGTGGGCGATAATTGAAAACAGGATACGTTCGGCGGCGCGGCCTTGATGGGTGGGGATGACGTGTTTGAAGCCCGTGATGTCCTGTACCGCCGCTTCAAATTTATAAAATGAGCGCGACCCGGCGTAGGATTCATCACCCAATAGCATCCCGGCCCACTGCTGATTGGACATCGCGCCCGTTCCGGAATCGGTCAGCATGTCTACCAGTACCTCGTCGCCGTGCAAGCCAAACAGGTTGTATTTGGCCCGTTTCAGGCTGGCAAGATGGTCGTCGCGGGTGGTGAATTGAATCGGCTCGATGGATTTGATGCGAAAAGGTTCAATAACGGTCTTAAATTGCATGGGGGCAATCCTCCTAAATGTGGTTGCCCTAGAGTGTAAACCGGGGTGGGGGGTATTTCTAATGGCGGTTGTCATGATTTTGGCATATTTTTATCCTAAAAACAGTCACATCATGGCCTCTAAATTGAGGTGACTCCAATTCCCCAATATCCGGCTATGATGAGGTCTTTTGTTTCAGTGACAGGGTCGTAGCGAAAAATATCATAGGTTTCGGTAATCCGATTCCAGTTGGAAACGAGATATTGCGCTTCCGGCAAGATTTCAAAAATATCGGAGTTTATGTTAACCTCCAAATAAAAGAATTCATCAGTGGTCGCTGAGTACCCAATATTGAATGATGAAAATCCAACTGCAATAGAGTCATCGGCGGCAAAGACATCAAAATAAACACTTTCGTTAAAAGTTGTCACCATTGACGACACCTCGCTTGTATAAATCAATTCTTGACGCTCAAAATCCCATAGTCGGAAATCACCAACGGTACCATCGCGGTCCCAATGGCTCATGACTAACCAACGGCCCTCCGGTGAAAGGTAGAAATACTTAAAATGAGAGTCGCCTAGCCACTGCACCCCTTCGTTACGGATTGCCCACAAAGGTATTCCTTGAACATCGTAGCCTATGATGATGACCCCGCCATCGCTTGTACGCCCGGAGATTCGGAATTTAGGTGCTGTTCCCCCACGAAGATTGATGTTGGCAGTAAGTGGGGACTGTCCATCCAGAAAGTACAATTCGATACTGCATTCACTACTGCACTGCGGGTCGTATTTGAGTACAACATTGTCCTTGATATGGGCGCGGCCTTCTCGAATCCATTCAGTATAGAGGGGATTGACTGGGCCAAAGGTACGCACTTCGCGGAAGTCTGGCATAGCTTTCGTATTTACTTCATCTTGATCCCAATCTCCATTTGGAATCCACCACTGTTTCCCATCGCTTGTGCTGTAAACCCTGTTGAATGATTCCTCTGCCTCGACTAATTGAGTCTCCTCCCCTGTAACCAGATTCCTCTCCCATAGGGTCCCTACCAATGGCCTTAGCGAGACGTTATCCTCAGACCAACTGAAGTATCGAAGGGTATCACCAGATATGAATCGCGGTGGCGAGAAAAAGTGAGTATAACCTGATAACTGCTGAACTCTGCCATTCTCCACATTCACAACAAAGGCTTGAGGTGATGTCATTAGCTTGCTTCGATTGAACACAAAAAAAGGGTACTGATATCCCGTCTCATAAATTCCATAATCTTCAAATCCCGGCCCAAGTGTAATCTCCAGCGCTGAATCCGAGCCAACCAGAATTAATTGCTGAGTTGTGTTGTTCCACAGTAATGCACGATTAGCCGCAAGCCTCCAACCGCCAACGTTGTGGATCAGAAGGGATAATTTGGATTCCAAAATAACATTCGCCTGCCCATCCAATGTAAAGGCAATAATACGAGTTCCATCGCTGGCCCAATACCAGTCAACCTCATCTGGATTAGTTTGCGCTCTGCTGGTAGTGGATGGAAACGACCATACCAAACCTATCAGCAATATGAGCCGGATTTTTCGCCACATCAGCAGCCCTCCTTGAATGTAAGATATCAATTCTCTACACTGTAAGGAAATATCCGACAACGCGATGGCGACGAAATGGCGATTCTTAATGATCTGCCCCCAACGACTAGGCCAGTTGGAGTGAGGGTCGAGCTTGGTCAGCAAAAACAGCCGGGGGTAGATAACCCAAGCTACTATGTGGACGATATTGATTATACTGCTGCCGCCATTCTTCAATAACGTGTTGGGCCTCAGCGCCATCGGCAAAAACCCAGCGATCCAAACATTCGCCGCGCAACGTGCCATTAAAACTCTCGATGAAGGGATTTTCCCACGGACTGCCGGGGGTGATGTAGAGGGTCTGACAGTGTTGATCGCGCAACCATTGTT
>JABFGB010000031.1 GCA_013112715.1 Chloroflexota bacterium
CTAATCGTTTGCATCGCTCCTTGGATGAGTTGCAGGCTTCAGTTGATGCTTTTATGCACACCCAACAGAATGTTTGGCATCACCCTGATCGTCTCTTGTTCGCTGATCACTTTCGACTAGTGGCTTAAGAATGGCTTTAAGAGGTACTTTCGCGCAGCACCCGCTGATATTTCCACGACGTTTCGACCACGTGCATCCCGGCCCGTTCATAAAGGCGGGTTGCACCAGTTCTATTTTCCGAATCCACATGCAGACTGACCCCCAATTTGCCGCGCCGCTGGAATTCTCCAAAGGCATGATGCAGCAGGGCCAGCCCCAAGCCTAATTTGCGGTATTCGCGGCGAACCGCTAAGTCGGAGACATAACCAAGCTGGGGTATATCGGGACGTTCGGCGGTACACATCGCAAACCCGACCATCTCATCCCCCGCCCACACATTAAACCACAGCGTTGGGTCGGGATTATCGCGCTGCATCACAAATTCCCACTGCTCAAAGGCGATGCTGTGAAATCCCCAATGCTCCGAAAACGCGGCATTAAACGTATCGTAAACCATCTGTAGCTGGGTGGCAGGATCATAGGGACGTAGTTCGATGCCATCAGGCCATATGGGGGTGGGTACGGGACTGCCATCAAAATCTATTTGCATCTTCCAAAAGCCGCGCACGACCTTGAACTCATGGGCCTGCAAAAATTGACTTGCCCATGTGGCCCGTTCGTCTGCCGATGCCTTAAGCACAAATCGGCTGTGAGGATCGGCTTGGGGCATATGAATACGGGTGGCGTGGTCAATAACGGTTTGCAGGAGGGTTTCTTCGATGCCCTGCCCGCGCAGTTCCGGCGTGACAGTGATTTCGGTCTCAATTTCCTCAAAGGGGGCTAGGCCAATACAAGTGGCGAGGCCGACACATTGGCCGTCCGAGTTATGGGCCATATAAACACTACCCGGTATATCAATCCCCGGAGCATCCCATAGTGCCCGCAGCCGTTCTTCAGTGACCACGACGGGTACGCCCGTATCATGAAAATGAGTCGCGTTGATTTGCTTGGCGATAGCTGGGACATCATCGAGGGTGGGGTGGCGCAGAGTAATGGCAAGCGTAGGGCTAATCGTCATAGGGACTCCTTGAAGCAAGCCTAGAATTAAATTCCATGTTAAATATTCTAAAATAAATATGTATAAAATGTCAATCAGTTTTAAATTTATCGCGTAGAAATCAAGAAAATTAAAAAGGTGCGTTCGAGATATTGAACACACCTTTTGGCATTCACCAAAAATTCAATCAGAAGTAGGCGACCACATATAACCGTAGGTATGGGTAGGTGGGATGCCATCAAAAATGATGACATGCACTTTGCCATCTGCTAACGGGCCGACATTGACTTGATACTCTCCGGTAGTCAACTTGTAGACACCGATGAAACCATCGCTGGCAATCAGGATGTTCTCGGCAGGAAAATCAGGCAGTGCCAACAATTCATCGCTTGAAACACGGAGAGCACGGTATCCAGTGTTATGTCCATCCAATTGCCAGATATCTATGTATAGATCACCCTTTTGATAGGCGTTGGAGGTAGGCACATAAATCACAACGGGCAGGGACGTGTCAGTGCCCACCCGCTGCACGCCCGCCGCTTGTTCGAGTAGGCGGGCCGGATTGCTCACGCCGCTGACCGTTAGGGCGTAATTCATCGTGATGGTTTCCGAGGGACTACCGAAACCGGAATAGCCCGCATAGAGGTCAATCCTCAGCAGCACCTCGCCAGTCTGGGGGACAGGGTATTGAAATACGAATTGATCGGCAAAAGTGACATTGGTAGGGCTTGGTAGGGAGACCAGCGAAAACTGCCCGATCAGCACGTTATTGGCAAACAGATTGCCGCCTCCAATTCGACAATTACACCAACCGCTGGCATCAAGCGTAAAGATCAGGGTAGCTCCCTGTTCGGCATATACCTGATGGTCGCGCCAAAAAATGATGCTGGGGATAGGGTTGCCCATCGTCGAAATGGAATCGGTAAATGTAATACTTTCCTCCGCCCGGACAGGGAGAGTCGGGAGGAGGAGGATTAGGCAGAGGATGATGCTCCAAAAGAATTTCATGGCCTTCACCTCCAATCAGGGATAGCTAAACGTATAACCGTAGGTGTGGGTACGCGGGATACCATCAAAGATGATGACATGCACCTTGCCATCGGTCAGCGGGCCGACATTGACCTGATATTCGCCAGTGGTCAGTTTGTAGACACTCACTAGGCCATCTCTGGCAATCAGGGTGTTTTTGACAGGAAAATCGGGTAGCGCCAGCAGTTCTTTGGCTGACACATACAGCAAGGGCACACCCGTGAGATCGCGGATGTCAATAAATGGCGTGTCGTTGGCGACGGCGGGGGTATAGATCACAACAGGCAGGGAGGAATCGTGGACTCGTGCCAAACCAGCGGCTTCTTCAGCAGCCAGTACGGGGTCATCAGAAACGGGAGAGGTAAGGGTCGCGCCTGTCACGGTCATATCGTAAAGAAAACTACAGCCGGACGGAATGCCGCCAAGCGTAATGGAATTAATGGTGACACTGATTTCGACTGCGCCAGAGCTTGGCATGACCCGTGAATAGGTCTGGGTGCCGTTAAAAGTGACATAACCACTGCCACCCCCCGGCGGGAGATTGAGTGAGCCGACAACGGTGCCAATCGAAGTATCCAGACGAGCCGACGCAAAGCCACACGAGCCGGAATAGACAAGATCAAGGGTAACGGTCTGACCCGCTTCGGCATAAACGGTATAGCTGTCGGTGTCTACATACGTCCAGACTGTATTGCTGAGAAACGTCCCAACCGAACCGCTAAAGGTCAAGGGAGTGGCGGCCTGTGTTGACGGAATTGACCCCAGCAAACTGAGGCCAATCAGCGCGGCGACAAGCCCGCATCGCAAAACACGCAAAGCTGTCATTCAAATTTCGCCTTTCTGTACCCTACTCGACTTCCAACGTATACCCATAGACGTGGGTCGACGGGATGTTATCAAAGATACGGACGTGGATTTTGCCGTCCGCCAACGGGCCAATATTGACCTGATACTCACCCGTTCGCAGTTTATATACCTTCACTAGGCCGTCGCTGGCAATCAGGATGTTTTCAACCGGGAATTCGGGTAGGCCCAATAATTCAGCTTCGGAGATATAGAGGAAGGGCTGGCCGACGCCATGCTCATCCAACTGCCAGATGTCAATAAACAAATCCCCATTTGCAGCAGCGGCAGGGGTGGGGGTATAGATCACCACAGGCAACTCACTACCGGGCGGCAGGCGTTGGAGTCCAGCGGCTTCTTCGGCAGCATAAGGATTTTCAGCAGGGGGCGGTGGGGCATTCACATTTACTGTCATGGTATAGTCAAGGGTCGCCACTTCCATAACTGACGTGGCGTGCCGACACGCAACTTCCAGCCTGAGCGCCACATCCCCATCTACATATGGCGTGTAGGTATAAGTCGCGCTGCCCGTAAAACCGCCATACGAATAAGTCATCATTGGATACGGGGTGTCGCGGTTGAAACTGATGACGACCCAAGCGCCGCCGCAGGTGTTATAACCGGAATAATCAAGGGTAACATTGAGGGTGTCGCCAACCAGTGCCGGGATTTGATAGGTAACACTGCTGGGATTGTTTGCGCCGGGGCCAGAACTCAGGTTGCCTGTGTAGACAGCACCCGCCGCAGATTCAAGACCAATCATGAAGTTGACCAGAATGATTGTGATGATGGCTGCGATGCGAAACCAAGAATGCAATTTCAACATCGTGAACTCCTTATGATAGAAATCTATGAAAACCACAAGGAAGCTGCGAAGAGGATAGTAAAAACCGGGGTAAGTTGAAGCTAGGGTGACGCAACAAAGGCTGCGACGAGGCTTGACCCGATGCAACCTGATGATATTTTACCTCCTAAACTGAATATTAATTTTATTGTGCATCTATCTTTACGGGAGTGACATTTGACATGAAAACTTTGTGCGAATGGATAGAAGAGGGCTAGAATATTGGTGGGGCAGTTTTTACTTTAACTGTGAGAGGTGGTGGGATGAAAGTAAGACTGATATTCCTAATGGTGTTGTGGGTGATGGTGACGCTTGCTTGTTCGCTGACTGAGGATGACAGTAGCAATGCACCCACGCTGCGGCCCGCGCTCCCAACGGCGGATTTAACCGTCGTGGCTCAAGCCAATGCAACCGCAACTGCTTTGGTCAGCCGCGCCACAACCCCGACGGCAACGGTAACCCTGAGCAGCGGCACGGGGAACACGGGGACGGGTAACAATATCAACCCCAACTGCACCCCCCGCACCGATTGGCCCGTGATGGTAGTGGCCTTTGGTGATACGCTGGGGGTTATTGCAGAGTTGACCAATACCACCGTAGACGCTTTGGTACAAGCCAACTGCCTGCTCGATGCCGATTCGATTTTTGCGGGCCAGCAGTTACGAGTACCCGTTGTACCAATTCAGCCGACACGCGCGGTTCCGACAGGATGTACCACCGCGTTTTTCTTTACCTTTGAGGCGGGCAAGGCTGATACTTCCGGGTTGTGTCCGCTGGCGGTGGATTCGGTTGCCGCTACAGGACAAGATTTTGAAGGCGGACGGGTCTATCGGTATGCCCCACCCATCGGCGCATCCGACCCACGCGGCACGATTTACATCATCTACAATACGGGCTATTGGGAAACGGTAGTGGATACATGGGACCCCAGTCAGCCCTTGAGCGATGCCAGCATTGTGCCGCCGCCGGGGCGCTATCAACCCACTGGGCCAATCGGCAAGGCATGGCGTGAGAATCCACAAATTCGGCAAGTGTTAGGCTGGGCCTATGGGCCAGAAGCAGCCTTCGCAGGGCGTATCCAAAATATGCCTCCCACTACGGGTGTTTACTATTTCTATATTGATCACGGCAAAGGCATCGTCTTGCGGCTCTATTCGGTCAATATGGGGCCAAACACATGGGAAGTGGTAGGCAGCTACTAGGATGACAAGGCCGCGCGGTGAAAAAGATTCGTTTTTTGATCTGCTGACGGGACTGCCGAACCGTTGGCGCTTTGAAAAACGCCTCCAACAAATCATTCTGCGGGCCGAAGCGCGTGAACATGGTGTCGGGTTGGTGCTGATGGATTTGACAGGCCTCAAACGCATCAACTCGACACTGGGGCACACCGCCGGGGATGCAATGGTACGCGAAGTGGCTGAGATTATCAAAGCTCATGCACCCCCCGGTGCGCTCATGGGTCGTCTGGACGGGGATGAATTTGGCATTCTGCTCACCGATTTGGGAGGTGAGGTGGTTGCCACCAGCATGACATGGGCGGAAGGGCTGCTGGCGGCGATTCAGCGGCTTGAACTGGTGTTTGAGGATCGGCGAGTGCGCATTGGGGCCAATATGGGCATGAGCTTTTGCCCACTTGACGCTGATAATGGGCCTGAATTATTTCAACAGGCCTATCTTGCGCTGCAAGCTGCCAAAAAAGCAGGGAGCAACACCCTACGCCGCTTTGTGCCAGTTATGCAGACGGCGGCATGGGATGATTTTGAAATCTGAAGTTTGGGATATTTTTTGTGAGGGGCTATGTCCGAAAAAAAACCAACCTATGAAGAACTGTTGCAATTGGTTGCCAATCTCCGCCAGCAAATTACCGCATTACGCCCAGAAGCTGGCACCCCCGATGTATTTGTGCGCGAAAATGCGCTGCGGATGATTGACCATATGCTGCCCGAAATCCGCGAGGCCCAAATGCGTAGCACTTCCAAACTGCCACCTCTGCCAACAGAACCTACTGAAGGGGATAAAGCGAAGGATGCGTCCGCTACGATGCGCGATACCCTGCCCGCTCTACCTAAAACCGCACCATTGAAAAAACCCGATTCGAAGTAAATTGAGGGGGTGGAATAGCTTTATCGAGCAGAAATCCTATCCAAATGTAGACTAGTCGAATAAGACAGGTGAAAATCTATGTTTGCCAGACAACGACGACCCATAACCGCACTAGATGGCACAGAACCGTCTATCCGCCTTGTGAAACATCTCCCGGCTTTGAATCCATCGAGTGATCCACTTTTACAGTGTGCCCCATATGGGAATACACCTTTGACCACCTCTCTCGTGCAGCAGCTTCAACGCACACATGGTAATCGCTATGTCACCGCATTAGCTGAACGCAATCGGGATGCAGTGCCGGAAATACAGCGGACGTGCGCCTGTGGTGGGACATGCGACCATTGCCAAGAGGAAGACCAAGGATTGGTTAACCGTAGCATCATTCAAAGAGAATTGCCCTTTGAATCATCCCCCTTTAGCGGCGATTCGCAAGATGATAAAAAAGCCCCTGAAGGCTTTTGTACGCCCTTTGAATCCAATTGGGAGTTAGTTGCCGCCAAAGCCAAAATGATCGGTGGACTGTTACCGTTTTTGCTGGGCAAGTATGGATTTGATACCTCTCTGTTGTACCAAGAATACTTAACCTCGCCTAGCGGCACTGCGAAGGTTTTTAGCGATGAAGAAAACGCATTTGTGAAATCCTATGCCAATTCACCCGTTACCACCAGTGAAGTTGTGAAAATCGTTAATGAAATTAAAGAGGCCATTCCCGGTAAGGTTAAGTTGGAAGATTTACCTCCCGGCGAGGAAGTCCGCATGAATATTCAGGACTTTTTGGGTGAGGAGGGCTTAGAGCGCCGGACGAATTATGATCATGTGGACGAAGCGCCCGGCGTAACGGCTGGTGGGGTTGGCTCATCGGATTTCGGCGATGATTATCGTCAGATAAGCGGATATGTTGTATTTGTACGTGAAGTGGATGGTAGCGGCAAAACCACCGATGTCTTCATGACCACCGAAATTGGTTTCACCGTTGCGGATGCCATTGACTTTTGCCCCGGTGATGCGGGATTACCGGAGGAACAGAAAGCAACCTTGCCTTTAAGTCGCCTAGAAGCCAGTGGTGCCGCCTTTGACCGTCCTTTTGTTGTGACATTTGATCGCATTAGCGGGCCAGTCCCAATAGACCCAGACCTGTTCCAAAGCGGAACGCCCATTGGCACAACGGGTTCATTGGATACCCCCAACGATGAAACCGGTATGGCGTGGAATGAATGGTTTGAAAGCGCCACAGATACGCTGTTCTCGTGATGATCAAAGGGTCTGTTCAGCAGGGAATCGCTGGGATAGAAAACGCCAAAAAGCCAACCAAAGCCTAAATTAGGTGCGATCTACAGGTCGTGTAGCCCACCCTCAAGATGCGGAGGATGTGACGCACGCAGCAGTGTTCAACAACGCCACATGGCAAAAACAGGACGACCTATCCCGATAAGAATAATGGGGCTTGTACAGACCTGTATGTGAATAGTTAATAGTAGACTTGTGCTCATATCAGCTTTCTAATAGACTGTTCAGCATAGGTGGGGAAACCTAACGTCGTACCTAAATCATAAGAGGATACCCCTATGTTGAAGAAGTCTATTGTATTTCTATTGGTAGTATTCAGTCTCATTGTCATTCTCCCCACAGATCGGCCAGTCGCCGCCCGCCAAACCACCCCCGATGCCCAGTTTCGCCTTATTCAAATGGTCTTACCCCAAGCCGATGTTTGGCTTGATGGGGAAATCATTTGGGCTGGCCTGCACTATGTCATCACCTCCGATTCGGCAGTGATTGAGCCGGGTTCACACACCATCGCCATCTCTGCCACTGGTTCGACTGAGCCAATCGCATCGGTTGAGCTTGAAGTGGAGGAAGGCCATCAATACACGATTGCCACGATGGGTGAATATGAAACCCCGACGCCGGAGTTGGTGGTCATTGACGAAACGACGGTACTGGCGAATTATCAAGACACGGGTAGCAATGCCATCATTATTCAAAATGGGTCGGGTGCGCCGCCTGTGGATGTGTTTTTTGTGGACACGATTGTGATTACCGAGTTGGGTTTTGGGGAATATGGGATTGCGGCAGCGCCATTAGGCTTGTTTCATGCGGGGGCGACGGCAGTCGGTCAGCCGGACAGTGTGTTGTTCGAGTCCGAGTATTTTGCTGTACCGGGAACAACCGCGATTGCCTATTTGACTGGTACGTTCCCTGATATTCACCGCAATTTCTTTACGTCCACGCAGGACAATATGCCAGACTATCTACTTGCTAGTGCCGCCCTACCGGAAAGCCGCGTTTCTGTATTGGTAGATTTGTTGACGACGACGGGGCTGCTTGAACTGCTCGACCAAGGGGAGTTTACCTTGTTTGCACCCAACAATGCCGCGTTTGCAGCGCAGACAGAAGGGCTATTTAATCTGGATGACCCGACGACATTGGCGGAAGTGATGAGCTACCATATCGTGCCGGAGTATCTTTCACCCAATGATTTGGTGGGCGAACACACCGTCACCAGCCTTAATGGGGCGACACTGGATGTGGCCTACACTCCCGGCGAGTCGTTTACTGTCAATGCAATAGCCAATCTCGTGCTGCAATTCCGCGTTGGCAATGGCATCATCTATCTGATTGATACGGTTCTTGCACCGCCAACCGAATAATCTGAGAACTTAGGAAGTGGTCAAAAAGCTGCCTCAATCGGGGTGGCTTTTTGTTGCCCGTCGCTGAAAAAAGGCATTTTTGTGCGTGGCTAATCTCGGATATACTTCATACCATGTGCAAAGCAGTTTACCTCGCCTGATGTACGTGGAGCACTTTATCAATTAGATGGGCCTATTTAATAAAGTTGCCGTGCTCAATCCAATTGGGGATGGTCAAGCGGAGAATTACTGTAAAGTTTTTGAATTGTTTATGAAATTGAGAAATTTCCAACTTTTTGCAACCCGTTTTAGCTGGCTTTTACGACAAAAGGAACAGCAAGAAAATGATTAACCGAGACGCCAGCGACGAGCAATTGGCAGCTCTGGCTCAACAGGGTGATAAAGATGCGTTTATGGCCCTTTATAACCGCTATCTGGCAAAGGTGTTTAACCGGGTCAAAAGCCGAGTGCCACCTCAAGATGCGGAGGATGTGACACAGGAGGCATTTGTGGCGATGGTGCGCTCCCTGCCAAAATTTGAACGGCGGGCCAAGTTCAATACATGGTTATACACCATCGTCAACCGCCAGATTGCCGATTATTACCGCCGACGGGGCAAGGGTGGCAACCCGGGTGGGGAAGTCAGCCTTGAGGATGTTGAGCATACGGCGCGGGCGGGGTTATATGAGACGGATTCTTTAGGTGAACGAGGGTTGATCCAAAAGGCGTTGCATACCCTCCCCGAACATTATCAGGAGATTATCATGCTGCGATTTGCTGATGGCCTGAGTTTCCAAGAGATTGCGGATGAACGGGGACAGACGTTGGATGCAGTCAAGTCGCTGTATCGGCGGGCGATTGAGGCGCTGCGGGATCAAGTCGGTGGAACTATACATTAAAAGAGGTGCGGCGTGACAAACACCGAACGAGACAATGAACTGGCGGCTCTGACCGATGCCGTATTGGAAGGAAGACCGATGAGCACTTCAACAAGTACCCGCGACTTGGAACGGGTCATCATTCAATTACGCGATGTCATTGACCCCGATACCCCGCCTGACCCCGGTTATAGTATGCGGTTGTCAGGGCGCTTGGGGCAGGAGTTTGATTTGCTGCAACGCCCTAAGATCCGCAAGTGGCCCAATCAACGCATGGTGCAGCTGGTCGGCATGGCAGCGGCGCTGATTGTGGTGATGGGGATTGGTATATTATTTTCCGGCAGCGATACCGGCAACGGTGATAGTGGCCTTTCGGGAACCGCTGTTGGTAATTTGAGCGTCCTTGAAGCGATTGTGCTGGCTGGGGTTGCCGTCGGATTAGGAAGCGCGGTGTTCTTTTTGATGAAGCGGCGACAGTAATCGAATTCCCGCAAATGACCCACTTTCTGATACCGGGGAATTGGGTCTCAAATTTTCCATTAAATCACCCCTTGGACATTGGGTAATAATCCGTTGGTGATTTTTGCCCATATCCTCTGTATTCCCCATCTGTGATAAATCAGACCAAGCTGCGTTTATAAGCCATAGACAGCCAAATGCTTGGATAAGGAAGGGGAACGCATGAAATCTCTTGTACGATTCGTCGGGTTAACGATCATCTTCTCATTCTTGATGCTGGGTTTGCCAACAGCCCATGCCCAAGATTTCCCTGAAATCAAACCAGTCTGTTTTGAGTTTGAACGGTTGCCCCTCGGCATGACGTATCATGTCGGAGACAACTTTGCCGTAACGGGTGCTACGGTTGAGGCGCAGGAGTTTCAATGGGCTGACGGCACTCTCTTCCCCGATGGTGAGGCCACTGTGGAAAATGGCGGCATGGCGGGCGGGAGTGGCTCTGAAATCCACACCAACAATATCAATTTGCAGTTCAAATTGGATACACCCGTTGATGGCCTCATTCTGCTCTATGGGGCGTATGGCGGAAATCTAAACTTGGAGATCAACGGTGATTTCATTAACACCCCGGATTTTCCGAGTTTGCATGGCTCATCGCTTGGGGGCGTCAACATCTATGTGGATGATATAAACGGCACGCTAGGGCGTCTCATTCTCGAAGGCACTATCGAATATTTCCGCATTGGGGGGCAAGAATTCTGGTTCGATGATCCCTGCGGAGATGAACCGCCACCACCTCCCGGTGAGTGTGTCAACTTTGAAAGTCTCGCCCTCGGCAGTCATTTTGTGGTGGGGGATACCTTTGACGAGGCTGGCGTCAAGATGACCGTCGTGGATTTCTATTGGTCGAGTGGTGTTGCCAGCGGGGGGTTCGCTGAGATAGGTGCTTCTGGTGCAGCAGGGGGCAGCGGCCAAGAACTGATTGTGAACAATGTCAGTATCGCCTTCGATTTTGGCGGCCCGGTCAGTTTTGTCTCACTCCGGTTCGGCGAATATGGGGGCAATGTCAACATTGAAATCAATGGAGACTTTCGGAATGAGGATGACTTTGCCAAGATTCATAATCAGGTGATTGGGGGTGTCACCGTGCTGGTCGGCAATGGCTTCGGCAACGACTCCGGCATGATTGTGCTGGTTGGTACGGTCAACACCTTTTCCATTGGGGGGCAGGAATTTTTCATTGATGAGGTGTGTTACTGCGCTGACGGTAAGCGGTAATCGGCCTGCACCAGCAATGGGCTAAAAATTGCCAAATCGGATGAGATTGTCCACAATAGTAGGGGAGTGATTGCAAATCGCTCCCTAATTTTTTGGCATTGACCGAATGTTATTGTGGACGACTCCCTGCTTATGAATACTAATGAACTGATTGCGTACATCATTGCCATCGGTATCCCCGTCTTGGCGATTTACATGATTGATGCGTTTGACCTTTTCGGCACGGGCAAGATTAGCACCGTGCTGATTTGTATCGGGTGGGGGGCGATTGGCGCGTTTGGCGCGGCCTACTACATCAATACCTCGATTGTCGGTGATGTTGGGTTGGATTATCTCGTGCGATTTGCCGCCCCGGTCATCGAAGAAATCCTCAAATCCCTGATTTTGATTTACCTGATTCAGCGCCCCACCTTCCGTTATGTGGTAGATGGGGCGACCTATGGTTTTGGCGCGGGTATCGGCTTCGCGGTTGCCGAAAATGTCAATTATCTTTCCAGCACAGAAGCCAGCCTATCGCTTGCCATCAGCCGTGTGTTATCGGCCTCGTTGATGCACGCCACCGCCAGCGCGATGGTCGGGATTTCATTGGGTCGTATCCGCCGCTCGCATGACCGCGAAAAATTCACGTGGCCCATCGTTGGCATCATCACCGCGATCGCTATTCATGTCGTGTTTAACAATGCCGTGCGTTCGCTCTCCGGCTCGTTGATGCTGCTCGTCGCGGTGGGGATTGGCTTAGGGGGCGGTTTCCTAATTGCCAATCTGATTGGTCAGGGTCTGGCCCAAGAGAAAAAACGTTTTGCCGAAACACTGGGTTTGAGTGTGGGTGTCACCGCCGCCGAAACCAAAGCGGTGCAAAAATTGGGCAGTCAGCAAATTGAGCAGTTGCTGTCCGAACTGGGCAAATTTTTTGGGGAGGAAAAGGTCAAACCGATTCGCCGCCTGTTTGTCGCCCAAGCCAACATCGGGATTTTGAAAAATAACCTGCGAAACCCGACCTCTGACCGTCTGCGCGAGGCGTGGGAAGCCGATATTGCGAAATTGCGGGAGGAAATTGACGAAATCCGCAACGAACTCGGTGTGTATATCATGTCGTTTATCCGCAACGTGTTCCCCTCCGAAGATGCCGAAATTTGGGATCAGTTGACCGACGGCATTGGCGAATATGACCCCGAACACGTCCATCGCTTTGACGTATTTATGAATTTGTCGCAGCGAACCAAGACGGTTGACCCTCAAGAATTGGTACGTCGTGCCGATAGTCTCAAGAAAGTCTCCATTTTTTCGAGTGTGCCCCTCCCGGAACTGGAAAATCTCAGCCGCGCCCTTGTGCCCCGCCGTTATGTAGATGGTCAGGTGTTGTTCGATCAGGGCGATGAAGGCGACGCGATGTACCTGATTGAGAAGGGCAGCCTGAGTATTTATGCGATTGACAGCGAACGGCGCGAAAAATATATCCGCAGTTTTGAGGCCGGGATGCCATTTGGTGAATTAGCCTTGATGGACGGGCAACCCCGTTCGGCCCGTGCGCGTGCCACCAGCAGCTTGCAGGTGTTGATGCTGCCGCGCCAGCAATTTAATATGTTTATCCAATCGCGCCCCCAAGTGATTTTGGAGGTGCTGCGTTTTTTGGCAGAGAAGGTGCGTTTTACCACCCGTACCCTTGAAGAAAGCGCGAATTGGGCCAGTCAAATTCAGAAGGGCGAGTTTGATAAGGCCAATTTGTTGGAACAAGTCCCCGCCGCGAAGGTCGTGCCGCCAAGCGAACTGCCGGATGAAAATGCCGCCGATCCGATGGCGATGGATGAGGATGCCCCGGCGACGATTAGTGGGATGTTCTTGCGGGTGCAGCAGGCATTGGAAAAACGCGATGCCGAGCGTGCCGCCGAGGAGAAGAAGGAGTAATGCTGGTTTAGCCCAATTCCAAAACCTTTAGACTGAATAACTTTCCCTGTGGCACTTGGAAAAGGACATATAAAGGCGGGAGTGGATATTGGCGGCGAAAATCAATGGCATCAAGAAAAACGTCTAGGATTTTGTCAAAAGAATGGGGGTCTGTGTCTAGGAAACGGGCATAGTCGGTGTAATATAGCACAAATCCTTTACCTGTGAGCCAATCCTGCAAATCGCTCAAGCAATCATAAAGGGCGTCAAGGTTGTGCCCAAAATAGGGAAATTCCATCGCCTTTTCGATTTGGTTGTAGAACTCTGCCTTAGACGAGACTTGCTTTCCGTCCAGCCAAAACAAGCGAAACCCATTCGACTCCACAATCGTTTTCAGCAACTCCATCTGCGGCTCGCCAAAAATTTGATAGAGGCTGGCATCATCTGGATTAGCTAATAAACCGCTGAGATTCATGATTACTGCCCGATTCTAATTATTCTTCAAACACCGCTTGCACAACGGAGCCTATCGCAAAATTTGTTGTCGTACCCACTCCACCGGATCATCCATCTCTAGGGCTTCCCAATCGCTGGTATCGAGGGTATCCAGCAGTTGATTTAATGCCTGTCCCCAGTGTTCGCTCACTGATTCATGGGTAGGCGTCACGGTCAAACCCCGACTCATGGCATTGACAATACGGGTGACCAATTGGGCCTGATCTTCAGGGGTTAACTTCAAGGCTTGGCTGACCACTTCTTCAAGGTTTGGTGCATAGGTACTCATAACACGCTCCGATCATCTCCTCTTTGATTCTACGAGGTAATCGGGGTACTGCCAAGTCAACGGGTATATTTCCGTATTCAAAAATCAAAAGCCCCCAACCTGCCTATTCGCAAATTAGGGGCTATTGTTTGGGACGGATAGAGGTAGTTGATTCCCTCTATCCCATCACGGCTACTTCTCAGCCGAGGGGAGTGACCGCTGGCGGCTGGCGTTTTCTTCTGACGGGGCGTTCTGCGGATATTGGTCGGCGTTGGGGTCAAAGGTCAGTTGGCTGGCCTCTTCTTCCACCTTGATCGCCGGGGTGTCAATCGGCAGGGCGTTGGTCGAGAAGATATTCGGGTCTTCGGTAATGTCGGATGTCCAGACAATCGTCGTGGATTCGCAATACCAAGTGGGGGCATAGTCGGGAATCACGTTGTCGGTCAACAGGCGCGTCTTGCCGCTGCTGAACTCGTACACATAGATGTCGAGGTCGCCGTCCACATCGGATTGATAGGCCACTACGCTGTCATCGGTCGAGAACACTGGATTGGTGGCGTCGCCAGCGACATCGGAGATCAATTCCACATCGGTGCCATCGGCGTTCATGACGTAGACCGCGCTCTTGTCCGAGCCATCGCGGTACGAACGGAACACAATCTTTTCGCCATTGAACGAATAGGAGGCGTCATGGTCATAACCATTGCCATCGCTTAGTTTGATTACCTCCCCTGTCGCAATGGTCAGTTCGTAAATCTGCCACAGGCCGCCTTCACGGTCACTCTGGAAGATCAACTTGCTGCCATCGGGATGCCAGAAAGCGTTGATGTCGTTGGCGGCATCATTCGTCAGGCGGGTTTCGACACCCGTCGCCACGTCCACCATGTACAGTTCCCAATTGCCGTCGCGGGCGGATTCATACACGATGTACTGTCCATCCGGCGACCACATCGGGTCAATGTCAATGGCGTTGGGCGTATTGGTGACGCGCTGTTGGATTAAGCCGTCCACCGAGCCGATGTAGATTTCCCAGTTGCCATCGCGGTTGGAGGCAAAGGCGATCCACTGAGCATCGGGTGACTTGGTGGGGGCCATGTCGTAGATACGGAAGCCGACACCCTTCGACAGGTTCTCGTCCGCGTCGGGGTTATCGGGTAGATCACCCAGCCGGAAGATTTCCCAGTCGCCAGTCTGGTTGGTGTGATACAGCAGCCAGTCGGGGCAGACCGCCGGGCCAACTTCAATCGGCGTCCATTCCCGTTCACCCTGTTCATTGGTGCAGAGTTCAGGGTTGGTCATCACGACCACTGGGAAGCCGTTGGTGGTTTCAAGCGTGTAGCCGCAGACGGGTTCCGGTTCATCCGGTGTGCTGGGCGGGACATCGCCGGGGATGTCGCAGTAGGTTTGGGCCGTTGCGGAGAGGTCGGCGGTCTCGAAGATCACCGTTTCACCGGGCCGGTTAACAAAGAAGTCTTGGGATGCACCCGCATCGAGATCGAGCGTGCCACGTTCAAAGATTTGGCCGAACTCGTTCTTGATGACGTAATCCACTTGTTGGTTGCCTTCGCTCATATCGCCACCGTTGTTGGTGATGCCGAATTGAGCCGAGCCGTCTTCTTTGCAGAAGCCGATAACCGACAAGGCCGGTGGTTGATAGCAGGTCGTCTCGACAAAGACTGTGCTGAGGCCTTCACTGGTAAACGTCAGTGTGCCCCAAACATCGGGTACGGGGATATTGACGCTTTCGTTTTCGGCGATTTCGAGTGTGCCATCCAGCGCCACGTTGCCATTTTCGTCGGTGATTTGATAGTACTGCTGTTGATTACCAGAGGCCATATCGCCGCCACCGTTGTAGATGACAAACAGAGCCGAGCCGTTTTCAACACACGTACCAACGGCGGAGAGCACAGGCGGTTTGTAACATTCGGTGTTGGCGGTCACTGGGCTGAGGCCTTCGGAAGTGAAGGTCAGCGGGCCATAGACGCCATCCACTTGAACATCAAGGCTGCTGCCTGCGCCAAGTTCCAACGTGCCTGTGAGCACCTCGTCGCCCTCAAGATCGGTGACGGTGAAGGGCTGCTGTTGATTGCCCAAGCGCATATCGCCGCCGCTGTTGGCGACGGTGAAACGAGCCGAGCCGTTTTCGAGGCAGACACCGGACGCGGTTAGGGCCGGGGGTTGGTAACACAACGAACTGATGTGCAAGTGTGGGCCGCCTTCAGTAACGGTGTCGAAGAAGATTTCACCAAAGTAGTCGGCGACAGTAAAGGTTTGTGATTCGCCTTCTCCCAGTTCGAGTGTGCCAGTTTCGATCACCCCCGTCGCAGAGATAGCGAAATCTTCACCGATGAGCGCCTGCACCCAGCTAATGATGTACTCCACTTGCTGGTTGCCCAAGCTCATATCACCACCATTGTTGGTGATGACAAACTGGGTTACACCACCTTCGACGCAGGTCGCTTCGCCGACCAGAGCCGGGGGCTTGTAGCATTCGGTATTGGCCGTCAAGGGGCTGAGTCCTTCGGAGGTGAAGGTCAGCGGGCCATAAACGTCGGTGACATCAACCTTGATGAATTGACCATTCAGCAGTTGGATCGTGCCGCTGGCGACTTCATTGCCTGCGCTGTCGGTGATGGTGTAGGTCTGGGCGCGTTGTTCGTCCATTGCACCGCCACCATTGTAGATATAAAAGGTCGCTGATCCGTCTTCCTTGCAGTAGCCCTCGACGGTCAGTTCGGGCAGCGGTTGACAGTTGGTTTCAACGAGAACGGTCTCGTTTTCTAACACCAGCCGCAAGTGTCCAAATCGGCCTTCGACCAAGATGGTGGTGCTTTCGCCTTCACCCAATGCCAAAGTACCACTGACGTCAGCCACATCACTGTTATCCAGCACGGCGTAATCAATGGTTTGGTCGCCGAGGTTCATGTCGCCGCCGTTGTTGGTGACGGTGAATTCAGCCGAGCCATTGATCTTGCAGATGCCGACTGCCGACAATGACGGGGGTTTGTAGCATTCAGTATTGGCAACCGCGCCTTCTTGTCCGTCTATCCACAATTCAAGCGGGCCATAGGTGCCGACCACCGGGATTTGCAGCGTTTGGTTGTTGCCAAGCGTGATGATACCGCTGGTAACTTCGTTGCCTTCGCTGTCAAACACCCAATACAGCAGACTCTGATTGCCCAGACTCATGTCGCCGCCGTTGTTGGTGACGGTGAAGCGGGCCTCGCCGTTTTCCAAACACACGCCTTCATACGTGAGGGTCGGGGGTTCATAACAGGTCGTTTCAATCGAACCTTCAAAGTCATCCACGCGGAGGGTCAGCGTGCCAAAGGTGTCGGTAATTTCGACGGTCTGGCTTTCGCCTGCCTCAAGGTTGACCTCACCGGAATCTACCTCGGTGTTGCTGCTATCGGTGACGTGGTAGGTGCTGGGTTCGGGCATGTCGCCACCTTCATTGGTGATGGTGAACTGAGCATGTCCATTTTCCAAGCAGACGGCTTTATAGGTGAGTTTCGGCGGTTGGGCACATTCGGTGGTTGTTTCGGCAAAGAGGCCGCCTTGACCCTGTGCATCGGGCGTGCTGTAGCCAGTGCGTAAGGTCAGCGAGTCGTACCAACCGGGGACAGTCACGGTAAAGGATTCGTTACGACCTAGCGCGGGCACGGTGCCATTCTGGACTTCGGTCATGATGTTGACCACGTAATAGGGTTGCGGGGCAATCATCGGATAGCCCGTATTCGTGATGACAAACGTCGCCGAGCCATCCTTCGCACAGACAGCCTTAACCGACAGCGCGGCATCGCACGGGCCAGCCGATGAGGCTGAGGCCAATTCGATTACGCCTACCGGGACGGAGACATGCACCCGTAAGGTGTTGCTGCCTGCGACGGCAGTGGTGGTGATGCGTTGGGTGGAGTTGGCTTCAATGGTATTGCTGCCAACCTCAACACTGCCATCCACTGTGTAACGATAGTTCACCGGGAACGGATTCGGATTGGTCACGTCCCACACGCGCGTATTGAGCCAGTCGTCGTTGCAGACTGAGATGACCTTAAACGGCAGGATGGGCGGTAGACATTCGCCAGTCGAGGCGGAAACGACCAATGTGTTGCCGTCGCGGATGGTCAAAGTGGCGCTCTCATAACCCGCCGGGATCGTCACTGTCAGTGTCGTGCTTTCGTTCGTACCCAGTTGGAACGTGCCGTTTTCGATGTTCTGATTACGGCTGTCGTCAATCGAGTAGTTAAACGAGGTGGGCATGACCCCGCCTGTATTGGTGATCGTGAAAGCGACGGTGCTGCTGGTCAGATCATTCGCCGAGCAGACGCCAGACGCTTCAATCTTGGGCGGTTGGGCACATTCGCTGCCCGCCGTCAATTCCAAATCGGGCGCATTAAAGGTCAAGTTCCCATAGAGACCGGGTAGGAAGACTTCGAGGGTATTGGCAAAGTTGGGTGCGCCCGCTTCGGCCAACAAGAACGTGCCTTCATTGACGAGGTTGCCACCCTCGTCCGTCACGGTATAGGAGGCGGGTTGAACCATTGCGCCGCCGTTGTTGACGAGGAGGAAGTATGTGCCGGAGAAGCCTTCTTCTTCCTTGCAGCGACCCTCAACAGTTATGTCGGGAGCTTCCACGCATTCGGTCTTGGCGGTCAAGGTGATCTTGCCATCAGTGGCTGTAAAGGTGACTTCGCCGTAGCCATCCGGTACGTCAATGCTGAAGGTGTTGTTCTGGTCGCCATCCAGTTGGAACGAGCCAGTCAATGGGGTGGTTAATGTGCCGCCAGAAATGGTATAGCTCATTGGGCCGTCCATTGGGCCGCCGTCCACATTCGTAACCATAAACTGTGCGCCGCTGCCATCTTCCAAGCAGACACCCTCGGCTTTGAGGTTAGTCGGTTTGCGACATTCGGTGCTGGCGGAGAGTTTGCTGTCGGTGGTGCTGAAATTCAACACACCGCGAGCATTGACCGTGATGGGCAGACTTTCATCTTCACCCAGTTGGAAGTCGCCGCTGCGAACGGTGTTGCCGCTGGCGTCGGTGATACGATAGGTATCGGTGTTGGGCATCGCGCCGCCTTCATTGTAAATCGTGAAGGTTGCCGAGCCGTCCTCATTACACACGCCCTCCACCCGCAGATTGGGCAGTTCGAGCGAGGTCGAAACATTGACATTGACTTTGCGGACAATCGCGCCGGGGATACCCTGTGCATTGACCAGCATCGTCACGGTGTATTCTTTGCTCTCGGTGTAGGTATGGCACGGGTTCAAATCGGTGCTGGTGCTGCCATCGCCAAAGTCCCACGAGGTCAGGGTTGTGCCTGCGCTCAGGTAGCTGGTAAAGCAGACTTCGCCGCCGGGTTTGACTTCGATGCCAAACGAGGAGTCGGATTCACTTAGGCCATAGGTGCGGATACGGTTGGTCGCGCTGGCTTCCAGACCGAATACGTTCTTGACCTTCAACGTTACGTCAAATGTGCCGATAGTGGTGTAGGTGAAGCACGGATTTTGGGCGGTGCTGTCGGTGTTGCCGTCGCCATCCAAATCCCATTCCCAACTGTTGATCTGGTCACCTTGACTTTGGTCAGTATAACAGACCTCCATCGGGGCGACGCCATTCCAGCGGCTGGGGGTGAATTCGGCGCGGATGTTGGTGGCCGAGCCGACGCGCACGATGACAGTAGCTTCCATAGCCCCTAAATCACCGTTCCCATGTAACACAATGGTGTATTCGCCGGGTACAGTGAAGCGGAAGGTCGTATCTTTGGTATAGGCGTGACCGCCACCGGGGAAGTCCCAAACATAGCTGTCGGGATAGATGTTGGTGCTAATGCCCGTGAAGCTGACCGTCAACGGGGCGATACCCGCGTTCGGGTTGGCATTGGCCGCCAACGATTGTTCCTTGATTTCAACGGTGCGCTGTTTGGCACACGTCTTGCCATCCGAGGCCGTCGCTTCAAACCTCAAGGTGAAGTTGCCTACCGCCGCAAATTGATAAGCCAGATTGATGTCCGTGCCGACTTCTTGCCCATTCACCAACCAACGATAGGTGGCGGTGCGTCCTTCAACGGCGTTCAAGTTGTTGACTGAGCCGCTGTAGTTAGCTGTCGCGTTGAGCATGACCAGTCGTGGCCCGCTCCAATCGCAGGAGATGTCTGTGTTGACGGGATTGACCGTCACGGTCTTGCTGGCCGAACAGGTCACGGTTAATCCGGCGCTGTTGGTCGCACTGACCGTCACACTAACGGTTTGTTGTCCGGCGGTGCTGAACACGTAGTTCGCGGTACGGGTGGTGACGCCATTTGACCACGCATAGGTGACGCCTGTGACATTGCCGCTGGCTGTCACGCGATAGTTCGAGTTGCCGCCGACGGTAATCGTGCCCGCGCCCTGATCTATCTTGCACGTCAGTTCATTTTGACTGACGGTGATGGTCTTGGTAGCCGAGCAGCCAGTCCCGTTAGTGGGTGTAATGGTCAACGTCAGGGTATAAGTACCCGGAATGGTAAATTGATAGTTGCTAAAGTTCTGGGTGGTGCTGGTGAGGTCAATCCCGCTGCCGGCTGGCCCAACCAAACGCCACGTGTAAGTCAGGGTTTGATTGGACGGGTTATTGACGCTGCTGTTGTAGCCTGACGATTGATTGAGCAGCAAACTGCCCGACCCGCTGGAAATCTTGCAGGTATCAATGCCGTTGCCGCTGACCGTGATCGTCTTGGTGACTGCCGAGCAGGAGACCCCATCAATCGTTGCAACGAATGTGACCGTGTAAGGCTCAGCCGTCGTTTGCACGAAGCTGTAATCCTCCGTTGTCGCCACTTCTGCGCCGTTGACCGTCCAGATGTAGGTGACAGTACGCCCGCCCACATTATTGACCACGCCATCGAGCAAGCTGGCCTGACCGAGCAGCAATCCACTGGGGGCTGTGACCGAGCAGGTGAAGCTGGCGGTGTTGACCGTGACGGTCTTGGTCTTGGAACATTCCGCGCCATCGGCGGTCTGGGCATAGAAGGTGACTTGGAATGCACCAGAGGTCATCCATTGATAGCCGCTCAGATTTTGCGTAGTGGCGACTTCATTGCCGTCAATCGTCCAGCGATAGGTTGTGATGGTGCGCCCTTGCCGATTACTCACCGAGCCGCTGTAGGTCACGGTCTGGAGGAGTAGGGGGCTGGTTGTGCCACTAAAATCGCAGGTGATTGGCTGAAGTTCAATCGTGATACTGGCTTGGGCTGCTTCGGATGTGCCACCGGGGCCAGTCACGCGCAGGGTGACAATAAAGGTGCCATTGCTGGTATAGACATGCGTGGGGTTGCGGTCGGTGCTGGTGCTGCCGTCGCCAAAATCCCATTCCCAATCGGTGATGACCCCCGTTGAGGTATCGGTGAAGGTGATTGTATCACCGACGCGGGCGGTCAAGGGGATGGCGGTAAAGCTGGCAATGGGGGCTACGTCGCCCGAAACCACAGGCACGGTCTGGCTGGCGGTTGAACTAGTGTTGTCATCGCCAACGACCTTGAGACTGACTGTGTAGCTGCCATCGCTGGCATAAACATGGCAGGGGGCTTGTTCATTGCTGACCGGGCTGCCATCGCCAAAATTCCACTCATAGCTGGTGATAGTGCCAGTGCTGGCATTGTCGAAGCAGACCTGTTTGCCATCAGGTGTGGTGTCACCGAGGCGATAGCTAAAGATCGCCGCGACCCGATCACCCAATGTCGTAACCAAAACCTGCTTGGTGCGATTGCTGCCGCCGCCGGGGCCGTTGACCGTCAAGCTGATGGTATATGTTCCGGCAGTATTGTAGGTGACGGTGTGTGGGCCAGCTTGATTGCTGGTTTGCCCATTGCCGAAGTTCCATTCATAGGTGGTGACTTCGCCGCCCGTTACATTGGCCGTAATTGTGACGGTCAAGGGGGCATTGTCTTCTTGGGGCGTCACGCTGAAATCGGCAATTGGACGGGCTAGGGCGGTGACAGTTTCGATGGAACCCGTCGCCACAGCCGTCAATGTGCCATTGGAGACGGTCAGTGTCACGTTAAACACGCCGACGGTGGTGTATTGGTGAGTCGGATTTTGGTCATTACTGACTGGGCTGCCATCGCCGAAATCCCATGCCCATGACACCGCGCCAACGCTCGTATCGGTGAACTGAACGGTCAGGGGTGCTTCGCCGCTGCCGGGGCTGGCCGTGAATCCAGCACGGAAGGTTTGGCTGCCGCCGCTTTGGGTGGCATTGACCGTGCCATTGGCGACCAGATTTCCACGTGGGCTGATGCAGTCCAACTTGATTGGATAGGAACCGGCCACGCTGTAGGTACGGTTGGCGGGGTTGGCATCGGTGCTGGTGGAGTTATCTTCAAACGTCCACACATAGGAAGCCACATTTTGGCTACTGTTAACAAACTGCACTTCCAACGGTAGGGTGTAGGGCGGGCCAGCTTGACCAACCACCACAATATTAAACGCGCACGAGACGGGCGGCAGTTGTTCTTCAGTCAACACCACATCTTGGGTCGCGGTAAGGCTACGTCCGTCGCTGGTGGTCGCCGTCAAGGTTACGGTATAGGTGCCTGCGTTTAAATAGGTGTGGGTTGGGTTGGTTTCGGTGCTTCCTGCTGAACCATCGCCAAAATTCCAGCTAAACCCTGCAAAGGTATCGCCGCTGCTGGTGTTGGTGAACGTTACCGCACCATCTGCGCCAATGGACGCCTCGAACCCTACGTTAATTGTCCCCCCGGCCACACTCCCTTCTTCAGTCGGCACCTCGGTGGGAAGCGCAGCAACTTCGGTTGGAGCGGGTTCCGTCGGGACTTCGGTGGGTGCTTCAGTCGGTACAACCTCTTCAGTTGGGGCTTCTGTGGGGACAACGACTTCGGTAGGAACCTCCGTTGGCACAACTTCAGTCGGCACTTCGGTGGGGACATCCGTTGGCACTACATTGTCGTCGGGGTTGCAGGGGTCGCCGATGGCATCGTTGGCTAGATTAGGACAGGCATCGTCCACATCGAGTACCCCGTCGCCGTCTTCATCGTGGTTGCAGGGGTCGCCCACTGCATCGTTCGGATCGGCAGGACAGGCGTCATCAATATTCGGGACGCCATCGCCATCCCCATCGGGACAGCCTGCCAAATTGGGATCGCCCGCTTCATCTGGACAGCGATCCGATTCGTCCGCAACCGTATCACTATCGCGGTCACTGCCGCCTGCCGTGCCTTGTAGATCGTCATCACCCCCGAAAATGAGCAGGGCACCGACGATAATCAAGACGAGCGCGGCTGCGATGATGCCGATTTGTTGGTTGCGAGTTAATTTCCTCCATCGTTCCATATAAATTCTCCCTAATTTTTAGGTATATGAGAGGTATCGCAAAAACAACGAGGGTTATTGGATAGGCAACTCCTCCTTCTAGTGATTCACATGGGGGTAAAGATGTCAAGCGGTTAAAAGGAAAACCGACACGACATCTGTTGTGTCGTCTCGGCGATTAAAAAAGCGTTGGGCATTTTGTTAAAATCTTGTTCATGCTCAACGCTTTTTACATTTTTCGTTTTATTGGGCCTCGACGTTCGGGAAGCAGCCCATGTCTATCCACAGGATGTCGTTCTCGGCGGGCTTCTGGAGCTTCAGGTCTTCCCATTCCTTTGGCAGTTCCAGCTTCTTGGCCTCTTCGCTGGTCACTTTCAAGTAGAGGTACATGCCAGCTTCCATGGGATCGTCATACAGACCGAGGCAGGTGCTGATGCCTTCATTAATGTCGAGTTGGCTGATCTCATCCAGCTTGTCAGCCTCGACTCCCGTCAGCGCGGCATAGAAGTCGTCCAAAACGTTGCTGGCGGTGTTTTCGCTAATGTCCAGTCGCAGTGCGTCGGCATCAGTAAAGAAATCGGCGGAGGTGGGGAGGGCATCAATTTTGGCGAAGGCTTCCGTCCATTCCTGCTGCTTTTCTTCGCTCAGTTCAGGATATTTTTCACCCAGCCATGCCTGTGCTTCGGTTAGGGGCACACGATAGTACAGCACAGAAGATTTGTCATCTTTGTTTTGGCCGGAACTGCCACTGCCGCCCGCTGTACCAAACAGGGCAAGGTCTTCATCCAGACTGACCATCACCATGCCCAACAGCAATCCTACGATAAGGCCAGAGATCAGGACAGTTACTTCACGACGGTTGAGTTTCATCGGTTAATTCCTTTCCGCTTGTTGGCTTGCTTAAGTTCTTCATATCTTGTGTCGTGAGGACAGAGCAAAAAGGGTTACGGCAATTTTTTTGTCCTCTTAATAAAGCGGCAATCTTTGATGGGCGCTATTCGTCCCCCTCTCCCTGTGTGCTGGGTGGCAGGTCTTGGGTATCACGCAGACGGTGCGCGGTATCGGTCAACTCTTCAAAATAGAGGGTTTCGCTGATGGCCTTGACCTGCTGATCACGCGCCGAGTCGTCGAGTTCGATGCGCATGACTTCGGCTTCGTCTTGCGCCGTGATTTCGTTTTCCCGCGCTTGCACACTATGAACCATCGTCAAAAACGAGGTGATAAGGTTTTCAATATCACATTCGCTGGCGGCAATATCGTTGATGGCGGCCTCATATTCGCCTTTGGAAAGCCGATGCACCCATTCCATGACTTTGGTGAGATAGTCGGTGGTATAGCGCACACGTGACGCCAGTGAGCGCATCATCGCAAGGCCGACACCGGGGCGTTCATAGACAAACGCCAAGAGTTGGTCACGACTCAGCACCATCACTTCTGTTGGTTCTGCTGCGGATGCTGAAGCTGATCGGGGTTGTTGATCGAGTGGGGACAGTTCACCAAATATATCCCCCGGCCCATAGTGGCGTAGGGTAAGGGGATTATGATACTCATCATAGGTGAAAATGCGAATCAGGCCTGACAAAATGATAAACATCTCATTACCGAGGTCGCCACGCTCGAAAATAATTGTACCCTTAGGATACGAACGGCGTTCCATTTTGCCAATCAGCAGTTCGAGTTCGGCCTTGTCTACGCCTTTTAATACATGGGTCTTTTGAAGCTGCTCAATGAGTTCCATGATCAATTTCCTGCGGAGAAGGAGTGCGTTCCGCCACGCTTAAGAACAGGTGTAACCCTGCTTTTACACCATGCAGCCACAAATAGCAAATACTGTTGGGAGGGGGAAGTATCAAGAAAATAATGCGCCGCGCAAAATCAAAACCCCCACCGAATTGCTTATCCCGGCCTTATCTCAATAAATTTGTTTATCTATGTCGGGATACTACTCACTTACAGTTTACAATGAATTGAAATTGCCCACAAGTAGGCCAGCAAAACTCATTCTATCTAAATGCGACCCAAAAAAAGAAACGCCATACTGGGATATGGTCGTCTCTTTCTCGAAAATGGATATAACGAAGATGCAAGGGTGAGGCGTTGCCAGCACCCCTACATCAGTACAGAGTTATCGGGAACAATCAATGGTCGCTTGGGGATCGCTGTTGCCGGGATGCCCGATTTGTTGGTTAGCATACAGCGTGACCTGCCCGCCCCCTGTCCACTCGACGGTCATGCTGGTGCCACCCTCCAAGAGCACAGAACCAGAGGTCAAGAGGTTGCCGTCCGTGTCAATGATCCACCACGGGGTCGGTTGCACCATATTGCCTTCACCGGGGTCGCCCGTGTTGCTGATGGTGAATACCGCCGTCCCATCCGCCGTGCAAACCGCTGTGACATTGAGACTGGAGCAGTCGAGACGGTCAGGGTTGTTCTTCTGGCAACCATAGACGATGGTGCCAGTGGGTTCGGGGGTGGGGGTTTCGGTGGGTGGGTCAGTTGGTTTGGGTGTAGGGGTCTCCGTTGGCGTTTCGGTCGGGGTCTCGGTTGGAGTGTCCGTCGGTGTCACCGTTGGCGTTTCGGTTGGTGTCTCGGTCGGCGTTTCAGTCGGGGTGGGCGTCTCGGTCGGCGCGGTGCAGAGATCGGTCGTCAGTGTCCAAACCATCCCTTGATATTCCACCGTCAGCGTTACAGGCTCAAACACACCCGCTAGGTAGATTTCGAGTCCAGCAAAGCCAGCGCCGGAAGCATCGAATTGGAAAGTATCCTGTTCCAAGATGTTGCCGAGTGAGTCGGTGACGGTGTAGGTCGCGGGTTCCGTCATCGCGCCGCCGAAGTTGTAGATATAGAGATAGGTGCCCCCCATGCCGTCGTTATACCAGCAGAGGCTGTCCAATTCCAGAATGGGATCGTTGGGAACATCGGTTGGGGTCTCGGTGACGACCACACCACAAGTTGCCGCATATTCGTAGGTGAAGCCATGATATTCCAGATAGAGGGTATGTGTGCCCGTTGCGAAGGTATCAATTTGAACCACCGAATCGGGACTGCCCGACGGGCCGAGGACAAATGTACCGGAGGTCACGACATCGCCGTTCTCATTCACGACACTATAGGTAAAGGTGTCGGTTGTCGTATCCCCCAAGTTCCACACCAAGAAATAGGTCCCCGGTTGCTCGGTTAAGCAAACGCTGAAGACATCCCATGTGGGGGGTTGAGGGGTTTCGGTAGGCGTCTCAGTTGGGGTTTCCGTTGGAGTGCTGGTGGGCGTCTCGGTAGGTGTTTCGGTTGGGACATCCGTCGGTGTCTCAGTGGGTGTTTCGGTGGGTGTTTCCGTCGGCGTCTCGGTTGGCGTTTCAGTTTCGCTGGGGATACAGGACAGCGTACCCTGTGGCTGGCTACTGCCGGGGTGACCGATTTGTTGATCGGCATACAGGGTTACGGTGCCGCCACCTGACCACTCAACGGTCATGCTTTCGCCGCCTTTGAGTAGAATGGGGCCACTAGCGAGGACATTGCCGTCTTGGTCTACAATGCGCCATTCAGTCGCCAGCAGCATATCGCCATTGCCACGTTCACCCGTGTTGGTGATGGTGAAAACGGCCACGCCATCTTCGGCCCGACACACCGCCTTGACCTCAAGGCTCGAACAATCTACCCGGTCGGGGTTGTTCTTTTGGCAAGCCAGACTGTTGTTTCTGTCTTTTTCTTGAATCCGATTGAGTGCGGTGCGATTGCTGTCGTCGCGTTGGGCGGCCTCACCGACTCCCCACGTACTGCCTAAAACCAATGTCGTAATGACAATAAAAACCAGCGCGAGATTAAGCCCAAATACTCGCTTCCGGTTGATTCGATAAAAATTCATGATACTTCTCCTTGTGATGATTGATTTTGCTGCTTGATGGCGCGGCAATATAAAAGCACCATCAAGACAGCAACTCCTCTGTCACTCGGTATACCGTCAAAAAATGAGGAACATTACGGGTGGTTATAGGATTTTAACGAAACCTCAATGCTTTAGTACCGGGGTCTTATTAGGAGAGCTATAACGGAGGCCTATGAAAATCGGCGAACAAAGCGGACAATCTGGCTTTATCTAGCGCTGGATGAGGGTGCCCTGCATGATGGCAACGACCTTGTTTACATCTTTTGACAATGCCGTGACCTCGGCGGCGCAGACAGTCAGGGTCCGTCCGGCGCGAATCACCCGACCCACCGCGATTAGTTTGTCACCGACTGCCGGGGACAGCAAATTCACCTTAAATTCGACGGCCAGCACATCTTGATCGGCAGGAACGAGCGTCGAGGCGGCGTACCCACAGGCGCTGTCGGCAATCATCGTCACCACCCCGCCGTGCAAAAAGCCATTTTGCTGACACAGGTCGGCGCGAAACGGTAGTTCAATCGCCACCAACCCCGGCTCAACCCGCGTCATAACTGCACCAATGGTGTGCATCATCGTCTGGCGGTTGAAGTTTTCGCGCACACGGTCAGCAAAGTGGGGATCAAGGGGCGTGAAGTCGGCCATTGAGTTTACTCCGGCTGATAGGGGTAGGCACTTATGTTGCCGATAAAACTGGGTAGATCGTCATTATTGATGAGTTGACGAATGGCCTGCGATTCACCTAGATGATACCAATAATGGTAAATCATCCGCAGTAGGCGCGTGCCAATATTTTCACCCGTCGGGGCGTTGGGGGCTGTCCATGTCCCCTGCAAAAGTTCGGGAGTCAAGGTGTCCAGATAGGCGTCGGCGGCGAGGGTTACGGTGTACCATGCCTGCCACATAGCGTCGAGAGGTGGGGTGCTTGGTGGCGCACCAAATCCATATTGATGCAGGTCGGGGATGAGGACTTTGCCCTGTGACCGTTCTATCCAATATAACTGCTCATGCCAAGCCAGATGCCCGACGATCCAACTGAGGGAATTCATCGGGCCAAAATGCTGACCGGCATCCTCCGCTGAGACGCCTTCATATGCACGCACAAATTCGCTGCGGGTAAAACGGAGTTGGGCAACCAACAAATGAGTCATGATTGGGCATCCTATCGCAGAATCGAAGCCAAACGCCGTACCCCTTCTTTGATACGGTCTTCGGGCTGATTGGAAAAATTCAAACGCAGCGTGTTGGGCTGTTTCTCAGCGGCAAAGAACCCATTACCCGGCACATAGGCGACCTGATTTTCCAGCGCGATGGGCAGCAGATTTTCAGTATTCATGCCCTCTGGCAGTTTGACCCAAAGGAACAATCCACCATCCGGCACGGCCCATTCAGCCCGCCCCGCAAAATGCTCATTTAAGGCCGCGTCCATGACATCACGCCGCCGATGATATAGCGCAATCAAATTGGGTAGGTTGCGTTCAATCGTCTTTTCGGTGATGAGCCGCGCCACAATCATCTGATTCAGCATGGACGTGTGCAGATCGAAGCCCTGTTTGGCAATCACCATCGCCCGGATCACCGGGGCGGGGGCAATCGCATAGCCGACGCGCAATCCCGGCATTAGGGTTTTGGAGAACGTACCGAGATGGATGACCCGCCCGCGATGATTCCACTCACTGCCCAGCATCTGACCTTCAATTTCGATTAGACCGGCGATGTCCTGACCTGTATACCGTAAAGCGCGGTAGGGGTCATCTTCAATCAGGGCCATATCCAGCCGATGTGCTGTCTCAATCAAGGCTTCGCGGCGGGGACGAGAGAGGGTCACGCCTGTCGGATTTTGAAAATTCACCACTGAATAGACAAATTTGGCTGAACCATGCTGTTCCGTGAGGTCGTCCACGCTTTCGACAATCAAGCCGTCATGATCCATTGGCATCGTCAAATACTGCGGCTGACAACCAAACCACGCCGACATCGCGCCAACGTAGGTGGGCGATTCGACCATCACGCGGTCATGCGGTTCCAAAAAGATACGTCCAATCAAATCCAAGCCTTGCTGTGCCCCGCTGGTAATCAGGATGTTTTCGACGCCGATGTTGACCCCGCGTGCCTGCCACTGGGCAATCAGGGCTTCGCGCAAAGGGCGGTAGCCTTCGGTTGGGCCATATTGCAGCGCGGCCCGGCCTTCGGTTGCCAAAATATCATCGGCAGCGACGGCGGCTTCTTCGACGGCAAACACTTCCGGGGCAGGGAGGCCACCGGCAAATGAAATCGTCTGGCTGCCAATCACTGAGAGTAAATCACGGATGGCACTGCCTTTGTTTTGGCGGGTGCTTTCGGCAAAACGCAGCGACCAATCAGGGGTGTGCAAATCAAGGGCTGGAATGGTGGACACCGCAAAATTCCTCTGCATGAGCTATGGATCGGAAAGATAGTAGAGTAGCGCACTTGCCGCGATTGGTCAAAGACTACTGGGAAATTTGCCAGAGGTTTGCGGCAATTTTGAACTGGGCAAATCACTACTGACATAATGCTGTCACACGCCTCCTGTATCCTAAAAATGAACCGATCAACCAACAGGAGCGCAGCACATGAACCTCGGATTTGTGGTGTTATACGTGCGGGATATGGCGAAATCCAAAACCTTCTATACCGAAGTTTTGGGCATGTCGGTCATCGAAGCGATTTCCAGCCCAACCTTTGTCTCTCTCCGGCCCAGTGGCGGCTCAATTGTGGCCCTGCAAGACAAGGCGGCGGCGAAATTCCCCCCCCGTTTTGAAGAACACCCCGGCACCATCGAACTCAGTTTTGAGGCCGATGACGTGGATGGCACATGGGTGCGTTGGAAGAAACAGGGCGTCGAAATCATCGCCGAGCCAGTGGATTTACCATTCGGGCGCTATTTCATGGCGAAAGACCCCGATGGTCACTATCTCTCCGTCTATCGCTTTAATCGGTAGGGGCGATTCTCTCCAAAGGAAAACGGCTAGGCATAAGACCAAAAATGGAGGGCGGTCTAATCATCGCCCTCCTTGTCTATCTCATACATGGAAATCGGCCCGACCCGCCTGCTGCAAAATCCGTGCCGCCTGAAGCGATACCCACCGATGAATCTCTTCCGCATCGCCCAATTGTTTATAGGTACGCTGGCGATAGGGATTGTGGCCGTGCCAATGGCCGTCCTCGCGGCGGAGTTGTTCCAGCCAATCGAGCGCGGCTTGTGCGCCGGGATGATTTAATGCGCCCAAATCCCCTAGCACCCGCAGCGTAAACAGAATATCCACCTGATAGAACAGCGGGAAATTCAGATCAAACCACAGGGGATGTATTTTGCCATTTTCAGGAGCGGGGTAATTGGCCTCGACCAGTGAATGGCTATCCAGCAAAAACGCGATGCCTGCTTCAATCGCTTGGTTAACTTCGGGGGTACATTGGGTTGCGGGTAGCGCCGCCAGCCCCCATAGATTTCGCACCATCCCCCATGCACAGGGCAATCCGCCGTTATGATTACACACCCCGCGTCGTGTCGTGACTTCCTGAATCAGAAATTGGATGATGGCTTGAAGTTCATCAATCCTGCCTGCATAAGCTACATACTGCAACATATCGCCCCAAAAACAGGCGAGACCGGGGCGCTCCTTTTGCAGCCATGACGGAGATTTGGTTTCCGTCGCATTTAACATATGCTCCGCGCCGCGCTGAAAGCGGGGATCGCTTGGCTCAACACTGAGTTCAACCAGCAGCAGCATACTCCAATGCGAACTGATGTATTTGGGTGTATAGAAACTCTTATCAATCTTCCAATGACCCACCTCAGTTTGACGGCCTAGAATCGTTGGGACAGGGCCTGTTTGCATAATGGCGTGTTTGGCTTGGATCACATCGGGGTGATCTTCGGGGAGACCCATTAGCTGGGTATAGGTTTGATACCGAATGGACGGAATAGAGGATTCCAACAACCAACTCAGGAACGCCTGATTGACCATCGCTGAATCATCTCCTCGCTCATTTGTTCGATAGTGAGATTATAAATCGCTGGTTTGGTAGGGACAATGACATTCGTCCAAAATTACGGTGCAAAACAGGGTATTCACTACATGCGCGGGCAATGGTTAAGGGGTATAAATGGGAGAGTGGGTCAGTGATTCTTACGAGTTCATTGAATATGGTGCCCTTGTGCCCAACAAAAACTTTGAATACTACTTATCCTTGCGTTACGAAATCGTGCTGAAGCCCGAAGAAGATGGATGGAGTGCCTCAATTCCTGAACTGTCGGGTTGTCTGGGTGCGGGGGATACCATTGCCGAAGCACTGGAGATGTTGCAGGATGCCAAGCACAGTTGGATGGAAGCCTCCCTGCTCAAGGGCTTGCCCATTCCTGAACCCAGCAATAGTTACAGCGATTTTCATCTTGGTTGACCCCAGCTAAATTCAGCACGGCGGCTTTAGCCCCGTGTGATAATAGGCTTGAAAATCGCTGTAAAAGGGCCGACTTTCCCCAAATCGGCCCTCATTCTGATTAGGCCGTTTCCAACGTCAGCGGCATAGGCTGTTTACCATCTATATCCGTGAACCCATAATCCAGCGCCAATTGTGCGATCACCAAGACCTGCCCGGTCTTCGCCATGATGTCAGGATCAGCCGCCAGATGCGCCACTGCCCGCCCTGCAAACTGCGGCGACTCCGAGTTGCTGAGATCGAAAAACTGGGCAGCCCCCATCACACTTTCCGTCCGAACCAAGCCGGGGTAAAGGCAGACGGCGGCGACATTGTGGGGTTGTAGATTATGGGCCATGTCGCGGGCCATGCGGTCAGTGGCGGTCTTAGCGACCCCATAGGCGACGTTGTTCATAAATTTCTGTCCCGCCCAATACGAGATATTGACGATGAGGCCGCTTTTCTGCTCGGTCATGACCCGTGCTGCGTGTTGACTGGCGGTGTAATGGGCACGTACTCCGGATGCGAACATTTTGTCCCACATCTCGATAGGTTGTGTCCAAAATGGGCTAAACCATAATTCCCCACCGTTGGACTGCCCAAAAATCTCATAGCCACCCCATACATTATTGACCAGCACATCTATCCGGCCTTGTTCGCGCATCACTTGTTCAAATAAGGCCGCGACCTGCTTATCATCGGTATGGTCACACTGCACCGCGATGCACGTCCCGGCAAGTTCATTGGCTTCCTTTGCCGCTTGATGAAGATTACCCGGCAGCCAATGTGTGCCCTCGACGACGGTGCGGCCCGTGATATAAACCGTCGCGCCTGCTTCACACAAGCCCCATGCGATTCCCTTGCCAACGCCCCGACTTGCCCCGGTGACAATCGCTACCTTGCCTTTTAAATCTGGCATCGCTACTCTCCTTATATTGTTATGTGTCCGCCAGTGATGACCCCAGCATACGTGAAAGTTCCATCCCAAAAATCCCCATTTATTGGCATGTTTAAACGGCTTGCGGTAGAATATTCTTATCGTCAAATAAGGGATTTCGCGCCGCCACCTCCCCTACAGCTTTTTCGCAATATAATCCCCAACCATACATTTTCTCAGAATTTCTTACGAACCTTTGTCCGTCGCGCCCGTTATTTTGGGTGGATACGCTGATGATTACCAAGGAGTCAAAGCATGTTTCGTAGGACACTAGTGGGATTGAGTTTATGTGTCACCGTCTTAGGTGGGGCAGTGTGGTCGAGCCGCACCCATGCCCAATCGCCCGAGGAACGCCAAGCCGGGGAGACGCGGGTAGATGAATTTGGCATTGAACAGGTATGGGTTCCGGCGGGCTGTTTTATACGTGGCACAACCGAAGAAGCCGCCGAAGCGATAGATCGTCCATTCTGGGCCGCCCGTGAATTTCGCAGTGAACGCCCCGCGCATGAGGTCTGCCTGAGTCAAGGCTATTGGATTGATAAAACCGAAGTCACCAACGCTGCCTTTGATGCCTTTGTTGAGGCAGGCGGTTATGAAAATGAGGCCTTGTGGTCAGCCGAAGGATGGGCATGGCGTACCCACCCCTTAACTGAAACCTCTCTGCCCCTAGCCTGTGATGGTGAACAGACCCCCGAACAGCCGCGCACCTGCGTTACATGGTATGAAGCCGAAGCCTATGCCACATGGCGGGGGGGACGCCTACCCACTGAGGCCGAATGGGAATATGCCGCACGCGGGCCGGAATCGCTGACCTATCCTTGGGGCAACGAATTTGATGAATCGCTGCTGAATATGGTTGGGGCAACCCATTCAGAGGCAGTCGGCAGCTATCCCGATGGGGCGAGTTGGGTTGGGGCGCTCGATATGGCGGGTAACGCCATGGAGTGGGTGCAGGACTGGCTGGATTTTAAGTATTATGACCTAATGGAGCGCGATGATCCGCAAGGCCCGGAAAATGGCGACATCAAGATTGAAAAAGGTGGCTGGTGGGGCGCTGATCCCTTTACCGCCCGCAGCGCCTATCGCCATTTTGAAGACCCGCCCCACTATGAAGACCATCATATCGGCTTCCGCATGGTGTCATTCGATTCCACCGAACAGCCATAGGGGACATGGCTCGCCAGAGGGGTGGAGGATTATGCCTCCGCCCCTTCTTCAATCTCGGTGCTCTCATGCTGATTCTGCTCCCGCCGTGCCAAGACCTCTTGAATATATTGGTCGCCCCAATCACGCATGAGCATAATAATCGGCTTGAGGCTTGCCCCAAATGCGGTCAATGAATATTCCACTTTGGGTGGCACTTCGGCATACACCTTCCGATGAATCACCCCGTCGCGCTCCAATTCACGTAATTGATTGGTCAACATGCGATGGGTAATGCTGGGCATCAGGCGCTTTAACTCCCCAAAACGGCGCGTCTGCCCCAATAAATAAAACAGAATCGTGCCTTTCCACTTGCCGCCAATCACATCCATCGTCGCTTCAACACTACAGCTAAAAACCCCATAGGTGGATGTCATACCCCCGCCTCCATCCAATAGTATCATTTTCGATACTATATACAAAAAATGTGCATACTTTTAATGATAGCGCATATTGCCTACAATGGAAGTCAGATTATCGAATTTTTGGGGAGGCCGTCTCAATGAAAGCAGTTCAATATCATCAATTTGGCGACCCGGATGTGTTGGTTTATGAGGACGCACCGAAGCCTGCTCCAGCTGAAGGGGAGGCGCTCGTTCGGGTTCATGCCGCTGGCGTCAATCCCGCCGATTGGAAACGCCGTCGAGGTCGCACCCCGCCTGAACATGCCATTTTCCCCATGATCCCGGGTTGGGATATGTCGGGGGTGATCGAAGAAATCAACGCACCACAATCCGAATTTAAAGTGGGTGACGCGGTCTATGGCATGATTCGTTTTCCCACGCTGGGACTGACCTATGCTGAATTTGTCGCCGCACCGTTGGAAGACTTGGTATTAAAACCGCAGAACTTGACCCATATTGAGGCGGCAGCCGTTCCATTGGCGGCACTCACCGTCTGGCAGGCGTTGTTTGACGTAGCGGGGTTACAGACAGGCCAGCGGGTGTTGATTCAAGCAGCGGCGGGTGGGGTGGGCCATCTGGCGGTACAGATCGCCAAACAGCACGGCGCATACGTCATTGGAACGGCCTCAGCGCATAACACCGATTTTGTGCGTCAATTAGGGGCGGATGAGGTGATTGATTACACGGCAACGCCGCTGCATGAAGCCGTTCAAGGGGTGGATGTAATTCTGGACTCACTAGGTGGTGCAACCTTAGCCGATTCGCTGCGACTATTGAACCCCGGTGGCATCGCTGTCTCAATTGTGGATTGGAATCCCCCCGTCGAATTAGCCCAACAGATAGGGGTGCGCGTCCAATCACATTTGGTGAAATTGCATCAAGCCCAGTTGATCGAAATCACCCGGCTGATTGAAGCAGGCAAGCTGACCCCGCACGTGAGTACAGTACTGCCCTTAGCCCAAGCACGCCAGTCGCACGAGATGATTGAAGGCAAACACACACGCGGCAAGATCATCCTAGACGCCCTCGCCTAATCGTTCCAATATTAAACCTAAAAACGTACAAGGTCAGCACTCTGTTGGCCTTGTATTTATGAATTTTGTAGAAATTTCTGAAACAGAAAAACCAAGACGTGACTTTTTTTGCAGAATTACGGTTTTCCACTATGATGGATATGGGGGGCTGAACCAACCCCAAAAAATATTCACCTCACCCGACACTCTTTGACACGGAAATGCGACAAAAAAGAAGACCTAATGGTGCAATCGTTGTCGTAGCAAAGGAGTATGTGTTATTGAGGACGGGCGGAAGTGACCCATTTACGTATATTTTTAGCCGAAGGAGTCTAGTTCAATGGAGCAATGGAAGAAGTTAAGCCAACAACAGCAGATTGCCATTATCGCAGTGGCATTGGTGCTGATCGTGGTTGGCGCGCTGCTGATCTTTAGCGGCGGCGACGACGACCTCGCTGGTACTGCTGGCGGCAGTGACCGTGATAGCGATGGAATTGTAGACGATCGGGACGCTTGCCCTGATGAAGCAGGTGCGGAATCGGCGCAAGGCTGCCCTGATGCGGATGGTGACGGGGTAAAGGACGCGGACGATGCGTGTCCAGCCGTTGCCAATTATGAACCCGATGGCATTGGTGATCCCTGCAATCCCGATGACAATGCCCAGCCAACGGATAGTGATGGTGATGGCATTACAGACGATCAAGATGCCTGCCCCAACTATGCCAATGATGCGGTTGGCGATCCGTGTAACCCCGACGATAACGCCCAACCAACCGAAGCCGTGCCGACTGAAGAAGGCGGCGGTCAGGGTGGTCAAGAAACCGAAGCTGCCCCCACTGAGGCCGTACCCACCGAAGAAGGTGGCGGTCAGGGCAATCCGAATGACGGACGCCCGGATCGTTCCAGTCTCGAAGTAACCGGTCAATGCGTGGACGGCATTGCACGTTTCCGCATCTATAATACGGGTGAGCCGGGCAATGGCGATATGGTATCCCCGACGGCCTATCGTTTAATTGATGTGGCGACGGGTGCTGTCCTCCAAAGCGGCCCTGTTCAACTGCTGGGCAACGGTGAGATGATTATCGAATGGTCAGGCGGCGGTGAAGTCCGCTTGGAGGCCGATCAACAGGTTGGACACCCCGGCAACAGTCGGCCCAACGCTGTTCTAAACTGCGGTTCACCGACCGAAGCCCCGACTGAGGCTCCCACTGAAGTGCCAACCGAACAACCCACCGAAGCTCCAACTGAGGAACCCACTGAAGTTCCGACTGAAGAGCCAACGGAAGAACCTACCGAGGTTCCAACCGAAGAGCCGACTGAGGAACCTACTGAAGAGCCAACTGAGGTTCCCACCGAAGAGCCTACTGAAGTTCCAACCGAAGAACCCACTGAGGTTCCCACCGAAGAGCCGACTGAAGAACCAACCGAGCCACCCACCGAAGTGAACCTGTTCCTGAGCGGTCACTGCAAGTATGGTGAAGAGGGCTATGAAAACTTCTTTGGCTCCTATTTCATCATCATCAATAACAGCCAAGTGGACGTTGATGTTGATTATTTGGTGACCAATTCTAGCAACACGATGATTGCTTCTGGTCGTGCCTACATTTTGGCGCTGGGTGCCCCCAATTTTGGCAACACCTTTGAAATCTTCCTCGCCAATATCTATGGCCCGTTGACCCTGACAGTGGATGGTGGACGTTACAGCTATTCTGAAAACTGCCAACCACCCGAACAACCTACTGAAGAACCAACGGAAGAGCCGACTGAAGTTCCAACCGAAGAACCTACCGAACAACCGACTGAACCCCCGTTGGGCTGTCAACGTAACAACCCAGAGCGTCTCGACTGCTCCAGCTTAGAAGTGACGGGTGTCTGCGAAGCCAATGAAGCCGTCTTCACCATTACCAACACGGGTGAACCGGGTGATGGCGATATGCGTGCCCCAACCCAATGGCGCTTGATTGATGTAGCAACCAATACCATTATCTGGACGGGTGAAGTCAACCTCCCCGGTGGTGGCACAATGGAAATTCGCTGGCCCGGTGGTGGTGAGGTTCGCTTGGAAGCCGATCAACAGATTGGTCATCCCGGCAGCAGCAATCCTAACGCGGTATTAAGCTGCGGTGAACCTACTGAAATCCCGACAGAAGAACCCACTGAAGTTCCAACCGAGGTTCCCACTGAGGTTCCAACCGAAGAACCTACAGAAGAGCCAACTGAAGAACCCGCAGAGCCAGTCCTCACAGCAGACGGCTATTGCAAGGAAGAAGAAAACTTCACTGGCGCCTACTTCATCATCACCAATCTCGGTGGCCCAATGACAACCGTGTCAACGTATGTCGTCACCGATGGCGATGGCAATGTGCTACAAACTGGCCCCGTGTTCTTAGGTGAGGCGGGTTCGCCCAATTTCGGCAACACGCTGGAAATCCATATCCCGAATTTCTATGGTGAAATCACCCTAGAGATTCCCGACGCCGAGATAGAAATTACCTATACCTGCGTTGAGCCGACGGAAGAACCCACCGAAGAGCCAACGGAAGAACCCACTGAACAACCGACCGAACAACCGACCGAAGAACCCAATCCGCCTCAAATTGAAGCCGTTGGGTTGTGCAAGGAAGATGGCTCTGGTGTCTACTTCCAAATCACCAACAATGGTGGTGATATGACTGAGCCTTTGGCATATACGGTCTTTAGTGACTTCCTCGGCTCCAATGTAGACCAAAGTCAGTTCCAACTGGGTGCGGGTGGTTCACTACCGCTCTACTATCCCTATGTACCCGGTACCCTGACCCTCACCATCGGCGATAACGAAATTGTCGTGACTTCGACCTGTATCGAACCGACGGAAGAACCCACCGAAGTTCCGACTGAGGTTCCGACGGAAGTGCCCACCGAGGTTCCAACCGAAGTGCCGACTGAAGTCCCAACTGAACAACCCACTGAAGTGCCGACTGAAGTTCCAACCGAAACGCCAGCACCGACTGAGCCTCCAACTGAGGTTCCAACCGAAGTGCCGACTGAGGAACCCAAGCCTGAGTGCGGTTATACCGTCGAAGATGCCAACGGCTTCCCGATTGTGGTGATGACCAATCCTGAAATGTGCTCCAACGAAGAACTGCCCAAGAACTGGACGCCATTGGAAAATACTCCTGCGGTCTGCCCTGATTGGCTGGTCTATCACACCAATCAAACCGGCGACTGGGAAGTCTTCCGTCTCGGTGAACTGCCCGACAGCCCCGGTGCTGATCCGAACCTGTCGAAGGGTGTCGGCCCACGTGTTTATGACATGGCCCCGACCCGTTCACCCAACGCCAAGTACATTGCCTTTGCCTCCAACCGCGATGGCAACTGGGAAATCTATGTCGGCACAGCCGATGGCACCTTCCAACAGCGCGTGACCTATACGCCCAACGCCATTGATGTTGACCCGATGTGGTCGCCCGATGGTGGCAGCATCGTCTATGAATCTGCGCGTGATGGCAATTGGGAACTGTACGTGGTGGATATTGCGACAGGTGTGGAAACGCGCTTGACCGATAACCCCGCCAACGACATCAACGCCTTCTGGCATCCCGATGGCAGCAAGGTTCTCTTCCAGAGTGACCGCGATGGTGGTATCTGGCAGCTCTATGAATTGACCATTGCGACAGGTGATGTTGTGAAGTTGAGTGATGGCCTCGGCTATGACCATGATGCCTCTTACTCCTTCGATGGCACCAAGATCGTATTCCGCTCTTACCGTGATGGTGCCCAAACCAGCGCGGTTTACATGATGAATGCTGACGGCACCAACGTCCAACTAATTTCGGATGTGGCGGGCGACGCGACCAACGCGGTGTTCTCACCCGGCGATGAAGTGATCGCTTACCAATCCGACGTGGATGGCGACCTCGACATCTACATCTATGAACTCAGCAGCGGCAAGACCCGCCTGTTGACCGACAACACCATTCCAGACTATGCCCCCACGTGGTATTGCGAATCCACCACCATCGTCTGGACATCCGATGTGACGGGCGACCCGAACATCTTCTCAGTGGAATCTCTGCCAATTGACGCGCCCGCCCTCAAGGTGGAAACGGAAGCCGCGCAGTTGACCACCGACCCGAACGCCGATCAGTATCCGCAAAACGCCCCGGCAGAAGAAAATGCCAGCCGTCAGCGGTCACTCCCCTCGGCAGAGAAATAGTCTATCTCGCTAGGGTGGGGGGATAAAAAGTCCCTCCACCTCCATCGAAATACTGCGAAATTCATGGGCCGTCCTTGACAAACTCAGGGGCGGCTTTTATTTTGAAGACACGAATTTAGGCTGGTTTCGGAGGAGGGTGGTTGCCTGCTTCAATCCAATTGCTTCTCGCTCGGATAAGGCGCTCTTGGTTCATCTTTAGTCGTTCGATGGTCGCACGTCCGATGGGTGTTTTGCCTAGAAGGATTAACCCGTTTTCCGACCACTCGAAGTGCTCATACCAATGGTTAATGCGTGGATTAAATAAGGGGACAACAGTGTCTGTTTCAGGGTCTTTTGCGCTGGTGGCGACTGCTTTGCTCAGATTACAACTTGAACAGGATAGACATAGATTATCGAGGTCATCCCCGCCATGTGGGTCAATGTGCTCAATGTGCATCGGTTGACCTGTGTTATCTTCACACGTTTGGCAATACTCACAGCACCCTTTTGCCCGCTCGAAAACCAACTGTTTAGTGGTTCTCCATGATGCTCTACTCACGCTTTGCCAAATCCTTTAGGGAAACTTTATAACCACGTCGGGTCAAAATCGCCGCCGCTTCGGATTTCCGCAGCATCAATCGCTGGCCGCGATCAACCAAGTCCTCTAAAGTTGGATATTCATCGGGGCTGATCGTGCCCAATGAGTTTTTGTCCATGAGGGTTTGCATTTGCGCTTGCTGCTCGTCCGGCATTTGTTCACGGGCGATTGTCCAAAGGGCATCGTCGGACAAATAGTGTAGCGCTTGAAGTTCGGCTTCCTCATCGGGTGGCAATGGTGGCAGGGGCAGGGCGCTCTTCAGCCGACTGAGCAAGACTACCTCAAGTGGTTGTGATGTGGTCTCGGCGATTTGTTGTGCCGCCTTGACCATTTCATCGGGAACGGTTAATGTAAAACTACCCATCACGAATCCTCCCAGCAACTTTTCTTTCACTATGATACACAATTGTAGTCCATTTGTCCTACCGCTGGCCCATACCCTCCGAATCTGCCCACCGTGTGATTAGAATAGAAAAACGCAATTCACCGCAACCGGATGAGACACATTCGGCTGAAACTGCTAGGTTTTCTCATCATCCTCTTGTTGGCGAGATTTCTATTGATACCCTTTTGAGGAAAACCCTCCTCAATGGTTTTGGGGAGGGTTCTGCTTTTTTAACCACACAGATGATGTTCAATCACCTCGAACGCCAAATGCTGACCGACGAGATCACTATAAAAGGCCTCCACGATTTTGCCGTCCCTCCCGATCAGAAAATCGGCAGGCATTCGGTAAAAGTTGCTGCCCGGTTCAGGCGTTAACCTGAATCCATGCTCGGCGGCTTCTTGGATTCGCTGCTGCCCAAATGGATCGGCCATTGTTGCATTGACCTTTTCCTCTGAAACCTCTACCCCATACAGTTGATAGAGGGCCGCTGTTGGATCGGCGATAATGGGGAACGGGGCATCCTGCTTACCAACGTATTCCAAGATGCTGCTGCGCGGCGATTCAAACACCGCCACCATTTCCAAACCTCGTGCATGATAAGTCGGATACTTTTCAATCAATTGATGCACACGCAGATTGCACAGCGCACACGCCCCATTGCGAAAAAAGGATAGCAGCAGGAGTTTGCCATGATAATCCTTCAGGTCAATCCTCTCGCCAAAGGCGGCCTCGGCCTCAAAATCGGGAGCAGTGCTGCCAACCGTGAGATGTGTGTTGATTTCGGGTACAATGGTCATGATCGGTCCCCTCTAATTAGTCAGGTAACTTGTCTATCTGGATAATGGTAAGGCTGCCTGTCTAATTTGTCAACTAGGAAAATGCTGCCATGCCACCCAGCCAAAGTGAAATTCAGCAAGCCCGTAACACCAACATTGGGCGCTTGTTTATCCGTGCCCACCGCGATTTTCAACTCCGCAGCATCGAAAAATTACAGGCACTAGGTTATCACGACATCTCCACTAACCATGCAACTGTACTGATGTATATTGACCTCAAGGGCACTCGGATTATCACCCTTGCGGAACGCGCTGGGATGACCAAACAGTCAATGGGGCAGTTGGTGGGGGAGTTGGAAGCGGGGGGTTATGTCCAACGGTTGCCCGACCCGGATGATAAACGGGCCGTTTTGGTACAGTTTACGGAAGCGGGCCGACAGTTTTTGCAGGATGCCTATCATATCAAACAAGCGATTGAGGCCGAATATATTGCGCTGTTAGGCGAGGATGGCTTTCTGATGCTGCGCGACTTGTTAGCCCGTCTACTTGAAGCCAGTGTGCGTGAGCCTATCGAATAATTACCCCTACCGCAAGCAACTTCGCCGCCATCAAAGATATGCCATGCCGCTGAAAAAGGCGGACTTTTGGTGTCGGTAATTTAGACTATAATCTGTTAGAAATGTAAAACTGATATTACAGGCAAGGGTGCGATGTACACATCAATCAAACGCTTCGACATTCGGGTAAGCATGGTGTACGCGACCATCGCAACGTTATGGATTATCTCATCGGATAGCTTCTTAGCCCTCTTTTTGAATGGCAGCGTCACCGAACTGGCGGGATTCAGCATTTTGAAGGGCTTGGGATTTGTCGCGGTTACGGCGACGGCGCTTTATGGGGTGCTACACACTGAACTACTCAAACGCGACAGCATGGATCGTGCGCTCCAAGAGGACATCTTGGAACGAAACAAGACGCTAGATGCACTGCGCCAATCGGAAAGCCGTTTTAGTACCATCTTTCATCGCAGCCCAGTGCCCATTGTCATCACCCGCCTTGAAGATGCAGCTATTGTGGATGCTAACGACGCTTTTGCCAAACTGCTGGGTTATGAACGCCATGACCTGATTGCAAAAACGACCCCCGAAGTCGGATTGTGGGTCAATCCTGAGAAACGTGTGGAGGCGGTGGCGTCCATCTTAAAAGCGGGGAGTCTGCATAATCATGAAATTCATGGTCGCACTCGTTCAGGCCAACTCCTAATCCTATTGGCCTCGGCTGAGTTGATTGCTTTTGGGGATGTGCCACACGTCGTAAGCATTTTATACGATGTCACCGATCAGCGCCATTTGGAAGCGCAAACCCGTTATCAGGCCATGCTGCTGGCCCATGTCTCAGACGCCGTTATCTCAACCGACCTCGACTTTAAGATTCGTAGTTGGAATCCCGCTGCCGAACTTATCTATGGGTGGCAAGCCGATGAGGTAATTGGCAAGCCCGTCGAGGAAATCGTGCAAAGTGACTATTCGGATACCCCGCGCGAGGTGATTATTGAGCAGTTTCACCGAGCCGGATCATGGCGTGGTGAGACTATCCATCAGCGTAAAGACGGTAGCACGGTACATTTATTGGCGTCAACCTCGTATATCACCGACAGTGCTGGCAATCGGACGGGTGTTGTCAGTGTGAACCGAGATATTACCGAACGTGTGAAAGCACAGGAAGAACTGCGTGAAGCCGAGCGTCAGCGTAGCCAGATTGAAAAAGAACGCGAACTCCTCCAACTCAAAGAACGTTTTGTCTCGGTGGTATCCCACGAATTTCGTACTCCGCTGGCCGTCATTTATACCGCCGCCGAGATGATGCACCGCTATTATGATCGCATGACCCCTGACCGCCTATTTAAGCAGATTCACGAGATCTTAGGGCAAGCAAACTATATGGTGGGCCTACTAGATGATGTGCTGACGGTCAACAAGGCGCGGGCGGGCCGACTTGAATTCAGTCCGGCTCCCCTCGACGTCCTCGCGTTTTGTCAGGCCACCATCGAGCGCATCCAAGCAGTAGATGATGGCAAGCACTCTATTAGTTTTGCGTCGGACGGACAATTGAGAGCAGTGGTGCTCGATTCAAAACTTTTGCAGCACATCTTGGTCAATTTGCTCTCGAACGCCATCAAGTATTCACCCGATGGGGGTGAGGTGCGTTTGGACGTTATCCGCAGCAATGGCGCTGTCACGTTTAAGGTAAGCGATCAAGGCATTGGGATTCCCCCCGACGGTTTAGCCCGTTTATATGACCCCTTCTATCGCGCCACCAACACCCGCACTATCAAGGGGACGGGGCTGGGGTTAACCATTGTCAAAGAAAGCGTTGATTTGCACAACGGCACGATCAGTTGTGAAACTGAGGAGGGGGTTGGCACAACCTTCACTGTCCAACTCCCCACCTCAAGCGAAATTCACCACGATAGCGATTCTCAGGTTGGTTGACCTGCTAGATTCAGCACGGCGGCTTTAGCCCCGTGTCATAAATAGATCAATCTGCTTGAAAACCGCTCTAGGCAGGCTGACGCAGCAGTTCATCAATCTGGCGCATCTGGTCGGCGGTTAGTGGGCCAAACTGCATGGCTCCCGCGTTTTCTTCGGCCTGTGCGACGGTGCGAATACCCGGAATCGGCACGGTTTTTTCGCTGCGTGCCCAAATCCATGCCAACGCCCCTTGTACCAACGAACGTCCATTGCTAGTTAGTACATCGCGCAGGGCGTCCAAGCGGGCCAATGTCGGGACGAAAAACGTCTCCATTGACCACTGATCTTGTCGAACGTCCGTCGCGCCAAAGGTCGTGTCTTTGGTATATTTGCCACTCAGCGCCCCACGTGCCAAAGGACTGCGGTTGACGCTGGCGAGATTGAGTTGTTGGCACAGGGCCAGCATCTCCGGCGCATCCTTGACCACGTTCAAATCGTGCTGGATGGCGACACAGTGTTCGCCTTTGGCAAACGCTCGCGCCCCCTCAACTGAATCGGTGCTCCAACCGTAAGTGCGAATCTTGCCGTCCCGTACCAGTGCTTCGAGTTGATCCAAGAGGGCCGGGACGTGTTCCACAGGATAATCCCACACGTGCAGTTGATAGAGGTCAATCGTCTCCATGTTGAGGCGGCGCAGACTGGCTTCACATTCGGCCCGCACATTTTTGACCACTTCTTCGGGGCGGTCATAGCGCGTGACGTGTTTGGCGGGGGCGTTGACATTAAACCCGAATTTGGTGGCGATGACCACCTGATCGCGCTTGCCCGCAAACGCCTTCCCGACAAGGCTTTCGCTGTGACCCGTGCCATAATTGGCGGCGGTGTCGAAGAAATTGATGCCTTTATCCAATGCCACCTGTAATGCGCGGAGGGATTCGGCATCGTCGCTTGCACCCCAACCCGCCTGAATATCGAGAAATTGCCAAATGCCGCCGATGGCCCAACAGCCCATGCCCAATGGTGAAACTTCGATACCGGATCGGCCCAAAGTACGCTTGTTCATTTTCGTTTACTGCTCCTTCGTGCAATTATCACCCAATAAAAAGCAGTATAGAACCTAGAGTACACTAGAGGTCAAGGGGTTCGTGGAGGAAATTTTTGGATATTCGCGCTGGACGGTCAATCCATCCAGCTAGGTGAAAGGGATAGCCTCATTCGATGAGGTTGCATGATTAGATTTCGCTCCAGCCCCATTCGATGGGGCTTTCAAAATACTAGCCGCAGGGTTTGACCCTGTGGCGACGAAAACTTAACCCCGTCTCGCCTTTCGCTCCCGAATCAACCGCTTATAAAAGTCCAACAGATCAACATCTTGGTCATCGCCCCACAGCATCGGCGTGCGGCTAATGTGGAAACCCATGCCGTCATGAATCCCCTTCGATTGGGATAGGCCGACCTCCGTCCCATAAAAAATGATCGGAATCCCCCGCAGGCTCATTTGCACTTCGGCGGCGCGGCGCAGCATCTCGATATCCCCTTTGGCGATATACAAAAACCGGTCCATGTCGTGACTGTCCAAAAACGTCGGCATGAGATAGTCGGCGGGGAAATAACTCAGGTGGTGTTCGGCGAACCGCTTCAAATCGGCTTCTGACCACGTTTGCCAGCCATAGGTGCGGCGAATGGCATCGCTCAGATGGAAATCCAAACACCCATCCAGCCGTCCGATATAACTGTGAATGACATCCGGTGCGTCAATCACCTCGCCAAACATAAAACAATCGGGATTGACTTGTTTGCAGGCGGCACGGAAATCCGACCAAAAATCGGGAACAGGCCCATTGGCATAATCCAAACGATAGCCGTCCACCTTGTATTCGCGTAGCCAATACGTCGCAATATCAATCATCCATTGGCGGGCGGGGGGATGTGACAAATTGACCTGCGGCATGGTCGCCACCCCAAAAAAGGTGCGATAGCCGATTTCGGAATCATCAAAATTAAACCACTCACGATAGCAACTATTCGGGGAGCTAATCGCGTCCACAAAAATCGGATGTTCATTCGAGATATGATTGCAGGCAAGATCAAGCAAAATACGGATGTCGCGTTGATGGGCCGCTTCGACAAGGGCGTGCATGGCCTCGTCCCCACCCATGCGTGGCTCCACATGGTCGTAATCCGTCGCGTCGTAGCCGTGATGCGAATCGCTGACCCACGTCGGACTGAGCCAGATACAATTCACGCCCAAATCGCTGATGTAGTCGAGTTTATCAATAATGCCCCACAGCGTTCCGCCGCAAATGCCGTTCAAATCTTCGGTTTGCAGCCACTCTTTGCCATCGCCGGGATAAAAACGATCTACAAAAATCTGATAGATAATCGCGTCTTTGGCCCAAGCGGGTGCGGACAGGGTATCCACATGAAAGGCGAAGGTATCACCAACCGCCGGGTTGCCGGGGCGAAAATCTTCGGGCAGCGGCTCACCTGCAAAAAACGCACTGGCCGCTTTTTCGGCGGTGGCGGTTACATTCGGCCAATCGCCAAAAATTTCGGACTGGCCGGGTTGATTCGAGTCCCATGCGCCGATTTTGTAGCGCACAATCGTTCCGGCGGGTTGGGGAGGCAGGGTGGCTTCATAATGGGTGACATAGCCCCACACGAGCGTTTCCCACACGGTTGCAACAGGATGCAGCATCACGACCTGTCCGTTGCTGACCCGACCACAGCTTCCGACGGGTAGCGAACCATCGAGGGTGTAATAACAGGCCACGTGGTCAATGGTGACATCTGGCCCGACCTGCACTTTTAGGGTGATGGGGTCGCCGGGGCCGGGGTCACGCGGGCTAAGTTGATAGCGATGTTGAATACCCCGTCGGTTGGCGCGATGATGCACTAATTTAAGGTCATCCGTCGCCAGCGTGCCGAAGATAAAGTCCATGATGATGTCCTCTTGAAACGAGCAGCCGAAAAGTGAGCAGATGAAAATAGACATCCTCACCCCCCGAAGGCTTGTCCAACTTGGGTGATACCCATTTCGTACGGACGCAACATGTTGCGTCCCTACTTAAAACCCTGTCGCCATGCGGTCTCCTAAGCATCACCCGCAATCGAATGTTGGACAAGCATCCCAACCTCCCTCTCCATGCAATGGGGAGGGGTAGGGGGTGGGGAGAATCGAACTAACCCTTTACCGCGCCGACAGTTAACCCGCCGACGATAAAGCGCTGTAATGCCAAATACAGTACGACAATCGGAATGGCCGCGATGAGTGACCCCGCCGCGAACACCCCCCAATCCGTCGAAAATTCGCCGCCTTCCACAAAACTGAACATGCCTACCATCAGCGTCCAGTTATCGCGGTCGGTCAAGATGATCCGGGCCAACAAAAAGTCGTTAAACGGCCCCACGAAGCCGAGTAACCCCACCACCGCCAAAATTGGCCTAACCAGCGGGAAGATGAGATACCAAAACGTCTGTATATGGGTTGCGCCGTCTACTTGGGCCGATTCATCAATATCGCGTGGGATGGTGTCAAAATAGCCTTTCAGCAGCCAGATGTTGGTTGCCATACCTCCGCCGATATACACCATAATCAAGCCGCCATAGGTGTTGATGCCCAACGGGGGGATATATTTGCCGATTTGCACCAGCATCAAATAGATAGCGACCATCGCCAGCAGCGACGGGAACACCTGCACCAAAAAAATCAGCAGCAGGACATTGCGCCGTCCAGTAAACCGAAAGCGCGAAAAGGCATAGGCCGAAAGCGAGGTGACAATCAAAATCAGGATAGTGGTGACGGACGATACAAAAATCGAGTTGCCAATCCACCGCCAGAACGGGATTTGGGGGTCGTCAAACAGCCGCCGGAAGTTGACCAGCACATCGCTGACGGACTCGGCATTTTTGGGGATGAGGGTTTGGGTACTCATCGAACCCGTTGGATTAAACGAGGCCGAGATAATCCACACCACCGGAAACAGTGCAAAAAAGAGGGCACAGGCGATCACGAAAATGCGGGCCAGATTGCCGATGAGACTCCCGCGTGTTGGCGACTGCTTGGTACCCAAAAACGACAGCCATTTAGCGATCTGCGAGACGGGACTGGTATCGGTGCTTGTGTGGGTCGTGGTATCGCTAGACATTTTCGCCAATCTCCTCCCAACGGCGGGTCAAACGGAACTGGGCCAGTGTCAATAGGGCCACAATGAAAAAGATGACCACTGCGATGGCCGACGCTAACCCAAAGTCGCGTGTTCCCCCGCTGGCAAAGGCGTAACGATAGGTATACGTGATGAGGTTGTCGGTGTGGCCGACTGGCGGCACATTCGCCCCTTTCATGGGTGGCCCGCCTCCATTCAGCGCTTCCAGCAGCAGGTAGTTGTTGAAATTGAAGATGAACGACGCAATCAGCAGTGGCCCCAAGGAGACCAGAATCAAGGGGAGCGTGAGGTCACGGAACTGCCGCCAACTGCTGGCTCCGTCCACCCGCGCCGCTTCGTAAATGCTAGAAGGAATGGACTGCATCGCCCCGCTGGAAATGAGCATAAAATAGGGATAGGCGAACCATAGATTCACCAGCAAGATGGCGACTTTTGCCCATGTTGGGTCGGTAAAAAACGCGGGTGTCCAGCCAAACAGATCATCCAGTGTTTTGGGGATGATGCCGCTGACTTCGGTGATCTGACTTGCGCCTTGCAGCATCCCGCGCCAGATCAAAATGCTAATCATGCCGGGGATGGCCCAAGGAATCAGCAGCAGCGAACGTACCACCCGGATACCCCGCCACTTGACATCCAGCATAATCGCCATGAACAGGCCCATCGCAAACGAGGTCAGCACCCCGCCAAACGCATAGCCGATTGTCCACAAAAACACACGCAGCAGCGGCCCTTCCGTCAGCGAACTACTGAAAATCTCTTCAAAATTATCGAAGCCGATCACCACCCAGTAGCCAATCGGGGCGCGTGAGCCATCCGCAGCCACAAATTCACCCGTGTCGTCGTTGGCCTTATATTCAATACCCGCCTGTTTATCGGTTAGGACATTGCGCTCTTCATCAAACACCCAGCGCTGCTGAAAATTCCCCGCTTCACTGCGATTCAGGATGCCAATGGGGTTCTCGCTGGTGCCAAATTCCATTTCTTGCAACTCAGCCAGCGCCTTAAACCGGTCCCCTCCCGTCAACAGCGTGTAGCCATCAATCGTCGTCGGCACGCCATTATCATCGTATGGCCCACTGCCGGATTCGTTGGGGGTGACTTCCTGCAAATCTTGGCCGGGGGCAGTCAAAAAGGTGTTGCCCTCTTGGTCGGTCAACCACAGCGCATAGTCACCCGCCTCGTTGCGGAAGGGCACCCAACTGTAATTGACTACACCTTCGGGTAAAAATTTACGATCCGCGATGAGGTCGAGGGCCTCTGTTTTGGTATAGCGATGACCGTCGCTGTAATTGGTAAAGGAGACATAAACCGTGTACAGCAGCGGATAGAAGGCCACCAATATCAACAAGGCAATCGCGGGCGACATCCAACGCATCGGCCACAGGTTCGGCACCAGATTAATAATGTTGACGATAACCGTCGTCAGGATGATAGCGATGGCGAGAAACCAATTGCCATCGTTACCAATGGCGATAGCTAAGAGCAGGGCAAAAACATCTACAATGCCTAAAAGAACCACTCTTATCAAATATTTTAAGGTTGAAGAAAGGGCTGGCAGCCCTTTTCGACTGCCAGCTTCTGCTACTGTACTCATGCGTAGCTCACTATTCTATCTATTGTTTAGCTGCCTACCGTGACGGTAAGCACGTTCGTGGTGCTGTCGAAGGAGAAGGTGACAGGCGTGTTGTCGGCAGGAACATTGAAGGGGATGTTAGCGCCATCGCGGGCGGCATCCGCACCATAGTTCACTTCCCACGTCTGATTAATTGCAGCCTTCACTTCATAATCGCCAGCGGGCAATTTGTCAGTCGTCATCTCATAAATGCCATCGGCATCGGCGTCTTGCAGCCATGACAGCAAGCAATCCGGTGCCCAATCGCCGGGGCAGCCCAACGCGGCCTGATAGCTGCCGGGGGCGGTGACGATCAAGGAATTCACGCTGTCCGTTACCCAGTGGCTCACCGGGTCATACAGAAACACAACGGTGGTGGCTTCAGCAAGGCTGAACTTGATGTTGTCGCCGCCGGGAATTGCGCCCGCGCCATAGTTCTCGTCCCATGTGCCATTGAGCGCGACTTTATATTCATAGTCGCCGGGTTGCAGTTCAAACGAGGCTGCCCAAACGCCGTCATCTTCACCAACGGCCATCAGCGTGTTTTCGCATTCGGGTGCCCAATCATTGGCGCAGCCCAGTTGGGCTTGGAACGTGCCGGGCAGACCGACGATTTCGCCGCCCTCGCCAGTGGTTTCGCCACCAGTAGGCACACCAGCGTTGGCAATCAGTTCACGGATTTGAGCGCTGGCTTCAGTAAAGGCTACCGGGCCATCTTGTTCTTGGCGGATGGTCAATTGTAGGGCGGTTTGCCATGAACCCCACACCGAGGTCATTTCGGGGATGGAGGGTTGTGGCACGCCCGCTAGACCTGCTTGTTGGAAGGCGACCAAATCGGGGTCATTTAGGGTTTCCAGCAAGGGGATGAAGGCCGGGGGACGCGGATCGGCGTCATACATCGCCTTCATGGGTTCTTCAGCGGTCATGAAGTCTAGCAAGAAGGCTTCCGCCAACAGTTGATTCTCGCTGAAGGCGCTAATCATGAAGCCCTGTCCACCGATGAAGGGTTGACCGGGGCCAGCCGGGCCAGCGGGAATGTCGCTGATGGCATAGGGGACGCCCGATTCACGGATACGCGGCAGTGCCCAAGGACCCGTGATAAACATGGCGGCTTCACCCGTTTCAAATAGGGTGTGGATTTGGTCGTAGTTCATTTCGGGCACGAAGTAACCAGCGGCGGCCATTTCTTGAATCCAAGAGGCAGCGGCCAGAGCGCCTTCGCTGTCCAGACCAACGTCGCCGGGATTATAGTTGCCGTTTTCGTCGAGACCAAACACATAACCACCAAAAGCACTGATGATCGGATAGGAATGATAGGCGTCTTCGTCACGCATCATAAACCCATAGGACGACTGCCCGGAGGAGACCAGTTCTTCGGTAATCGCCTTCACATCATCAAACGTCGCGGGGGCGTCCGGTACGAGTTCGGGGTTACGGAAGAAGGCCACGTTTTCAACCGCATAGGGCACACCATACAGTTCGCCGTTATAGGTGAACAGTTTCTTGGACGCTTCGGTATAGAGATCGGCTTTGTCGCCCAAATTAATTGGCACAACCGCGCCGTTCAACACCAATTCGCCAATCCAGTCATGGGCAGCGATGATGATGTCCGGGCCAGTGCCAACCGCGCCAGCAACGGGCAGTTGAGCGCGAATTTCACCCATTGCCACTTCTTGCACGGTCACTTCAATGCCATATTCTTCAGTAAATTGTGCAGCCAGTTCGGTCAATGGGGGGGTGCGGGTGGCGTCGGCCCAAATCAAGAGGCTTTCGTCCTGTGCTTTGGCGGGTTTGACACTGGCAGTATTGGTGTGGGGCACCAGCGTCACAACCACTACTACCAACAGCAATAGTGATGTTAATACACGCTTCATTTCCTAAAAACTCCCTCTTTTGTAGCTAAACAAAATGATTCGAGACTAAGGATCTGAGTTTTACTCGCGGAATTATCCTCCTACTTCTTTTGACTGTCGCTTTCGATAATGCGGTTCCGCAGGGCGGCTCGCATTCGCAAAAAAAAATCTATTAGGCGTTGTTGGTCGCGTTCTCCCAACACACCCATCCGGTCTTCAATGGAATGTTCATGAGCAGCATAGGCTTGGTTGCGAAGTGTTAACCCCAGTGGGGTCAGGGCCACGTGTTGAGCACGGCGGTCAGAGGGGTCATCTACACGATGGACCCACCCGGCGTGTTCCATTTGGTCAATCAGGCGGGTAATGGTGCTGCGGGCGACCAAGAGGCGGTCACTGAGTGTAATGAGGCGCTGCCCATAGTCAGCATCAAGCAATACGAGTACGCGATATTGTGATGGGGTCAAGCCAAACGGCTCCAAAACATCACGATCACCCGCGTCCACCACCACATACAAATCATGAATGAGGCGATAGAGCCGATGCGCATTGCTTGGAATGTGATCCAAATCAAAATCGTCAAATGACATGATGTTTTAAACTCTAGCGAAATCGTAAAGCCTAAAAAAGAACCATCCCAAAAGTGTAAATTTTTGTTGCGCCCCGAACTGTTGCGAGCGCAACAATAGTATAACTCGCCTGTGGGGAGATGCAAATTTTCGTCTGGGCAAAAAATCATGCGATAATCTTAACCCACATCAACTCCAGTGGGGTGAAAGATGACTGAAGATTTTTTGACCATACCCGCCATTCAGCGCATTTGGCACGCCCATCATTTGGGTCCGGTGGAATCTATCGCCAAACCCAAACGCGGCTGGGCCAATAAGGTGCTGTTGGTGAACGATTCGCATGTGATCCGCTTTGATGTAGTGGACAGCGAGGGCATATCCCGTTGGACTATCATTTTGAGAATATTTTGCAGCAGAACGGCGAGATTACCGGAATCTTGGATTTTGAATGGGCCATTGCGGGCGACCTAGCGTGGGATTTTAAACAGGATGTGCAATGGTCAGAAACCTGCCCCGGCAGCAATGCGCCTTTATATGCGGGGTATCAAACCCTCCACCCTTTACCGGAGTATCATCAACAACGAGCCACCTTTTATTCGTTGCTGAGTCATCTGGATGCGGTTGCGCTTGCCAAAGCCAATGGGATTCAGCGTGAATATGAAGCAGGGCTGCCCTACTTTTTCCGGCAGCTTGAGTGGTTGGAAGAAAACTTGTGACATTTGTCACAATGACACCAGAACGGATGTGCTATATAATCAGGAGTGTAATTCACATTCAAAAATGAACCGAGGGGAAAAAGTATGAACAGTCTTGTCACTCGATTTTCAGATGTGCTGCACATGACCCACGCCTTGCGATCCCAAATGTTCGATCTCCTCACCGACACCGATTTGACCTACGGATTGCCACACAATCCGACTTTGGGGGCGCTCTGCCGCGAAATGGGCGAGGTGCAGGTCGCCTATATCAATTCCTTCAAGACCTTCAAACTGGATTTTAGCTATCGCTATGCCGATAAATCGGTTGAAACCAATCTTGCCCAATTGAAAGCGTGGTTCGCCAAACTGGACGCCGAAATGGATACCACATTGGCGGCGTTGAGTGAAGCCGATTTGCAGAAGCCCGTTGATCGTGGTGGCTGGAAACCGCCCGCTGAGGTCAATTTCCACACTTACCGCGAAGCCCTGCTCATTTTTTATGCAAAGGCCGACGTTTATCTGAAAGCCATGCAAAAGCCGCTACCGGAACAATGGCAAGCCTGGATGGGCTAAAGCGGTTTACATATTAACTGACCCGCTTTACACCCTAGCTTCAGCACGGTGGCTTTAGCCCCGTGTTTTTAATGGCTCAACCTATATAGGGATTGTGGGGGATAGGTGGGAGGAACGCCTACCCCCACGTCGAATAGGACAAATCTGGACTAATGCCCGCCTGACATTTGAGTCGTTTCGGGCATGGTGGGATTGCCGACCTTAATAATCCCTAACGCGCCGCGTCCGGTGTACGCAAAACTGTGCGTCACAAAGGGATAGAAACCTTCGTCGGGAATCCGCATTTCAACCGTGTAGCCACCGCCGGGGGGAATAGTGACCGTCTGCATCCCAACCTGCTTATTGAGTGGGTTGCCATCGGCATAGGCCGCTTCAAAAATCGCCCCAATCACATGGAAGGCGCTCCATACCGTCGGCCCACAATTGCACACATGCAGCCGGATCAGTTCCCCGGGATCAGCTACCAACGGATTGGTCTGATATTGGTTGAGGTAGCCGTTAAAGACCACCATATCGGGTGTTCCAGCCGTCATTTTTTGGGTGTTGCCGCGCCGCACGCCGTCCGCTTCGGGGTCGCCCAGATACCACTCACTTTGTACCAAGACATATTCGCGGGCCGGTTCGGGCCAGCCATCTTTCGGCTGAACGACAATCGCGCCGTGCATCCCATTGCCGATATGCGCCAACACCGGGGGGGTGCCGCAGTGATACATAAACACGCCGGGGAAATTGGGTGTCCAATCAAAGGCGTGGGTTGTGCCGGGGTTGACCGCCTGATAATACTTTTCCCATGCCAACTGCGCGGCGTGAAAGTCAATGCTATGCTGCATATGGTCGTCGGGATTAGTCATGCTAAATTTGACCAGTTCACCCTCTTTGACATGCAGATGGGGGCCGGGGCCTGTACCATTAAACGACCATAATTCATAGGCCACGCCGGGGGCGATTTCTCGAATGTTGTGCGGGGTTTCGAGATAGATTTCCTGTGAGACAGGCGGTAGTTCCGCGCCCATCATATTAGCGGGATACGTGCCAGCTTGGGCATAGGCTTTTTTCGGATCGCCAACAATTCTCGCCAAAACCTCGTCTGTATGACCTTGTAAACTCATCAGCGCGGCGGCTCCCACCGCTCCGGCTGCACCTTTCAAAAATCCGCGTCGTGTCGTGTTCATGATGTGTTCTACTCCTTATGACGACTGATATGTTCTAAGGATGCCACCACCCAAAAATAAAAAATGTGACCCAAGTCACATTCCTCAAATCTTCTCTACCACATATCCTGTTGATTAACGGTCACTGACGCGCCATTCCATATAACCCACCCCCATAAATCCGTAACCACGGTTACGAATTCAACTTAGGCCCATATAAGTGTCAATAATAGAACATATGTTTTATGAACTTTGCTGATTTTTGAAGGAGAAATCAGCACTCTTGATCGGCCAATCGCAGCAACCGACCCGCGTCCAGCACGATGTATTCGTGGGGCAGAATGCGAATCAGGCCGTCTTGCTCAAATTTTTTGAGAGTGCGATAGACTACCTCGCGTGCTGTGCCAACGTTCGCGGCCAAATCTTGTTGCGAAAGGATACGCGGAATGGCGATGCCGTGGGCGGTTTCTATCCATTCCTGCTGCAACAAGACCTCGGCTAGACGGGTGGGCACATCTCGAAAGGCAAGGCTGTGTACCAGATTGGTAAATTGGCGCAGTTTTTGGGAGATGACTTCCAAGAAGATCATCATGAAATCGGGCTGACCTTCGAGCAGGGCCATGAGCGTATCGGCGGGAATCATGAGGGCGCTGCCAGCCGTCAGTGCTTGGGCGGTGCAGGGACAGGGTGTATGCGCAAAGAGCGTCTCGGCTCCAAACGTCCCACCGCCATGTTCCACCGCCAAAATCTGGATTTTTTCACCCGACTGGCGGAATAATTTGACATGGCCCGTCTGTACCAAATGCAACGCGCTGAAATCTTCGCCTTGTTGGAAAAAGACCTCACCCGCCCGAAAGCTGATAGGCATGGCAGCCGAGCTAATCCTTGCAAGCGTTTCTTCGCTAAGGGATTTGGATAAGCCGAATCCCCGGACGACCTCAGTTGAGACAGGCATGATGTTCCTCGATCACTGAAGCTGCAATGGTTGGATAATGTAGAGATAGCCGCTGTGCAATTCAACCACGCCATGCTCGGCTAATTTTTCCAGATGCCGGGAGGCCACTTCCCGCACCGTCCCCGCCAATTCTGCCAATTTCTCGTGGGTCAGATGGACAATGAGATAGGGGGGATCCGGCACCGCGTTATTCAATAAACTGTCATTCAGCCGACGGGCCACCGTCCACATCGCCAGACATTCGCTCAGACGGGCCAATTGATCCAGCCGCTCGCTGTAAAGTTGCAGCAGTGTCTTTACCAGACAGGGATTTTCCCGCATCAAAGCGGTAGCCTGGTCGTCGGGCAAGACCAACAATGTCACGTCATCGAGCGCTTGGGCGCTGGCCGGATTGCTTTCAGTGGAGAATAGTGGGCACGTCCCAAAACATTTACCCGACTGCGCGATACACAATGCTTGGCTGCGGCCTGTCATCGAATGTTTCAAAATCCGTACCCGCCCGCTTAGGACAAACCAAATCCCCAGCGCCTGCTCCCCTTCGATAAAAATCATCTCGCCGGGAGCAAACGTGCGACGTACCATCACTTCGGCTAGACCGCGTTGGCAGTCTTCCGACAGGTGGCGTAAAGCAGTAACCCTTCGAATTTCTTCCAATCGTATACTCATGTCTCCCATTGTATGGATTCTTGCGCGACAGAGTAATGCCAATCGGAACTATTCGTTGTGACCAATGTCACATTTATCAAATAGCAATTGAAAACGTGCCTTTAACGCATGTAATCACGGAAGATACGCAGTAAGCGATGGGCAAAGGTTGGGTTGTTGGAGAACGTCTCGCCCGTAAAATTGACGTTCAAATATTCGCTGTATCCCGGCACATCCTCTGGCTTAACCGACTGAAGATTGACGAAGGCCATCTTCCATTCTGCAAAATTCCGTTCGGATACGGGACGTTCGGCGATTAACATCACCCCTTTGTGGCGTTGGTCTTGCCGGATCACCTTATAAAGCTCCCGCACGCTTTCGTCTTCCCCTTCCAAGACCTGCAAAAAATTACCACCGCGATAGAGCAGCATCCCGGTGATGCCCAAACGAGCATTTTTCTCACGGGCTTTTTCCAAGATTTCGAGCAGGGCGGGTTCGGTCAGCATTTCTGTGGCGGAACTGGCATAAATCAGATTAATCACAGCGGGTTACTCCTACAGGGAATGAATAGATGCGCTGTCAAGGATTTTGGCAAACCAAGCCTAGTGTTATCTTGGGAGAAGCTAAATAAATGATGAGTGATCTGTACCGGATTTCACGAAAACTTTACCTATGTAAACTTTTGACTGAATGCACTGCAATGGGATTCCCCTATCCCCATCAAAAAATAAGTTCGGTCTCTACAAGCCAGCAATTAACCGCAAACCTACCTATCAAGCCATTTTCCATGCTAACCTTGCCATGTTTAGTAGATGAAACTTCGATGCTTAAGGGGAAAATTAACTGTGAAGCGTATTGTGTCGCTATTGTTTGTGATGGCGTTATGCACGGTTGGGGTGATGAAGGTTCAGGCCGCCCCCCGCCACCAAGCAAATATTGACCTGACTCCCATCAAAACCTACGCCCAAGACCAGTCGGCGCTGATGAAAGAAAACACCGAGATGCTACGGGCCATTGCCGAGCGCTATTATCAATTGGCCGAAGCAGCCGAATTTGACTATGCCGCGCTGTGGGCAAACAATCAGGCCGAACTGAGCGGGATGCTGCCTGTCGCCCAAACCGCATGGTTAACCGCCAGCAATGCCTATGAAGCCCAAGAAGGTATTATCGCAGGTGTGCCCACGCTGGCCTATTACGATACATGGATTGACGCTGGCCCCAGTGGTGAAGAATCCCCCGACGAAGCCCTTGATTGGACACTGGAACTGCCCGATGGCACCCAAATCGAGCAACCCGGCAACATTTTTAGCTATGTGACCGAACCCGCCCTGTATGGCACGATTCCCGCCTATGTTGGGCTTGAAGTGGATTTGGACGGCGATGGCGAAATTGCATTGGGTGAAGTGCTGCCCGAAGCCAATATCTTCTTGGGTGGGGTGATTGCCCTCGACGACGCGACGGGTGAGATGATTGAGGCGATTGAGGCATGGGAACCGACCCTTGAAGATGCCTTCACCGCGTTGGTCGTGATGCTACCCACCATGAGTGAATATTTCGACCAGTGGAAGGATTCGGTGTTTGTCAGCGGCGAAGCATCTGCCCAGCCCTACTTTGTGGCGGTCAGCCGCCTAAGTGACATCATTGGCATCATCAACGGCCTGAACATTACCTACAACGTGGTCGCCCCGCTGGTAGAAAATGCCAACCCCGATCTACATGCCCAAATTGCCGCCGGTTTTGAAGACCTTGTGCCCTATCTCGATGACCTATATACCCAAGAACAAGACGGCACGGTCTTCACCGCCGAAGAAGCCGATTTTTATGGCACGGAAGCGCAGACCAAAGCCGAGGCCATGGCCGCCCTCTGTGCCCAAGCCGCCGTCGAATTGGGCCTAGAATTGGAATTAGGCTGATAGGTACTGTTAGAAATCGCATGGACAAGCGGGACTGAAAGGGTATTTCGTAGGGACGTAACATGTTACGTCCTTACTCAAAGCCCTTATTCATGCGGTTGTCTAAAAATCGCCCCGAATCGAGATAAACCTTTGGGGTGAGGTTAACTGATATTGAATGGAGTCAATTGCAATGCGCCGTACCCAAAAATTTGCCCTAATCCTGATGCTGGCAACCGTGTCATTGATGTTTCTACCTGCCCAGTCCCGTTCTGCCCACGCCGAACAGAGGGAATATTGGCAGGTAGCGGCTCAGATCAATGATTTATTTTTTGAGGCCCAAAGCGATCTTTTTGCGGCTGGCCGTGCCGAAAACCCCGCCGAGCATTTTGTGTCGGCCCATGACAAAATCGAACAGGCCGATTTGCTGTATCAGGATGCGCTAAAAGCCGATGTTGCCAATATTGCCCCCGACGCCGATACTGCCATTCATACCGCCCTGACCTCCGCCCTAGATGCGGCCCAAAATGGGGAGGGTGGGGCGCTGGCATTGGCACGCGGCCAAGTGTGGACAAATCTGTTATATGCAGGCTACAGCGGTGCATTGACCGATTTACAACACGATAATTTGGCGGGTGCGGCGGCATGGCTGCGTCTACGCGAATTTCGACCATCAACACGCCTAACCCTCGTCGCGGATCTCGCGGCACAGGCTGTCGCGGCGCTCAACAGTGGGAGCCTTGACGCCGAAGACGCTGTGCTGCGGGTTCGCAATGACCTTAATGACACCTACTATTTCCACCTGCGCGATGCCCTCAATCATCTGGAAGATGCTGCCAGCAAAAATTACGGGGTGCGTGCCGCCGAATATGCGGGCCAATTGCAGGGCTATGCGGCCATTTTGCGCGACGACATGACGGCCAAACTGGGGGAGGGGGCGGTCAGCGACTTGCAGACCCAAGTGACCCAATTGCAGCAGCACACCTTAGCCCAAGATTGGTCAGCGGTGCAGGCTGACATTGACGCCATCCGCGCTGGATTGACCAACTATCAACCCGTCGAATTTTCCAGAGCGCAAATCGAGGAACGCGGACGCCTGCTCTATCTGTTCATCAGTCTGATTCACTATGAATATAGTCAGGGCGTGCGGAATGGCGAAATCACCGCGCCGATTGAAATCCAAGAAGCGACCACCTTCCGTGAACAGGCCCAAGCGATTTTTGAAGAACTGCGCCCCGTCATGAGCCAAACGGATCCGACCAGCGCTGACCGCTTGGCTGAACTGCTTGCCCAAATGGAAACGACCATGCAGGCCGTTGGGGAGCCGGGGGTCATCAAATCCTATGAAAACGAGGCCCTTGCGATTGTTGAGGATGCCCTTGCCGTCAAGGTAGACCTAAACGACACCGAATCGGCTTTTATTGTCACCAAGACCCTGCTGGATGATCTGGTCACATCCGTTCGCGCAGGCCGCTATGATGACGCCGAACGCACCCGCCTTGAAGCCTATGGCATGTTGGAAGCCGGCACAGAAAAACTGATTTTCGCCTTCGACCCCCAATTGGGTGCGGAAATCGAAGGACTATTTTGGTTGGGCAACGGGGATAGTGACGGTTTGGCGACTGCCCTTGCCGATCACCGTCCTGCCGATGAAATCGCGGCGATTCGGGCCGAATTGGGTAAAAAGATGAACGAAGCCCAAGTGTTGATTGGCGCAGGGGCGAACGAGCCGAATGTGATTATCTTCAACACCGCCACCATCGTATTCCGTGAAGGTTTGGAGGCGGTGGTCATTTTGGCGGCACTGATGGCGAGCATGGTCGCGGATCGCAAAAAGCAGCGCCTTCCGATGGTGGTTGGGGTAGGGGCGGCATTGGTAGCAACGGCCCTCACATTCTGGTTGGCCCAGATTTTGCTCTCCTCACTCGCCCGATTTGGTCAGCGATTAGAAGCGGTAGTCTCGCTCATTGCCGTCGTCGTTTTGCTGGTGATCCTCAACTGGTTCTTCCATAAACTGTATTGGACAGGCTGGATGGCCCGTTTCCATCGCCACAAAAAGAAGCTGGTCAGTGCCGAAGTCGGGCAATTTTTGGGATTGGCCCTGCTCGGTTTTTCGAGTGTGTACCGCGAAGGCTTTGAAACCGTGCTATTTTTGCAGGCACTGGTCTTGGATGCGGGGGTAGCCGTCGTGTTAGAAGGGGTTGCGCTCGGTATGGCCGGGGTCATCATTGTCGGCGTGCTCGCCTTCAAATTCCAGACGCGCCTGCCCTATAAACACATGTTGATCGTGACCGGAGTTTTGATTTTGACCGTGCTGTTTATGATGGTGGGCAACACCGTCCATCTGTTGCAAGCGGTGGGTTGGCTGCCGATTACCCCCATCGAACATCTGAATACCCCCTATTGGTTGGGTCTGTGGTTTGGCGTTTTCCCAACATGGCAGGGCATTGGATTGCAGTTTGGTGCAGTGGCCTTTGTCATCGGCAGCTACTATGCGGCGGAAATGCTGAAACATCGCAAACGCAACCATCGTAGTGCTGCTCCTCAGCGCAGTATGGCCTAAAAAATCCCTCTTTAGGCGGAGGAAAATAGGGGCGAGTTGTTTAGAATTAAAATAACTCGCCATTTTCTTTGCAGTTTCGAGGATGATTTTGAATGGCCCTTGCGACGTGGTGGAAAAACGATCCCTTACCGCTGTTACGCCCTCTCTCCAATTTCACAACTGGACTGGCAACCAACCACTTGCTGATGGCACGGCTCAATCGGCTGCCTATTGATGAGGTTCGTCAGCGGCTCCAAGCGGGGCATCGGCCCTATATCGGCTATTGGGAAGGTCAACCTGTCGCTTATGGGTGGGTGGCAACCGAATCCGCCTCGATTGGTGAAGTTAATCTCAAATTTACCTTGCCTCGCGGGAATCGCTATCTGTGGGATTTTGCCACTCTGCCTGAATTTCAAGGACGTGGTATCTATCCCCATCTGCTGCAAGGCATTTTGCATATTGAATCCCGCGAGGCCGAGCGTTTTTGGATTTTGTACGCACCCGAAAATCTACCCTCCGGTGCGGGCATGACCAAAGCGGGCTTGCTGCCTGTGGGCCAACTGTCCTTTCAAGCCGATGGTCGGGTGGGTCTAACCATCTTTAATGACTCACATCGCGCCGCCGAGGGGGCCAAGGTCTTTGGTGTGCCGCTTGTCCAAACGATGCTGGCCCCGTGTTGGCACTGTGGCGGGATGATGGAACAGACCCTCACTGACGAACAGCAGCTATGTTGGCCGCCAGCTTCCATTCGTGCGACCAACACCACCCACTGCACCTGCGCCATCGAAATCCGGCCCTCTTCTTAGGGACAGTCTGCCATCGCTTCGGTGATCAAATGCACCATTTCAAGGCCGCCACTGGCATTGTTTTCGCGGGCATTGCGCGAGCTTTGCACCGCCACCACACGCGGCCCTTTTTCACCTGCCCACCAACCAAAAAACGGCCCACCGGATTGACTCGGCCACACATCGCCGCGATGTGCCATTGATTCGTGGCTATCGTCCTGCCAATCCATCCCATCCAGCGCGATACCAGCTTGATACGTGGGCCGATTGCTGCCCGTCGTATGGCCCGGATAACCGATATGTGACCAATACGGCTTGCCGTCCCATTCGTCGGTATAGGCGCGTGACCCCATCCAGCCTGTCAAATCACCAACGCGCCGATCCAGCACGACCACTGCGTAATCATAGCGCCCCTCGATTTCGTCAATCATTGGCCCGCGCACTTGATATTTGTAATAAACCTGCACGCCCCACGCCTCCCCAAACGGCGTGCTGCCATTAAAATAGGCCGGACGAAAGCGCACCCACGCCGTCGAACCATCGCGTTTCCAATAGATGACGTGCGCAGCGGTCAACAAATGGCGCGGCCCGACCATCACGCCGCTGGCAATTCCGACCGGCGTATCCACCCGCCCAACCGTGCCCCAAGGATAGCTGGTATCACAAAACACGCGCCGATTATCAGGGGAAAATACGGTGGTGGCTTGATTTTCATCGTCAGCCTCCGGCAAAGGTTCATCAAGATCATCCGTCATCGTTTTGGGAATCAGGCGCAAGGGCAGATGATCGGGCAGGTGCGGTTCGGTCTCGGCTGTTTTCGCTGCCGCCCCAATCATCGGAATTTTTTTGGCCTTCGACCCGGCTGGAAACACGTGCTGGCCCACCTGAAAATTCCGCACGCGCAACTTGAGTTCGACACCATTGGTGCCTTCGACATGTTTGTCGCCCGCCTCAATCACTTCAACTTGGGGCGCGTCGGTGACAGGTACGAACAAGCGCAAATCAATTTCTGCTTCGTCCAAGCGTGTCAAAGGGGCACGCGGCATGATGTTTTGGGGTACATCTTGCGCCAAAAGGGGAGTAGAGGATTTCATAAGACAACCTTTAATTAATTTTGGATACCTAAAATCCATTATAATGAAACCACCTATCTATGGAGTCGGCCCAATGCCAAAACACCTCAATTTTTGGGAGCTATCCGTGAAGATTGTGCCATTTACACCCGATTACACTGAGCAAGTGGTGGATGTGATTTTGACCATTCAAAACACCGAATTTGACATTCCGATTACCCGTGCCCAACAACCCGATTTGGACAACATCCCCGGTTATTATCAGCAGGGGGCAGGCAATTTTTGGGTCGCGTTGGAGGGTGAGCGAGTGATTGGGACGATCAGCCTGCTTGATATTGGCAATGGGCAGGGGGCTCTGCGCAAAATGTTTGTGAATCGGGACTATCGGGGTGGGGAACGTGGCGTGGCCCGTCAACTCCTGCAAACGCTCTTGGATTGGGCACGCACCCATGATTACACTGAGATTTTCTTGGGCACAACCGATAAATTTAAGGCTGCCCATCGCTTCTATGAAAAAAGCGGCTTTATCGAAGTCACCGCCGATGTTTTACCGCCTGCCTTTCCCAAAATGGCGGTAGATAACAAGTTTTATAAATTTACATTGTAGAATTGGACGCTTGGGGGATATAAAAAATGGCAAACACGACATTCCGCGTAGTCACATTTTTAGCCCCCAACATGCTGCCCGTCTATCAGAGCCTTGTGCGTTATATTGGCGATCAATTGGGCCTGCAAACCGAACTTGTGGTAGGCACGGCCTATGATGAACTTTTGGATTATGATGCCTGTTTCATCTGCGGCCTGCCCTATATTTTGTATACCCAGCCCCGCCGCCCATCGCCAGCCCTAGAAGCCATTGCCGCCCCCGTTTTGCAAGGTGAACGCTATCAGAATCGGCCCATCTATTTTTCGGATGTGATCGTCCACCGCGACAGCCCCTATCAAACTTTTGCCGATCTGCGTGGCTGTACATGGGCCTATAACGAACCCTTATCCCAATCGGGTTATGGCATTACCCGTTATACCTTAGTCAAGCAGGGCGAGACGAGGGGCTATTTTGGAAAAGTTGTGCAGGCGGGTTTTCACCAAAAAGCGATTGCGCTGGTCAGCCACAGGGAGATTGATGCCGCCGCGATTGACTCTCAAGTGTTGGCGATTGAACTACGCGATCATCGCAATCTGCGCGATCAATTACGGGTGATTGATACGCTTGGCCCTTCGACGATTCAGCCCTTTGCCGTCGCCACCCATCTGCCAATCAGCCTCAAATCCGATATTCAGGCTGTCCTAGTCCATGCCCATACCAATCCAACGATGCAGGCGATATTGGCGCGGGGGCTTATTGAGCGATTCGCCGCCGTGCAAGACGCCGATTATGACGACATCCGCCAGATGCTGTCGGCCTGTGAGCAAGCTGATTTTATGGTGCTCCGCTAGACCGTACCCCCATAGGTTGTTGGGGTGAACACCCCATGCCGAAAATACGGTGCTTGCCGAATGTAGCCGTCCCCCTCAATTTGGTATCCTGTAATCAACTAAACACAACAGGACACGAAATTACACCAGAAAATAACTGGTAGGAGGCTAAGATGGACGGATTGTTATTGACCCTAAGCGTAATCGGGCTGTTTCTGCTGCGCGTTGGAGTTCCAGTGGTTCTGCTTATCATCGTGGGGATGCTGGTTGAGCGTTGGCAGCGACATCGGGAAGCCGAAGTCAAACAATATCTGAAAACCCACCCCCCCGTCAAACACTAGGATCAATTAGTCACTGACCAGTTTTATCCGTCGAACCAATCTAATCTCCTAGCCAAAAATGGGCTTGCTGGAAAAATCTCTGGTAGGCCCATTTTGCTGTTATAATGGCCTTAAGGAGATTTATATGATGATTGCAACCCCCATTGTAATGGATGTACCCCTACGAACTGACAAAAACGGCAAAATTCGCATTGGGCAAACGCGGGTGCTGTTGGAGTTGGTGATTCATGCCTTTCATCAAGGGGAGACGGCGGAGGGTATTGTTGATAGCTATCCCACCCTGAATTTAGGTGATGTGTACGCCGTCCTTGCCTATTATCTTACCCACCGCGCCGAAGTGGACACCTATGTGCAGCAGTCGGACGCCAATGCCGAACGCATCCAACAGGAAATTGAAGCCAATTACTCGCCTGAAACATTGGCCCTGCGTGCGCGTCTGCGTGCCTTAGAATTCTAAGCCGCGTGCCTAATCTTCATCCAATACATCCAAATCCATAAACACCAATTTTTTGAATGGGCCTTGTCCGGAACAATAGTTCCAAGTGCTTTCCAGCGGCCCCGGATCATGTCCACTAGGAATGATAAGCAACATAGTGTAATCGTTGCTGAGATGATAGCCTTTTACGCCAACATCCATAACCCAATGAAAATGTGTTTCATCAAAATAGAGTCGTTCTAGCGCGTTTTCGATGTCGAACAACACCACGCGAGCCGCCCCGCCTTTCTGTAGTAAGCGTATGCGGACATTTCGAGGCAGGGTCAATTGATGATATTCCTCTGCCATCTGGATGGTTTCTTCAATGACCTGCTCAAAAAGCGCCTGAAACTCATCTTTGGTCATCAATTTCGCCGATTCTACTACTCTTGTTTCTCCCTATTTGGCGTCACCCATGATACCCGCCCCTCAATTTTCTGCAATTCAACCCAGTACCCCACCTACTCAAAAATCCTGACCCAGTTTCGTCCGATATGATAAGCTGGCAAATCAGAGGCGCTTTCCATCTTTTTCCAGAGACACGCGGTACGTGCTCGAGGGAAATCGCGGTGGTTGAACTCGTATCACCAATTCCGTGTTCCCAACTTTGATCGGATAAACATCCACCAAGAGCATATAATTTTTGGTTGTGATCTCATAGATGATTTCACCATCTACCCAAACAGTCATTTCGGCTCTTCTCCGAAATAGGCCCGGATAGAAATCATGCAGAACACGAATTTTGTGTTGTTCGCCCGCAACCTCAACAACCCATCTTTGACTGCCCATCTCTCAACCTTTATCAATCGTCTAGCTAACCCACGTCTTCCGCAGCACCCGCGCCCAATTTTCATAGGCGATGCGGCGCAAGTCACTATCCCCATACCCCGCCTGTCGCAGGGCGTTAATGACTTTGGGCAAGCCTGTGATGTCCTGAATCACATCTGGCACAGGAATATCAATTGGCCCAAAATCCGACCCAAAGCCGACATGCTCAATCCCCATGCGATTAATCAGATAGTCAAAGTGCCGCACAATCGTTTCTATTGCCACATCGGTGCGGGTGCTGGCATCGGCATTAAGGAAGGCCGTCACCAAATTTACACCAACTAGGCCGCCCGATTCTTTGATGGCATCCAATTGGGCATTGGTCAAATTGCGGGTAATCGGCACGAGTGCATAGGCATTGGAATGGGTAGCGACCAGTGGCGCCCGCGAAATCCGTGCCACATCCCAGAAGCCTTTTTCGTTGAGATGCGAGAGGTCAATCAAAATCCCCATATGATTGCACGCCCTGACCAGTGCCTTGCCCAAATCCGTCAGGCCGGGGCCAGTATCGGGGGTATGATTCACCATAAACGGTACACCTTCGCCAAACAGGGTCGGACGACTCCACACAATCCCTAACGAGCGCAACCCCGCTTGATAATAGACTTCTAACTCATCCAAATCCGGCCCGATGGGTTCTGCGCCCTCAAAGTGCAGCACCGCCGCGACGACCCCTGTCCGCAAACACTCATCGAGTTCGTTGGCTGTTCGCACCACCTTCATTTGCCCATTGGAAAGTTTGGCGATACGGTGAAAATTGGCGACCATGTGCATGGTAGCCTGTTGGGCAGCAGCAAAATCAAGCGCCGTTGCCTCAATCTTGCCCCCCTGCGACAAATTATTCAGATTTTGCAGCAGGGCCATTGAGGAGGCATCTTCGATAAACACCGCAAATATGCCCCCGCCAAAATGCCCGTCTTTGGCGCGTGGCAGATCAAAGTGTCGGTCGGTGTTGCGCTGAAAAAATGTGCCAATGGGTTGCGAATAGGGGGGTGCAAAACTCATCAACACATCATTATGACCATCAAAAATGGGGAAGTTGCGCATGATATACTCCTTTGGACGATAAAGACCCAATTAGGATTATAATAGCCTATAAATCTGCCATACATCCCAATTATGCGGGGAGGTCAGCGATGAAATTTGAAAGGGAATGTTATGGAAATTGCACCACCTAACACCATGTTTGATGAGATTGTGGAGTTTCTCACCTCTGAGCCAAGCAACGAGCGACTCATTGCTTTTCAGCCATCAGAAACCCTAAAGCAACGCTCGCTTTATCTGCTTGAGCAAAATCGCAATGGCAATTTGACCGATGCCGAACAGATGGAATTGGACGAGTTTCGGCGTATGAATCACTTAGTGAATATGCTCAAAATTCGGGCACGGCAAAAGTTGGCGGCACCCGAATGACTTATATCAAGGTATCACTGCGACGCTTGGTTATTGCTAGGGCAGGTGGGTGTTGTGAGTATTGTTTATTGGGGCAGGAAGATAACTTTTTGCCATTTGCCATTGACCATATTAGACCGGAAAAGCATGGTGGGCCTACAGAGGAACAGAATCTATGTTTGAGTTGCTATGATTGTAATAGTTACAAAAGCAGTGATGTCGGTTCCTTTGATCCTCTGACAGATGAGTTCACATTTTTCTATAATCCTCGCAAACATGCGTGGTCGGAGCATTTTCGCGTGGCTAATGGCGTGATTGAACTCCTCACCGCCGAAGCACGTGTAACCGTTCTAATCTTTCGTATCAATCTGCCAGAACACGTTGATGAGCGTTTGGGGTTAATTAAAATCGGACGGTATCCATGCCAGAAAAACCAACAATTTTAATGCGAGGAGGCGACATGTTATGGAAGCGATGAAATTTCGGACGCGGGTTGGGCCAGACGGCATTTTGCAATTGGAAATGCCAGATGAACTATGGGGTCAAGAGATCGAGGCGATTGTAGTTTTGCAGCCCGTACTTATACCCCGATCTGAAATGAGCCGGTCAGAATGGCTCAAATTTATTGATGAGACATCTGGCAGCCTTGCTGATGACCCCATTGAACGTGATGATCAGGGTGAGCATGAAATTCGGGATGAGATTGTATGAGCTATCTGTTAGACACCAATACCATCATTCGCCATCTAAATCAGCGTTCACAAAAATCACAAGCAGACTGGCGGCAGTTGACCCTGACGATATTGCTGTTTGCTCAATCGTAAAAGCAGAATTATTTTATGGGGCCGCGAGAAGTGACTATCCTGAAAAGACGTTGGCAAAACAACAACGCTTTTTGGATCGCTTTGTCTCATTGCCCTTCGATGATAAGGTAGCGGTTATCTATGGGCCAATGCGAGCCAAATTACAATCACTTGGTACACCCATTGGCCCACTCGATATGCTGATTGCGGCCATTGCACTGGCAAACAACTTGACTCTCGTGACTCACAACACGGCGGAGTTTGGTCGTGTGGATGGCCTCAAATTAGAGGATTGGGAGTAACCCAGCTATTTTTGCATCACTTGTCGTTTCAGACCGTCCTCGATTTTTTCAATATCAAGGGGCTTGAGCATAAAATCCAAATCGTCCTTGACCGGGGATTCGATATCGAGTTTCTCAAGGATGGCATTGACCATCGAAGCCAAGCGTGTAATCTCGTATTCCATGATAATGTCCATCTGCACGTCCACTTCCTCGCGTAGTTCCGATACCGCCGCGCTGCGATTTTCAGAGATCAGCACAAAAATGGAGAGAAAGATCGCCTCCAACGAGACCGCCATTGTCAAAAAGCTGAAGGGATAGGCGTCGAAAGGCTTGAGACCGGGAATCACCTCGATATTGAGAATGATCCAGACGGCAAACCACAGAAAATTTGCAATGGCAAATCGCATATTGCCAACCATACGGGCCGCGCTGTCCGCAAATCGTTCAACGGGCGTGCGCTCTCGGTCTAGCTTGGCTTTGAGGCTTTCAACCAAACCATCTTGTTGCTGAATGGCTTCGGGAATAGGGGAATTGTTCTGGTGATTCATGTTGGACTCCCACGTTGATTTCTGCACCATTTTGTATCCGTGTTTCCATTCCACATAGTAACATACTCGCCACTACCCGCGCCGCCAATAATCTATATAATGGGGAACGCAATGTTTACCTAATCACAAAGGGTTTGAACTCGTGCTGGTAGATGTCTTCCTAAATGCTGCTGCGATTCTCTATGTCGTATCAGCCGTTTTTCTAACCATTTTTGTCAGCAGTTTTGGTGTATTGCTGGTGATTTATTATTTCACCAAACACAAACATCCCGTTCGCCCCGAGGTGAGCGACGATGAACTGCTCTCCATCACTATCCAACTGCCCATTTATAATGAATCGCACGTCATTGACCGCCTCATAGATGCCTGCGTCGGCCTCGATTACCCGCGTGAAAAACTATTTATTCAGGTTTTGGACGATTCCACCGACGAAACCACCGAGGTCGTCCAAGCCAAAATTAGCGAATGGGAGGCGAAGGGCTTCAAAAACATTACCCTTGTACGCCGTCCCAACCGCAAGGGGTATAAAGCCGGGGCGTTGGCCTATGCCATGCAATACACCCAAACCGACTGTGTAGCCGTCTTTGATGCCGATTTTGTTCCGCCAACTGACTTCTTACGCCGTACCATGCCCTATTTCAGCCGTGACCCAAAATTGGCCCTGATCCAAACCCGTTGGGAGCATCTCAACCTCGATTACAACTGGCTGACCCGCGCCCAAGCCCTCAACATTGACGGTCATTTTGCTATCGAGCAGGTGGCCCGCAGTCGGGGACGTTTGCCCATGTCCATGAATGGCACGGGTGGGATTTGGCGGATTCAGGCCATTAATGATGCGGGTGGTTGGTCATCCTCGACCCTGACCGAAGACCTTGACCTGTCCTATCGCGCCCTGATGAAAGGCTGGGATTTCCTGTATCTGGTGGATGTCGCTGTCCCCGGTGAACTACCGCCGCAGGTGCAGGCCTATAAGATGCAGCAGGCACGTTGGGCGACAGGTTCAACCGAGTGCCTGATTAAACATGCCGTGCCACTGATGAAATCCAAACGCTTTTCACTACCCAAGAAATTTATGGGTCTGATGCACCTTTCGCAATACGTGGTACAGCCGATTATTTTGTTGGTGTTTCTGTTGACGCCGATTTTGCTGGTAGGCGATATGTTTGACAAACTGCCCGACCTGCGCATTATCGGGGCATTCGGCATTATTCCACCTCTGCTTATCGCGCTGGCCCAATTGGAACTGCATCGCAATTGGCGCGATGCCCTGATTTATTTCCCAGTGCAGTTTGTGGTGGGGGCTGCCGTCGTTCTCAGCAACAGCAAAGCCGTCTTAAATGCCTTCCACCGACCGGGGGTCGAGCGTGAATTTAAACGCACGCCCAAATTCCGCATTACACGACAGGGCCAAAAATGGTCAGGCAGTCGTTATGTTCTCAAGGTAGATATGATTACGCTTGGCGAGTTGGGCTTGGCGGTCTATGCTTTCTTGGGATTTATCCTTGCGCTGATCAAAGTGCCCGCGATTTCGCCCTATATGCTCATCTATTCCATCGCCTTCGTCTTGTTTGCTTTTTGGAATATCTATCAGGTGCGCGAATTGAACCGCCAACAGGCCGAAGCCGAAACAGCCGCCTCAGCAATTGCCAGCGCAGCGGATTAAACGGGATATGTTTGTAGGGGAGTGGCCCTGTGCCTCCCCAAAATGGTCATATACAGGGGCAGCATGACACCGACCACACTCATCATTTTGCTAATTTGCGCCGCTGTGAGCATATGGGTGGTCATGATGATCGCCTTCCGCCGTGCGCCCCACAAACCACCCTATTTCGATAACGAGGCCGAATGGGTACAAAATGCCCCGTCCGGCCCGCTGCATTCCATCCGCCCAACGGTACACCACTTGGCCTACCTCCTCTCCATCCATCGCTATCGAGATGAAGCCATCGCCTATATCGTGGCCTTCCATGACCATTTCCCGCGAATGCCCGAAGTGGACGACCCGGAGGCCCTTTTCCTTGAGGCGGTGCGGTATGCGTGGCGTTTGGAGATCGTGGTCAAGGAATGGCGTGAAAGATCGGCCCTGACACATGAGGCCACCCAAAAATTCGAGACTGGATTAGCGGTTTTGGAGCAGTCCGGTTGGCGCGTCGAAAGCCGTCCCGCCGATACCGCTGAATTGAAATATTATCGTCTTGCCCGCTAATCACCTGTACCCTGCTTCCCCTCTCCCATCTTCTGCACTATACTTTCCCCATGCAACCAAACCTTGACCCCCAACTCTACCCGCTATTGGAAACCCTGCTCACCCAGGTACAGCTTATTTTGGGTGATAAGCTGGTCGGCCTGTATCTGTATGGCTCTTTGGTGACGGGTGATTTTGACCCCACCATCAGCGATATTGACCTGTTGGCGGCGCTGGCCTCGGATTTAAGCCCTGTCGAATTTGCCACATTGGATGCCATGCACCATGACTTCATCGCGCAGCATCCGCAGTGGGACAGCCGCCTTGAAATCGCCTATTTGTCCCTGCATGGCCTAAAAACCTTCCGTACCGAAGCCAGTCCCATCGGCATTATCAGCCCCGGCGAACCCTTCCATATCATTGAGGCCGGGCGCGATTGGCTGGTTAATTGGTACGTGGTGCGCGAACAGGGTATTCCATTGTTTGGCCCACCCGCACAGGCGATTATCGGCCCGATTGCCACCGAAGAATTTATCGAAAATATCAAAGACCACGCGGCCCATTGGCATGAATGGCTGAAGGATGACGCCAGCGTCCCCTATCAAAGTTATGCCATTTTGACCATGTGCCGTGCCTTGTATAGCTGTACACATGGCGAACAGGTCTCCAAGATCCGCGCCGCCGCTTGGGTAATGCAGCAGTTGCCGCAATGGGCCGACCTCATTCAAAAGGCGCTCCGCTGGCGACATGGCTGGCGCGAAGATGTTGCCGACCCCGCCGCGATCTTACCCGAAACCCGCCGTTTTGTTGAATTTATGCAGCAGGAAATTTCACATGATGCGACCTAAACTTTGTCCACTCCTCCTCATCGTGGTCATCTTGAGCGCCGCACTGCCGTCTCCATCTCCTGTGGCGTCCCAACAGACCACCCCGCCTATTGGCACGAATCTCGCCGGGTTAGTGGATTGGTCAACCGAATGGATGTTTGTGGATGCTTTCAAAATGTCGCGTGATTGGATTTCGCAGCGGCAGGGGGCGAATTGGGGCGAGGGCGGGCCATTAGCCCTGACCCCCGATGGCTGGATTGCCTCATTGGAAGAAGGCCAGTCAGCCGAAACGGTCATGTTTACGGCAGGTCATCACCCCGGTGGTGATTATGTCTTGCTCTATGATGGCGAGGGCGAACTCGGCTTCCCCAACAATCCACCGACCATCGTGAGTGAGGAAACCGGGCGCATGGTGGTCAATTATCCCGCCGACAATAACCCGCTGTGGCTCTCGATTCTGGCGACCAATCCCGCCAACCCCATTCGTAATATCCGCTTTTTGATGCCGGGATTTGAGGAAACCTATCAGACCCAACCTTTCCATCCCCTGTTTTTGGAACGCCTTGCCCCGTTTAAGGCACTGCGGTTTATGGATTTGCTGAATACCAATAATTCGACGCTTCAGGAATGGGCAGACCGACCCACACCCGCCGACCCGCGCCAATCGGTCAAAGGGGTGGCGGTGGAATATCTGGTGCAATTAGCCAACACCCTGCACGCCGACGCATGGTTTAACATGCCGCACATGGCCTCCGATGATTTTGTGCGCCAATTCGCCACCCTTGTGCGCGACCAGCTTGATCCCTCTCTCAAGGCCTATATTGAATATTCCAACGAGACATGGAACGGCCAGTTTTCGCAGGCGGGGTATGTGATTGAACAAGGCCGGGCGCTTGGTTTGTCATCGGATGATTTTCAGGCCGGATTGTTTTACCATTCCCAGCGGGCCGTCGAGATGTTTACGATTTGGCAGGAGGTCTTTGGCGGGACAGATCGCCTAGTGCGCGTGCTGGCATCCCAAGCCGCCAACGCATGGACAGCCGAGCAGGTCGCCACATGGCAAAACGCCTCTGAACACGCCGACGCCATCGCCATCGCGCCCTATTTCAGTGGCAACCTCAATGGCGATTTTATCGGCAGTGCGGGCAATGAAACCGCCGTCGCCAGTATGACGGTTGATCAGATTTTGGACATCGCCGGGGAGCATATTCGTGGTGAGGTACGCGGCTGGATTGAGGCCAATGTACAGGTCGCTGCCCAATACAGTCTTGAATTAGTGGCCTATGAAGGCGGTCAACATTTGTTAGGCGTCGGTGGTGCGGAAAACAACGAGACTGTCACCAACCTATTTATCGAAGCCAACCGCCATCCACGCATGGGCGAACTCTACACCGAATATCTGACCCAATGGCAAGACCTCGGCGGCGGATTGTTTATGAACTTTTCCAGTACGGGCGAATATAGCAAATGGGGCAGTTGGGGGGTCTTGGAATATCAAGATCAGGACATCACCACCGCGCCCAAATATCAGGCCCTTGTGTCGTTTATTGAAGGGTCAGATTGAGCGAGTGTAGTATAGTCAATCCTCACCCTCGGCCCCTCTCCACCGAGTAGCGAGGGGAGTAAAACGGCTTATTGAAGCCCCTCTCCACTCAGTGGGGAGGGGTTTGGGGTGGGGATGCCCGCAATTTATCCTACCCGATTTTCAACCCATCCAACTGGAGTAAATCATGCCCTACCGTAACCCTATTTTGCGCGGCACCTATCCTGACCCCAGCATTTGTCGCGTGGGCGAAGATTATTATCTGGTCACAAGCAGTTTTTGTTATTTCCCCGGCGTTCCGATCTTCCACAGCCGCGATTTGGTGCATTGGCGGCAGATTGGGCATTGCCTGACCCGCCCATCTCAACTCCAACTCAAAGGCATTGGCTTTTCGCTCGGCATTTTCGCCCCCACTTTGCGTTATCACGATGGGCGTTTTTACATGGTCACGACGCTGGTGGCGGGGGGTGGTCATTTTTATGTGTGGGCCGATGACCCGGCGGGTGAATGGTCAGACCCGATTTGGCTGGAACAGGACGGCATTGACCCTTCGCTGTTTTTTGAAGATGACGGGCGGGTCTATTTGACCAGTACCGGCGATCTGGCTGGCATCTATCAAGCCGAATTTGACCTCAAAACGGGCAAGCCCCTCAGTGAAAAACGCCTGATTTGGAAAGGGATGGGGGGGCGTTATCCGGAAGGCCCGCATCTGTACAAGGTGGGGTCACCTTACTATCTGATGATTTCGGAGGGCGGCACGGACTATGCCACCGGGCATGGTATAGTCAGCACGACTCCGGCAGATTTTGATTGGTTTGAAATTCAGCCCTATGAGGATTGATGTTCTGTTGCATCAATAGGGGTTATGGTTAAGCGATAAACCCTACTTGATATTTTCAGCGTATATAGGGATAACTGTTGAGGGAATACGTATCGTCATACCAGATTCGGGTAAATATGCGGCCTTTCAAGAGGATGGGTCACAGACCCATCCCTACGGTAACACAGGTGTATTCTCGTAGGGAGGAGTCACAGACTCCTCCAGCTTTTCGCCCGTCCATCACGCGAATTTGGTATCAGGCTATAATCGCCTATAATTTTAATAAATTGATGAAATTTTCTTGCTGTGTCTCGATCCCATCCTCTTCCTATCAAATAAGCCCCAACAAAAAGATGCGGAATTTTTTCAATCCAATACGTCATAAGTGCGCTTATAATGTGGATAGCTGAGTCACTATAGTGAGATTGTTGAATGTTGCATCAACCGATCTATACTCCGGTGCCCATGCTGGCAGCAGATGTGAACTGCTTTTGGGTGCTTGAGCAAGACCAAGAAAGCTATAACCGTGAGGTGTACCTACCTGATGCCTACATCGAAGTGGTGATCAATGTGGGTGCGCCACTCCTGTTGGAGAGCGAATACGGAATGCTCGAACTACCACGAGCATTTGTTAACCCGCTTCAAAATAAGCCGCTTCGGATTCGCGCTGCTGGTTTCTGCCAGCTGATTTCGATGCAGTTGTATCCTTGGGCGGTCAAGCCGATCTTGAATATTGATGCTGCTCCATCAACGGTGCATGTGATCGGCCTTGATGCAGATTGGCAGCGTTTTGCGGATGATCTGAGGCAGATTGTCGCGCATCGAGGCTATGGAGAAGCCATCGCCTGCTATCAGGAATTTGTCTGCAAAACGGCTTATCGGCATAAGCACGATATAAGACTCATGCGCACTGCCGGACATTTACTGCATCGCTCGCATGGTCAAATCCGCATGGCAGACCTTGCCGCACAGAGCTACCTGTCGTCCAGCCAATTCGAGCGACAGTTCAAACATTACACGGCTATTTCGCCTAAAGCCTATGCCCGGCTTGTTCGCTTTGGTAGCCTCCAAGCCGCATTACTCGTGAATCCATCCATCCGATTAGCGGATCTGGCGGAGGTCTATGGCTACAGTGACCAAGCGCACCTGATCCGCGAATTTAAGTCTTTTGCACACTGTACACCACGCGATTTCGCTGCTACTGCACCCGCCTATTTTGAACTTCGGCAGCATGAAGAGTGGTGCGATTTCATGAAGGAGTGTTTTAGCTTACCTTATGCCGGGTGAAGGAATGTACCTTGTTGGAGACCATTATTCTTGATATTCATTGGATGAGTAACCTACTTAAAGTGCGTAGTCGCTGCTCAACCGTATTTCTCAGGTAACCAAGTCACAACTGCATATCATTGTCCATATCTGATAATGAAAAGGGTAATTTACAATGAGCGACGTCTACTATACACACGGCATGTGGCGTGTGAAACCCGGCAAAGAGGCCGAATTCATCAAAGCTTGGAAAGCGCTTGGAGATATATTCCGTGCGCTGCCGAACCCTCCCGGCCCAAGTCAGGGTATACTGATCCAGAATGTCACTGACCCGCTCCTGTTTTATACAGTCGGCCCTTGGCACAGCAGCGAGGACCTCACCGCGATGCGTGCCAACCCTCAAGCCCAAGCAGGAATAAAGCGGCTAGAGGATCTGTGTGATGATGGAGTGCGGGGAACGTATCGGCTGGTAGCCAGCGCCGAAGTCTGATACGCCTGCCAGCACACGGCGGGTGGATGTGAATTGTGCCTCAGTTATGTAGTGATCTCCGAAACCTAGAGATGAGAGAAAGGAAGAACCATGAAACTGGTAACCAATCACGTTCTGACGCCAACATCGTCCGACGACCAATCCATCGCTCGAGGAGGAGCACGATGAGAGAGCTCATGATCGACTTTATCACCACCCTAGACGGCTATGCGTCGGGAGACGGCTGGCCCGGCTGGTGGGGTCTCGAAGGGCCGGAGTACCTCGCCTGGCTCGGCAAGCAATCACCGGTGACGTACCTGATGGGCGCG
>JABFGB010000032.1 GCA_013112715.1 Chloroflexota bacterium
CACCCGCCGCACCGCCACCACAATATCAAGCGCCTGCGCAGCAGCAGCCAACTCAACCGCCGGCCCAACAGCCGCCACGCAAAGAGGAACTACCCGTGCGAGGGTATGAATCTTCGGAAGACTTGGATATTCCAGCCTTCCTGCGCCGGAACAAGGATCGGTAGTTCTCAAAACCTCTGAATTGAACAAACGCCCCTTACTGGCTCTTGCTGGTGAGGGGTTTTTGATTAAAATCCGGTGCCGTTTTTTACATTTTTCACAGGTTGGACGCGGTTTTCGGATGTTACACTTGAGTTATGGGGATGGTGAGGAGCAAACAATGGCAACCCTTTTGATGGTCGAAGATGACGCCCCGATGGCAGGATTATACGCACGGGCCTTAGAAGCACAGGGACATGAAGTGTTGATTGCCCCTAACATCCAACAGGGGTTTGAATTCTTGGAAAGCACGCGGGTGGATTTGATTATTCTGGATATGACGTTGCCGGATGGCGCGGGAACACAAATTTTGGATTATTTGGAAACCAGCCCCAAAGTGATTCCCGTCATTATCACCACAGGTTTTCCCCGCTATCTGAAACAAGGTGAACGTAATATTGTCGCGGCAACGTTATCCAAACCTGTGACGACCTCCCAATTACTTCAATCGGTGAGTACGGTACTTGAAGACCTTAATCTACGCGAAGAATAGCCTGTGTTTGGGGTTGGCTTTGTTAATGGGGCTATCGGCTCTGGTATTCCCTCACACTGGCAACGCTCAAGAAGGCCCCACCCAAGACCGTGTGTATGAACTCATGGCGGAAATCGAAAACACGTATGGGATTGGGTTTGCGTATCCTTCTGAATGGCAAGCGACCAGTGCCAATGAAGTTATTCAATTCAACGAATATTTGACCATCATTTTGGAATCATTGAGGCGAATCTCTGATACCCTCTATCACCTCGGGCGAGCACCAGATGACCCACTGCGTATCACCCCCGCCGATTATTTCCGGTTGCATTTTGACCGTGCCCATATTGTGATTGACCGAACCATCCAGTTAGGGGGCAATTTCGCAGGCAAAACCAATCCACTGTATGGGGAGGGTGTGATTATTGGATATTCCATTCAACTCACGGGGGAGGGAATGCGCCAGTCCTTTACTCTCGCCCATGAACTGGCGCATGTGATAGACAGTCTCCTAACCGACTTGCCACATACCCAGCATGTGGATTTTTTGGGTGGAGAATGGGGAGCGGTCAATTGGATTCCCGGCAATGGGTATATCGGCAATGAGGCCCTGTTTCCGCGTGCAGTAGGTGGCCCCAATGAAGATTTCGCCGATACGTTTGGGCAGATGATGATGGGTAAGCTTAACCCATTAAAAAGTACCGCACCCCGTTGGTTATTTATGGTGCTTCATCTGCGCGGTTGGTTGGATGCCATTCGCAAACTGCCAGCCAGCTAATTTCCTTATCATTCATCAGTTTGCCGTCATCATTTTAACAGTTTGCCAGAGGTTGACATTACCGGGCAAGGTGTTTACGATTCTAGTGTCTTTTAACGGAAACCTATTATTTTGTGGAGTCGTTTGGGCGATGAGAAGAATTATCTTCGCAGTTACCATCTTGGCCCTCATCAGTTTAAGTTTTACCAATACCTCTCTAAGTCGCCTTTTTTCCAAATCCGTTCCGACGATTGTGCGTGCTGATGGCAATAATCTATTTGGCGTGGGTGCCTGTTCAAAATTGACCCAAGAAACTCCCCGCACTCCCGAATGTGATGCGGAAATAGAAGCTAACCCGCTGCCTGAGTTGGTACATCCCGTCGAATATGATGAGAAACGCGATGGTCAGGGTCATCCTCGCAGTATCATGCTGCCAGAAGAACCCTTGCCTTTCCCTATCGCGTGGCAAAAACGTCCTTGGTACTTTAGTGATGCTCCCGGTGTGCTGCCTGCCGATAATGATTGGACAAACGCCCGCTTGATTGGGCACTACGCCATGTATTATGCCTACGCCGTCGTCGAAGCGGACAATGCGTTGTGGTATCTGATCGGCCCCGGTCAGTGGATGAAAGACGAATTTGTATCGGTGCTGCAAATCCCAGAACGGCCTAAAGAGGTTTCCGGCCCTTGGGTCGCCATTGATGTTACACAGCAAACACTGGTGGCGTTTGTAGATGATACGCCGGTTTATGCCACGCTGGTTTCGACGGGTTATTGGATTTTGACTGAGACTGGACTTTTCCAAGTGTATGCTCGCACGCTTTCAACCACCATGTCCGGCCCGCCCGGCGCAAATCCGCCTGAATATGTCCTGCCTGCGACGCCTTGGGTTCAGTTCTTCAACAAGGATGAGGCACTACACGGAGCGTATTATCACAATTATTTCGGCATGAAACGCAGTCATGGCTGTGTCAATCTATCCCCCGGTGACGCTGAATGGGTCTGGAATTTCTTTGACCAGACCGCCGACGAATGGCATCCCAGCGGCTCTGATACATTTTTTGTAGATAACCCAAACAAGGCTCCTTGGGTATTGGTCTATGAAAGTCCCGATGTTCCAGTATCTGTTACATGGTAAATAAACGAATGAAACAACCAAAATTCCTAATGGTTATAATGACGCTGGCCCTGCTGGTCGGCGCTTTTTTCCCATCGGCGTCTGTTCAGGCCCAAACCCCAGCGGTGGTGGTCGTTTATACTGACTTTGAAGACAACATGGTATTGTTCGATTCATCCACTGGTGCTACCCGGACATTGATTGCGGCTCAGGCAGGCCGGAGTGTAGATTACCGGATACTCCTTTCGCCTGACAAAACAAAAGTCGCCATCTATGCCTATAACTATGATGGGGCAGCCGTCCGTTCGGGTGATACCAGCACCGTCCAAGATACACTGCAAATTTTTAGCCTGCCCGATGGTGAAAATCTGCTGACCGAGGTCTTGATGCTGCCCAATATTTTGGGGATTGGTGTGAATGAAGACGAATTCCCGCCAATGAACATCCATGATTTTGTGGCATGGTCGCCGGATGGCAGCCAAATCGCTTGGATTACAAATAATCCCGGCTGGAACACCGTGCATGTTTTTCCAAGCAGTATAGCAAGCGAACCCGCCCAAAACCTGATCGCCAGTGAGGACAGTGTGGGTCAACTCAGCATCTTACGTTGGTCACCGGACGGCACACAATTGGCCTATGCCAGCGTAACCAGTTTCGTCAGCGAAGATGGCAGCCCTCAAACAAACGGCCTCTATACGTATTCGCTGGCGGATGACACCAGCACAACCATCGAAGTCAGCAACAATGGCGCATCGTATTGGTTTTTGGGTTGGGATACAGATAACAGCCTGCTCTGGTCGCCGTTTGGGGTGGAGGCAGGCGCGACGGGGCTGTATCGTTACGACCTCACTGCTGGCACGGACATTGAAATTATCCCCACCACGCAGCCAGTGTCACGCGCCGCAGTGGATACCAGCACTCAAACTATCGCCTTTGCTGTGCCCAATCTCAGTGTAGAGGGTAGTGCCCCACAAGTTGGACTTACACCGGGGGCGTATATCATTGGGTCGGACGGACAGCCGACACAGGTCTTCGCCGCCGATAATCTCTATGGGGTCTATTTCATCCAATCGGGTTTGCTGGCAGTCGGCAATGACACCGTGATTCGTCTCAGCGACACCACCCACTTTAATATGAATTTGCTGCGACGGGCCATCTTCTCACCGGACGGCACACAGGCGATTGGCGAAAAAGAATCCAAGACCTTCTTACGCGAATTGGCAAGCGAGACCGAAACCGAAATCTACTCACTGTATTTTGTAGATGGGGATTGGTTGGATGCCAGTACGGTGCTGATGAAGGTCGGCGCGTATGGCTCGGTCATCGGCGTTTGGCAAGCAGGTGGAAGTTTTACCCAATTGGTGGAAAATTCTGGCAACGGCCCGTTTGTCGGGGTACGGCGATAGCCTGAATCTGGCTTTTCGGTGCGCCACTATTGTACAATGGATCGTGTTTGGTTTGAGGGGGAAAATCTGCGAGGTGACTTGTGGCGGAACAATATGAGATTCCACTTTTTCCACTAAATACGGTGCTTTTCCCCGGCATGATCCTCCCACTCCGCATTTTTGAGGAACGCTATAAACTCATGCTGAAAGAGTGTATCGCCAATTCCAAGCCATTTGGGGTGGTATTGCTCAAAACAGGTCAAGCCGAGGGCGCTTTTAATGGTCAAATCTATAACATTGGCACGACGGCGCAGATCACCCAAGTCAATCCGATGGCGGATGAGACATACAACATTTTGACATTGGGCATGAAACGGTTTCGCTTGATAGAAATCTATCAAATCCATCCCTATCTGAGTGGCGTGGTGGAAGATTATCCGCTGACCAATGGGAATTCACCTGAAGCTATTTCTGGTTCATTGCGCCTCCTGCATCTGATTGAAAAATATTTGGAGGCATTCCGCAAAATTGGTAAACTGCCGTTTCGGATTGACCAAGTGCCGACTGACCCGATTACATTAGCGTTTTTGACCGCGATTATGCTGCCCGTCTCCAATGACGACAAACAATCGCTGTTGAGTGTGGTGGATATTCCCGAATTGCTGCGGGAGGAATTCCAACTGATGCGTTACGAAACCCATATGACGCAGATTTTGGCGGATGAACCCCAAGCACCAAGTCACCCCATGTCCTCGTTCTCGCTGAACTAAAACTATCCCTATATCCACAGATACGTTATCTTTGTAGGGACGGCGTCTCTACTTATTTTGTTTATGGAGCAAGCAAAACAATGCGTATTGTTCTTGATGCAATGGGCAGCGACACCTGCCCTGTCCCTGATGTAGAAGGTGCGGTTCAAGCCGCCCGCGAATTTGGCGGCACGATTACTTTGGTGGGTGATGAAACCCGTATCAAAGCCGAACTCGCCCAATATCCCACAACAGGCTTACCGATTGAAGTGGTTCATGCCAGCCAAGCCGTCACAATGGAAGATACCCCTTCTAAAATTGTCAAAAGCAAACCCGATTCCTCCATTCATGTTGGGCTGCAATTAGTCGAAGATGGCAAAGCGGATGCGTTTGTCACCTGTGGCAACACGGGAGCCGTTCTAGCAGTAGCGACCACCGCCAAAGTCCGCCGAATTCAAGGCATCCATCGCCCCGCCCTCAGTTCGATTGTTCCATTTGGTGAACGCCACGTGGTACTAATTGATATTGGCGCGAACGCCGATTGTAAACCTGAATATCTGGTGCAGTTTGCGCTGATGGGTAGTGTATACGCCGAAAAAGCCCTCGGTACACAAAATCCGAAAGTTGGCCTGCTATCGAATGGCGAAGAAGAAGGCAAGGGCAACGAGCTTATCAAAAGCACCCTGCCATTACTTATGGCTTCGGGCCTGAATTTCATTGGCAATATTGAACCTAAAGAGATGCTGCAAGGCTACGCGGATGTGATTGTATCGGATGGGTTTGTGGGTAATATGGTCGTCAAGACATTGGAAGCGACCAGCAGCATGGCATTTGCCCAAATTCGGAATGCTGCCAAACAAGATATACGCGGTATAATCGGTGGTTTGTTCATGAAGCCTGTTGTAGGCAAAATCCGCAAAAAATTTGACCCATTTGAGATTGGCGGTGCGCCTCTTTTGGGCGTGAATGGTGTTGTAATTGTAGGTCATGGTCGAAGTAATGCCTATGCTGTGAAAAATGCGATTAGGCAGGCGCGTTTGGCGGTGACGGGCGATATTGTGAATACTATCCGACAAGGGTTGAGCCGTCAGCCCCAAACAAGCGATCATGCAGCTAATAACTAATACCCGTATATCTTATGAGTAAGGAGTAGTGCCTTCATGGACTATACGCGCAATGGAAGGCCACGAGTGGTTGTCACTGGAATGGGCATTATTTCACCGCTTGGTTCGACACTGGAAAAATATTGGCACGGCCTTAAAAATGGCGTTTCCGGGATTAAGCGGATTTCAAAATTCGACCCCAATCATCTGAATGTTCAAATTGCAGGTGAAGTGACGGATTTTGTCGCCACCGACTATCTGGATGCAAAGGAAGCCCGCCGGCTCGAACCATCGTCGCAATACTCTGTCGCCGCCACGAAGATGGCGATCGCCGATGCTGGACTCACGGATGAGGATTTGGAGCGCAACAGCGAACGCACGGGGGTCGTCATGGCAACCGGTATGGCGGGCTTCGATTCAGCATTTTCGGGGTTTTCAAATTTCCGCATCAAAGGCGCACGCCCCGGCCCAATGGCGCTAACGGCGGCTTTGACTAACATGCCTGCTCATTATGTAAGCATGACGAGCCGTGCCAAAGGCCCACTTAACGCTGTTACTACCGCCTGCGCTGCGGGAACACAGGCGATTGGGGAAGCCTTTGAACTCATCCGACGCGGACGTTCGGATGTCGCATTTACGGGTGGCGTGGAAGCTATTATGCAAGATTATTCCCTCGCCGCCTTCGACTCCATGACCGTATTGACCCGTGACTACAATGATAACCCCACTGCCGCCAGCCGCCCCTTTGATAAAGACCGTAACGGCTTTGTCTATGCGGAGGGGTGTGGCATTTTAGTGTTAGAATCAATGGAACATGCTGACAAACGCGGCGCTCGGATTTACGCCGAAGTGTTGGGACATGGTTCATCATCAGACGCCTTCCACGTCGCGGCGATTGACCCAGACGGCGCGGGGGCACTGCGTTCGATGCGTTGGGCAATGGAAGACGCGGGGCTAAATCCTGAAGACCTTGACTATATCAACGCGCATGGCACATCCACTCTGCCGAATGATGCGATTGAAACCCTTGCCATCAAAAGACTGTTGGGCGAACGGGCCTATGAAATCGCTGTGAGTTCGACCAAGAGCATGATCGGTCATGCCTTTGGTGGCGCGGGGGCAGTCGAAGCGGTGGCGACAATTTTGATGATCTTTAACCAGATTATCCACCCGACCATTAACTACACGACGCCTGATCCGAATTGCGATCTGGATTATGTGCCAAATGAAGCACGCGACGCCAAAATTCGCCACGCCATGTCCAACAATCTGGGCCTCGGCGGTCAAAACGCGAGTGTCGTGTTCGGCGCGATTTGAACTTAAGCCAACTAACAAAAATCCCCACTGAAGATAACGCCTTCATGGGGATTTTGTATTTATGAGGTCAGTTAGCCTAAATTTTCGGCGATTTCATGGGCAGAGCGTCAATCTGATTCGCCAGAGCGAAATCCTTTTCAGTTAAACCACCTGCGGAATGAGTTGAAAGAGTCAGTGTCACCTTTTTGTACTTTACCAGAATATCAGGGTGATGGTCAGCAGCCTCCGCTAGGTGTCCAACAGTGCTGACAAAAGTCAACGCTGCCGGAAAAGAGGACAGGGTATAGGTCTTGAAAATCTCGTCCCCCTGTCGTGCCCACCCATCTGTTTTAGCTAGATGGGCGTTAATTTCGGCTTCTGATAATCGCTCTACCATAGTATATAACCCTGTCCTATTCCATCAATTAGCTTGCATGTAATGTCTGCTGCGTTGCGGCGGCACGCTGACACAATGAACTGCCGCCTGCTTGCAACCACTCCTGCAAACGGGCACTGGTGTCCTTCCCATTGGTCGCATCTTCATAAATACCCATGCCCCAATAGAAATAGCGCCGAGTTTCGTCGGGCCAACGTGCCCACCCCCACGAAATCACACCATGCCCGCCGTTATAGCCTGCCAGCGCCAAGCCTGCGTTGCCATCGGCTTTTTGTAGACCTTGTGCTAGGTAGGTTAGGCCACGCATGGCATTGGTTTGCACATCGGTCATGTTCTCACCGACAGCAAAATGAAATGGCATGACTTGGAATAACCCCTGCGCCCCTGCCGATGACCCGACCGTAGGATCGCCACAGCTTTCGATTTGGATGACTGTTGCAATCAGATTGGGGTCAAGATTATAGTCTTGTGCCCACTGTGCGATTTGGGGTGCCCAATATTGCACTTCGGGCGTGAAGACTGGCGAAATCGTGGTGGCAATATGCGACGGATCGCGCCGATCTACGACGACATAGGTCACTTTAGGGGGGAGGGACATGTACAGCGAGCGCCCAATGAACACCCCCAAGAATCCGGCAAGTCCACAGATAAAAAACACGAGCAAGGTAACACAACTCGCCCTGAGAAACGGACTCCCAGAGCGATGTTCGGAGTTTACTTCAATTTCAAGTGGGTCATAAACGACCTCACGAATAGTAATAGTCGTGGTCGGCTCTTCAGCGTGCCGACTATGATAACCTGATGGATGCGGCAAGGATCCCCCTCGAACCCTCTGTTTCACTTAAATCTTATATCCTCATTCAGAACACACTACTGGACGAACGTCCGATATGGCCCATAAATTCAGCACGGGTCTTCTCGTTCTCGCGGAAAATGCCCATCATAGCACTGGTGGTCATACTTGAATGGGCCTTCTTGACACCACGCATCATCGAGCACATATGGACACCTTCACATACAACGGCCACGCCTTGTGGATGCAGCACCTGCATCAAGAAATCGGCAATCTGTTGTGTCATACGTTCTTGCACCTGCAAACGTCGCGCAAACATATCTACAATGCGCGGAATTTTGGACAAGCCGATCACTTTGTCATTCGGCACATAGGCCACATGCGCTTTACCAATAAATGGCAGCATATGGTGTTCGCACAAGCTGTAATATTCGATGTCGCGCACCACAATCATTTCCTGATATTCGACATCAAATAGGGCGTCATTGACCAGCTTCTCCGGATTAATATGATAACCTTCGAGCAGCTCTTTGTACATACGCGCTACCCGATTGGGAGTACGCAATAGCCCTTCGCGTTCTGGGTCTTCCCCAACACCCTCAAGGATGGAACGTACTGCCGCTTCAATGGCGTGGTCATCTTGCTCATACTCTAGATCAATCTCAAAACTTTCGAGCAGGTGTTCCGACAACAAGTTGCGATAGCCGTTCCCATGATGACCATTCTGCCCATGAGAGTCGTTGCGTCCATTACCCGTGTGATTCATTGTCATGATTATCTCTCCCATGATGCGAAGTTAAAAAGATTTGTCCCCGTTTAAAACAAAACGTTACGCTGTCACTGGATATTGCTGGATGTAGTGTGAGGAAGGGTATGTACAATAAAATAGACGATCTTTACCGTCCATTTATTACTTCTTTTCCAAGATAATCAGAACATATGATAGCATAATGAGTCTTAGATTATCGTTAAATTAAGGCCCTTTAAATCAGGTAAAATATCGGACAGTGAATCACCATCAAGGAGCCGCCATCCGTGTCCAGCGATATGATTGAAATTGAAAGCCTACGCCTGCGCTGCCTGATCGGATTTAGCGAGTGGGAACTCGATAAAAAACAAGATGTAGTCATCCACATGACCTTGTTTACCGATATTCGGAAGGGTGGCCTAAGCGATAATCCTGATGATATTCTCAATTATAAAACCGTCAACAAGGCCGTCATTCAAATGGTGGAGGCGTCCCATTACAAAACGCTCGAAGCCCTTGCCACCGCCATTGCCCGTGTCGCTATCGTAGACTGCGGTGTGACGCACATTCGCGTCAAAGTCGAGAAACCGGGGGCACTGCGTTTCGCTGATAGCGTGGCGATTGTGATTGAACGCACTACCGAGGATTTTCAGAATGTCTAGCCACCATGTATTCTTGGCGCTTGGCTCAAATATCAATCCCGTTGAAAATTTTCGTGCCTGCCTCAAATTGTTGCAGGAAAATTTTGATATATGGAATCTGTCGCCCGTTTATGAAACCCCGCCCGTTGGGTTTACCGAACAAGCGCCATTTCTGAACGCCGCCGCTGAAGTAATCACCGAACTTGACCCCACCAGTGTCAAAACGATTTTGCAGAATATCGAAAATCAGTTGGGGCGGGTGCGCGATCCCAACAACAAAAATGCCCCGCGCACGATTGACCTCGATATTGCGCTGTGGGACAAGGCTGTATTTACGTATGGGGGAAAAAATTGGCAAGTGCCTGATCCCGATATTTTGCGTTTTATCCATCTGGCACGTCCACTGGCTGACCTTGCCCCGGATTATATCTACCCCGGCTCGGATAAGACCCTTGCTGAAATCGCTGAGAAATTATCTATGAATGGTATCGCTCGGCGCGATGATGTGTGGGCCGACCTGCCATTTTTGCTCCGAATAAGCGTTGATTTCAATTCCCTTTCGCTCGACGGCAAAATGGTACGCATCAATACCGATATACACCAATACCTTCTAAATATCTTGTATCCGGGTCTTCGAGTAATCTTATATGCCTCACACGACCTTGAAGTGGAAGCAATGATTCATTGTGAGCAGGATAGTCAGGGTCAAGATTGGTGGTACGGAATACCTGATTGGGATACCCTGCGCTATTTGTAGCAAAAACGGACTCCGGTCATTCTCTTAGTTTGTACTTATTTTAAATCGGCATATAATCACAGTTTAATTCGAGTTTAGACTTTGTTTGGGGGATATTTTTTATGGAACTCACCGGCTCATACCTATTTGAGGCCGACCAAGATACTGTCTGGAAACTCCTCATGGACCCGGACGCCATCGCTAAAGCCATCCCCGGCGTAAAAGAACTGATCCCTGTCGAAGGCGAAGAATTGACTTGGCGGGCCGCTGCCAAAGTGGGTTTTGCGGCGCTCAGTGGTCATTATGCGGGGGTCATCAAAATGAGCGAGGTTGAAGCCCCCACTCAATATCGCCTCACGGTCAACGGGGAGGGACAGCAAAGTGTTATCGGCGGCACGGCCCTCATTAAACTCACGTTCAATCCCGAAAAAAATGAAACCCTCGTCCATTGGGACGCCCATGCTAATATCTCCGGCAAAATTGCCAGTCTTGGGCAGCGACTCATCGGCGCAGGGGCCAATGTCATGAGTAAGCAGTTTTTTCATGAGTTGGCAAAACAACTTCCTACTCGATAACTACTCTTAACTTTTTGCCCATTTGAGGGAGCCTGATTGAAAGGAGGCGGTTGCGAACTTCGACGATTTGACGTATCTCAACGCGATAAAGTTTGAAGTTTTAGGAGGAAAATTTTTATGAAAGTCTCAATTAAAGTCAACGGCACGCTGCACGAGCGTGAAGTTGAACCAAGAATGCTGCTTGTTCATTTTTTAAGGGAAGAACTTGGGCTAACAGGCACAAATGTTGGCTGTGATACCAGTCAATGTGGGGCCTGCAATGTCCATTTGAACGGGCAGTTGGTGAAATCGTGTACCTGCCTTGCCGTGCAAGCCGATGGGGGCGAAGTCACCACGATTGAAGGGCTAAAATCCAACGGCCATCTCCATCCTATGCAAGAAGCGTTTTGGGAAAAACACGGCCTGCAATGTGGCTTTTGCACCCCCGGCATGATTATGACCTCTATCGCGCTGCTGAAAAGCAACCCCCACCCCACCGACGAAGAAATCCGGCATGGGCTGGAAGGCAATCTTTGTCGCTGCACCGGATACCAAAACATCGTGGCGGCTGTCAAAGCGGCTGCGGGAACGAAATAGGAGGGTAGAGACATGGCTGCTGCCGAAAAAATTATTGGTTCAAGAATTAAACGTCGTGAAGACCCGCGCCTGATTACAGGTGAAGCTAAATATTTAGAAGATATTCAATTACCGGGCCTGCTGCACGCCGCGATTTTGCGGAGTCCACACGCCCACGCCAAGATTAAAAGTATTGATACCTCCAAAGCGGCCAAACATCCCGGCGTCGTGGCGGTCTATGCGGGTAAGGATTTCGCCGATGTGAACCCGATGCCGTGTGCGTGGCAGGCGGGGAAAGTCAAAAATAATGTCAACACCCCGCGTGTACTGGAAATTGACCGTGTGACCTTCACCGGGGCGGGTATCGCAGTGGTGGTCGCGGAAGATCGTTACACGGCCCAAGACGCCCTTGAACTCATTCATGTGGATTATGAAGTGCTGCCAGCGGTGGTGGATGCGGAAAAAGCCACTAAATCTGGAGCGCCGCAACTGCATGAAAACGCCCCTAACAATATCGCCGTTGAATGGACATGCGGTACGCAAGATGCCACTGACCGTGCTTTGAAGGAAGCCGATGTCGTGGTTAAGCAGCGCATGATAAATCAACGACTTATCCCTACACCGATGGAAACACGCGGTTGCATTGCCCAATATCAGGCGGCGACGGAGGAATGGACGGTCTGGATGACCTCTCAAGCGCCTCACGTCATGCGACTGCTGATGACAGCCTTTGTATTCGGTGTGCCAGAAACCAAGATGCGCGTGATTTCCCCGCAGGTTGGTGGTGGATTTGGAGCCAAGATTTTCCTCTATCCCGAATACTGCCTAATGGCGGCCCTATCGCGCAAAATAGGCCGTCCGGTCAAGTGGATGGAAACCCGCAGCGAAAATTACATCGCTACCACACACGGGCGTGACCATATCACCGAAATCGAAGTCGGCGCAAAGCGAGACGGCACGATTACGGCCCTAAAGGTCAACACCTATGCCAATCTCGGCGGCGTGCTTTCGACCATCGCTCCCGGCATCCCCACGACGCTGTATGGGCGTATGCTGTCGGGCACGTATCGCATCCCGAATATCTTTTGTCATGTCTATGGGGTGTATACCAACACGGGCATGGTAGACGCCTATCGTGGGGCAGGCCGCCCCGAAGCAACCTACGTCATTGAACGGGCAGTGGATTTGGTGGCGCATGAGCTAGGTCTCGATCCGGTGGCGGTCCGCCGCAAGAATTTTATACCCCCCGAAGCCTTCCCCTATGACCCGGTGATTTTGAACGGGCTGAAATATGACAGCGGGCAGTATGAAAAAGCACTCGATTTGGCGCTCAAAATGCTCGGTTATGAAAATTTCCGCAAGGAACAGGCCGAGGCACGCAAACAAGGCCGTTATCTGGGTGTTGGTTTTTCCAGCTATGTCGAAATCTGCGGCGTCGCCCCTTCGGCATGGATTGGCTTGCCCGGTGAAGGCTGGGGCGCAGGTCTATGGGAAAGCGCCAATGTCCGCGTGCATCTGACGGGCAAGGTCGTCGTCACCACCGGGTCGCAATCACACGGGCAGGGCCATGAAACCAGTGTCGCGCAGGTGGTCGCGGGTGAATTAGGCATCTCGGTGGATGATGTCATCGTCCAGCACAGTGACACGCTTGGCACGCCCTTTGGTTATGGGACATATGGCAGTCGCAGCACCGCCGTTGGCACAGTGGCGGTCTATAATTCGCTCCAAAAAATCAAAGAAAAAGCCAAACTGCTAGGGGCACATATGCTCGAAGCCGCGCCCGAAGACGTGGTGTATGAAGATGGCAAAGTCTTTGTCAAAGGCTCACCTGACCAATCCAAAACGATTCAGGAAATCGCTGGGGCGGCGGCATTAGCCTACAGCTTACCCGCCGGCATGGAACCTTTCCTCGACAACACCTCCTACTATGACCCACCCAATTGCACCTTCCCCTTTGGCACTCACATCTGCGTGGTCGAAGTGGATAAAGAATCTGGCGAGGTCAAGATCAAGCGGTATATCGCCATTGACGACGTGGGCAAGGTGATTAACCCCATGATTGTTGAAGGGCAGGTACACGGTGGGATTGTGCAAGGCGTGGCTCAAGCGCTCTGGGAAGGCGCGGTCTATGATGACAATGGGCAACTGCTCACCGGGTCATTGATGGACTATGCCATTCCAAAAGCCGACTTTTTCCCCACCTTTGAGACAGACCGCACCGAAACGCCGACCCCGGTCAACCCACTGGGCGTCAAGGGCGCAGGTGAAACGGGTACGATTGCCTCGACCCCGGCTGTCGTTAACGCGGTTGTGGATGCGCTCGCGCCGTTTGGTGTCAAACACATGGATATGCCCGTCACACCGCCCAAGATTTGGCGCGTTTTGCAAGGCAACGGAGGTTAAATCATGTATCCAAGCAACTTCGACTATCAACGAGCCGCTTCCGTCGCCGATGCCATTCAAAAAGGGTCAAGCGATGGAGCGAAATTTTTGGCAGGGGGTCACAGCCTGCTGCCCGCCCTCAAACTGCGTCTGAACGAGCCGGAGTCTTTGGTAGATATTGGTCGTTTAGATGCCCTCAAGGGGATCAGCGTCAGTGGGAGCAGTGTCAAAATCGGGGCGCTTTCGACCCATGCCCAAATTGCCACCTCCGCCGATGTGAAAAAACATGCCCCGGCATTGGCAAGTGCTTGTGGTCAGGTCGGTGATCCAGCCGTTCGTAATCGGGGCACATTGGGTGGTAATCTTGCCCATGCTGACCCCGCCTCCGATCCGCCAACGGTTGTATTGGCTCTCGGCGGCAAGCTCCATTTACAGGGATCAGGTGGAAATCGTGTGGTTGCAGCAGAGGACTTCTTTCTAGACCTATTCACCACCGATTTAAACCCCGGTGAACTCATTACCGCCGTTGAAATTCCGAGCATCGGTCAAGCGAAAAGCGCCTATGTCAAAATGGCCCATCCCGCCTCCCGTTATGCAGTGGTGGGCGTGTGCGTGGTGCTAGAAGTTAGTGGTGGAAAATGCAGCAAGGCCCGTGTTGCAGTTGGTGGGGCCACCCCCAAAGCGACCCTCTCCGCTGCTGCCGCCAATGTCCTTGTCGGTTCATCGCTGGATGCTGCGGCTCTTGACGCCGCCGCTAAAGCCCTGACTAGTGATCTCAGCGATGTCATGGGCGATGTCTATGCACCCGAAGATTACCGCCGTGCGATGGCCGGGGTCTATCTCAAACGAGCCGTCCGTGCCGCACTGGGGTAAAATTGGTTCGACGCTTCTATAGGATTTTCTAGGGGCGATCTTGGCATCGCCCTTTTTTCTCAAAAAGGTATCGGTATGTTCCAAAATATTGACGCAGTACAATCCGCCCTCGAATCCCAAAATTATATTGCCGAGCGGGGATTGGTCACGGCGATTTATTTAGCCCTGCGTTTAAATAAGCCGCTTTTTTTGGAGGGAGAAGCTGGTGTTGGCAAGACAGAAATCGCCAAAGTGCTTGCCAAAATCTTAGACACTGACCTCATCCGCCTGCAATGTTATGAGGGCCTGAATGTCAACACGGCTCTCTATGAGTGGAACTATGCCCACCAACTCTTGCATCTACGTTTGTTAGAGGCCAGCGGTGCGACCCGTGAGGAAATGCAAGCCGGGTTATTTACGCCCGAATTTTTGCAGGCCCGTCCTTTGCTACAAGCCCTCGAAATGAGCGCCAATGGTCGCCCACCTGTCTTGTTAATTGATGAAATTGACCGGGCCGACGAAGAATTTGAAGCCTTTTTGTTGGAACTGCTCTCGGATTTTCAAGTCACGATTCCCGAATTGGGCACGATTCAAGCGCCTGTGCCCCCAGTGGTCGTCGTCACCTCCAACCGTACCCGCGAAATCCATGATGCCCTGAAACGCCGCTGTCTCTACTACTGGATTGATTACCCCAATTTCCAAAAAGAACTGGCGATTGTACGGGCCAAAGCACCCGATGCCGAAATTAATCTTGCCAAACAGGTGACGGCCTTTATTCAAGAACTGCGTCGGATGGAATTGTTTAAAGCGCCGGGGGTGGCGGAAACCCTCGATTGGACAATGGCCCTGATTACCCTCGACCAGCAGACCCTCTCACCAGAAATTATTGAGCAGACAGCAGGGGTCATCTTAAAATATCAAGAGGATGTCCAGATGCTGACCGGGGAGGCTCTACAATCTGCGCTTGACCGTGCCCGAATGCAAATGACAGCGCAGATGTAAATGAGGCAGTGATGAATAATAGTGCCCAGTGGGGCAGATATTTAGGGCCAGCCGATATACCCTATCATGGCGGCAAATTCCTGCAAAATCTGCTGCTGTTTGGACGGTTGTGCAAAGCGTTGGGCATGGATGTCACCCCCAACTGCATGATGGATGTTTCCCACGCCCTGCAATTGGTAGACTTAGGTCAGCAGGAAGATGTCTACCATGCCTGCCGCGCCTTGATGGTGACACGCCAGCGGGATTTAGACTTATTTGACCAAGCCTTCCATATTTTCTGGCAGACCCCTGTTGAAGATTGGGCCACGATGGAACTTAAATCACCCGGACGACGAGTTCAACGGCAGCAACACAATCCAACCTTTGGTAGCGCCCCTGCCACCACTAAAAATGGTCAGGCGACCAGTGAAACCGAGACGATTACCTTTGTCCCGACCTACAGCAATTATGAAACCCTGCGTACCAAAAATTTCGCGGAGATGACGGGCGAGGAAATCCTTGCCGCCAAACGCATTATGGAACGGCTGGCGTGGTCGCTGGGAATGCGCCAAACGCGCCGATTTCACTCCGGCAGCGGCGATCAATTGGATATGCGCCATCTGTTCCGCGAAAACATGCGTTATGCGGGTGAATTGATTAATCTGCCGACCCGTGTGCCGACCTTTAAACCCCGTCCATTGGTCATGATTTGTGATATCAGCGGCAGCATGGAACGCTATACCCGTTTATTGCTGCATTTTGTTCATACACTATCACAAAGCATCTATCAGGTCGAATCATTTGTATTCAGCACCCGCCTCAGCCGCATTACTCGGATTATTCGACGTAAGGCGGTAGACCGTGCGCTTGGCGAAGTTGGGATAACGGTTAAGGACTGGGGTGGGGGCACAAAAATCGGCGAGGCGTTGCATACCTTTAATTATCAATGGGCACGGCGGGTGTTGGGACGTGGCGCAGTGGTACTGCTGATTACCGACGGGTGGGATCGCGGCGAACCAGATGTGCTCCGCGCGGAAATTGAACGCCTGCACCGTAACTGCCACCGCCTCATTTGGCTCAACCCGCTGCTGGGTTCGCCCGATTATGAACCCCTAACACGCGGCGCTCAGGCCATGCTGCCCCATGTGGATGATTTTTTGCCTGTGCATAACCTTGCCAGTCTTGAAAATTTGGCAAAAGAGTTGTGGAAGGTCAATTGGCATCGTCCGACCCGCGTAAGACATGGGCATCTTGTCAGTTCAAAATAACAAATTTGGTTTATGGGTGGTAGAAAAAAGATGTTGGATATTCTCGATACCGTACAAAATTGGTTAAACGAAAAACAACTCATCGCGCTTGCCACCGTTGTCAATACATGGGGATCGTCTCCGCGTCCTGCTGGCTCAAAAATGGCCGTTACTGCCGATATGGTAATCATTGGCTCGGTCAGTGCAGGGTGTGTGGAAAATGCCGTTATCCAAGAGGCACTCGACAGCCTACAAGATCGCAAACCCCGTCTGTTACACTATGGGGTCAGCGATGACACGGCTTGGGATGTGGGCTTGACCTGCGGTGGGAAGATTGCGATCTATCTCGAGCCGCTGGATACTCAATTTTGGCAACTCACCGCCGACCTTGTACACCAAGATAGCCCCCATGCCGCTGTTACCATCTTAGAAGGCGATTTAGTCGGAAAAAAGGTGCTGGTCGGGTCAGAGGGGAGTGTTTTATATGCCAGTGCTGGCCTCGCCTCAAATCAAACTGCCATTCTCGCCGATGCTGCCTGTCAAAGCCTGCAAGCGGGTCAAACCAAAGCCTGTACTGTCGCCGAATTTAACGTTTTGATTGAGGTACATGTGCCACGCCCCCGCCTGATTATTGTCGGGGGGGCGCATGTGGCAATGGCACTGCAAAAATTTGCCCAACAGTTGGGATTTCAGGTCATGCTGGTGGATCCGCGCAAAGCCTTTGCCACACCTGAACGCTTCCCGGATGTCACCCAAATATTGCACACCTATCCCGACAAGGCCTTGCCCCAAATTGGCCTGACTGCCGAAACCTACATTGCTGTTTTGACCCACGACCCCAAGATTGACGACCCCGCCCTCATAACGGCTCTGCCCGCTGGTGTGCGTTATATTGGCGTTCTCAGCAGTCGTCGCACGCACGAAAAGCGCCTTGAACGCCTGACCGCGCAAGGGGTAGATACCAGCCTATTTGAGCAAATCCATACCCCCGTTGGGCTTAATATCGGAGCGAAGACACCTGAAGAAATCGCACTGGCTATCATGGCGGAAATTATCGCGGTCAAGAATGGGGTAGACCAATGAGATTTGGCCCAGTCCCCCTTGAGGAGGCAGTTGGCAGCATTCTGGCACACAATCTGGTTGGGCAGGATGGCAAAAAATTACTCGGTAAAGGGCATCTATTAACCCATGAAGATGCGGAAATCCTCCAAGCCAATGGATATTCGAATATCGTCGTCGCCGCACTTGATCCCACCGATCTAGGTGAAAATGAAGCGGCTCGCCGCGTCGGGATGGCAATTGCAGGGCCAAATGTGCGGGTAGTCGCTCCCGGTGTGGGTCGGGCTAATTTGTCAGCGGAGGTGGATGGGCCACTATATATCAATGTGCCGTTATTACGCCGCCTCAACAGCATTGATGAGGGTATCACGATAGCCACCCTGCGCGAACATACCCCGGTCAAAACCCGCACCTTGATTACGCTCGTCAAAATTATACCGTTTGGAATCCCCGCCGCACGGGTTGAGGACGTGGAGGCGATCGCCCGCGAATTTGGCCCAGTAGTGTCGGTGCGACCTCTTCAACCGACAGCCGTTTCCCTCATTATCTCCGGCCCGGAACGCGCCCGTGAACGTTTATTGGGGGACTTTACGCCGCCCGTTGAATACCGGATTCAAGCACTAGGCAGTTCTCTTAAATCAGTCAGCTTTGTGCCGCACACCGCCGAGGCGATTATGCAAGTCCTGTGTGACCAACAAGCCGCCGAATCGGGGCTGATTATTCTGGCAGGCATTTCGGCGATTATTGATCGAGATGATGTTGTCCCGACGGCATTACGACAAGCAGGGGGCAGTGTCAGCCATTTTGGTGCGCCCGTTGACCCCGGCAGTCTGTTGATGCTGGGCTATCTAGGCAATACCCCTGTGATTGGTGCTCCCGGTTGCATCAAATCGTACAAAACCAACATCATTGATTGGATATTGCCGCGACTGTTGGCAGGCGAACGCCTCACCCATGCCGATTTGATTGAGATGGGACATGGCGGCCTGCTAGATGACATCCATGATCGCCCTATGCCCCGCGAAAACACTGAGAATTAGGCCGATTCTTTGGGACGCCGATTTTGTTCCAACCAGCGCACCCCAAAATCCACCACCCCGCGCTGCGAAATCAAACGGGCTTCGGCTTGGCCCACTTTGCCGGGGACATACCCGATGCTGGCTTCATAGTCCGCCCCACACTGCTCAAAATCATCGGCGTCATAGGCCAGCATGTCATAAGCCACCCATTCGCGTTTCCCATTAACCAGAATCGCACTGCCCTGTTTTTCCAGCACCTTGCCCCAATAATTGCTGCGATGTTCGGCGAGATGGAGCGAGGTGTTATTGGCATGAACCACCCCCAATAATAAGACCTGACCATCCAGATCATAAATCCGCCCTAGAGGAGACCGTTCGCCAAATTGGGCATCCAGTTGATGTTCGGCGGTAATCCATTCGGCATGTTGACCCCACGCTGCAAATGATCCGGTTGGATGATAGCTCCGCACAACACCGGGCCAACGTCGAAAGGTTTCCGCAATAATTCCCATTTGACGGGTAGGAGTGGTAGTCGGATCAAAAGCGGGCCATTCATCGTAAACAATCTGCCACCAAGCCTGCGGAATGGGTGGGTTCTGCCAATGGGCTGGGTCGCTGTTATCCGAGGAGTGGCTTGGCATCACCAATGTCCCTGCTGGAGTCAACAAGTCCATGATGGCCTGAATCACCGGAATAGGCCCGCCCACCGTCCAGCCCAGTTTGCTCATCGCAGAGTGCATAATAATCACCATCTCCGGTTGGATACCGAGTTGCTCAAAGTCGCGGCGCAGGGTGGCACGGGTATTGGGAGCGGGGGTTTGTTTTACAACAATACCTTCATTCATAAAACGCCTCATTTGGGGTGATAGATAAATCAGGTCTGTCAACCGCTGTAAGTCTAACAAAAGATGTGTGTTAGAAAACTGTGGGGTTGTGGTCTGGTATTCACTGCGCCTTTCTGGTAAGATAACGCCCACCAATTTCAGAAATGGCTTGACAAGGGCTTGTAACAATGAAAGTTATTCTCACTGAATATGTCTATATGCACGGCGTCGCGGGCGACGTGGTTGAAGTAGCAGATGGTTTTGCACGCAATTTCCTCATTCCACGTGGTAAAGCTGAAAAAGCCACCCCCGCCGCGCTCAAAAAACACCAACAATTGATGGAACTGTCGGTGCAGCGTCGCAAAGAACTGAATGCACGACTGGTCGAAGTCGCCCAGAAAATTGATGGGGTGGAACTCGTTTTTGGTCGCAAGGCCGGACGTAATAATAAACTTTATGGTTCTGTCACGACGGTAGATATTGCCAAAGCACTGTTGGACAAAACTGGCATTGATATTGACCGCCGCCGCATCAGCGACCGCACCCTGCGCGAAATCGGCAAGTTCGAAGTTCCGGTACGCATGGGGACTGACCTGTCTCCCAACGTTCACGTCGTCATTCTGCGGGAAGAAGACGTTGAAAAATATTTGGCGGGTCAACAGGTGGATGTGCCAGTCCATGCGGCTGAAGAATATATCGAAGTTGAAGAGACTGTCGAAGAAGAAGCAGTAGCTGAAGAAGTGGCTGAATAATTCTGCCGCGCATCCGACCTCGGAATAAACGATAGAGAACAACTCAGTGAGTGATCTAGAAATTCTGGGGGCGCAATTCCGTCGGGCGCGGGAAGATCGTCGTCTGACCTTTGAGCAAATCGAGCGTCAAACACGCATCCGCGCCCATTACCTAGAAGCCATTGAACTAGGCAATTTTGGCGTTATCCCATCGCCAGTACAATTACGTGGCTTTGTGCGTAATTATGCCCGTGCAGTCGGCCTTGATCCCGATTTGATGCTGGGGCAAGTTGAAGAAGCGCTGGCGAATCCGGGCAGCCGTAGACAGAAAAAACCCAAAAAAGACACGACTTCTGGCAACACCCCCTCTGACGGATCGGCGGTTATTCCCGACACCCTTGAAACCTATCGCGCCCCGGTCATTGTACCGCGTGCCTCACATTCCAATATTGAGGTGACAGCCGCACCAACTTATGCCCCGCGCAACCGCAACCCGCTTCGTACCATTTTCGCGGTAATCGTGGCAACCGTGCTGACCGGGGTAATTATTGGCGGATTATTGGTCGCCATCAATGATTTGGCGGAAAAAAGCAATCAGCCAACCCGACCCTCACCCCTAGTGGAAATTAATAATATCAATAATCCGCCACCAATCATTGCCACCAGTACCCCCACGCTAGGGGTCGTTTTGCCGCCTCCAGCTAACCCAAACCAGACGCTTGAATTTGGCTCACCCAGTAGTCTTTATATGACCATCCATGCTGTCCAACGGGCATGGGTGCGGGTGACTACGGACGGGGTTGTCCAATTTGAAGGGATTCTCGCCCCCGGCGATGGATTGGGCTATCCGGCTGACCAAAGCATTACCCTCAAAACTACCAACGCGGGTGGTTTACAAGTGACGATCAATGGGCAGGAATTCCGTTTGGGTGAGCCACGCCAAGCCTTTGAACAGACCTTTACCCTTGAGGGCCTGATTACACCCACCTTTGCGCCGACCAATACCCCAACGATCACCTATACCCCATCGGCGACTAACACACCGGGAGCATCCATCACCCCCACATTGACGGAAACCCCGACTTTAGAAAGCAATACCACTGGCGATAGTGCGCCAGTTTCGCCAAGCAACACCACAGCACTGTTGGCAAGTCCGGGGGTCGTCTCCCCAACGCCGCTGCCCCCCATCGGTGAAATTTCAGCATCTACTGTCACTCCCTCACCGACCATCCCAAATTCCGTAACAACCAACACGTTGCCTCCGACAGCAGTGGTTTCTTCGCCAACGCCACTAGTGTTGAATTCGCCAACCTATACCCCTTCGCGCACCCCAACTTATACCCTGCCTCCATCCGCCACGCCGAATATCACCATGACACCCTCGCCATTTTTGCCCGAAAGAATTACGCGAACCCCCACCGTTACAAAATAGCGTTCATTTTCCGGCTCTCGTTCATTACAATAGCCCGCATCTACTTGAGACCCACTTGGAAGGAAATGGCTGGCATGACCCAGTTCTACGACACGATTGCACGCTTTTATGACGCCGAAAATCTGGATATGACCGATGATTTGGCATTTTACGGCGAACTCGCTGCCGAATATGGCGAACCCATTTTGGATGTAGGCTGTGGCACAGGCCGAGTCATGCTGCATCTGGCACAGGAAGGCTATCAATGCGTTGGGGTGGATACTTCGCCCCAAATGCTGGCACGGGGCAAGCGCAAGGTTGAGGCATTAGGGGCAGATATCGCGGAACTGGCCCGTTTTGTCGAAGGCGATATTGCCACCTACAGCGTCCCCAACACGTATAACATGATTCTGCTGCCTTATCATGCCTTTATGCACTTTCAGGAACAAGAACAGCAATTGGCGATTTTGCAACAACTAAAGACGAATTTGGCCGAGGATGGCATCATCGTTTTTGATCTGCCTAACGCCGGGGAAGCCTTTAGTACACAAGACGACCATACCATTTCACTTGAGCGCACCTTTATCGAACCCGAAACAGGCCATCTGGTGATGCAACAGTCGGTGAGTCAGCTAGACCGCGCCGAACAATTGCTATATATCACATGGATTTATGATGAGGTTACATCCGATGGCACAGTTAAACGTACTGTCGCCCCGCTGGTGCTGCGTTACGTATTCTTAAGCGAACTCAAGCTGTTGTTAGCCGCCAGTGGATTAGAACTATTTGAGGTACATGGGGATTATGATGGCAGCCCCTATGCTGATGGCAGCCCACGCATGATTGTAGTAGCGGGTAAGGCCGACTAAAAAAATGCTTTGGGATCCGGAGCTTCTTCATGGTGATGGTGTTTGTCCGCCATAGCGTGTTTGGCTGTGTGACCATTTTTGCCTGATTCTAGGCGGGGAATGACGCTTAGAACAAAAGCAAAGAGCAGGGTCGAGCCGACCGCCAAAATGTATAACTCATAGCCGACGACGATACCCACAATCGCCACCATCCAAATACTGGCCGCGGTTGTTAATCCATGAACGCTCGTTTTGCGTTGAAGTACCACACCTGCCCCCAAAAAACCAATCCCGGTCAAGAGGTTAGCCGTCATACGGGCTTCGCTGTCCGAACCGTAAATGATGCGGGACATAATCGTCAGCAAAGCACAACTCATACACACCAACATGTGGGTACGGAGGCCTGCTGGACGCTGACGTTTTTCACGGTCAAGGCCGGGGATAATTGCCAAAACCCCAGCAATGGCAACCACTACAAGTGCGTTCCACTGCTCGGAACTATATTCCATTTTGCTCTAACCACCTATCAAGACCGTCGGTGCGCCTGAAATGATCGTTGTCGAAACGGGTGCGCCGGATTGGTTATTTACGCCAGAAACCATTGAAGTCGAGCGAGCCGCCGGGCGGCCCCCGATCATCACTGTCATTGACCCCATGGTAATTGCCCCTGAAATGGCTGCCCCAGCCACCAAATCCCCAACAACAGCAGCAGGCATTCCTCCAATCAATACTGTGGGCACACCCGGCCCAGTAATTGCATCACCAGTGGCAGACATATCAGCGAGACGTGCAGCGGGAAATGACATAGGCGGTTCAATTCCTTTCCAAGTTCGTTAAATTTATTTTACCGTATATGAGACAGCAGGTCAATTTAGCGGCGCTCATCGTCGGGTAGGGCAATACGTAATGCGTCATAAAGAGAGCGTACTGGAATCACCTCGATTTTGCCAGCAGATTTCTCATCCCCCCGCCGAGAACGTGGCACAATCGCCCGCCGAAAGCCTAACTTTGCCGCCTCATTCAGTCGGGTCGTTAATTGGCTGACGGCACGCAATTCGCCGCTTAAACCGATTTCACCCACAATCGCCAAATCTGCGGGAACGGGGATATTACGGGCACTAGACGCAATCGCAATCGCCACCGCCAAATCTGCGGCGGGTTCATCAATCGTCAGGCCCGCCACCACATTGACAAATACATCTTGTTCGTAAAGCCGAAACCCGACTCGCTGGGTTAACACGGCAATCAGCAGTTGCAGGCGGTTAAAATCTACCCCATTGGCTGTGCGGCGCGGATTGGGATAGGCGGTCTGGCTGGTTAGGGCCTGCACCTCTACCAACAAAGGGCGTGTGCCTTCCATCGTCAAGGCAATGGCACTCCCCGGCGCATTCACTACTCGCTCGGCCAAAAATACTTCGGACGGGTTGCTGACCTCGACCATGCCACTGCCCTGCATTTCAAAAACACCCGTTTCATTGGTCGCCCCAAACCGATTTTTGACACTTCGCAACAACCGATAGACCTGAAAGGTATCCCCTTCAAGATATAAGACCACATCTACGATATGCTCCAAAACACGCGGGCCAGCAATTGTCCCCTCTTTAGTAACGTGCCCGACCAAAATAATCGCAATACCGCTAGATTTTGCCAGCATTTGCAGGCGGGCCGCACATTCGCGTACCTGACTGACACTTCCTGCTGAATAGGCTTTATCTTCGGTATAGGTGGTCTGGATAGAGTCTACAATCACCATCAAGGGTTGAACTTCTTGGATATGCTCGACAATCGTTTCAAGCGAGGTCTCGGTGACAAGAAATAAATCTTGGGCTTGAATACCGAGGCGTTCCCCGCGCATCTTGATTTGCTGTTCACTCTCTTCACCAGAAATATACAGCACTCGTCCCAGATCATTCGCCAATTCCGCCGCGATTTGCAGCAGAAGGGTACTTTTGCCAATGCCGGGATCGCCCCCGACCAAAACTAGACTCCCCGGCACCAAGCCCCCACCCAAAACCCGTGAAAATTCTTGATTGCGAACGGGCCAGCGTTTGGTACTGGCTTGCTCGACTTCATGAAAGCGTTTGGCTTTGGAGCGGGTTGCCGCGCCTAACGATTGTCGGGCAGATGGGAGTGGTTCTGGTTCCTCAACCACTTCCACCATCGTGTTGAAATTGCCACACTGGGTGCATTTCCCCATATAACGCAGCGAACGCCAGCCGCATTCGGAGCATTCGTAATAGGTTTGGGCTTTTTTCTTCGCCATGCGTCCTCAACTCTTGTATGTTTGTGGTAGAAGGGTCATTATAATCCGAACACGGGTTCTACACAATCGGAGTGGTTTTTAAAGCGAGGCGTCAGGGATATAATCTGACTGCAATATCCAGCCAATGACAGTGGGAATCCATGAGCATCTTCAATAACCGACGCCTCACCAATCAAACGTTTAAATTAGATATTGAACGAATGCAGCGCGGCTGGTATTCCGATAAATACTTCGAGAATATCAGCATTATGCTCAACACCCTACATGAACAAGGATACACCTTCCAAGCCGAGAGTCCGCGCTTCACCCCCAAGCAAAATCAGCATTATCGGGGCTTCCCGATGGGTGACATTGCGGTGGAGATGCAATGGTTCAATCGGCGTAAACCTGCCACGTTAATTGGTGGGGTGGATAAGGCGCTGGCGATGCTCTATCACTGTGCGGGGTATCCCAACGAGGATGGTACATTCACTCGTACATGGCAGGAATTGGAAGTTGAGGCGGTACAAGACGGCGTATTTACCCATTACAACGGTGACTCGACTAATGTAGAACCCGTGTTAAAAGTGCGTGGGCCATATCGCTATTTTGCTATGCTCGAAACCCCGACACTGGGTATCTTGTCGCGGGTCAGCCGTATCGCCACCAATGTATATAACACACTCGTCGCGGCACGGGGCAAACAGGTACTGTTTTTTCCGGCACGGTTCGATGTCCACGAAGTTCAGGCGGCTGATGGTTATGCCTATGATCTGGCCGTGCAGCGCTACAACATGGACTATGGTGCCAAAGTCCGCAGCCTAGTCAGCACTGACGCGCAGGGTGATTGGTGGGGTGGTGATGGTGGTGGAACAGTACCTCATGCTGTCATTGCTTGTTTTCTTGGCAATACCACCGAAGCGATGCTGCAATTTGCCGCTACCCAGCCGCCCCATGTTCCCCGTATTGCGCTGGTGGATTTTAATAATGACTCAGTTGGCACATCTCTAGCCGTCGCTAAAGCCATGTTTGAGCGTTATCAGGTTCTAAAAGCCGCTGGTAATGACCACGAAGCTGATAAATTCCGGCTATTTGGGGTACGGTTAGATACGAGTGGCAACATGCGCGACATTGCCCTTGATCCCATTGGCGACCCCAAACTGGATTTTGGCGTCAATCCACGACTAGTCGTGCTGGTACGCAAAGCATTAAACTGCGCGTGGGAACAGTGGGGGGTGTCCCGTGAATGGGAGGCCGAAGCGCAACACTACTGTCAGAATATCAAAATTGTGGTGGGGGGAGGCTTCACACCAGAAAAAATTGCCAGTTTTGAAGCCCTTGGTGTCCCCTCCGATATTTATGGCGTGGGGTCAAGCCTTATGCTCAATGAAAGCAGCACCAACACAGACTTTACTGCCGATGTGGTACGGGTCAAAATTCATGACGAATGGATTGATATGGCAAAAATAGGCCGCCGCGCCTGTGATAACCCTGATCTCGAAGCTATTACCTTTGATTATATGAACACCTAACATCATCACCCCGAGGAGCACAATGCAGAATTTGAATGTTGCCTCATTCGATGAAATCCGCGAAGAATTTATGCGACGCATCAGCCAAATGGTATGGTGCAATGTCGCCAGTGTTGATACACAGGGACGGCCCCGTTCCCGAATTTTACACCCGCTTTGGGAGGATACAGTGGGATGGATTGCCACCCGCCGTAACAGCTTTAAGAGCAAGCACCTTGAACACAATCCCTATGTATCGCTGGCCTATGTTGCCGATGTTGCCAAGCCCGTCTATGTGGATTGCAGAGTAAAATGGGATGATACGATGGCAACCAAAGAACACGTCTGGAATCTCTGTTTAACAACCCCACCACCACTGGGCTATGATCCTGCCCCAATCTTTGGGAGTGTCCAAGACGCAAATTTTGGGATATTAAAATTAATGCCTTGGCGTATTGAAGTCGCCAACTTTCCGGTGAACCGACAAATCTGGCACATAACAAAGGAGTAAACCGCGTGAGTGTTCGATTCCGCAAAAGCGTCAAAATTCTGCCCGGTGTACGGGTGAATCTCAGTAAGTCGGGGCCATCGCTGAGTATTGGCGGTGGCGGCCTAACCCTGAATTATAGTAAACAAGGGGTACGTACAACGGCGGATCTTCCCGGCGGCTTGTATTACACCAAATTGCACGGTGACGCCGATGAAAAAACCGCCGAATCCAAAACTGAACAGGCCTCGACAGAAGAGACAGTATCCCAGAAACTGGACACCGACTTTTTTGACCGTGTTAGGATGTCAGAGGATGAAGAGCAGTTCGTCAAAGGGCTAAAGGAGTTTGCAGCAGGCAACGCGGAGACCGCATTAAGCCATCTAAGCCAAGCTACCGACATTCCCGATGGGGCATTTTTGGCAGGGGCAGTTGCTTTGAGCCTCGAAAAATACACCGAGAGCCTGCAATATCTGGAAAAAGCCGCCGCACAAAAGGACAAATTGGGTGAGCGCTTTAAGAAATATGGCGTCTCATCGGAGGTAGAAGTCCCGATCACTGAAGAGATTTCGGTGCTGCAAGAAGCGGATGAGCGCGGATTAATCTTGCTCCTCGCCGAAGCCTATCAGCATACAGGCAACATGGAACGCGCCACTGATGCCATGCGCGAATTGCTCAAACTCATCCCGCCAGAGGATATTGTGGCACGGCTGTCGTTGGTCGAAATGCTCTCGGATAGCAAGGGCGATGATGTGGAGACCTGCAAGGAGATTATCGCGCTGGTAGGGGATATTCCTAACGAAACGCCTTTCCACACCATGCTGCTGCTCTATAAAGCCCGTGCGCTACGAAAAGTGGGGTTAAATGACATCGCCAAGAAAACGCTCAGTGATGCCCTGCGGCGCACCAAAGATCGTTCGACGGAGGTTTTGAATACCCTGCGCTATGAACGCGCCATTTTGTTGGAGGCGATGGGCCAAAAAGCCGCCGCCCGCAAGGATTTGGAAACGATTTTCGCCTCCGATCCCCATTTTGAGGATGTGGCGGAACGGCTCAACATCAGCGCATAGAGGAAATTGGGCAGGCTATATCACCTGCCCTTTTTTGCATCAGCCTATCGGGTCGGTTGACCTCACCAATCGCAGGCCAATATTCGCAAATCGCGCAAATGCCTCATTCGCCATCGCATCAAAATCAATTTCAGGGTGGGCCACTGACGACGTGCAGTCCATCAAAATGCGCAGTTTGGCAACAATCTCCGGACTGTTCGCATAAAAACGCATCATTGAACTCACCGTTTCCAAAACACAATGGCTCTTAGCCTGCCCCGCGATAAATACCAAATCATGCGAGGCGACCATCTCCAAAAACGGGATATTGAGATTGCCCATCGGTGTCTCAGACACTTTGACTTCTGGCTCAAGGATGGAATAATGTTCCGTTTTAGGAATCGAGCCTTTGGACAGAAAGATCGGGGCGCTTTGGCGGGCCGCCGCATGATAGGCAATTGCTTCATAAAGGGTGGGGGTGATAGCATGACCCGGCGTGCCAATCATGGTGTGATAGGGCCAGATCATCAACTGTTTTTTAGCGTGCTCCTCCAATTGCTCCAAATACTCCATTGACCATGCTTCTTCATAAAGCGGCGACCAATAGCCCGCTTTAGCTTCGGCACTGGTAATGATGGTAAACGGCTCCGGATATGCCCCACCACGATCCATCCACCATGTTGGATAGAAAATCTGCACGGGCACGTGGCTGTCCAATGAAGCGGCAATGGTGGTAATACGTTCAGCGTGATGATAGAGCCACTCCACTATACGCTGAGTATCTTCAACGGCACCGGGAACACTTAGAGTGCCATCCGGGTGAATAAAATCCACCTGCGGGTCTACTAATAACAACAAAATTTTCACTTCGTCATCTTTGGCAGGGTTAAAACCTGCTACTTGCCCTTCCAAAACCGCTTGGGCCGTATTCGGTGTCAGCAAGCGACCAACATTTTCAGGATGATAGTAGGACGGAAATGACAACGTTCACCTCACATTTCCAACAGGGCGATTTTGTGTGAGAATTATAGCGGGTTTGAAAGTGAAATTAAGAGAACATCGGAGTAGGAGTCAACCCAATGGCAGATACCATTAAGCTTTATCATGTCTATTCAACACTGCCCACCTTGGAAGTTAAGGGAATTAAGCTCTCAAATGTGCATGTGAGTTGGTTTGTCAAAGGTCGAGCAGAACCACCCGCGCCCTTTGAAATCCTCATCAATGATTATGATGCCTCGGTTGGTCATGCCATTCATGCCCAAAATGCCGTCAAAGAACTGTTCACCATTGAAGAGGCCGATGCCTTTAGTGCCTATCTGATCCGCAGCAAAATTGACGCAACCCCCATTATCAAAGCCGCTGAACTACCATTTGATATGAAGCGAGCAGGTTTCTTAGAATTCGCAGTCGGCGAAGCTGCCGGATTTTATCGAGCATCTGAAGAGGAAGACTATGATCTACCCTTCCAAGTATGGGGCTATTACGATGCCAAAGATCAGTATGTGGCGTCATGGTCAGAAAAAGCGATTGACCCCGAAATTGATTTTGTCCAAAAGTTATTGGAGCAGTCCATCGCACTCGGATTACGCCGCAAGTCAAAACCAGAGACGATACGCAACATTGCTCAACAACTGGTGGGTAAAGGGTATCGCGTCGTCATCAGTAAATAACCAACAAGGGCAGATTCATCACCTGCCCTGTTTTTTTCACATCACACGGTTTGATCCACTTTTGGCAAAATATACTTTGCCACATCCGCATCATTCATAGGCATCGGTACATCGTGGAAAAGATACCAATTTTCGGTATGTGCCACTGTTGCATTTGGCTCTAAATCAACCAACGGGCCAAGTGTCTCAATTTCGAGCATATCCGCATCGGTATAAGTTTCGACATTGCTCCCAAAATCCGAGTAATCCGCGTCGGGGACAACATCAAACCGCTTCACCAATAAGGTATTATTACGAACATAGGCCACCCAACCCTGTGGCACATAAATTCCGACTTTCTGAGAATGGGGAATATTGGAATCCTGTCGCAGCATAATATATTCCGAACCCCATGTCCAACGTGGGTCAGCCATATCGGTATAGGCCCATAAAGCCAAACGGCGCGTCGGCAGCAAATTGCCTGAATGGGAGCCAGCGGGGGGTAACGGAACGATGATTTTTCCGCCGGGGGCCGTGACGCTGAGTGCCCAGACCGCCAACTTAATCGGCCATAGGGTAGTGTTGCAGAGGCGATGGGTCACTTTGACATGCGACGCATTGGGCGAAAGGGTTATATCCAATTCTTTTTGAATCCCAGTGGAAGGTTCAACAGGTTGGATGACCCGCACAAAACCAGTATGGTCTTCGATTTGAGTTGGGCTGTTATCGGGGGCATAGGTGCGCGGATTGCTTTCGGGAGCGTGCCACAAACGATGGCCGCCATAGATACGCCACTCGTCGCCACCCGTTTTGCCCACGAATTGAGCATACTCTTTCAATAAATTCTCTTCACCGATGAACCCAAACCGGATGATACGTGGCCCAACATCCCCGGTGACAATGAGTTCAATTGTTTGATTTGCCAGCCGATAACAATTCGGCCAGCCTGCATACTGCACTTTTTCCAACCTTACACCCATCCTTTTGGCAAGCTCATGGTTAAAGTCGCGCCCTGATTTTTTCCGGCGCTTTCGGCCCATAGGCGTCCACGATGGGCTTCAACAACAGCCTTCGCAATCGAAAGGCCCAATCCCATCCCACCATGACGCCGGGTCATGTGATCTTCCACTTGATAAAATGGCTTAAAGATATTTTCCAAATCTCGTTCGGGAATACCGACCCCATCATCTTGAACACAAATCCAGACCTCTTGGGGGCGGTCAATCACCTTAATTTGGATATTGCCCTCTTGGGGCGTAAATTTGATGGCGTTATTCACAATATTGGTTAAGGCCATCAGCAGCAATGCGCGATCTGCGTACACCACTACATCGGGGTCAGGACGACCTAGTGTCAGTTTTTGGTCATTGGCCGAGGCCAGCGCCAAGACATCTCCACGTACCAATTGTAGCAGGCCCGACAATGAAACTTCATCCCGCTGTAATTCGGAATCACCAATTTTCAGGAAGCGCAGATTGGTCATATCTTCGATCAGATTACGCATTTTGAGGGCACTGTTCAGCACCGCGTCGGCATGGTCGCCGAGTTCACCTTGCGCTTCATCTTTTAGGAAACTGGCATATCCCAAAATGACCCCTAACGGTGTACGGAGTTCGTGCGAGGCAATCGCAATAAAATCATTTTTGAGTTTATCTACTTGGCTCAGTTCAGCATTGGCTTTTTGTAACTGATCTACCAATTCGGCTTTTTCGAGCGCGATAGCGGCTTGGGATGCCAAGATTTCCAAATAATTCTGGTCGTCGGGTTCCCAATGGTCGCCAATTTTGTTCACGGCTTCCAATGCCCCCACCACTCGGTCACTAATCCGCATAGGCACGCCCAACAAGGAACGAGTTTTGAAGCCGCTTTGGTCATCCGTGTTACGATAATGGCGGGGGTCTTGGCTGACATCATCCAGCACGATGGTCTGATTTTCTTTGATGATATGGCCCGCGATGCTGCCTTCCAGTGGGACGGGAATCCGCACCAATTTTTCAGCTTGGGCTGCTCCTGTCGGCATGGCGACAAAGTGAAGTTGATGGGTATTGCGATCCATTAAAATGACGGAGGCCGATTCTGCATTCAAGATTTCCGCCGAAGCATCCATCAGTTGGGTCAAGATTTCCTCTGTAGAAAGGCTTGAATTTAAGATGAGGCTGACCTCAACCAAGCGGTTGAGGCTGCGCATCGCTCTGGATTGACGATTTTCGATAGATTGTGCCTGATTAGTCATAGCTTTTTTCCAGTGCTTTTGCATTTACGTTTTCGAAAATCCTGTCCCCCATCGCCTTAAATCCTACTCAAATTCAGAAAAAGCGGCAACTCACAAACCCTGATCTCGTGCTCGAAGTATAATTTAAACATACCCTCAACCAACCATGAAAGACGCTGACTATGCCTTATCAAGTCGTCCCCGCATCCGAAGTTGATTTCGATGCCTTTGTGCAAGCCTTTAACGAAGCCTATGAGCACTATTTTGTGCATATCCAATTGACCCCGGCCAACCTATTGTCATTAATCAAACGGGATGCGATTGATTTGGATGCCAGTGTTGCCAGTGTTGACGAGGAGGGCCATGTAGTTGGGGTAGCGATGTTGGCTATTCGTCCGCCGCGCAGTTGGGTCGGGGGGGTCGGTGTAGTTGAGCAACATCGTCAAAAGGGAATCGCCCGCAACATGATGCAATCCTTGATTCAAAACGCACGTCAAAAAGGGCTTGCCAGCGTTGAATTGGAGGTCATTACCCAAAACACCAAAGCCTATGACCTCTATGAAGATTTAGGATTCAAGACCCAACGTCGTTTGTTGATTTTGCATCGGCCAGCCGGAGATGCCGTCCTACCATCGGGGTTTATAGTCCGCGAATGCCCGGCATTAGAGGCGCTTGAATATTTTGAGAGTTTTCATAATACTCCAAACGCATGGCAGCGCAGTCTCCCGGCGCTTCAATCATTTGCATTGGGTCATTTGGAAGGGTGGACAATCGCTTCAGAAAATAATCCGACCCAAGTTGTTGGATATGCGGTGGGCTGGCCGAATGACGAGCATATTCAGTGGATGGATATTGCGATTGATCCCCACGCCAGCCAACGTACCGAAATCGGCACAGCCCTGTTAGCAACCGTACACCATGAACTCCCCATGGCAACCGGTGCGATTGTCAATTTGGGTGAACATGATGCGGAAGTCGTTTCGTTCGAAGCGCTTGGCTATACCGAGACAATGGCTCAATTTGAAATGCGGCTTGATCTTTAGTTATTCGGGGTCGTTGACGAATCGCATCACGATTTTTAGGCGGCCCAATTCAATTTCATCCCCATCACGCAAAGGGTAAAGCTGATCGGGTTCAATCGGGGTTTGATTAAGTGATGACCCATTAGTGCTGCCCAGATCCTCTATATACAATCCATCCTCGCGCTTGATAATATTGGCATGTTTTCGGGAGACACCCGCAATTTGCCCTCCAAACGGCGTTAAATCGAGATCGGGCATAAAATTGGCGACAACATCCGAACGGCCAATCAATGTTTTTTCCTTGACTTCGAAGCTAAGGGTAGTAACGGTCTTGCCCGGTCCGCCAAATTGCAGCAGCAGATAACGCGGTGCTGGTTCAAGATGGGGGTTGGTCAAACTAGGATGTAAATTCGGTTCAGGAATTTCAGCGGCGGGTTTGCCTAGTAATGATGTTTGGCGTTGACGGGGTTCAGAAGTCACGGCATTCTCTCCCTAAACCTACAAACCATGCGCGACGATAATCAATACAAGTTGGGTAACGACCAGCATGATTCTAACTATTTCCAAACTTTATGCAAACGGTTTTCTAAAAAAATATAGGGCCGGGCTACTTGGTGTCATCATTTTGACCCTCCTCGCGGGCTTTGCCATCCATCAAAATACTCAACCGCCTAAAACCCAAACTGGTATTATCCAGAGTCATGCCTTTGAGCCTGCCGCCCTACTCCCCCACGCCGCAATTTGGCATCCTGCGGGTGACGCCGCCTTACTATATCAACCCTATGATGGCAGTATCGAGCCTACCCGCCTATTCTGGATGGAGGGCATTCCCCACCAATGGGATGTATTCCTCACAGGCAGCAGCGACGAGAGCGCCCATCTGGTTTGGCTAAATACGGATGGCAAACTTTGGTATAGCCAGATAAACCCCGATGGTACAAAAAAGTTGTTGGCACTCAATCTTGTGTTTGGTAATGTCCAAGCCATGACTGCCACCCGCCTTCCCGATGGGAATTTGGCAATTATCTGGCAAAATGAACGTCAGGCACTCGGCATTATTTGGGTAGATGCGTTGGGGCGAAAGATTGCCGAGCAGATGATTACCACCAATACCACGCATTTTGATCTCACGGCGGATAGCAAGGGGACACTTTACCTAACGTGGGCTTCTACGCAGCGGCAGATTTCGATTTTATCGTTTACTACTGAGGCGATTGGCAATCTCGACATAGACGACGCCAACCATTTTGATTTAACTTTACCAGCCAGCGATTGGCTCGATACCCTACGCATTTTGGTAGATGATGAATGGGCCTATGTGATTTGGGGGATAAATACTGCCGGGAATCCGCAAACGACTCACTTCAAGGTCAGCCCATTCCTAAAATCCGATATTCGTCCCAATGTGCCTCTGCCAGAAATCGCCCCTTTTGCTCTAATGCTGGTTGAGAATGATGAATCTATCCCATTGCGTTGGGCCGGCGAAGTGCAAAATGGGGATGAGCCACGTGCCCAACTTCCGCTGACGGCCTATCTTGAGCGCCAGTGGACGGCCATATTGCTCAATTTTGCCGACGGTGGTTACGTCGGCTATGAAATTTTGTCGGATCAGCCTGCTAATGCCAGCCAACCACGTGTCCTGATTTGGGGTGGGCAACGGGCGGCTGCATGGGTGCGAATTAATTCGGATGGGCAGTTGGTACAGGAAATTATCCCCTAAGACGAGGATGCGTAGGTCAAACACATAGCGCCTAACAAAAAGGGACGACTATAATAGCCCACTCGTTGCAGAGGACTAACCAATTGATTGATGAGAGGTAGATGGTGATTAAGCGGAGTCTTTTCCTTATCCTAGTATGTATTGTCATGGGGGCATCCTTCTGGCCCGCGACAATTCGCGCCCAAGAAAATCAGAACACAGTCGTGATCGCCATGCAGCCACCGGCTGATTTGGAAGCAGCAACGATTTCGCGGTTTGATGAAAACAAGCGCGACATTCTAGAGAATTTATTCGTCGGCCTGACCCGTTTTAATGCCAATAGTGGGCAAATTGAACCCTATCTGGCAAAGGATTGGACGGTCAGCCCGGATGGTTTGACATGGACATTTAATCTACGTGATGACATTCAGTGGGTTGAGGTGCAAAACGGCGAACCGACAGCAGTACGTCCAGTGGTGGCAGGTGATATTGTGTTTGCCATTCAACGGGCCTGTGACCCTAATCGGCCCTCTCCCGTCACCAGCAACATGGCAATCATCGTCGGCTGCCGGGAAGTGGCAACGGCCCTCGATAGCTGGGAAATAACCCAAGAGGCCCTTGATCAGAGGATTGGTGTTAAAGCCTTAGATGACCAGACGGTTGAATTTAAGCTACTGTTTCCGGCGGCCTATTTCTTGACCCTGACCGCTCTACCCGAATTTCGCCCGCTGCCACCGGAACGGGTCATTGGTAGCAATCTCTGGCCCGTGGGAACGGATATGATGACTAGCAGCGCATGGGTAGTCACCTCATGGGATGCCCTACAAATGACCCTTGAGGCGAATCCGTTTTGGCCGTTGGAGCGCGAGGGTAATCTGGACAGCGTGACTATTCGGTTTGATGTGGGGGCGGATGTGTTACCAAGCCGATTTGCCAGTGGGGATGTGGCAATTGCGCGTACCGACGCCCTCACCGCCGCATCAATTGGGGCGACTGATTCATCCCTTGTCAAAATTGGCGAAGGTGAAACCCTGACTTTGCTTGGCTTCAGCATGGAATATCCTGATTTAAATAATCCCCTATTGCGACGTGCCCTAGCCCTAGCCATTGACCACGACTATATCGCCCAGAATGTCGTGGTGGGCGATGCAAAATTCTTGGCAGCGACCCGTTTCACACCACGCAGTGTGATTGCCGCTCCGAGCGCTCCCGGTGCAGGCTTCGACCCCGTTACGGCGCAAAGCCTCTTAGCAGAATCCGGTCATGCCAACTGCTCTTTTTCGGAACGCCTAAGAATCGCGGTGGAAAATGATGCAATCGCTACGCTGGTGGCCCAACTCACCATTCAACAGTGGCAAATTAATCTTGGCTGCTCCGACGGAACATTTGAATTGGTCGTGCTGACCCGCCAAGAAGTCGTCAACAATGTCCATGCCAATATAGATTTCGGCGAAGAACAAACCCGCCATCCCCTATGGTTCATCACATGGAGCGCGGATTACCCCGACGCTAATGCGTGGGCGGCAGACGCGCTGCACTGTCAATTTGGTTATCTGCGCGTGGGGCGGGCTTGTGATAACACCGATGTCTTATTCGACCAAGCAGGTCTGAATAGCGACATTCGCAGTCGTTTAGACGCCTATACCCGTGCCGAAACCGAACTCTTTGGGCCAAGTGGAAGTTTTCCGGTCATCCCAATTGTCATAAACAGTCAAATTCGAGTTCAGCAAAAATGGTTGAGCGGAGTCGCCAACTACGGCCCATTCCAATTTGATCGTTGGGTGGTTAATCGCGGAGAGTAGTTAAACGAAAGGGACACCCAAACGAGATGTCCCTTTTAAAATTAGCCTTAATTAAACATCTTCGGGAGCGTCATAATCATCATCACTAATTTCGTGATAGGGGTTATCCCCTTCACCCGGAATATCTTCACCGGGGTCGTCTTGTAAGGGGACAGGTGGTGTTACGATATTGCCGTCAGTGCTGGTAGTACGAATCGTCGGATGTACGCCAGTAGCCCGTTTGGGACGATCCTGCGACTCTTTTTTCTTGGTTGGATCAACCGTTTCTGTCTCAACCGAATTCATAGCCAAATAGCGCTTTGTTGTTTGCCCGATTTCCCGGTCCGGTGCAACAACATCCCTAAACTGCTGTGTCGTTTCACGATGCAGCGAAATGTCCTCACTAGACTCGGAGGATTCGGGGGTCAATGGATAGTTCACTATTTCACACATGACATCGCCCCCTGAGATATGCACCAGTCACCTTGCATTTCCAATAAAAATGACTGTGCAGATGAGTGTACCACCTTTATGCTAATATGCCCAAACTTTTTTACATGGAGTTGGTGATAATTGACGATTTTGCTTGCAAAAGGCTATATCTAAGCCATAAACAAGTAAAGGATACTCCAATCCTTTTGTGAGTACCCTTTCATCAATTTATTAACAATCATCTCGCTCATGAGCGTAGATGTTGGAGTGCCTCAAAATGTTGCCGTTCTTCATCCGACAATCGCTCTGGCAAACGCACATTGGCGGTTGCGTACAAGTCGCCCGACTCAGAGGGGTTCTTCAATTTAGGCATCCCTTTGCCACGCAGCCGGAAGCGTCGTCCGTTTTGTGTCTCCGCCGGGATATTCAGGTTCACCGGGCCATCCAGCGTCGGTACATTGGCAACTCCGCCCAAAATCGCCGTGTAGAGTGGGAGGTCAAATTCGGTGTAGAGATCATCGCCGCGCAGTTCAAACCGCTCGTCTGGCAAAACTTCGATAACTAGATACAGATCGCCGCGCTCTGCGCCATTCCACCCCGGCTGGCCCATGCCCGCCAAACGGATTTTCGAACCCGTCTTGACGCCAGCGGGAATTTTGACCTGCTGGGTTTGCCGATCTTTCGAGATTTGGCGTGTCGTTCCGTGATAGGCTTCACTGAGCGTAATCTGAAGGGATTGCTGAATATCTTGTCCACGACGGGGTTGGGCACTTCGGCGACCCCTGCCACCAACATTGCCGCCAAACAAAGTCTCAAAGAAATCTGAGAATCCGCCGTTGCCACCAAACAAATCTTCAAGGTCTTCGACATTGGTATAGGCGGTATAGCCACCGGGAGTGCCGCCTCCGGCCCTCGACCACGCGCTCCAATCGAAGCCACCTGCACCATCCCCTCCCTGTTGATAGCGCTCCCATTCACGGCCAAAACGATCATATTTGGCGCGTTTTTCAGGATCACCCAACACTTGATAGGCTTCGTTAACCTCTTTGATTTTTTCTTGGGCTTCTTTGTTATTCGGATTCGTATCGGGGTGGTATTGGCGGGCCAAACGACGATAGGCCTTCTTTATTTCTTTATCGTCGGCACCGCGCGATACCCCTAAAATTTGATAATAGTCCTTGTAGTCCACTGCTGTCCCCTACACACACTACAAAATTTTCCTTTGGATTTGGAATAAGTGCTAGCCTAGAGGTTAGCATAGGAGTGTTAGAGTAATGCTAGAACAATCAATGGAAAACTGTTAGAAATAGTTGAGATGATAAAAACAAGAGATGCCGCCTTCAAGTGAAAACGGCATCTGGGGTATTCGAGCGAGGTAAGGTTAGGGTCTAGCTTAGATGACGCTCAATCTTGCTTAGGATACGGTCTTTGTTCTGGAAGCCAACCACACGCTCAACGGGTTGACCGCCCTTGAACAAAATCAGGGTGGGGATGCCCATGATGCCATACTGCTGCAAAATATCCTGATTGAGATCGGCATCTAGTTTGCCCACACGCAGCTTGCCTTGAAGTTCGGTTGAAATTTCATCCACAATCGGGCCGATCATCTTACAAGGCCCGCACCATTCCGCCCAAAAATCCACCAAAACCGGAGTCTCTGAATTTAAGACTTCAGTCTGAAAATTGTCGCCTGTTACCTCAAAGGTCTTTTGACCCATTGCAACTTCTCCTAACACTTGATTGATTGGATGATGGTAAGGTCGGAAAATTGGACTGTCAACAGTATTTTTGTTAAATTTTTATCAATCGTATTTTGTAAAGATAGTTTTGAGTCATATTATGACAGATGCTTCGCTGCACAAAAACCTTACCGAACGCCAAGAGCAACTGTTGGCTTCGCTGATTCGAGCCTATATCGCTCGTCCCGAACCCGTCAGTTCCAAAACACTGACGCTGACCACTGAACGCAATCTCAGTAGTGCCACCATTCGGAATGAAATGGCGGTATTAGAGGAAAAAGGCTATATTCGTTCACCCCATACCTCCGCAGGGCGGATTCCCACTGAGGACGGATATCGCTATTTCGTGCAATATTTGTTGAGCAACCCCAGCCTGCCCTTGCCAGAGGTGGAGTCCATCCAGTCCCAACTGCGTGATACCCCACTCGAGATGGAATCGTGGCTACAAACCGCGACGCTTATTCTTGCCAAACAAACACGCAGTGCCGCATTGGTGACAGAACCGCGTGTTTGGGCCGAGCAACGCTTTAAACACATCGAGCTTATCAGTACACATGGCCGACTCATTTTGATGGTCTTGGTGCTTTCAACAGGCAGCGTACACCAACAAATGCTGGTTATGTCCGAGGCCATTCCACAGCCCATTTTGACCCAAGCCTCCGATTTGTTGAATCGCGTATGTATGGATCAAATTGCACAGGGGGTACGTGACCGCAGTCGAGGCTTATCCAGCATCTTAGCGCAGGAAATTGGGGAGTTAGCGGCGGATGCCCTGCAACAGGTCAGCGAATTGAGCAGCAAAATCCTCTATCGTGCCGGATTAAGTAATGTTTTGCCGGAATTTCAAGGCGAAGAGGGGGTACGACAAGCCTTGCAAGTTTTGGAGGGTCAAGTCGGGCTGGATGAAATTTTGAGCGAGATGGCAGATAAACAAATCGGCGGGGTGCAGGTCATTGTGGGTGGCGAGGGTCGCTGGGAACAATTTAGCAATCTCAGCTTGGTGCTAGGTCGCTATGGCACAAGTCGTCTGATGGGGGCGATTGGTGTCATTGGCCCAACACGCCTTCATTACGATAATGCCATCTCTACCGTGAGTTATATTGCAGGACAGGTCAGTGAATTTCTGTACGACCTGCATGGCGAAGACACAGAAGATGATGAGGCATCGTCACCACACACCCAAGCGTCTGAAACAGGAGATGTTCCAGAATGAACATAGTTGCGGCGGTTTTGCTGGCAATTTTTGCGCTGGTTCATGCTGCCCCAATGGGATTGGCTTTTAAGGAGCACAAAATCCCACTTCTCAATTTAGGTCTCTGTATGCTAGGGGCATTGAATATCTTGGTGGGGATTGTTATGGCTACACGGGATGTCACACTTGGGGCATTGGCAGCAGGCATCGGCGTTATTTCGATTGATATTGCGGCTATCTTAAACGGATACACCCTTAACGAAACTGGCCCCAATTGGGTACATCATGGAGTACGAGCGGGCATCAGTGTTTTTCTGGTTGGGTTATTGGCACTTTATTCGTAGATCAACCCCCACGCTCACGGGCGAGGGACAGGGTCTCGGACAGCCACCCTAAAAAGGCTTCGACATCATTGACATCGTTTATTAACACATCCGCCGATGTTTGAAGCACACCTGCCATCTCAGGTTCGGAATTCAAAACCCCGCATCCTACCGCGTAACAATTTTCACTTGAGCGCAGTTTTTGAACCATGTGGAGTGGATCAAGGTCGCTTTGATCATCCCCAATGTACAGTAGGGCGTCCAATTGGGCTTCTTCAACAATCTGGGCAATAACCGTTGATTTGTTGACTTCCAGCGGAGGACGAATTTCAAAGAGGCGTTTGCCCGATTTAACCATGAGGCCATGTCGGGAAGCGACTTCTCGGACAATCGGTTCTAAACTTTCCGCAGCGGCTTCCGGTTGAGGGGTAAAGCGATAATTAATTGAGGCTGTCGCATACTTATCTTCAATCCACATGCCAACCGTCATATGGGGGCGCAGTTCATCGAGCGCGGCGGCAAGGGCTTTGCGATGTTGGCGCACATTTTCATTCAGTACACGACCACCCCCCACCCAACGCTCTAGGCCATTATTGCCAATATAGACGACCCCTGGCACTGCGACCCGTGCTTGCAGATCACGTACTGCACGACCCGAAACCACCGCCACCATTGGTAGCATCAACACAAATGTGCCCAATAATTCACGATTACGTGGGGTAACGACTGCTGCTTCTGGCGTTTCAGCGATATGGCTAATTGTGCCATCCATATCGGTGATGAAGCCAAGTCGTTTGGCTTTAAAGAGAGGTTGCAGCAGAGTATTGGTTACAAATCGCCAGTGAAGGGAAGATGTCTTGGTTTGCATATATGTCGTGTTAGCCTGCCTTATCACCACTGCAACGAGAGGTTGCCCAGTGTATTTCTACCAAATATCGCTATTGGATTTTCCTTGATCATCTACAAAGTAGTTTTAAGAAGAAAGCTCGTAATAACCAAAAAGATTTTTTGTACCTTCATGATCAAGGACTGCCGATCTGCGACGAGGTAAAAAATATTCAGGCAAGTCACTAACTGGCTTTTCGCGTATCCCTAATACAATAATAAATGGAACGGCCATTCTTTGCAACAAAAACTCGTGCCCCGTGCAATATCGTCAGGGAGCAGAAACCGTGACATCCAAGAATGCGATATTGTTGGCTTCATTTATCTCGGTCACTTTGTTATCAAAATCCACTTGATACAAGATACGCTGGGTTCCGGGTGCGCTAAAGGTAATGTTCAGTCCATTTTGAGGCACAGTTGTCGCCGCACCGGGAGCGAGATTGGGTACATTTACGGTCACTTGCTCGCCACCCGGTAATGCAATCAATACATCAAACGAACCACTGTCGCGCCCTCCATCGTTTCGGATCAGCAAGGTATAGACAGCCGTACCTGTACCATTCGAGCCAAGCTGAACCTGCAATAGCCCACTTGGGCTGAGGGCCACCAAATCAGTGGGCTGTGTCTGTGGCTGGCTGGGAGTCGTCGCCGTTGGAGTTGGGGTCGAAGGCGCTGCCAAGACGGGAATTGTGTTGCAGTTCCCTGTCAATGTGACATAGGCTGCTGAAATCCAACCAATTTGCGGGCTGGTTGTATCCTGTACCTGATACCAACTGCTATCCGAAAGACGGGCCAGCACAACTGGGGTTTCATTGACGACAAATTCGGTAATCACGTTGTCACGGGTCGTATCCGGCTGTGAACGCATCCGTAAGCCGTTGATGTCTACACGGGCACGGCAGGTTGGGTCAACCGTTGGTACACCTGTTGGAAAGCCCCCGGTGCCACTGGGGTTGGTAGCGGCAAGGGTTGGGGCAACCGCTGAGTCGGTGACATTGATTTGCAGGGTCGCCGCCAGCCCTTGCGTAAATCCACGATAGGGGCGCACGGTTAGGGTATAGGTACCCGGAACAGATGAGGCCGTCCAAGTGAGATTCACCGTCAATTCTTTATCGCCAGTAGGAGAAGCGGAAGGTTTTTGATCAACGATAATATTGTTCACCATAAGCTCAACCCGGGTAATACCCGAACCGCTGGGATCAGTGGCTTTCACTTGCAATGTGACGGCTGAATTACGTGGAACGCTAGTATTGGAGGCAGGCGATTGGATGGTCACCGAAGGATTACCGGAATTGGCTTGGCCGCCGTTTCCCCCATCCTCCTCGCTGCGTGACAAATTGCAGGCAAGCATCGCCAACATTACGATCACTATCATCGGCAGGATTGATCTGATGGACTGCGGCTTGCCGTGCCTCATAATTAAACTCCAGTGAAGATGGTCGTTGATGCCGTTCCCTTCCACGGCGAAACGACTATGATTGTAGAGCCTGATGTGATGGTCTGCAACTAAAACCTTTGACTGTTCGGCGATATTATGAAAACGTCTAGCTGGAGTTTCACCCCAAACTTGCATCGTGTTACAATGCGTAAGAAATAAACTAGAGTATACTGTAAAAACTTCGCCACATGTTTTACCATTGGAGGCAAACCTCATGTCGAATCTACCTCCGGTTGAACCGCCGGATTTGCGTAATCGCCGTCAGCAAAATCAAGACTATGCACAAAACAATTACCCACCCCAAAACTCTGACAACTATCCTCCACCCGGTAGCAATTATCCGCCGCCGGGCCAGCCCAGACCGCAGCAACCGCGCCAACAACCCCAACAACCTCAGCAGCCCAACTATCCCCCTCCCAATCAGGGCAATTATCCGCCGCCCGGCTATAACCCGCCGCCTCAACAACCACAGCAACCGCGGCCACAACCGCGCCAGCCGCAGCAGCCTCAACAACCAAGCTATCCACCGCCGGGCCAGCAACCACCCGCATATACCCCACAAGAACCGGAATGGGATGACCCCGTGCCGACAGCCCGACGTGGGGGTCAGCGTGGTTCATCCGCACCGAGCACCCCCAGTGGATTGGAAGATGCAAATGCGCCGGATTTGCGCCGAGGTCGGAATTATGATGCGCCGGGTCAACCTCCTGCTCGTCGCCGCACAGGTGGAGGTGGAATATTTAGCGAAGGCCAGTTCGAGGCCCTTGTATGGGGTGTAGTCGTAATTCTGCTAGGTTTTTCGGTCATCCTAGCCCTTACTGCCAATCCGGATTGGCTGACTTCCTATTGGCCTTTGTTCAGTGGTATCTTGTTATTTGGTTCAATTGTTTTCCAAAAAGGTATCATGGGATGGCGAGTTAGCCCGCTTACCCAATTACTGGCGACCCTGCTCATTTCCTACAGCATTACCCAATTGATTGCGGGGACGAACGATGACAATGGCTTTTTGACCCTTGTCGCTTACTATTTAGGTACGTGTATCATCACTGCCGGTATCATGATTTTGTCTGGTATTTTCCGCCGATCCTAGTTAGGGAGGACTGTTTTTTCTATGGATGCAGAGTTGACCACTGGTCGTTTGCAGAATAATCACCAATATGCACATCCACTTAGCCCGATTTTGCAAGCACCTGAAACTGCGAGCGATCTGGACATTCCAGTTTCCATTGTGATTGACATCATTGTTCGCATCCTGTTTAACGAAGGCCAAGTGAGTGTCAAGCGCTTTGCAGACATCATCAAGTTGGAGCCTCAGACTCTCGACAACATCCTTGAAAAACTACAATATGATAAGTTTGTCGAGGTTGCCAGCGCTGGCAAAATGGGGCGTTTCAGTTATGTGTATGCCTTAAGCGACGAAGGCACCAAACGCGCCCGTGAGGCGATGGAGCGCAGTCAGTATATTGGCCCGGCCCCCGTGCCGATTGAAAAATATACCCAAGCGATTGTGCTGCAAACGAATCGCAAGCTGCGGATGACAGTGGATCAGGTTAAAGAGTCGCTGAACCATCTTATCTTGCCAGAGACCTTTCATCGGCGCATTGGCCCGGCGGTGAACTCCGGCACGTCCCTGTTCTTATATGGCCCGCCCGGTAATGGTAAAACGACGGTGGCCCAAGCGATTGCCAAACTCATCAGCGGGGCTGATCCGATTTGGATTCCTTACGCTGTCACTATCGCCGGGTTTATTGTCAATCTCTATGACCCGCTGTTATTTGTGCCCGCCCAAGAAGGACATCCGGTCATAGATGAAGTACGCAACATTGACCGTCGTTGGGGATTGTGGGATCGTCCAGCCGTCATGGTCGGCGGCGAATTGACGATGGCAGCCCTTGACCTTCGGTATGACACCATCGCCAAATTTTATGAGGCACCCCTGCAATTTAAAGCCAATGGGGGCATGTTCCTGATTGACGACTTCGGACGGCAGATGGTTAGCCCGCAGGAATTGCTTAACCGTTGGATTGTGCCATTGGAATCCGGGTATGACTTTTTACGACTGCGAACAGGGCAGACCTTGCAAGTGCCGTTCCGCCAACTCATCGTGTTTAGCACCAACCTTGACCCGAATCAATTGGTGGACGGGGCCTTCCTGCGCCGTATCCAAATGAAGGTCGAGGTCGAAAGCCCAGATGAGCGTATGTTCTTCCAAATTTTCGCCCGTATGTCACAAGTGATGAACGTGCCGATGGAAAAAGAGGGCTTTTTGCATCTTATCCAGCGCTGGTATCGGGAGACCGGACGTGAATTGCAGGCTGTTCATCCGCGCGATATTCTCAAAATTATCGTGGCGATGGCAGAATATGAAGGCATTCAGCCGCGCATGACACCTCAAATGATTGACGATGCGTGCAAGGCTTATTTTGTTCAAAGCAGTGGCATTAGTAGCCCTAACCCCAATACCAACATCCGACGGTTGCAACCTGAGGAATAGATCAAAACCAAGCGAGGGCAGGCATTCAAAACCTGCCCTTTCAGTTTATTCGTAACGCAGAACGTTTAATGGTTTTTCGCCACTTGCCCCCCACGCGGTTAACATCGCAGCGACCACTGAAATTCCAATACACAAGGCCATTAACCCCAATGCTGTGCCAATAGGGATGGCATCTGTTAAATCGCCCTCAAAAATCCACGCCCAGATTTGAATGAGCAGCAGCACCGACGCCCCCACGCCAATCAGTCCGCCGAGGAAACCCATTAACCCATTTTCAATTAGGAGCATACTCAACACCCGTTCGCGCTGTACCCCCAGCGATTTCATGATACCGATTTCGCGGCGGCGTTCCATCGTACTAAGGGCAACCGAGTTGGCGATGACGACTCCGCCTGTAATCAGTGTCAGAATCGAGACCAAGAAGGGCAGGAGTGTAAATTGGTCAATCAGTCGTTGCGCCAATTCACTTAATCGTTTGGCTTCAATCACAAAGGTATAGTCTACTTCGGTGGATAGGCGGCGGCGTAGGCGACCTATCTGGCTTTCATCAATATCCACCACCGCACCAATTGCATTCGGGCGAGTTTGGCTAAAAGCATCAATCGGGGCATAAATCGGGCTACCTGCTGCCGATTGAATATCGCCTAACCTCTCATCGGATACCCCCACCACACGAAACTTGAGAATTTCACCGGAGGATGGAAATTCCAGCACCAAAATATCCCCTGCCTCAATACCCGCCGCTAGGACAGCCTCATTACCTGTAATGACGATCACCCGTTCCCCCGCGTCACCCGCATTGAGTTGGCGGTTGCCTTCGTCGAAATTTTTGTCCGGCAGGGTGCTGGTGACGGAACGACCATCCATCTGCCCAACCGTTAAATCAAAGAAATTGGTCAGGTGTTGGGTTCGTTTCAGATCACCCCCAGCACTTCGCCCGATTACCGCAATCAAATCCGTGCGTTTCATCACCCGCCCATCGGCTTTGCGGAGTTCCACAAAATCGGTGATGTAGTTGGTCACTAACGTATAGCTGTGAACGCCGTCGGTGGTCTCCAAGACATTCACCAAGCTATTCTGGGTTTCCTCAGAGGTGAATCCGGTTGCCACAAACACATTGCCGCCGAGAGTATCTTCGAGCGAAATTTCAAAGAGGCGTTTCACCGCAATTGCCAACATCGTGACCAGACTAAGCGCCAACACCCCAATGATAAAACCGAGCAGGGTAGACGATACCCGCCAGCGATTTGAGGACAAGGCCCGCAGCGATACTTTGACATCCGGTAGACCCAGACTGGGGAATCGTGAGGTTAATTCGACCAGCAACCACAACACTGCAAACAGCAGGGCCACCAAGATCAGGGCTGCTTCGACCAATGCAATATTCATGGAAACGTCCACAATCGTCTGCCATGTATCCGGGTTGGACTTGTGCAACCATTCATAGGCGGGCCAACCCATTGCCGCGCCAATCGCACCACCAAGCACCACCATTGCTGCAAAACCGACCAGCCCACCGCCCATTGTCATCGCTAGACTGGGTTGGGTGCGTAATCCGTTTAGGCTTAACAATAGACCAATAAGAACACCGACAATCAATGCCCCCAGCACAGTTGGCACGGTTAAATGGGTGGTGACAAGGGCAATGAGAATAACCCCGATGGCAAAAAATAGAACCCCTTGCAGCCCAGTCTGAAACAGGGTTCCGATGGTTAACAGCACATAACGCCCGATCTTGCCCATTGTGCCTAAATCTTGGGGACGTCGTTTCAAAAAAGGTCGCCCCGCTGCGACGGCTGCTCCACCCATCCCCAACGACAGGGCCAACACCGCCCCGACACTCACGATACTCCAACGACTGGCTGGGTCGGGACTAATGCCATTACCCAAAATCGTCCAAGCAATGAGGCCAAGTGTCACAAAAATTACAGTCATGACCAACAGTGACTGCCAGATGCCCGTACTGGGGAGTTGGGTGTCATTGGGGCGCAAAACATTACCGGGGCGCACCTGTCCAGCGATGAGGGTCGGCAGAAATCCAAAAATGGTAGTGATGATAATGCCCAATAAGAATCCGCGAATGACCGCTCCACTGGAAAACACCCAATCCAATTCCGTGCCCCAGACCTGTCCCGCAAAACCGCGTAGCGCCCATGCCGCAAATAAGCCAAATGGCACACCGACCACCCCACCTAAAATCCCCATCAAGACCGACTCGATCATAAACAAAAGGGTCACTTGGCGGGCCTGCAAGCCAATCGTTTTCAGCACCGCAATTTCAACCGTGCGCCGCGCCACCACGACTAACATGGTATTGATGATGCCGACGCCGCCAATCAGCAGGGATACGAGGCCCATAATCAGCATCAAATTTTTGAGCGCGGTGGCAATTTGCGAATTGCGGTCACGTAAATCGGCGGTAGTGCGGGCGTTCACAAAGGGATAGCGATTTTGAAGCTGTTGAGCAAATAGGCGCACCTGTTCGGGGTCGGTATCCGAGAGGCGTACATACAACTGGCCTGCGTAACGGTTGCCGTCGACCTCATCCGTCACCAAACTAGGGTCGTAATCCGTATAGAGTGGGACGGCGCTTAAATCTACATAATAAAAACCAAAAATCGTCGTTACAAAATTATCGGTCAGGGCTTCGGCTTCAATTGGCACGATCCCGCGAATGGTAAATAATCTATCACCTGCCCCGCCCAAATTGACTTGATCCCCAATCTTGAGATCATGTTCATCTGCCGCGTTGTCGCTGACCACAATATCGGTGGGTTCGCGCATCACGTCGCTTAATAATTGGCCGTCTTCGGTACGGATTTCGCCGTAAATTGGATAGACCGGGTTGCCCTGCACGTCCTTGACTTCAATCACTAACCCAATAACTGGCTCGGTTTCGTCCTGTCCCTCTTTCGATAGACCCGCATTGGCAAGGGGACTGCGGGCAAATTGGTGACGATAGCTCACGACGGCATCGGGGTCACGCTCTTTAATCCAGCGTTCAATTTCGCGGATGCCCTTATCCGTAAAAACAAAGGCTCCCGCGCCTGCTGGCTCAATCAACCCCGCATTTTTGGCAGGTTCGGTATCCCCTTGACGCTCCACACCCGGCATCGGCGGGATGATGTTGATGTCGCCGCGATTCAGTTCTTGCAGATTGGTGGTCAATTTTTCCATCATCATATCGCCAAGCGTCTGCAAGCTGACCACCACCGCCACCCCTGCCGCGATACACAAAACCGCGAATAGGGTACGCAGTCGGCCTATGCGTAAATCATTCAGTGAATGTTCCGTGTAAAACAAGAGCCGCTGCATTGCGATTACCTTTCCAACTCGATCGAGCGGTCTTCGGTCAACTGTCCATCTTCCAAACTCACCACACGATCCATTTGCTCGGCAATTGTGAGGTCGTGCGTCACGACAATCACAGTAGTATTCAGCCTGCGGCGGATTTCTTTGAGGGCATCAATGACCTGCTGACCAGATTTCCTATCCAGATTGCCTGTTGGTTCGTCACACAACAAAATGGGTGGGTCATTGGCAAGCGCCCGTGCAATTGCCACTCGTTGCTGCTGCCCCCCGGATAATTGACGCGGTAAATGATGGGTTCGGTCTGCCATGCCCAACAGTGTCAGCAATTCGCGTGCCCGTTCATGGGGATCATATTTCGGATGCACAGCAAATCGTATTGGCAGCGCGACATTTTTGAGGGCTGTCAGGGTGGGGATAAGATGAAAAAACTGGAAAACAAAGCCGATTTTTTCATTACGGACACGGGTTAGATGAAATTCATTCATGTCGGAGATGTCAATGCCATCCAAGTAGATGCGACCTTTGGAGGGGGTATCCAACCCACCCAGCAAACCCATCAAGGTGCTTTTGCCGCTACCGGACGGCCCGACAATGGCTAACATCTGCCCGCACGGGACATCGAGGGTGATGCCGTTGATGATAGACAAAGAACCCTCGCCTACTCGAACGATTTTATGGACTTCAACTGCTCGGACGGCAACATTCGCGTGATTAGAATTATCAGAGGGGGTCATTCTTCAAGTGCCTGAAATCCGGTGGTATCAACCGTTAACTGCGTGACCCGCAGTTCAGCCCCCTCTAGCAATTTCTGGCAGTAGGCGGCTAAGGCTTGGCCTTGTTCAAATAAGGCCAATGATTCATCCAATGCCAAATTGCTACCTTCCAGTTTTGCCACAATCGTTTCCAATTGGGCATAGGCTTCTTCAAAGGTCAAATTATCGAGTGCTTGGGTTGCCATTGCATATCCTCTTTGCCATATCACCATTTTGGAACGGCCCTCGTGTTATAATAAAATCAACAAAGGTCGGATGATAGGCGTGTCTTTGCTTATTATAAGGCTTTACACTGGATATTCGATTACTTCTCAGGAAAAGTTAATGGGTATTAGCTCGACAGAAACGCCATCAGTGGAGGTGGTAATCCACCCCAATACCTATTCCAAAACGAGTGTTTGGATCGCTTTGTTTTTTGCCATTATCATCATAGGAGCGTGGCTGTTGGCGACCCCGGCAGGTGTTTTGGGTAAAGCCGATGCGGTTGGCTATGCCATCTGTCACCGCATCACCGTCCGCTCGTTTGAAGCTTTTGATCGTCAACTGCCCCTTTGTGCTCGCTGCACAGGCATTTATTTGGGGGTGGTCTCTGGACTCATGTTGCTTGTTGCAGGCGGACGCTCCAGAGCAATGCGACTCCCCAATTGGCGTATCTTGATAGTGCTAGGACTGTTTGTGGTGGCACTGGGAATTGACGGCTTTAACAGCTATTTTCATCTATTCCCCGGATTCAAAGGTATCTATACCCCCAACAATACCCTCCGTCTGATTACCGGGGTGTTCACTGGGCTAACTTTCATTAATTTGCTGCTGCCCATTTTCAACAGTGCGGTGTGGGCCAAAGTGGATAACCGCGCCCCACTCGAAAATTTCAAGGAATTAGCGGGCATGTGTTTGGTCGCCTGTCTGGTAATTGCCGCCGCATTGAGTGAGCGTTCCGGCATTCTCCTGATTTTTGGGGTGGTGAGCACGTTGGGAGTGGTGACAGTATTGACCATGATATGCAGTGTTATGGCGTTGGCCCTGATGCAACGTAACCAAAGCTATGTGGAGTGGCGTGAATTGTGGCTACCGCTCTTGATTGGTCTAACCATCGCCATCACCATGATCGGGGGCATTGATTTCTTACGTTATATGTTCACTGGCACATGGGAAGGTTTCAATATAGACACATCGGCCTTTTTAGTCTGGAGAGTATGACATTATGGAAGCAATTCTTTCCGGCTTGGGGTTATCCACCAGCGCAGGACTAAATGCTTACTTGCCACTGATCTTGATGAACCTTGCGGCTCAAGCAGGCATCATAGATACCAAAGGCGTACCTGCCGAAGTGTTGACCTCCAAACCAGCCCTTGTGGTGTTTCTTATCCTATTGGTAATCGAAACCGTCGCCGACAAAATCCCAGCAGTGGATAGCGTCAACGACATTATCAATACCGCCATTCGTCCGACGGCGGGCGCGTTGATGATGGTTGTCAGCACCAGCGGCATGAGCGGTCAGGTTGATCCCGAAGTATTAACTATCATGAGCCTCTTGGCAGGAGGAGCGTCGGCGGGGTCAGTTCATGCCGTCAAAGCAACGGCCCGTCCAGCCGTCACCCTTTCAACGGCGGGGATGGGCAACATGGTCGTCAGTGTCCTTGAGGACATCCTCGCTATCTTTATCTCATTGGTAGCGCTACTGATTCCGTTTTTTGTCGTGTTTTTCATGGCAAGTTTTGTGGGATTCATATTATGGTGGATTTGGGAGCGTCAGCGCAAAGATATGCTGCGCCAACGTGGATTAGCCTGAGGGGAAAAGAAAAACGTGGCTACCTATCAGAAAATTGTCGTTCCACTAGATGGCTCTGGTTGGTCAGAACGAGCCGTGACCCACGCCGCGAAGATCGCGCTTGAGAATGACGCCGAATTAATTTTGCTGCATGTCTATCATTCGCCGCTTGCGGAATATGCCGACACCTTGGCGCTTTCCAACCAAGCGGATATGGTCAATAGTGAACGAGATGAGATGAAACGCTATCTGATCGCCCTGCGGAATGACCTTCGCAGTCAGGGTGTTAAGGTACGCGGACATATCATCAACGGGCGTGACCCCGCCCACAACATTATCAATTATGTGCGTGGTGAGGGGGCAGATTTGGTAGTAATGTCATCACACGGACGCACCGGACTGGCAAAGTTTTTGTTTGGCAGTGTTGCCAGCAAGGTGATGAAAAACCTCGATATTCCAGTGCTATTGATTCACCCCGACAAACCCGAAGAAATGGCCGAGGATACGAGTGATCTAAGCATGGGTGAAGATATATAGCCACTACATGAAAACATGGAAAGGGTGAGTCGTCATCTTCAAAACTCACCCTTTTTTGATTTAGCCTGTATAGACGACATTCACGGCTTGTTCAAGGGTACGCCGCATCTGCTCAAAATGATTATTTTCATGACGCAGGCCACCCACAACTGAGGCTACTGCGTTCAACTGGCGATACGAATGGGATTCCGGTGAAAATTCGCGGAAGGTATCCAGATGGGGTTGATCAGGCCACGTATTGAGATAACTCAGGCGGATTCGACGGCTTTCTTCTAAACGGTGCATCACTTCAGCTTTGGTTTTGACAAGATGCCAATCCGGTTCGTAACGCACCCGCACTCCTTGTGGCAGCACCACGCCGCGTGCCAACAGTGACCCGAACGCTGCGCCTTCTTCCGCCGAAGCCGTGACATGCAGCACCAGATGAGCCAAATTCCACCCCTGATAGCGTTCATCAGCAGGTGCAAAGGGATCATCCGCGTTAGGGTCGTAAGGAATAAAGGTGATTTGTTCGTCGTCGGTATCTTTTAATAACTCTACCATGCGGTCAATAGACGCATTAGTTACGGAACGTAGATCATCCAACGTAAGAGGTTTAGAGAATTCGTAAATCGTAATTTCTTTGTTGTTGAGACGGGTAAAATCGAGTAACAAGACGCCTCCTCCCTAAGATAATGATGTTTGAATCGCCGCAAAAGGCCCCCAATGTGCCTCAACCAAATGTAACAACTCGGCAAGGCCAGCTTCGGCCTGTTGGCGTGTTGATTCATCTAGGTCGAGCGTCGCAAATTCATCCTCATCCAACACCAACGTGCGACCATCGGGATAGACCATCACATCCAAAGCAAGGTCATCCGCATAAATCGCATTATCTTCAAAACGGGCCGGACGAGTGATATTGCAATACCAACCTTCAAGCGTGTCACTATCTCGATGATGTAAGGCGAAAATATTGTACCAACGGTCTGAAAAAAACCATTCCACCATGCGATCACCCTTCTTAAAGATGTGGTACGCTGTCGGGTAATCGTTGCGGGCAAAATAGGCTTCCAGCACCACACGGGTTGGGGTACGTTCCAATTCAACCCCGTTATACTGCAAAACTCCCTGCCCGTAATGATTCAATTTGTGAACGGTGATGGTCTGCCCCATGAAATTATCCCCTTAAGGCCATCAATAATTGCGTTTCGAGCGCAATCATATCAGTTGGATGCATAGTAATCCATTCTTGGCGGGGTCGGGGAAAGGGAATCGCTAACTCCTGCGTGATCTTGCCCGGACGCTGACTCAAGACCAGCACGCGGTCAGCCAGATAGATCGCCTCTTCAACATCATGGGTGACAAACAGGATGGTATAGTTGAAATGCTGCCAGATATTGAGCAGCCAATCTTGCAGTTCGCGGCGGGTCAGGGCGTCCAATGCCCCGAACGGTTCATCCAGCAGCAGAATATCTTGCCCCGCAAGAACCGTCCGCAAAAATGCGGCCCGTTGGCGCATCCCCCCCGAAAGCTGGGCCGGAAAAGCATCCGCAAATCCGTCTAATCCAAAAAGTGGCATCAATTCACGTGCGCGTGCTTTCGCTTGACGGCGATTTTTGCGTTGCACTTCGGGAGCTAAGATGACATTCTCCAAAACCGTGCGCCATGGAAGCAGGGCATCTTGTTGGGGCATATAGGCGACCTTTCCCAACCGTTTGGCGCTCGTCTGCCCATGAATCCGAATCTGACCACTATCGGGTTGAAGTAGGCCCACAATGAGTTCCAAAAGTGTGCTTTTGCCTGACCCACTAGGGCCAATCAAAGTCACAAACTCACCCGATGCAAGCGCGAGGCTCAAATCTTGCAGCGCCAGAACGGGTTTACCAGCTTCCCAGTAAGTGTAGGTAATGCGATCTATCTCTAGTTTGGACATCAAACCTCTCTCCTTGACCTGCCCTCCCACCCCTCAGTCGAGCAGGTCAAAGAGAGAGGCGGAATCAGACTACTCCTCAACTGTACCCGGCAGAAACTCATTCGTGAAGACTTCAGATGTATCAAATGGCCCTTCAATGATGCCGTTTTCAATCAAGAAATCGGTAAAGCCCTGCCACACTTCAGCGCTTTGTTGTCCCCAACGCGGCCCATCCGCCATATATTGATCGGCCAGCCACGCAGCACTGGTATTGACCAAATCAGCATCCAATTCTGGCACCGCCTCCAACAAAATCGCGGCTGCTTCGGCAGGATTTTCAATCGCATCGGCATAGCCCCGTGCAGTGGCTTGAACAAAGGCCGCCACGACATCAGGATGGTTGTCAATCATGGTTTGGGAGGTCAACAAAATCGGTGTGTAATAGTCCGGCACACAGTCCAGATAGTCTTGGAACATGACGGCGTCCAGTTCCGTCCCGGCAACCTCCGCTTGAATTCCCTGCCAGCCATAGAATATCCAAGAAAAGTCAATGCGGTCAGCGCTCATGAGTTCAATGGGGTCGGTGAATCCCACATCTATATAATGACTTTCGTCCCATGTCGCGCCATTGCATTCCAGCAAACGGGATAACATCGCGTTTTCCAAATCGGGTTGGCTGAAACCGCCGTACATCAAGGGTGCTAAGTCGGCTGGCCCTTCAACGGGGTCATTGGCGGCAATCGTCGCAAAAGCCGAAGTGTTATGCTGAATGATAGCGGCGACGGAGATTACCTCGGAGCCATCCACCAGTGCGTAGGTGGTAAAATCTTGGAAACCGACCCCAAATTCGACAATCCCTGCATCTAACGCCGCCTCAACCAGCGTGTCTACTGGTTCAATGATTTCCACATCCAGATTGGCTTCATCGTAATACCCCATCGCTTGGGCGACATAAAATCCGGTATGGTTGGTATTCGGTGTCCAATCCAGCATCAATTTGACCGAGGTTCGCTCATTGGCTTTCGCAAACTCGGTTGCCCCGCCTAAAGGGTCGGGTTTAGAACCATTGTCTTGCGCCATGACCGCCGCCGGAAGTAGGGCAATCATCAGGGCAATAACGATTGTTTTGAGAGCAACTATCCTTTTCATGAGATTTGTGTCCTTTAGAGATTCGAGAGTTTCATTTGTACGCCGCGAATTTTTTGCCAGAGCGAATTCGATTGACGGCCTACCAACAGCCAGCGCAAGGCCAACATCTCGACCAACGTCACCAGCAAGACCAGCAGCACCGTCAACACAGCAATGACAATGACCACCAGAAACACCTGATCGGTATTAAATGAGCGGTAGGAACGCTGCAAAAATTTCCCCAAGCCCTCACCCGAACCGACATATTCCCCAATGACCGACCCGACCACACTGTAGGTAGCCGCCAAGCGTAGGCCGCTAAAAAAGGAGGGCATAGCGGTTGGCAGTCGAACTTTCCACCATGTCTGCAATTTATTCGCGCCCATCGCCTGCAGCAAACGCATATGCAGGGGATCGGTGCTGCGCAGGCCATCCAACGTGCTGACCATAATCGGAAAAAAACAGAACAGCGTCACCACGACGATTTTTGGCCCATAGCCGAATCCGAACAACAAAATCAAGATGACGGCGATGGCAAAGGTCGGAATGGTCTGAGTCAGTACCAACAGTGGGTAGAGGATCCAGCGCAACGGCGGAAACATATCCATAATTGAGGCTAGGCCAAGTCCGATCGCCGTCGCAATCGCTAAACCGGTCAAGGTAGCCCATAGGGTATTCGGAATCTGGACTTCCATCAAGTCGCCCTGATAGGTTTCCCAAGCCTGCCAGATATCATTTGCCGATGGGATGAGCCGACCTAGTTGATCGCGGCTCACCGTATTGGAATCTACATACAATTGGGCCATTCCCCCAGTCAAAAATAGCAACAGCAGGAGCATAAGAATAATCAGAACGATAATTCGCCCAATTTCCAGTGGCATCCTTAAGAAAGTCCTTTTTGACGACGGGGTACTCATAATTGGCGACCTGCTGCTAGCGGTACTTGGCAAGTTTGTCGTCAATCGTAGAGCCGTTTACCGCATCTGAGATTTTGATAATCGTGACGGCCTTTTGTACACCCGCGTCAAAACAGGCTTCGTGAGCGGCTCGTGCTGCTTTGAGGCAATCTTCCAACGGCCCCTCCATCACCGTTTCCATTGGAGTAACGATACAGCGAATACCCGATGCTTGAATGGCGGCAATCGCTTTATCTACTACAGGATAAGGGTCATTGACAAACGGCAGTACCTGAACCCCAACGACAGTTGTCCGAGAACTAGACATACGGTGTTTTTCCTTTATGCGTGACCTATTGTATGGATAATCAGAAGTGTGCCACTTTTGAAAGTTACACTTGCTTCTGGCGAAATGATGACATTACTAACTCCCCGCGCTGGCCCTAAATAGAGCGTTTCGTTGGACAGAGGATACTGCAACCCATGTGTCGTAATTCCCTGTGCATCTCCTTGAAAGGGAATCAGAGAAATCGTATCACCGATGGCCCCTATCAAGGGGTGTATACCCGGTTGCGCAATCCACACGGATTGATTGTTATCTACAAGGCGAACCTTGCGATTTTGCAGGGCTGGAAGGGTCAACAAATAGAGGTTGCTGAGAGTATGGTCAATCCGCGCTCCCATTGCCGCCAAAATGAAAATAGTGCTCGCCCCACGCTCCGCCGCTTCCAGCAGGGCAAGTTCCAAATCCGTCTCATCTTTATCGGGAGGGAAACGTAGCAGTTCCGCACCGGCGGCTTCAAGAGTGTTCAGGGTATCGAGACTAACAGAATCCATATCACCGACAACGATGTGGGGATACAGGCCCATTTTTAGGGCCACATCTGCCCCACCATCAGCGCAGATAACGAGGGCATCCGCTGCGTGCTCGATAATGGCTTGCACGGCTTGACCAAGCTGAGGGGTTCCATTTGCCACGACGATGGCTTTTTTGAAACCAGACATAAACGAAAAACCACTCCTCTAAGGGAGTGGCTGAATATCCATATTCGTGCGAACTCCCTCCGCCGGAATTACCCGGTTCAGGTTCAAGGGTCGGCATTGTCTTAAAATGCCCTCTCAGCCTGATTAGCTCAAGCTCCCCTGTAGCGATCAGTTGTAGTTAAACGACATTAACATAGGGCCAAGCATTTGTCAAACAAATTTTGGTCAAACGAGGTTTTTGGCTTAAATAGAGGGTTTCGGGTGAATGGTTAGGCAATTTCTAATTTTTTCTAAATTTCGCCCTTGCGCCTGTTCGTTTGACATGGTACATTAAATGCTGTACCGCAAGACAAGGGAAGAATAACGTTGGGAATAGCAGTGGCTATGCTAACGCATGACAAATCAGGAGGAAACAG
>JABFGB010000033.1 GCA_013112715.1 Chloroflexota bacterium
CAATAACCTCGGCATCGGTATAAATCAAAGGTTTTAGCTGGTCGGCAATCAAGCTGAGGCGGATAGCGACCCCTTCGAGTGCGGCCTGCACAATATCAAGCGGGGTAGTCGAAAGATGTAACCCGATAACCCCACCCGTCGCGTTCGCCCACCAACCCGGACTGCGTTCGCCGTTCAGCAGGGGCAGAAAGGTCAGGCCATGAGCATCAGCTTCGCGGCTTCTCAAATCGGTTTCGAGCATGGCGGGGTCGAGCTTTAGCGTTTCACGTGCCCATTGGAAGATATTGCCACCTTCACTGGTAGCCCCCCCGATCAGGTGATGGGGTGAATTGACTCGATAGCTCCAAAGGCCCGCAGGCACAGGGGGGATTTGTTCTATCTGGTTAATGACTATACGCAAGGCTGCCGTTGTACCAATGGTGAGGGCTAACCGATTCTGCCCAATCGCGCCGACGCCGATATTGGCTGCTGCACCATCACCGATGGTTAACGTAAAAGGGATATTCTGAAGGGCGGGCCAGCGCATGGCATAATCGGGCATTAAACCAACCCGTAGACGATCATAGTCGGCCAGTTCTGGCAGGTGGGCACGATCTAATTCCAAGATTTCCAGCCACGTATCATCCCATGTCAGTTTGGCCCGATTGAGCACCCCATTCCACGCCGCCGCCGAATAGCTACTGATGGCCTGACCAAACCAATGCCGCATCAGATACGCGCCGAAATCCAGCCAAGTCGCTGCCTGTTGATAGACGGCGGGTTCGGTGCGCTCGATCCATGCGATGCGTCCCGGCCAATAGGCGGTGTGATGCACCACCCCCGTGCGATGGTGGGTTTCGGCGGGGTCAATCAAACGCCGCAAATACTCCACATCATCGGCACTGCGCGTGTCGGCATAGGTGTAAATCGGGGTGAGTGCCCTGCCGTGTGCGTCCATGCCTAGCAGGTTTCCGCCAAAACTGGTAAGGCCAACGACCCCAATATTTTCAGCGGCGGGGTGACGAAGAATCTCATCTATGCAGTGCTCGGTCATCTGGCGAAGGAAATCAGCATCTATTTCCGAGGCGCCGTGTGGGGTGGTCGAAAATTGATACGAGGCGCTTGTTTCGGCCAAGACGGTTAGCCGGTCATCAAATAGCAAGGCCCGTGCCGATGAACTGCCAATATCCAAAACCAATGTGTTCATAGGTTGAAATGTCCCATTTTCGAAAATGGCAATACCAACGATTCAGTCAAATCGCCATTTTTATTGTCCTCCAAAATTGCTGCTTGACAACCGAAGCAAATCCTTATAATATTAGCCTTGAAAACTAATACTAGTAGTCATCAGGAGTCATGCCATGTCCAGCCAAGCCGCATCCATTGCTGCCAATCCCGCAATATCTCAACCCCGACTGCTGCTGCACTTGGAAGGGCTTGCCATTTTCATCGGGGCAGTCGCGTTGTATTGGACAGAGGGATTTAGCGGCTGGTTATTTGCGCTACTGTTATTTGCCCCCGACCTCTCGATGGTGGGGTATCTGAAAAATCCGCAGATCGGCGCGACGGTCTACAATGCCATCCACACCTTCGTGACGGCGGGAATTTTGCTTGGCATGGGGTGGAGCTTGGAAATAGACCTGCTTCTGCAATTGGGCCTCATTTTGGCGGCACACATTGGCATAGACCGGACCCTCGGCTACGGTCTCAAATATGCCACCGCGTTTAAAGAAACCCATCTGCAACGGGTGTAAACAGAAGTTGATATGCAAAAGGTGACATCGTTTTTTGTATCGTCACATTGGGTCTTTTTGTTTAGTGATCTCTGTAATTGAGAGGGGGTTCGTAATAGCCCAACGGATACCCCTCGATAGAGTGCCTTACCCAACGGTACCTAAGGATGATAATTATCCCATCTACCACCAGCGTAACCAAGCTGGCGGCAATTGCCAAACTGAAGATAACGTTATCATTCATGAAATCGGCGCTGATTTGAAAAATTGCCATCATCAAGGCGGCAAAAATCGCGCCATTCAAAAACCCAACCAACCATACCAGCAGAAACACCTTTTGGAATCCTCGCCCTACAACTTCAATCTCAAAAGTGGTGATTGCCAAAAAGATAAATACACCTAAGCAGGGTACTGTAGGGCAAAAACTACAGCAAAGCCCATTGAAAAATGCTGGTATAACCAGTTCCCAAAAAGTCGGCTGATAACCCGTATCAAAATACATGACCCCAGCGTTAAACATGCCTTGAAGCGAGCCATACATTGCCCCAATTGCTACTACTGTCGCACTTGCGATTAGCAAAACCATTTCCGTCGCTAGGTTTGGTCGCATGTTGCCCTCCGCGTACTGATAATACACGATGGGCAACCAGAAAACGTGCTACCCACACCCCGGTGGGCATAAGGTAGCAGTATCTTTGGCTTATCTTTTACGAGTACGAGGCATTAGCGAAGATTAAAACCCCCTCACCCAAGTTGATTTGAGTGAAGGGGTGTGGAATTTATTCGCGTTCCTCCGTTCCGAAGAAATGAATCAGCATATCATCGAGTAGGCCGCGCCAATTGCCCCATGAATGACCCTCATTCACCTCTACCGTCGTCAATTGATAGCCGCGCCGTTCGATCACCGTCCGCAGTGGGGTAATATCTACATCCCATTCCGGCGTGCCAGCACTTATCCAGATGTTGACCGAACGGGTCATATCTTGGCGGTACAAATCCAACAAGGTGTCATCGAAAGATGGGGACTGCGCCGCGACCAAGCCAAACTCCATCAGACCCGTCGGATTCTTGATAGCTGCAAATAAAGCCGCCTGCCCTCCCAACGACGTGCCTAGAATCAAGCGACGGTTGGCGTGAGCATCAGTCGAATACTCCATATCAATGCTGCCAGCCAACATCTGCATGAAATCGGCGAAGGCGGTATTGTTGGTATAGGCTTCATCGCGCACATTCTCCGAGCCATTGGGAGAGGCACGCACATCCACAAACACCGCAATCACGGGTTCAATCTTGCCCGCCGCGATGAGATTGTCCAAGATAATCGGCAGTGCTCCCAAGCGTTCATCAGCATAATCCTGACCATCCAGCACATAGATAACAGGCAGGTTGTCCAATTCCCCATAATTGGCCGGGGTGTAGACCTGATATGTCAAAGCATACCCTGACATTGAGGCAACCATTGTTTGGGGGTCGGTCAACGTACCTTGTGGGACACCCTCGCGGCGTTCTGTCCACTCTGAAGGGATGGAATCAGGCATCCGCAGTTCGGAATTTGGCCCATCGCCACTCCATTGTTGCTGCGGATTCGCAGGGTCGAGTAGCCATGTCCCCCCATTGACCACGATCTGGTAATCAAGGCGGGCGCTACTGGGAAATTCGGCCAGTGCGATCCACAAGTCCGTGCCACTCAAATTCTGTCCGAGCAAAGCGCCATCCGCCAACCAGCCATTAAAATCACCGCGCCATTCAACTGTCAATGCCTCACCCCGATAGAGAAATGCCACCGTCGTGCCGTCCACATACGGAATTTGACCAGCGGTCTGCCAATCCTCCCATAAGGCGTCCAAGCGGTTCTGGCGTTCGGCAGGGTCACTTATCGCCATTAACGTATCGAGGGCATTAGCTAATTCAGCGGGGGTGCCAGCGGGGGCGGTCTCAATTGGCGGGGCGAGCACATCGGTCAGGGCCTCATCGGGAAACAGATCAAGGAACGAAACCACCGGGGTATCCACAAAATGGATAATGCCGTTGGTGGCAATCACATCCCCTTTGGTCACTTTGGCGCGGTTGTTGATGATAAGGGTCGCGGGCTGGGTATCACTCCAACGAGCATTCACCGTGTTGACGGATTCTTCACCCTCACCACCCCATGAGCTACGCACTACCTCCTGCTTGGCTAATTGTTCCTGCGACCACAGTCCAGAGAGCAGATGGGCCAGCACAAAGTTTTGGAGGGCTTCATTGGCTTCCGGTGTAAAAAAGACTAGACGGCGAAAATCTTCTACGGTGCCACTATTCGGGAAGGTTGCACGCATAGCAGCATTGTCGGGCACAAACAAAGTGAATAGCCCCATATTTCGGCAAACCACATGCCATATCCAAGCGCTATTTCCGCTCTGCAACCCATCCAATGCCATCTTGAAATAGCTGTAATCAGGGTTATCGGCCAGCACATCACATACCGTCGGCGCAGTTTCGATAGTGTCTATACCCTGATAGGCAGTCAGGAACGATCTAGCCGTCACCAGCGGCGCATCCAAAATATGCACGTACCCGTTGGCGGCTTCAATGGTTTGGGTGATATGCGCCATTCCATTGAGCAATAACGCGCCGTTGGCATCATACCCCAATTGGAGTTTGCTGCCATAACTATAACCGCCGCGTTCAAAATAACCGCGTACCTCCGGCGGTAAGGCCGCCAATTGGTCACGCGACCACGCATCATTCACGACATAGCTGAACAGATAGCCCTCCCAATCCGACGACCCCTCCGCAATGACCGGCGCGATCTCCGCTTGAATCGGCTCAAAAACATCATTGGGGAGGACAAAAATCGTGATGGGTTCGCTTTGGGTAACGTTGGTTAGCCATCCACTGGCGGCAATCGCGGCGGCAAAGTGGCTGAGATCGGGATCGGCTTGCAGCACATCATAGGCTGTCGGCAATGTGGGAAGCGGCGTCCCGGTCTGACCGAGCAAAGTAGCCTGCCCGGTGTGATAAACGATTGGGTCAGATTCTTCGGCTGGGAACAGCCCGTCAATACCTTGCGCCAAAACGAATGTGCCAAATAGCACCAAAATTAAGGCGGCGACCAACGCCAATGAGCCGCGTAGATAGCGGATTTTCAGCAAGGGTATCTGTGCATGATTTAACATGGATGGGTTCTCCGGTTTTGGTAGGGTCTTGGTAGGAGCGAACGGAGCAATTGGCACAATCCGACGGCTGGTAGATGGCGCAGGCAATTTTAAGGGCGGCAACGTGGCGGCAGAATCCTCGGCAGCGGCTTGCACGGCCTGTGCAATGGTTTGCCATTCTTTCAGATCGGCTTGGCAAGAGGGGCAAGTTTGCAGATGGGCTTCCACTGCACTCTGCTCGGCTTCGCTCAACGTGCCATTGATATAAAATGGCAGCAGGTCACGTGGGTGATTATTCAGCATGGGGTACATCTCCTAACAGTTGGCGAAGGCTTTGGCGGGCGCGATGCAGGCGGCTTTTCAGGGTATTCAGCGGTACCCCCAATTGACTGGCGGCGTCTGGCCCGGACATCCCACGAAAAAAGACTAATTCGAGGGCCTCCTGTTGTTCGAGAGGCAATTGGCGGATGGCCTGTCGTAGCGCATCTTGTTCGACCGCTTGGTCAAATGCAGCAGCCGGATTCGTTTGGTCGGCAGGGTCGGGGCGGTCATCATTGAGTGGGGTGTGTTCAGGAAGGCGACAGCGTTCACGGGTTTTGCTGGCTTGGCGCTTGGCGATGGCGACTAACCAAGTCCGGACTTGGCTTTCACCTCGAAATCGCCCTGCTCCCTGCCATGCCGCCATCATGACATCTTGCAGCACTTCTTCGGCCAGATTCCGCTCCCCCACTTCATGGATGAGCAAATTAAGCAGGGCCATGCCGTGCCGCGCATACAACTCATGCAAAGCCCCCACATCGCCACTTGCCATCGCCGCGATTAGGCCTTGATCTGGGTCGGTGGATCGGTTTTGCATGAACCACCTCTCTTGGTGTGATTGGTTGGCCGAATGTGCCATGCCGGATGTCTGTTCCTTTCGCTCCTATCTGCATTAGTACCAGATTTGGAGTGAAAGGTTGCATCCTCTCCAAAAAATACCCAACTTGGAGATTTTAGTATTTTTTACATACCGATTATAATTAGTAATATCGTTTCAAAAACCAAACAATCAAAGTAGGCTTTGGAGGGAACCATGTCTAAATTTCAATCGTTTAGTCCGGATTGCGAGTCCATTGGTCAGGGCATGATGATGTTTATGAGTGCCATCACCGTGGATGAATTTCAAGACATTTTGGAAAAACATGGCTTAAAACAGGTAGAACTAGAAAAATGGTATCCCCAACAGAATTGGCTGGATGTACTCAATGATATTGCCGCCAGTGAAGCGGGGAATGCGTCGCAGATGTTTATTTCCATCGGCATGAAGGTGATCGAAACCGCCAAATTCCCTGCTGAAATCAGCAATATGGATATTCATACCCTGCTTTCCATTTGGAATAACGTCTATCAGACCAACCATCGCGGCACCGATATTGGCGGCATGGAATATACCAAAGTTGGCGACAAACATATCCAAATGAAAATCCGTATCCCCTTCCCCGACGATTTGGAATATGGCGTCTATTGGGGCATCGCACGACGGTTTTTACCCCCCAGCACGAATTTCGCGGTGACGTATGATGAAAACACCCCGCGTCGGGAACACGGGGGCACGCATACCGTTATTCACATCAAGTGGGAGTAAGGGGCTAGTTCCCCACTCCAGCCACAGGGTTTGATTCGCTGATTCCTTGAGAAATCTCCCCTACTGGTCGGGAGATTTTTCAGTCCTGTATGCAGAGAGGGAGTGATAATAGTGCCGTCGCCCGCTGCCATTCGTGAGCGCCATTTGGCATCTTGCCCAATATCTCCAAAATGGCGGGAAGGCTACTTTCGATTATCTCACGCGAGAGTGGGCGGTGAATATCCACTATTTTGAACAACAGATGAGGCTGATTAAGAAAGCCGATTAGCCAATTGCCCAATGTATAGGCGGTCATGGGTCTGCCTAGATAACCGTGTTGGTCACGCAGGTGGCTGGCGAGATTGGGCAGGTGGTGTTCATAGACGCGGCGCACATCGTTGAGCGATTCCACCAATAGGTCGTAATCCAGCGATTTTACCAATTCGTAGTAGTCCGCATTCGCGTAGATTTGCGCGTGAGACATGCGAAGGAAGGATTCGATTTGTTCAAGTGGGATGCCGATGTGCTTTGCCAGCAGTTGTGCGACCATGTTTTATTTCCCCATCGCTTGTACGACCAGATTCATCTAATTATTAAGGCAAGGCTTGCATAAGATATAGTGCCAGAGTCCACGAACTTGTGTGACAGGTGTCATGTTCATACTAAATGCGGGCATGTCGCACACCTGATCACCATCGTCTAACGGCAGTCGAAATCAAAACAAAATTTAGGGAAACTCAACCCCCTTCAAGCGGCCTGATTTTCCCTAAACAGGCCATTCCCATAAAATTCCCACTAGCGCATTGGGCCTTCGTCCGGTAAAACTATATAAGTTGCGTATAAGCAGCAGCACTAACCTGCTGTGAAGGTTATTGCTTTGCCTTTTTACCCACCTTCACAGATGAGTCATAGCGATCTTTGACTCAGGTAATTGACAAGTTAGGTAGAAGTTTGTATACTGAAGCATGTCACGAGGAGATAGGTTTCGATGATCCTTAAAAATCGTCTGGCGGAACTCATGGCTGAATATGGTCGTAAAACAGGGAACCGCCTGACTCAGGACGATTTGTCGCAAGAAACCAAAGTCGCCCAAAGCACCATATCCGCATACGTGACAAATAAAGTGCGACGGTATGATGCGCGCATAGTCGAAACCTTTCTAGAGTTTTTTGGGTGCAGTGTGACCGAATTCTTTGTGCTGGATGAAGGCATTGCCGAAGACCGGCTGGACGAGGAAAACGGGCACAGGCCCCAAAGAGTATCTCAAGGTCAGAACGCCTGAGCCACCTTGGGGGCCTGCGGTTTGCGCTACTCAGGTTGATTTTGAGGAGCCTGTAGCGCCGCACCGTTACGTGCGTCGTGGTGAAAGTGCAGGGGATCACCAAAAACGCTATAAACGATTGTATCACACCTGAGAAAATAGACAAGTCTCCCAACAATCGTCATTTTCTCCCCTGCTCCGAGAGATACCCCTACCTCAAAGCAAGGTCGGGTATCCTGAAGTGGGACTTCATTTACTTCGTGTTGAATGCGTATGACAAGGAAATGTGATAGAAAGCAGCCAACTTGCCAAGCAGACTACATTCGGAGTATAATCTGAAAATCTCTAGTTAGGACTGATGTTCTAATTTTAGAGACAGGAAAAACCCCGTGTTGGATGGGGTGGGGTGAAGTCCTGTTTAAGATTCTGAGTCTACGACTTTACAAGTCTACAAGACTACAAGTCTACGAGTCTACAGAATGGGTATATGATGGCTTTTCATATACTCATACTAAGATTATCGCTCTATTGAGCCAAAAAGTCAAGGGTTTTTAACGCAAATTTAAGCTAAATCCCAAAATTGGCTATTTTGACTGTAAGGGGCAAGACTTAGCAAAATCTGTTTAGGCTCACTGTCAAGTTCAATTAGTTATTCACAAGCAAAGCGAGATGCAATTGTAAGGATAATCCCATGAACAAGCCAGTTTCTCTTGACAATGAACCCAACAAACCCGATATTCCAGTGGTATTTTCCAAAGCCCTCGCCAATATTTTTGGCCCAGAAGCCGCGCTGGTCTTGCAACAAACGCATTACATGACCGGGGTGTTTGCCAGCAAAGAAGACAACCGCATCAACGGCTATTTTTGGTATCGCCACGCCTATGCCGATTGGCACGCCGACTATCCCTTTTGGAGTGCTGCCACGTTTAAGCTGGCGATCTCGAAACTTGAAAAGGCCGGGATTTTAGTCGGAGCACAGCTTTCAAACAACAAGTTTGACAAGGGCAAGTGGTATCGCATTGATTATGACCGCCTGAATGAATTTATCCCCTCGGCGGATAGCAAATTGTTTTTCGATGGAAATTTACCCACCAACCGATTGGATGGAAATCGCCAATCGAGTGATGCAAAATCCCCCCATCGAGTGGAGACCCCGACCCCATCGTCGGCAAATTTTGACCCATCGGTTGGTACAACATTACCCGTCGAGCGGTTGGCAGCGAGCCGATCTAAGAATAAGAATTCACGGATTGAAAATCACTCACCAGATTTACCGAATGAAACACATTCAGTAAACACACAAAAAATGGATAGAGATTCATCACCCACCCCCCACCCTGCTGAAATTTCGTTGGTCGAAACCGAAGGCACTCCGAGCCGCAGCGAGGGGCAATCTGAAACTTCATCTTCGTCTGAGATTTCACATGACGAAGCTAAAGAAATGGCCCGCGAGATTTACAATTTTGGCCCGCTGCGTGGATTGGTAAGTTTCTGTTTGATGCCAGAGCTATCCGGGGTCAAACCGGGGCCGCGTGAATGGAAACGGCTGCGTAAAGTTTTGAACGAGATCGAAGCTATGACCCCAAGCGACGTGCCGATCAGCAGTGAGTTGTTCGAGGTGGATTTCCGGTTGTGGTGGTTTATGTATGGCCCGGGACAGGATGGGGAGCCGATTCGTGTCGCCGAATATTTGCCGACGGTGTGGCCGCGCTTCTTGGCCCATCACCGCCAAAACCGTAACTGGGTCATGGAATTTGGGGTGCGCCACGCGGGATGGCTGGCATTCTGCAAACAGGACCCACAAGGTTTTGCGGAACTCTATGCTGCCAAAAATCGGGATAAGCGAAACCGCCCATCTTTTGGCCCTTCTCAGCTTGCTGAATTGAGCCAAGCCAATCAGGTGGATGAGGACGCAATTTTGGAGGCGATGATCTGTGAGGCGAGTGTTTGATGGCGTATCCCAACCAACAAGGAGGTTTTAACCCCTTGTTCCGACGGATTGTTTTGAGGCAAATTCGACTTGGGGAAGCGATTTAGAACCGAACTATAACAATCGCTACCGACAGAGAAAGTTTTGCGATGTATACTACGAGTAACCGAAAAATATTCGTGCGGACATCCAGTGCGACCAATGACCTACGAGGCTGTGGTCATTGGATGTGAAATGACGTGAGGAGATAATTTTTATGGGTACGACGATTGCGCTTATGAACCAAAAGGGTGGCGTTGGCAAAACCACGATGACCATCCACCTCGGGGTCGGGTTAGCGGCGATGGGTTATCAGGTAGCGATGGTGGATATGGACCCGCAAGGCCATATTGCGATGTCATTCGCGCTGGTAGACGAGGTGGGCCGACCACGTGAGGGCATTTTTGAACTGCTGGTCAATGGCGAACCGCTGAACTCGGTGTTGATGATGGCCCCTACTGATGAATATGAATCTATTCAGCGCCAACCCGGTGGACAGCTTTACATTTTGCCGGGTGGACAAAAGACCCAGTTGGCCGCGATCAATATTCAACTCGATGGGGCCGATTTTGGGGCAGTCGAACGTTCGCTCAAGCCTCTGCAAGACATGACCGATTTTGTGTTGATTGATACCGCGCCGACAGCCTCCCTTTTTACCCCTGCGATTCTGGCGGCGGCAGATTTTGTACTTTGCCCCACCGAGATGTCGCGTCTAAGCCTCCACGGGTTGGAAAAAATCACCCAGATGATGACAAATTTGGCGGGGCTACATAACGCCGAAATTTTGGGCATTATTCCGATGATGACACGTGCCAACACCCGCGAACATAAAGATCGCTTGGACGAACTTCAGGAACTCTACCCCGGCAGGGTCTGGTACAAAGAAGAAATTCCGTTAAGTACCGTCTGGAAAGAAGCCTCCGATGCGGCGCGGACGGTTTTCACCTACGCCCCTCGTCATTCCGCTGTGGATACTGCGTGGAAATTGATTGACCGATTTTTGAAGGCCGTTGAAGGAGTACCCTATGGACAGGTCTAAGCCGAACAGCCGCCGACCTCCACGCGCTGCTGGTTCGACATCGTTTCTGGAGGCATTGGAATTAGCAACGCAACATCCCAATGAAGGCCGCCCGGTTGATTTGCCTCTGTCGCAAATCGTCATTGACGAACAGATTCAGGTGCGCGTGGATGGGCTTGATGAAGAACGGGTGGAACAGTACACCATTGTGATTGAAAATGGTGGAGACATGGCACCCATTATCGTTTTCCAAGACACGAATGGAAACCACCTTCTGGCCGATGGGTTTCATCGGGTCGAAGCCTATCGTCGGGCTGGACGGAATAACATTAGAGCCTATGTTTCGAAGGGGGGCTATGAGGCTGCCTACGAATATGCCGAGAACGCAAACCTTGAACACGGCCTAGCCTATTCCAATGAAGACAAGAAAAATATTCTGCGCCGACGTATCAAGCAAGGCCGGACGTGGTTTGAGTGGAGTGGCGACGGAAAACTCAACCCGCGTGTGTCGTATAACGAGATGGCCCGCCAGTTGGGGGTCAGCCAGCCGACCATCACATCATGGGTGAACAGTATTTTGAGTGAACTAAGTCAATCAACTTCAAAGAATTTAGAAGTTGATCGGTCACAGGTCGTTGGCAAAGATGGCAAAGTGCGTGACGTGAGCCGTATTGGGTCGGCAACCGCCAGCAAGCCCAAAACCGAACGTGCCCCTCGGTCTGTTGAACCCGAAAATGGGGAGGATTTTGAGGATGACAAGTTTAGCACCTCGACCCATATGGTTATCAATGTCGGAGGTGAATCGCGGGTAGTTGAAAAACGTCCGGCGTCACCACCCTCTGGCACACGTAATCCCGACAAAGATTTGGCGGTGCAAATGGAAGCGGACATTACCGATGTGCTATCTCGACTCACTCGCTACGAGCCCACCCAAGTGAACGTATTATGGTTATTGGGCAAGGATCGTGTCGAAGAAGTCAAGTCGTCGTTGGGTCAATTGGAACTGTGGGTACAAGAGATGTACGAATTTTTGTCGAGTATTCCGACTCCTCCGGATCGGCCCAAAGTGTAAAAGGGGCGGTCATGGCCGAAAAAGTTCAGGTCTGCGATTGGTGTGGGGCAAGCTGGCAACTCCATTGGAAGTGCCAGATTATTTGCCCCAACTGTGGCGCGAAACAAGATTGCAGTGACTTGTTTGTGGACTACGATGAACTCCAGCGCCAACGCGAGGCACGCGGGTTGGATTTGCTTGAGCCAACCCGGACCACTTGGATAGACGCCGAACATTCCGTTAAATAGCCGAACGATTTTTTGCGAGATGCAATCACCAAAGGGGACATTATGCGCCTAGCAATTACGGTCAGCTTGGCAAAGGTCAATCAAAAACTGCTGCACATCACCGTTGAGGGTCAATCGCTTCAAGATGAAACAACCCTTCTGCTCGAAGCACTCGCCGATGTCCCCGGCATCAAAGTTTCTAATTTACAGTCGCAGGATGGTTGGGGAAATCCGCTGATCTGTAACCTAAGCGAGAAAAAACTGACCCTCCCGGCCAAGCGATTTTTGGTGGACTACGATCTGGAAACCACCTATACCGACTGTATAGGGGCCGACCGGGATGTCTATTTGATGTACCCCTTTATCAACGACCATGAGGTATTTTTTGGGGTTGGCAGTGTTCCCGTTCCCACACCCCTGCACGAATGGGTCAATGATTTGCAGGTGCAGTTTCAAATTAAAGACGTTCCAGTGGGTTGGAATGTTTTTTCGAATGGAATGCAGGGACAAATCGAGCCGACCAAATTGGAAGGTTTTTTTGTCTATGCCGCCGCAGGCTTGACCCCCGAAGAACATACTTATGTTGCACAGAAGAGCCTCATGGTTTTTAATCTAGTCGTGCAGTGTAGCAAAACGATTCCCCTACATACCTATGAATTATGGAACATGATAGATCGTTTTATGGTCTGGATTGAGAGTTCCGTTGCGCCCTATCGTGGTCAACAAGACATCAACATTCTAATTCTGCAGGCCCCCGACGATTTTGAACAGCAGATCGACGGGCGGACTTTTGCGACGGGTGAAAATGTCCCCAACGGCATCATCGTCTATGGCCCCCAAAATCCGGCCTATTTATGGAAGATGTTCGAGCACGATAACTATGCCTATTTTTTGGAGGATGGGTTGGCCCATGAACTGACCCATTTTTATACCACCTCCAGTTGGACGGGTCGTTCCAAGTCGGTACTCTATCCCAGCCCGACCTGCCCTCCCGAAGAGGCCCGATTGATCGGCGAAATGCTCAACCAATATTGTTACAATCAATTTATGTACCGTGAAAATCCTAATCAATTCCTGACCTACTATCTGGCCCGTGCGCTGCAAAAGCAGCAAAAACACGGTGGTCGCAGTCCTATCCTTGACCTCTTTTTGCTCGACACCTATCTGCGGCGGCAGGGTCATTCGGTCTTGGCCCTGTTTGGGGTGATGGTCTGGGAAAAACAGCGGCGACCCGGCCCCTATGAGTCGGCCCAGTGGATGTTTAATGTGATGCACGATTGGTTGGGGCTGGATGTGCCTCAACACCTGAAGGGTCAATTACTCGGCAAGGAAGCCCCGAATTATGTCGCGTTGGTAGATCGGGCGCTTCGGGAACGAGGTTATACGCTGGTGCATCATCATGACACAATTGACATTCGACAGGAATTTTAAGAATGCCCTCTCTCGAAGATGCACGTTTGGCGCTCGAAGGGTTGTCGGTTGGGGATGCCTTTGGGGAAAACTTTTTCCACTTCCCCAAAGATTCATTAGGTCAACGAATCGAGCGGCGCGAATTGCCGGAGAGTCAATGGCGCTATACCGATGACACCAACATGGCCCTTTCGATCTATTGTCTGTTACGCAAAAAAGGCGAGATAGACCAAGACACCCTTGCCATCAGTTTCGCGGCGCATTACGACCCCGAACGCAAATATGGGGCGGGGGCAGGTCGGCTATTGCGACAAATTGGCACGAAAGGACATTGGTGGCGTGAAGCCTCGCACGAACTGTTTGGCGGGCAGGGGTCATTTGGGAATGGAGCAGCCATGCGAGTGGCCCCAGTGGGTGGCTATTATGCCGACGATATAGAACAGGTTGTCACCCTTGCTACTCAAACTTCGGAAGTCACCCATGCCCACCCCGAAGGCATTGCGGGTGGCATCGCGGTGGCGGTGGCGGTGGCAATGGCCTCGCGGCTACGTGGCTCACCCCCTCCCATGCGTCAGGCATTTATCGAAATGGTGCTGCCGCATGTGCCGGAAAGCGAGGTCAAAAGCGGACTGCGCCGTGCCTGCGAAATCCAATCCAATCAAGTGGCCCATGCTTCCCAAATGTTAGGCAACGGCCTGTTGATTTCGGCCCAAGACACTGTGCCGTTTTGTGTGTGGTGCGCGGGGGCCTATCTGAGCAACTATGAGGAGGCCCTCTGGCAGACTGCCTCCGTTTATGGGGATATAGATACCAACTGCGCGATAGTCGGGGGCATCGTGGCGTCATATGTTGGACAGGCAGGTATCCCAGTGGAGTGGATTCAGCACCGCGAACCTCTGCCGGAATGGGCGGTTGGCGTGGAGAATATTGGCTGATTAGGATTATTTATATTAAATATTATGATAATAATATTTGATTATATAAAATTGCCATTAAAAACACTATTCAAAACTACTTCACGATTGCCGTTTCACGACGAATAGGGTCAGGTCATCGGATTGGGGGAGTTCACCCGTAAACCCTGAGACAGCGCCTACAATCGCGTCCACAATATTGCTGGCGGGTTCACTGGCGTGGGCTTCGACGGCGGCCCGCAAACGTGCATCGCCAAATAAATCGCCTGCTGCGTCCATTGCCTCGGTGACACCATCGGTATAACAGATGATGATGTCCCCCGGCTGCATAATGATCTGATTTTCTTCAAGGCGGATTTGCTCAAACATGCCCAAGACAATGCCTTTGGCGTGCAGGGTCTCGAATGCGCCATGTTCGGCCCGCCACCACAGCGGTGGATTGTGTCCGCCATTGGCAAACACAAAGCGTGCCTCATTGGGATACAGCACCCCATAAAAGGCGGTCAAAAACACATCACTTTGCGCATCGGTGATGATCACCTCATTAGCCCGTACCAGCGCTTCGGCGGGGGCACGGCGTCCACTGCTGGCAACCGAGCGAATGATGGTGCGGCTCATGGACATAAACAGGGCCGCCGGAATCCCCTTGCCGGCTACGTCGCCAATGACCATACCCAGCCGTTTGCCTTCACCGGCCAGCCAGAAAAAATCATAAAAATCACCGCCAATGAGCCGCGCTGCTTGATAATACGAACACATCTGCCAGCCCTCCATCACGGGGCACGAATCGGGCAGAAGGCTGAGTTGAATTTGGCGAGCCAGTGTCAATTCTTCTTCCAGCCGCCGACCCTCAGCTTCCTGTTGCAGCAGACGGGCTTTCTCAATAGCGATAGCGGCCTGATTCGCCATCAATCGCAAAAAGCGGAGCTTATCAATATCCATTTTGTAGGCATGGCGCATATCCAAGACCAGCGTGCCAATCGAGTGCCCATCTACAATCAGCGGCACAATCACATGCCCATGAAACCCCTCGGCAGCTAACCAATCGGCACGGAAGGTCGGGGTGTCATTTTTCCAGATGTCCTCGATAACGATGGGCTGTTGTTTTCGCATGGCCCGCCCCGGCCCGGTGCGATCATCATTAGGCAGCAGACGGCGCTCGGCTACCGGGTCGGCCTGCCATCCGCTGACCGCCTTAAATGCCAGCCATGCCGGGTCTTCGCTGGGGAGCAGTAGGGCGCAGGCATCGAAATTCAGCAGGCGGCGCACCTCCTCCACCAGATAATTCATTAGGTCTTGGAGTTCGGAGCGGCTGAGGAGTTGATTGGAGAATTCCAACAGCACGGCCTGTTCATGGATACGCTGTTCGCGCAGCATATCAAACAGGCGGGCACGTTCAATCGCCGCCGCGATGATATTGCCAACGCTGTTGAGAATCGTCAGTGACTCCTCGTTGAATTCACTCCAATCCGAGGCCGCGACGTTCAAGATGCCGAGGGTCTGGTCGCCAATACGGAGGGGAGCCGAGGCGTGAACAATCAAACCGCGTGTATCCCCGCCCGATTCAATCAAACGGCTGCATTTGACCTCATTATAGGCCTCGGTCAATTTGCCCTTGTTGCAATAGCCCTGACAATCACACCCCCCATCCCACGCCTCGGGCCGTTCTAAATCCAGCGCGGGGGGCAGATTATGATAGGCTGCCAGCACATAGCCTTTGCCCCACCAGCGTTCTTGAGCATTCGGTGAAATCAAAAATATCCAGCCCGTTTGCAGGCCCATCAATTCCACCAGACGGGCAAGGACAGAATTTAAAGCACCTTGCACATCCACCGCGCTGTTGAGTGTGGCGGCGATTTCATTGAGCGTCGTTAGGCGCTCGATTAGAGTCGTTTCGTGAGACATGACCCCCCACTGAGTCATCGGTACATTTTTCGGACGCATGGTCTATTATACGGCGGAGTCGGGGGAATTGCTGGTAGGTGGTCGGAAAAAATGCCTTCCAAGTGCTTCTCGCTGTTTGTAGTGCATGGTTTTCACCTGCTGTGTAAAAGCCTGATAGACCAATCCCGCTACTGGCCCGTAAATTTCGGTATTGCCAAGCAAGGCTTTCGTTGGGCTTTGAAAAACTGGATTGGCGTGTCGCACACTGATAACCGCGCTGAGTCCGCGAGAGACCTTTTTCCAAGTTAGTTCGGGTGTATCTTCCATATCATCGTCGGGATATAGGTCGGCCTCATTCAAAACACTCAAAATCGCCGCTTTTAGCCCCTCCAAATGTGTCCCGCCGGATGTCGTTTCAACCGTATTCACAAAACTCAAAATATGCGATTGGCTGCTGGTCGTAAACTGGAACGCAAACTCGACGCTATATTTGGCCGTACTCGCGTTGGGGAGTGTAAGCTCTTGGGCTACATGTACGATTTCATGCAACGGCTCAGTGTGGGCATTAAGTTCTTGAATTAGTGACTTGAGGCCCTCGGTGGTGGCATAGGTTCGTTCCATTGCAGTAACAACCCGTTCGTCACGTATGGTGATACTCAATCCTGACACTTGGTACGCAATTTCACGGCAGCGATGGGCCAGACGATCATAGTCAAATGGATTTGGTTGTAGCAAACTAAAATCAGGGACAAATGAAAACATCGTCCCTCGTTCGTCGGTCTGTAATGGTCGCACTTTTTCGAGGGGCGTCTGTGGAATTCCTTCTCGATAGCTCTGCCTCCACAAAAAGCCGTCGCGGGCATTTTCGATTTTCATTTCAGCCGAGACCATATTGACAACTGCCAGCCCCACTCCATGCAGGCCGCCTGTAACCCGATAGATGTCTGGTTCATAGGCACTTTTGTAATCAATTAGATGTTGGAGGAGGGCCTCCATGACAGTCAAGCCAAAATCCTTGTAGGGTTCTATCGGTAGCCCAAGACTGTTGTCCCGAATCGTCACCCAATTATCCGGTAGGAGGGTCAACCAGATATGATTGCAACGCCCGACAAATGCCTCTTCAACCATGTGGTCAAGCACTTCGTAAACCATGTGATGCAGAGCGAGACTCTCTGTTCCGCCAATATACATGCCGGGGCGTTTACGAACGTGTTCACGTCCTTCCAAAGCCAAAATATGCTTGGGGATATATGCGTTATTTGAATCGCTCATCGAATGTCATTTCCTTCGGTTCAATTCAAACGGCGGAGTTGGGGGAATGGCTTGTACGACATTTAAGCAGATAGGTGAATACTTGCTCTAGTCCTTCATAAGAGGCCATGTCGAGGGCTTTGGTGATGACCGTTGCTACTGGGCCATACACCTCTGGATTCATTAATTCCATTTGGGATTGGCTCATATATTGCGGGTCTGGAATTTGGATAGCAATCACCGCGCTTAAGCCTGATGCGATTTCGTCCCATATAAACAGGACAGGCTCGGATGTCAAATGATGGTACATCAACTTGGCATTAAATTTGTTTACGATAGCTGCCATCAGGCCTTTTACATGGAATCCGCCTACTGTAAAAACCGTATTGACATAACTCAAGATATGAGATTCCTTGCACTCTGTAAATTGACAGGCAAACTCGATCTTGATGGTATAGGGTGAGCCTACACGATATTCCAATACCACATCTTCGGCGATATGAATTGGCTCATACAAAACGGAATGGCCTTCATTCAGGTTGGTAACCCATGTTTTTAAACCCTCTGCCGCATAAGTGGTTTCTTCCCGAATTGGCGCGGCACGTTCATCTCGAATAGTAATTTTCAATCCTGCAATTAGGTAAGCCAGTTCACGGCATCGGCCAACAATGCGCTCAAAATCAAATGGGTTCGGCTCTAAAATGCTGAAGTCAGGCGCAAAAGTCAATTTCAGGCCATGTTCGGATTCGGGTATACTCGCCATTTGCTGCAAAGGGCCGTCGGGCAATCCTTCGTGATAGATTTTTGTCCATAACTGCCCGTTGTACCTATTCTCCACGCGCATTTCCGACGACAGCGCATTGACCGCGCGTAACCCGACCCCAAATGAGCTACCTGTCGCTTCATATTCCCCATGTGGGTCTCGAAATATTCCAGATCGCTCTAGAACGGCTTCCATTATGGACATGTTTTCTCGATCCACATGGATTATTGGCAAGCCAAGACTATTATCTTGGATGATCACCTGATTTTCTGGAAGTAAGGTAATCCATATCTGGTCGCAGCGTCCTATAACGGCTTCATCAATGGCATGATCTAGCGCCTCAAAAAACAGTTGATGAAGTGCCCGCGCATCTATGCCGCCAATATACATGCCGGGGCGTTTGCGAGCGTGTTCACGTAGGTCAAAGGATGAGGTATTTGAATCGGTCATGGGGTATGATTTCCTCCCCCATAATTATACCCCATTTTGACCCAATCTTGGCTTAAATAAAAGAAAAACAAGGCTACCCGACTATGGAAAATCACACGCACTGGGTAGCCTATAAATTGTCGGATTTTTTGGGACTGGGTTAGGAACGGACACCCCACACTCGCACCGTGCTGTCGAAACTGCCTGAGAACAATGCTGTGCCATCCGCGTTGAATAACAAACTGGTGACATCATCCAGATGCCCGGTCAGCACAACCAATTCCGTTTGGGTGGCAATATCCAACACGCGCACCGTGCCGTCCTCACTCCCCGTCGCCAGCAGTTGATTATCCGGGCTAAACGCCATGCTCACCGTATTGCCTGTACTTGCAGGCAGTTCCGCCAACAATTCACCCGTCGCCACATCCCAAATCCAAATACGGCCCTCGTTCCCAAGCGAAGCCAGCAAGGTGGCATCGGGACTAAAGGCAAGCGACTTCACGGGGCCATCCTGCAAAAACACCTCGGTTGGCTTGCCCGATAGCATATCCCAGAAATGAATCGTGCCGGATTCGTCGCCACTCGCCAGCAGGCGACCATCGGAAGTGAAAATGGCTGCGGAAGGGGGCGCTGAAACCAATGTTTGCGTGATGGCCTCGCCACCATCCAACGGAATTTGCAGCATGGTGAACGCCCCGTTTTGCATCATCGCCAACCAAATCTTGGTCCCGTCCGCCGAAAACACGCCGCTAAAAACACGATCCCCGTTCTGTGCTGGAACAGTCATTTCGGTGCCAGTGACGGTATCCCAAACCTTGTAATCACTGACGACGTGGTTGGCAATCGCCAAGAGTTGTAAACCGTTGGGATGCCATGCGACCCCTTCAATTGAAGCAAACCAACGAGATTCAAGGATAGGGAGTTCGGTGCTCGTGGCGGTATCCCACACTCGCACCACATAATCAAAACCGCCTGCCGCCAGCAATCCCTCATCGGCGCTCAATGCCAAGTGGTCAGCCGCACCATAATGCCCGGTTATCCGTTCCTGTTCGGTAAAGGTGGCGGTGTCCCACAGGCGCAGAGTGCCATCGTACCCAGTTGCCGCCAGCCATGTCCCATCCGCACTAAACGCGACATGATTGACCACCCCAGTGTAGTCGTCCAAAGCTTTGCTCAATTCGCCCGTTGCGCGGTCAAATACCCTGATTGCTTCGGCCAATCCGCCTAAATCCGTCGTCGCGCTCACTACCCACTGACTATCCGGGCTAATGGCAAGTGAATAATTGACGAGATATTCCTCATGGTTATCTACCGTCCATAACATTTCACCGGTCTGCACATCCCAAACATGCAGTTCATAATTGGCCCCGACTGCCAAATAGTGCCCATCTTGGCTAAGGGCAAGCGCCGAAAGATACGTGCCCGATTGAACCGTTTCCCGCTTGACCAGTACCGATTCCTCGCCTGTTTTGCGGTTCCACGCATGGATGGTATAGCCACCTGTCTCGGCTGACACGGATTCGCTGGTGCCCCAAATAAAACTCAGGCTGTTCGGAGTGAAGGTCATGGGTGCATCCAGCGTATCCCCTTTGGGAAAGGAGGCCACTTCGCCAAAAGTCGCGGTATCCCAAACGCGAACCGTCGCATCCCGCGCATCCGAGGCTAACAGCTTACCATCCGGGCTAAAAACCACGTCTAGGATGGCCTCGGTATGGCCTTCCAATGTGGCGATTTGTTCATGGGTCGTTAGGTTATACAGGGCAATCTCACCATTCATCCCACCGCTGGCATAGAATCGCCCATCGGGGCTAAACGCACCCGCATCCGCTTGATTGGAAAGTGCCGGGATGATAGGGGCAGTCGGCCAGTTCGTTTCCGCCAGATTTTCGGCATCGTAGACCCATGCCCCCTGCGATGTGGCAACCCCAATTTGGTGATCCATCCAACCCAATCCAAATATCCGGCCCTTGCCGAGTTGGGCCACCTGCTGCATCTGGGCAGCGTTAGCGGGGGTAATGGGGCTAAGGCCTACCGGAATCAGGGCATGGTCGCCGCTTTGGGCCTGCAAACCATTGGCAGGCAACAATGTGATAATTGCAAGAATAATCCACAGATAGAAAAAGCATCGGTTCATGGGGATAGCCTTTCGTGAATAAGGCAAATAATGGATTCGCTCGTCTATTAGGACAGTGCATGGTGAAGGATTGTTCCATCAAGCATACATCGTCCAAAGGCCAAACAAAAAGGGGTGAGAAACTTCTTCCTCACCCCTTATGTGAAAAATCGAATATGTCCTACGCCTAAAGCTCGCAGGGTGTGGTCAGCAGTTCAATATCGGTGGCATCATCGGGAGCGACCTTGATCGAGGCACTGTAAAAGCTCCAAAACGGCGGCGGTGGAGTTGGCCCAGACCCGACATTCGAACTTCGGGCGACGTAACAGCCATAATAGCGCTGTGGGGTCGCATTCTTTTCTGTGCCGATCAAAATGGTGGGCATGGACACGAAGGTGCTCCCCGCCGCACCGTCATATTGAATCCCCAGCAGCAGCGCCACAAAAATATCGGTGGTGTTGGCATAGCCCTGTACAAATTGGTTGAAGCTCAGGCCATTGGGGGGTGAACTCCAATAGTTGTAGGCGCGGGCATAGTCTTTCAGGTGGACGGCGTTGAAATAGGAACGCAACAGCCAAATCGGACTCTCACGCGAATCTACCACGAGATCACCCAACGCAGGCGGGTTGCAGGAGGTTCGCATCAAATTGACATCCACGTCCTCAAGCGCAATTTCCTCAAATCCACTGGTTTCATTCGCCAGCGACCAAGGATTATCCGCAACATTGGTGTCTGTTGTTGTCTCCACCCGCGAGACCTTTGCGGTAAAACACCCAACATAGGCTTTTACAGTACCATTGGTCTGCGAGGCAATTAGCAAGGTTGGCACGGCATCATAGGTTGTTCCAGCGGCCACCCCTTCTCGAATGAGGGTGCTGACCACCACCCATACATCAGTGGTTTGGGCGAATCCTGCCGAAAATTGGGTCAATGTTTGACCCTGTGGAGCGCTGTCCCAATAGCCATAGGCACGGGCATAATCACGCAGCACTATGGCGTTGTAGTAAGACTGAATCAGTAACACGGGGTCGCTACGATCTTCAAATGGAATAGGCGCTTGCGGTTTGGGGGTGGCGGCGGCGGGTTGAGAAGGTGCAAGCATCAAACTCAGCACCAATACAATAACGAGTCCTCCGATAACAGCATGACAGCGATTCATAGAAGACCTTTCATTCAACAGTTGGACGCATATACATCATAAATGAAATCGCACCTTACTCAAAGTCGTTTAATTATTGAGGCGGAAAAAACGAAGCAAGACAACCTTGCTCCGTTATAATTGAAATATGTAGACCCGACAGGGCGATTTCTGGTATGGATCACCCTGTCTACTTCTGAATTGGGTAATTTAGCCGCCGCTAGCTGCCTCGGTTGCTTCTTCAGTTGCTTCGGTGCTCGAACCATCCGAACCGCTGTCTGTTCCCGTATTGCCCATTGAAGCACGCAGTTGACGTTCCGCCACAAGATGCGAAATCAAAAACTGTTCCAGTTGGGTACGCAGGGCCGCACATTCGGGCGCTTCGTTGGTTACATTACCGGGAGTGAGTGGGGTCATATCGGTGCTGGGTGTATAGCCCATTGAAGCATCATAGCTTTGTAGAATGGTGTTGGTATCCAAACCTGCATAGCCTTGTACGGCTGTATGCAACGCATCCCAATTCGCCTGATCTTCAGGAGTACGGCTAGTCGCCATGTTTTGTGAATAGGTTACGGTGTCATTCAGCAGATTGGTGTAAGGGCCATAGTTCCACATGGGCATGGAGGATAGCGTGGCTTCATCCATGCTGGATAGGAAGCCATAATTCTGTTCGGCCAAGATCAGCAGCAGATACAAGGTCGAGTCACAACTAACGCCAGTCGCATCTTGTGCTGCTGCGGGTTGTGGCTTTGACTGGAACGCAAAAGCACCCACCGCGAGGGCAGCAATCAATAGGACAGCAATACCAAAACAAAGTGATTTCCGCATTTTTCCCTCCTTGGGAAGTATTAACCGATACAGTTGCCATTCTAAAAAAGCGACTAGCCTATAACATGGGTCAAGTGGGCGGTTTTAAGTTAGGTGCGATGCCCGTTCCAAAGTCTGAGTGAACTGGACTAGGAGGGATTATCACTGGGTTGCTCACTAGCGTGAGGGTGACGATGAATCAGCCGATTGGGTCATGACCTCTTCAATCGCCTGTGCCAATTTAGGCATTGCAGTGCGGATTTCATCGGGGGTGATAGGGCTGAATCCCAATAGCAGGCCCTGTCGCGGGGAGGTATTGCCGACATAAAAGGTGGAGGCGGGTGGCGTGCGAAGTCCCTGTCTGGCGGCGGCTTCCCACACCTGCCGATCATCCATCCCCTTCGGTAGCCATGCGATGACGTGCATTCCCGCGTCCGATGGCCCAAATTCCAATAATCCCCCCAAATAACGGGCGGCTTCTTCCATAAACACATCGCGCCGTTCGGCATACAGTTTGCGCATCCGGCGAATGTGACGAGTGAAATGGCCCTCGCGGATGAATTGAGTAGTGATAGCCTGTGGTTCGAGGGGCAGGGTATAACCCATCACTGCCCGCGCCCCGACAAATGCCTTCACCAAGTCTGGTGGCGCGACCACATAACCCAAGCGCAAACCGGGAAATAGCACTTTGCTAAATGTGCCCATATAAACCACACGGTTATGCACATCCAGCCCTTGCAGCGAGGCCAACGGATAGCCGCTATAGCGAAATTCGCTGTCGTAGTCGTCCTCCAAAATCCATGCCCCTGCTTGCTCGGCCCAATGCAGCAGTTTCATACGCCGTGCCAATGATAACGTACTGCCTGTCGGGAACTGGTGCGAAGGGGTGACATACACCAATTTGGCATGGGGCGCTTGATGGATGCCTGCCTCGACATCCAACCCCTCATCATCCACCGGAATCGGCACGAGGCTGATTTTTTCAGCGTACAGCACATTTCGCACCGGGGAGTACAGCGGATTTTCGACCCATGCCGCATCCCCCGCATTACACAACAGCCGTACCGCCATATAGAGCGATTGCTGTGTCCCCGCCGTGATAAATACCTGCTCGGTCTCACAGCGTACACCCCGCGCCACCCGCAGATATTCAGCGACGGCCTCACGTAAGGGCAGATACCCTGCCAAGCCTTGTTCGCTGCCAATGGCTAGGGGTGGGTGATCTCGAAAATGACGGGCCGCCATCTGCCCCCACTGCTCAAATGGAAAGGCCCGTAAATCTGGCACACCAACATTAAAGGCTAGTGAACTCGGCGGTGGGCTGACACGCGGCATCGAAAATCGCTGGGCCAGCCAATCGTAGCGCGTGCCATGTTCGGAGAGGTCGCGTTTGGGCAGGGGGTGCGGTTCAGGCGGGGTGTGGTTGACAAAAGCCGACAGTGATTCTTCGGGTAGTTCGCTGGTCACAAAGGTGCCCGATCCGGTCCGTGATTCCAAATAACCTTCGGCGATGAGTTGGTCAATGGCATTAATCACCGTATTGCGCGAGACCAACAGCACTTCAGCCAGATCGCGGGTAGAAGGCAGGCGTACCCCGGCATCCAAATGGCGCGTGATTATGGCTTGACGCAGTGCCTCATAAATTTGCCGATACAAGGGCGTCGGCAGTTGGCTTTCGAGGCGGATAATCGAGAGCATAAACGAGGCGGGCAGCGATTTGGTCATCGTAAAATTGGTACTATCCCTCTCATGCAAAGTGGTGCTTGAGTCAACGTTCTATCCCCTCTACTATGCAAGCTATAGCGTATCCTTCCGGGGGTGGACGCCGCAGTTCGCCTCTTTCGGAATCATCATGAATATTACAAGGAGAAGGCGTATGGGGTTGAAAAAGGTTTTTGCCGCTGTATTGTTGATAAGTCTAATCGCCATACCCAAAATCGCGGTTGGACAGGGTGGTGAGGAAGATGACTTGCAATTTACGATTGATGTTGAAAAAATCGCTGTGCCACATGGCGAATCAGGCGAATGGGACGGCACTTATACCGATCCCGGCACGGTCATTTTTCATGATGGCAAGTTTCATATGTTCCGCAATGGCTTTCAGGCATGGCCCGCCTCGGTTGAAATCGGCTATTTGACCTCTGACGATGGCATCAATTGGACAGAGGTCATGCCCGACCCCGTATTTTACACGGCGGATGCCCCATTTAATGTTGAGGCGGCCTTAGCATCATCGGCATTGGTCGAGGACGACAGCACATGGGTTTTGTATTTTTACCTGTGGCCGCATCAATTTGGCAGTACCGACCCCGGCTCGATTGCCCGTGCGACTGCTCCTGCCCCCGAAGGCCCTTGGACAATGGACACCGAAATTAGCCTTGGCCCCGGCAGCACTGGTGAATGGGATAGTCAAAGTGTTGGCGCTCCGAGTGTCGTCAAAACGGCTGACGGCTACATGATGTTTTATGGTGGTGGAATGCTGGTAGATTCGGGGATTGTCTCCGGCATTGGTTTGGCGACTTCAACTGATGGCATCACGTGGACAAAATATGATGACCCCGCCACGACTGAAGCCCCCTATGCCGAAAGCGACCCAGTGTTTTTGCCCTCCACTGAAGAAGGCGCATGGGACGGCGGGGTGGTGCATCAGCCGCGTGTCCGGTTGACCCCTGATGGCTTGGTGATGCTCTATCGGGCCTACACACCGGGGCAGCGAAATATGGCCTATGGGCTGGCGACCAGTCAGGATGGCATTACGTGGGAGCGGGTTGGGACTGGGCCGGTCTTTTCCTCCGACGATACCAACTTGCGCGGCATCTGGTATTCAGAATTGGAATATCGGGACGGCACGTATTATGGTTATTTTGAAATCCAGCGCAACTATCAAAACCAGACCGATATTTATGTTGGGACACTGACCACCGACCTCCCATAAGGTTGTATAGGGGCAGTCCACCCAAACCTGCCCCTTTTGACCTATTTCCGACAGCGGGTTTCAGACTAGATTCAGCACGGCGGCTTTAGCTCCGTGTCATGATGGGTCAATATGGTAATTTCCCCAAAATCCCCAATCTAGGTTAAGGTTATAGGCAGTTTATCCCATGACCAAACCGGAGTTGGGCGCTATCATGAAACGACCATCATATTTTTATCTCTATGCAATCCTTATCCTATTCGGTGGGGCGTTGTTGCGCCTTTGGCAATTGGGCCATGCCAGCCTGTGGACAGATGAAAATTTCACCTCCTTTTTTGCCCATGCCCCGGCCAAAGATTTTTTTAATTTTTTGCTTATTGACGGGGTACACGTCCCGTTTTATTTTATGGTGATGCGACTCTTTCCGGCTGAACCCGACCTTGTGCTGCGCCTGCCCTCCGCGTTTTTCGGAGTTTTGAGTATTGCTGTACTCATGGGCGTGGTCAATCATCTGTATGGCAGCACACGCTTGGCATTATGGGCGGGGGCGCTATTGGCCTTCAATCCCTACCACATCTGGTATTCGCGTTCGGCCCGACCCTACGCCCTGTTTTTTTTGTTGGCTCTCGCTGCCAACTATTATTTTTTGCGCTTGCTGCAAGGCCGCCGTTCATGGCAGTTGTGGCTACTATTTACCCTAACCACGATGGGGGCCTACATGACCCATTACTTTGCGATTGCCCTGCCGCTGGCCCAATACATTACTTTGGCGTTTGTGCTGCGAGGTCAAGTCGATTTCTTTAGAAAGTGGTTCGTGTGTCACCTGATCGCTGGCGTACCACTGCTGATTTGGATTGGGGCGCTGACGCAACAAGAGGCCATTTCGTTTGGCATCGCATGGATACCGCCTGTGACCCTCGCCGACCCCTTTGTGACGATATGGAATCTGCTGGTTGGCTACATGGGCCGCGATTCTGTTTTGTATCTGCCTGCCATCGTGATTGGTTCAGCTTTACTCCTTATGGGAACGGGATATGCCCTGCGCAGCCGCCGCGACGACGTGCCCGCCCTTTATTCTTTTTGGGTGATTGTGGGGGCGCTGGTTCCGGTGGCCCTGATTTCGCAGTTCCGCGCCGTCTATCATGACCGCTATTTTATGGTCATGCTGCCAGCCGTTCTGCTGTTGGTGCTGCGGGGGAGTCAGCAGGCGCAATGGCGTCAATGGGCCTCATTTTTACTGGTTGCCGTCCTGATTTTTGGCGCGGCCACCGTATTGATTCGTATTGCCAATCATGAAGAGGAGCGCGAGGGCTGGCGGGCTGCCTCTCGACATATTGAGCGCAATTTTCAGCCGGGGGATCAGTTGATGGTGCTGAATGGCTCGTCGCTTATTCCGTTTCGCCGTTATACCGATGATTCCTTTGACCCCCCAACCATCGAAATCGAATTTGATGAACCCGCTCCGCTCGTCGCTGGTCAGCGGATGTGGGTCGTGGTACGCAATCCCAATGAAAGCCTCCATTACCCCTTTGCGATGGACGAATTTGACCCGTTTGCCGTTGACGGCTCCAAACTGTCGGAGTGGATGCGGGCCAACCGTCTGGCGTGGGTTGAGCAATGGGAGTATCCCGGTATAACCGTCCTGCTGTTTGCCGCGAATTGAAGCCGAAGATTCGATCAACCAGTATAATACACCCTATGGTACCAAGACCTTGAGGGAGTTTGGCAGATGAGCGACGAATCCACCCCAGTCATCATTGCAGGGCGCTATCAGCTTGGGAAACGGCTCGCCAGAGGGGGGATGGGCACGGTCTTTTATGGACACGACCAGCAAACCAATGAGCAAGTCGCCATCAAACGCCTCGATTGGGATCAAATTGCCGACGAACCCCATGTGCTGCAACGCTTTGTCCGCGAAGGCGAATTACTGGCGAAACTGGCCCATCCCAACATTGTCCGGGTATTGACCTCGTGCCAAGAAGCCGAACATTATTATCTGGTGATGGAACTGGTCGAAGGTGGCACACTGCGCGACCTGATGGCAAAATCCCACCCCCTCGCCATTGACCATATTCTTGACCTCGCCTTGCAAATCGCCGATGCGTTGGCTTTTGCCCATCAACATCAGATTGTTCACCGTGACCTCAAACCCGCCAATGTCCTATTGGCTTCAGATGGGCAAGCCCGTCTGACCGATTTTGGCTGTGCGCTTTTGTTAAATGCCAGCCGTGCCCTGACTTCGACAGGGTTGGTCATCGGGACTCTCAATTATCTCAGTCCGGAGGCATGTCGGGGTCTGCGCCAAGATGCCCGTGCCGACTTATGGTCATTTGGCGTGATGTTGTATCAGATGTTGACCAACACCCTGCCATTTGACGGAGACAACATGGTGGCGGTCATCAACGCCATCCTTAGTCAGCCGGCCCCTGATTCGCTGGTGAAGCGACCTGATGCCCCAAAACCCCTTGCTGACCTGATTCGTCGCCTTCTGGTCAAAGATCGTGAACAACGCCTGACCAGTGCCACCCAATTGATCACCATTCTTAAATCCATTCAGCAGGGCGATGTCCATCCCCCCGACCTCTCCGCCTATACTGCCATATCAAAGCCTCAATCGCGGCTACCTGCCCAATCCACCTCGTTTGTCGGGCGCGACTATGAAATTGAAGAATTCGCCAGCCTGCTGACCACCCAAGACTGCCGCCTGCTGACCCTCATTGGGCCGGGGGGGATGGGCAAAACGCGCCTTTCGATTGAGATTGCCCGTGCTGTGATGTCGGCCTTTCCTAATGGGGTCTATTTTGTATCCCTTGCCCCACTCGATTCGCCCCACTTGATTCCATCCACCATCGCCGAAGCCCTGCAATTTACTTTCTATGGTGGGGTGGAAGGCGAAAAACCACCCGATCCCGTGACCCAATTGGTCAACTATTTGGAGCAAAAAACCGCCCTACTGGTGCTGGATAATTTTGAGCATCTTTTGGATGGGGTGGACATCGTTACGCGGCTTTTGGCAGGTGCGCCGGGCCTGAAAATCATCGTCACGTCGCGGGAAGTCCTGAACATCGAAGGTGAATGGCGGCGACCTGTTGAGGGTCTCCCCTTCCCTGAAAACCAGCATGAGGCAGAGGTATCTCCAAATCAATTTTCAGCCTTGATGCTCTTTGCCGAACGCGCCCGTTTGATTCAATCCGATTTTCGCCTTGAGGAGAATCTCGAAGCGGTGGTGGTGATCTGCAAATTGGTCGAAGGGATGCCGCTGGCAATCGAATTGGCAGCCGGTTGGCTTTGGATGATGCCGATTGAGGAAATCGTTGCAGAAATCAACACGGGTCTCGATTTTCTGGTCAGCAACCGCCGCGAAACGAGTGAGCGCCACAAAAGCCTACGAGTCGTTTTTGAGTCCTCGTGGCGTCTGCTTGAACCCGAAGGCCAGCTTGCCCTCTCCAAATTGTCGGTGTTTCGGGGCGGATTCTTGCGTGATGCCGCCGCCGCGATGGGGATTCGTTTGCCCGTCCTGTCGCGTTTGGCAGATAAATCGCTGGTAGCCCCGCCTAAAAATGGTCGTTACGGCCTGCATGAACTGCTGCGCCAATATGCTGAGGAGAAATTGCGCGAGGACGAAGCTCTCTATCAGGACGCTCGCACCCTCCACAGTCGCCATTATCTCGGATGGCTGGCTCGCCTTGAACCCAACCTCAAGTGTGCCCGCCAACTGGAAGCCCTCAAGTCCATAGACAAGGAATTGGATAATATCCGCGTGGCGTGGAATTGGGCGGTTGAAACCCAAGCATGGTCAGATTTGAAGGCCGCTGAGTGGTCGGTTTTTATCTATGCTTTTTCGTTGAGCAAAATCAATGATGTGGTTGACCTCTTTGAACAAGCGATTTCCGCCCTAGAACACACTTCCCGTACCATTGAGAATCGAATCCTCATCGGTTTACTTTACGCACATAAAGCCACAATGGAGGAAGATCGCACTTGGGATAAAGTCACTATGATGGGTTTTGTTCGTAAGGCGCTTGAGTCAGTTGAGGGCATGAACATGAATTTTGATGTTGCCCAAGTTCTAGGTACTGCAATCAGTGCCACTCCCCGCGTTATTGGTTCGGTGTCCGAGCTTGAGCGCATATTTCGTGAATGTCTTGAAACATTTCGCACGGCTGGGGATCGCTTTTACGAAGCGTTTGGACTCGCTTGGTTGGGATGGACAATTACGATGTGGCGCAATCCTATTGAGGGTGTCCCAATATTTGAACAATCCCTTGTTATTCTCAGAGAGTTGGGCGAAGTCGCCACCCGTGCCAGATTACATTATTATGCGACCTCGATACCACTCAGTACAAAACAACAAACCCTTGAACACCTCCAAATGAGTACCGATTTATGGAACAGCATTGGTAATCGTATGCAAATTGGGCGTAACCTGAATCATCTTGGCTTCCAATATCTGCATGACGCCCCTGCCGTCGCGGAGGTCTATTATTTGGAATCTCTTGCTATAGGTCGTGACTTGGGTAATATACCCTTAATCAGTCACGTTTTGGATAGTCTGGCGGAGGCTCGTTTTGCCCAAGGAGATATTGTTACAGCCCGACAGTTTCATCTGGAACGTATCGGGTTTTGTGAAAAACAGGGTCTCAAAGGCGAATGTGCCTCTGCGATACTCCAATTAGGAAAATTAGCTCAAACGGAAGGCAATCTTAACGAAGCCGAGAGCTACTATCAGCAGTCAAAGGCACGGCATATCGAAACAGGTTGGGTGGCAGACATAATCTACGTGCAATGCGCTTTGATTCTGATGTGGCTAGAACAGACACCAATCCAAATGGAACGTACCGAATTAGAGTGGGTACAGGTGCGACAAGAGTTGAAGGCTCCTTGGGATTCGCAAAGTAAGATACTGGTCGTAGTCACACAGGCTCATCGTTTGGCGGCACAAGGACGAATCGAACAGGCTATAGAATTTTGTGGCCTCGTAATTAACAGCCCCTTCAATCGTGACCGAATTACGGATTACTCACCCTCCACCAAAGAACGCGCCGAACTCCTCCTGCAGCGCCTCCAAGCCGATTTATCGCCGGATGTGGTGGAAGCGGCTTTGCAGCGTGGCGCAGCCCTCGATTTAGATAAGGTGTTTCAATCGCTAATGAATTGAGCCAGATACCCCTAAAAACTAGGACACTTTGACGGATTGGGGGCAGTCTCTATTGACAGGCTAGGCGGTTTGGGGTGAGATAGGGGAGTTTTCTCATCGGGTCAACTATCCTCTTGACCCAAGTGGAGGGAAGGGAGACACCCCACCGCATGACCACCAACAGTTCCAATTTGTCCATTGCTGACCATGCCATTTTTGTACAAGCCATCACCAAACGCTTTGGCAATTTCACGGCGGTTGACCATGTAAATTTTGAGGTTAATCGTGGTGAGATTTTTAGCCTGCTTGGGCCGAACGGCGCAGGCAAGACGACTATCATCCGCATGATTCTGGATATTTTGCGCCCCGACGACGGTCAAATTCAGGTCTTGGGTGGTGCGCTGACCGACGCCACCAAAGACCGTATTGGCTATCTGCCCGAAGAACGCGGCCTCTATAAAAACGTCAAAGTGCTGGAAATGCTGATCTATCTCGGTCAATTAAAAGGCATGTCTACGCATGATGTGCGGGGGCGTGCCCTCGATCTCTTGGAACGTTTTGGCCTGTCCGACAACACCAAGAGCAAAATCAGTCAGCTTTCCAAAGGGATGCAGCAAAAGGTGCAGATCATCGCCACCATTCTGCATAAACCCGAACTGCTGATTATTGACGAACCCTTTTCCGGCCTCGACCCCGTGAATACGCAGTTGATCCAAGACCTGCTGTACGAAATGAAGGCCGAGGGCGTGACCATCGTCATGTCTACCCATCAGATGCACCAAGTGGAAGAAATGGCGGATCGCTTGCTGATGATTAACAAGGGCCAGCGGGTGTTGTATGGCCCAGTCAAAGAAGTGCGCCAGACCTATGCCCAGAACGCGGTTATTGTCGAGGGTGAGGGCAATTGGACAACCGTCCCCGGTGTCAAAGAGGTGTTGGCGGGGCGCAACGGTCATGAAGCCAAATTGATGCTGGCCTCCGGTTTCACCCCCGACGACGTGATGCAAATTCTTGCCAGCCGCAAAGATTACACCGTGCGCCGCTTTGAACTGGCCGTGCCCAGCCTGAATGAGATTTTCATTCAGGTCGTGGGTGGGAATGGCAGCCGCGCCGAAGCCCGTTTCAATGATGTGCGGGCAGCCGATTAAGGAGGCCGCCGATGAATCTTGCCAAAGCGTTGATTGTGGCCCGCCGCGAATATCGGGTGAATTTTCGCAGCCCCGGCTTTCTGTTCATGGCGTTTGCCTTTCCGCTGATTATTCTGGGGATCATGTTTTTTATCACTCAGTTCATCATCGAGCGGGAAACCAGCACCGACGATTTTCAGAAGGTCGGTTATGTCGATAACGCCGACATTGTTCAACCCGGCGTCGAAACTCCCGAAGGCTATTTTGCGCTGGACGTGCCGGAAGTAGAGGCTGTTCCCTATATCGAGCAGCAGCTAAAAGACGGTGTGGCCGATGCCATTTTTGTGATTGATGCCAACTACACCCTGACCGGGCAGGTGGATGTCTATTCTCAGAAAAATGTCACCGAGGCGCTCAAAGAGGATATAGATCGGTTTCTCAGCGATCATCTCGTCGCGCAAGCCGACGATCTACAAGTGCCCGCCGAGCGTCTGGTTGAGCCAATGGACGTGGTCTTTCGCACGCTTGATACGGATGAGCGTCAAAGTGAAGCGGCTTTGATTGGGCGGTTTTTGCTGCCAACCATCTTCGTGTTTGTCTTTTTTATCGCCACCTCAACCACCTCGCAGTTTATGATGGGCGGCGTGGTCGAAGAAAAAGAAAACCGCCTAATGGAAATTTTGGCCTCCAGTGTCCGCCCATTGGAACTGCTGGTGGGTAAGCTGTTAGGGTTGAGTAGCCTCGCCTTTACGCAGATTGCGTTCTGGGTACTGACGGGGGCGGTGATTGCCTTGACCACCGAACAAGGCCGTGACTTTTTTTCCGGCGCAGAATTTCAAACGGGCGATATTCTGTTGATGATCGTGTTGTTTGTCCTCGATTTTGTCCTGACATCGGCGGTTATGTTGGGGATAGGGGCTGCTGTCACTGCCGAGGCCGAAAGTCGCCAAGCAGCGGGGTTCATTGGCCTCATCGCCGTACTGCCGATTGCCGCCAATGCCCTGTTTTTCACCAACCCCAACGGCCCGATTCCCGTGATTCTAAGTTTTTTCCCGATGACCTCCCCCGTAGCGATTATCATGCGTATCGGCCTAACCTCCGTCCCGACGTGGCAGATTGCCGTGAGCGTGGTCATTTTAATCGTTTCGACGGTAGGCGTCTTGTGGTTGGCGGCGGTGGTGTTCCGTTTGGGCATGTTGATGTACGGCAAGGTGCTGACGCCCAAATTGCTGTGGCAGGCCCTGCGTGAAAATCAAAGCACGCCCGTGATTGAGGTGCTGCCCGAATGAAATTCATCCTTTGGACACTGTTCCTGAGTGTCACCGCTGTATTGGTGATAGTGATTCTTGTTGGGATTTTCACGGGCCGCGAATATCGTCTAAATCGAGACCCCGACAACCCGCGTAACGCCGGACAAGCTGATGTGACCCTTAACCGTGATAATGTGGGGGCGGTCATGTGGCTTGGGGTAATAGGAATCATCCTAAGTTTCGGAGCGCTTCGCAATTGGCGAGAAATTTTGCGGCTTACAAACTCGGATAGGGAAGTAAACAAATGACCCACTGGTATCAAGTATTTGTATTTGAAATCAAGCGCCAGTTTGGGCGGAAAGCCTATCTGCTGCTGACCTTTGGTTTGCCCGTCTTAGCACTGGTGATCTTTGGGGCCTATCGCACCTATGAATCCAGCCGCGATGATAGCTCGGATGAAAAACAGGAACTTATCACCACGACCAACGACCAGCAAATTGGCTATATAGATGCTACCCCACAGCAGCTTTTCCCTGCGCCGGAAACCTATGGTGCCGCAAATGCCCGCGATTGTAATTTTGACCCCGAGGCGGCATTTACCCCCGGCACGATCAAACGAGTGACCCAACCCAAATGTTTTACGGGGCGCATTCATGCCTACTCTGATTTGACCGTTGGCAAAGCGGCGCTTGAAGATAAGACCATTGATATGCTGTTTGTGGTCGAGCCGAATTATTTGGAAACGGGTGAGGTATCGCTCTATACCGAAGAGTTTAATCTGGCTACCTCGGATAGCTCCGGTCTGTTTACCGATTTTTTGCTGTCCAGTATGCTGCAAACTGCCAGCGGCCCAACCTATGACCTGCTCTATCTGCGTCTGCGCCAGCCCTCAGCCGTCACCGAGCATCGTATCGTAGAGGCAGGTGCGGAGGAACAGAATGAGGATCAGAATTTTGTGGTGGCCTACGTCACGGCCATTCTGTTGGGTATGACCCTCTTTTGGGGCGGCGGCTATTTGATGCAGAGCGTGGTGCAGGAAAAAGAGTCGCGTATCATTGAAATCCTGCTATCCTCTGTCCCGGCCCGCGCTCTCTTGGTCGGCAAAATCTTGGCGATGGGCGTGGTCAGCGTGGTACAAGTGACCATGTTGATGGGGACGGCCATGTTTATCGGACGACAGGCAGGCAGTATCGCCGATTCGCTGAATGATGTCGAAATCGGCATTGGCAAGATCATCCTGATTGCCATCTATTTTGTCTTAGGCTATCTGCTATTTGGTGGCCTAATGGCGGCCATTGGTGCAATGAATACCACCTCCCGCGAGGCGCAGAATTACACAGCCGCGATCACCCTGCCTGCCATCTCGCCGATGTTCTTCCTGACCCTCTTTGTCGAAGAACCCCATTCGACCACCCCGACGGTGATGAGCCTGTTCCCCATGACCGCGCCGATTGCCATGATGATGCGGATTGCCATCTCAGAAGTCCCGGCATGGCAGGTCTTGGTCAGCATCGGCGGCATGATGGTCACGATTGTCGGGGCGCTGTGGCTGGCCGGTAAATTGTTCGGTGTCCAAAGCCTGCTAACCCTCGATAACGCGCTGAAATTGAAAGATTTGCCCAAAGCCTTACGCAGCAAATCGTAGTAAATCAACCCCGCGCCTTCAAGCATAGGGAGGGGAGTAAGCCCTGTATTGAAGCCCTTCCCTTTGCTAGGGGAAGGGTTTGGGATGGGGTTTTGTTTCACCATATGTTACCCGCCCATTTATTCCAGAAGCCACTCAAATTTCTGCTCGGTCAGCACTTTGCCCCATTGATCGCCCGTCACTTCTTCAATCAACGTAAAGCCCACCTGTTCATAGAGATGCCGCGCTGAATCAAGGCCCGCAAACGTCGTAAGGTAGACCCTTTTAAATCCCGCCTCTTGGCAAAAAGCGATTGCTGCATTCATCAACTTCCGCCCTATCCCCTGCCCTTGATAAGCCGGGTCTATGATAAACCAACGCAGTCGTGCGCCCTCCGTCCGAGCCTTGCCACCATCAATGACAATTCCACCGACAATACACTTTCCGTCCAATGCCAGCCACAGCCCGTCATGGCTTTCGTCGTATCGCCCCATAAATTCGGCAAGGCCACCCCCGACCTTTGCTTCAAAAAACAGCCCCAAATCCCAATGGGACGCATAATACGTGCCGTGCAGTTCGGTGATCCGTCCAATCGCCCCCGGCAGATAACCCTGATGAATGGTGATGTGCTGTACCATCGTGTCCCTTTCCTCTGATTCAAACCAAATCTGTTATCATTCTAAGAACAAAGTTTGGCATTGTCATAGACTTTGGAGTCAAATTTGATGGCAGGTAATGGGCATGTTCCGTTTGATATAGGGAAAGAAGGCGGGGCGAAATTACGCGCGCTGCGGAATGCGTGCGGTCTCACCCAGCTAATGGTTGAACTGGAGGCCAGCTTGGGGACGGGCTATTTGCAGCGGGTCGAATCCGGCAGAGTGCAGCAGCCCGAACGCGAAACCCTCGAACGGATTTTGGATGCGTTGGCGGCTACCTTTGCCCAGCGCCGCGATGCGCTGGAAACATTTGGTTATACGGTCACCATCACACCGCCTCTTGATCAAGATATCGCTTGGGCTATCCAACAGACCGACCCTATGCTGCATAAGGTCAGCTTTCCGGCCTATCTGCTCACCTGTACCCATCATCTGCTGGCGTGGAATGCCGCTGCCGAACAGCTTTTTCGACAAATTGGCGTCCAGAATCTAGCTGACTTTCAATCCGCCCCGATTTTTCATCTCTTTTTTGATGGGATTCTGCCTGCCATCGCCAATGCCACCGAGTTTTTGCCTGCGGTTGTACAGGCGCTGCAGCATGAAATCAGCAAATTCCAACATGAGGCATGGTGTATTAGCTTGATAGAAGGTCTCCTCCAAGATCTGCCCTTGTTCAAAACCCATTGGGAATTGACCGCCTCCAACCCTCCCTCGGTGGTAGCCGCCCGTCCACTTGTCCCATTGGAAATAGCCCCAATAATTGGGGGGAAGCTGAAGTTTCGCATCACCGCCGAGCCACTGACGTCTGACCCGCGCTTCCGCGTGGTATACTATCTCCCAGCCGATGTGGCGACCCTTCAACTCTACACGCATGAGGGGTCTATGTGTTCTCCATAACTCTCCATAAGTTATGTGCCATACACAATAGGAGGCCAGTCCTATGAATGTATTACCCACCCGCGATGAAGTTAAAGAGAAAATCGAAACCCTGCGCGAGCAAGGGATTTGTTATGTCTGCCATGACCTGCAAACGGGCGAAATTTTTGGCACGCGGTCGGTCATCTACGAAGATGCCGATTTCCGCGTCGTGCTGGAATTGCATCCGCGCATGGTCGGGCATACAATCGTGCTCTATAAGCCGCACCGCGAAGATGTTTCGGAATTGACCGCCGATGAAACCGCCCGCATTTTCCAGATGTGTGTTCGGGTGATTCAGGCCATTAAGCAGGCATTAGGAGCGGAAAAAGTCTATCTGGTGACCATATGTGATGGCTCGATCAACCATCTGCATATTCAACTGCTGCCGCGTTATCCCGGCGAACCGATCGGCTCCAAACGGCTGGTGGATCCGCGTGGAACATTGACCAATGCCGAATCAACCGCCGCCGCCATTCGCAACGCCTTGCATTTATAAAACCGCACATTGATCTTGAGGAGAACAGTCGCATGTCCGAATTTGTCAACAAAGAAGAACTGCTCCATCGTCTCGATGTAAGTTATCGCCAACTGCGTGAATTGCTTACCCGTATCCTGCCCCAAAAAACGATGGAATCGGGTGTCGAGGGTACATGGTCGGTTAAGGATATTTTGGCTCATCTGATTGGCTGGGAACAATTCGCCCTAAGCGAGTTGCAGGCCGCCTTTGCGGGGCAACCTCAACCATCCGCGCCATCCGATGTGGATTTGTTTAATGCCCAACAGGTCGAGGCCAACCGGACTTTGCCCTATGACGTGGTACTTGGCAATTGGCGCCAGTCGGTGCAGAGCATTATAGACACTGTAAACTCGATCCCCGATGAGGAGTTTATGCCCAACAGCAATTTGCAGCAGTGGTTGGGCGAGACGATTAATGACACCCTTGCCAACAACACCTATGAACACTGGGATGAGCACCGTACCATCATCGAGGCATGGTTGGCGGGTCGTTAACAATTTAGGGAAATTTCCCTAAAAAGGGCAGGTAGATCATTCTCCTGCCTTTTTTGTTGCTTTATAGCAATTCTTATGTTGGTTGGCCTAAGGCAATCTGTATGGAAAGCTGCAACCGCATTTCCATGTTCACGTAATGCCTTGTGGGTTCTCGCAAAAACAAGGAGCAAAAAGCACATGCGTCTGCTGCGATTTGTGTTGGGATTGGCCTTCATTTTGAGCATCGGGGGTGGCGTTGTCGCGGCCCAAGAAGATGAGTCATTTGACGGAGTTTGGTGGAACGATTTATTAGGGATTGTGATTGAGATAGATGGAACAAAGGTGACCATTTGGCAGGCGGAAGGCAACACCTGTTATTTGAACGGGCAGCTTGATTTGGATGGCAGTCGGTTATTATCAGAGGGCATCGAAATCTACACCTTAGAACTGAATGCGGGGGAGTTGGTCGTTTTGGAGCAAGGAAGCCCTCTCATTTCACTGACTACCGCCGAGAACCGAGAAGCCATTTGCACCGAGACTGCCGAAATGACCCTCGACCTCCCAGATACCCCCATCACGACTCAGGCCGAATTTGATGGGCTGGTGAATGAAATCCTAGCACAGGCCCACATTCCGGGGGTTGGCTTGGCGCTGGTTGCACCGGGAAAAGTCTTGTGGACGGGCGGTTATGGTTTTTCTAATGTCGAAGCAGGTATTCCGGTGACTTCTGATACACCCTTTATGCTCGCCTCCGTAACCAAGACGTTTACGGGCACGGCGGTGATGCGGGCGGTTCAGGAAGGCAAACTCACCCTCGATACGCCACTTAATGATGTCCTGCCCTTTGCGGTGGATAACCCGCATGTCGAGGGGGAAGTGATCACAGTGCGCCATTTGGTTACGCATACCTCGGGTATTCTTGATGCCTATCCCACCTATACCGACCTCTACACGCCGGGCGATTCACCCATTGAGTTGGGCGAATTCTTGGCAGGCTATCTGGTTGAAGGCGGCCAGTGGTACAGTGCCGATGACAATTTTGCCCCTCGTAACCCCGGTGTAACCTCTGAATATAGCAATGTAGGGGCGGCCCTAGCTGGGTATATCGTGCAACAGGTGACCAATATGCCATTAGACGACTATGCACAGGATTTTCTATTTGGGCCGTTGGGCATGACCCATACCGGTTGGCATTTGGCGGATTTCGCCGACCTTAGCCCAATCGCTGTGCCGTATAACGATGGTGAGCCGATGGAACATTTTGGCTATCCTACATGGCCCGATGGTCAGCTTCGTGCCAGTCCCAGCGACATCGCCCGTTTCCTTGCGGCGATCATGAATGGCGGTGAACTGGACGGGGTGCGGATTTTGGATGAGGTGACTGTTGAAACCATGCTGCAACCCGCCCTTCCTGAAGCTACGAGCGACATCGGCGTGTTCTGGTTTTTGAACTACCCCGAAGAGGGCGCTATTGGACATTCGGGCGGCGACCCCGGTGTCAACACATGGATGTTCTTTAATCCAGAGACGGAACTTGGCGTCGTGGTGTTGTTTAACTGCGACTGCGCCCTCGCACAAAACGCAATGGAGGCGCTTGCGAATATGATGACAACCCATATTGACCTATTGACCGACCAGTAACTCCAGTATTCCTCCGGGGTGATTCCATAGCCGGGTCACCCCATAGCTTCTCTCAGTATTCACACATATTTTCACCTCAAAAGTTACTATCAAGGTAGGGGGGTATAAATTCAGAATTTTGGGTGCTTGACAGAATGGGCCATCTGTTATATTGTAAATATACCCCCTCCCATAGGGGGTGGGTAAAAACAGAAAATCAAATCCATCATCAAGGAGGCCCTCATGCAGGCCACACACTCACATCATCGTCCGACTCATGAGGATCACGCTCACCATACCGCAAACACTGAGCCTCAACCACAACATCCCGATCATACTGAACATATGGCGCACAGCGGTCACAGCCATCATGAGGCACACGCTGATCACACCAATCAGCCCGAGCACATGACTCATGTCAATCACGATGCCCACAAAGGTCATGCCGGACATGCCGCCCATACTGACCACACCGGACACGAAACAATGTTCCGTAATCGGTTTTGGGTATCGCTGCTGCTAACCGTGCCCGTTGTGTTGTTCAGCCCCATGATTCAAGAGTGGCTTGGTTTCTCCATGCCCGAATTCACTGGGGATGAACTCATCGCACCGCTGTTTTCGCTGGTTATCTTTTTCTACGGCGGAATTCCATTTTTGGGCATGGCCCGACCCGAAATCCAAAATCGCCAACCGGGGATGATGCTCCTGATCTCGATGGCGATCACCGTCGCGTTTGCCTACAGCCTTGCCGCCGTATTTTTCGACCCTGAAAGCGGCTTCTTTTGGGAAATGGCGACCCTGATTGACATTATGCTGCTGGGTCACTGGCTAGAAATGCGCAGTATCCGGCAAGCCTCCGGTGCATTGCGCGAACTTGCCAAATTGATGCCCGATACTGCCGAACGCCTGAATACGGATGGCAGCACGAGCACTATTTCCACCACTGAACTCAAGACAGGTGACCTTGTGTTGGTGCGCCCCGGCGCCAGCATTCCTGCCGATGGGGTCGTGGAGGACGGCCAATCGGAAGTCAACGAGGCCATGATTACGGGGGAATCGCGCCCCATCCACAAACACACGGGTGAAAAGGTCATCACAGGCACGATTAATGGCGATGGCAGTCTGCGAATCCGTGTCATGGCGACGGGTGACCAAACCGCCCTTGCTGGCATTATGCGATTGGTCGAACAGGCCCAACAAAGCAAATCACGCACGCAGGTATTGGCCGATAAAGCCGCTGGGTGGTTGTTCTATGTCGCCCTGTCCGTCGCCATTCTCACCGCGATTGCATGGGTTATTGCCGAGGGGTTCAACGTTGAAGTGCTGGAACGAGTGGTCACGGTCTTGGTTGTCTCTTGTCCGCACGCGCTCGGCCTAGCGATTCCGCTGGTCGTGGCGATTAGCACCTCACTGGCAGCAGGCAATGGCGTTTTGGTGCGTGACCGTCTGGCGCTGGAATCGGCCCGTGAACTGGATGTCATTATCTTCGACAAGACGGGTACATTGACCAAAGGTGAGCAAGGGGTGGTCGCTATCCAGACCGCCGAGGCATGGCAAGAACATGATGCGCTGGCCCTAGCCGCTGCTGTCGAAGGCGATTCGGAACACATGACGGCCCGTGCTGTCCGTGAAAAGGCTCAATCATTGAATCTGGCCCTGCCTGCCATCAGCGAATTTTCTGCCCTCAAGGGTCGCGGTGTGCAAGCCGATTGGAATGGGCAAGCGGTTTATGTGGGTGGCCCGCGCCTATTGGAACTGCTGAATCTGACCCCCACCAATCAACTGGCATCCTTCACGGACGACGCCGGAAGCAAAGGTCAAACCGTGATTTATCTGGTGGTGGAACAGCAAATTGTGGCTGGGTTCGCGCTGGCGGATGTCATCCGACCCGAAAGTAAGGCGGCGGTTCAGCGTCTACATGAACTGGGTATCGAGGTTGCGATGCTGACCGGAGATAGCCGGGCCGTTGCACAGGCCGTCGCGGACGAACTGGGTATTGACCGGGTATTTGCCGAAGTCCTGCCCGAACACAAAGACCACAAGGTAGCGGAATTGCAGCACATGGGCAAGCGGGTGGCGATGGTGGGCGATGGCGTCAACGATGCCCCGGCCCTAACCCGCGCCGACATCGGCATTGCGATTGGCAGCGGTACGGATGTGGCCGTCGAATCCGCCGACATCATTTTGGCCCGCAGCAATCCGCTGGATGTAGTCAAGATCATGGAACTCAGCCGCGCCAGCTATCGCAAGATGATCCAAAACTTGTTATGGGCAGCGGGGTATAACGTGGTAGTTCTGCCACTCGCCGCTGGGGTCTTAGCGCCGATAGGGATTCTGCTGTCGCCTGCGGTGGGGGCCGTGTTTATGTCACTGAGTACGGTGATTGTCGCCCTCAATGCTCAACTCCTGCGCGGCTTGAAATTCACCGCCTAAGCACCAAGTTTATATACAAAGGGTAGGATGTGGAAGTCCTACCCTTGCACATCGCACAATTTCCGCACTCCCTCCGACAATTCCTCCATCCGTGCGACACTGACTTCTAGGTCGGCGGGTGTTTTCCCTAAATTCCCTAAGACTTCATGCACCGTCCGTGCGAAATTCGGCGGGTGGAGCGGCATCCCATCAATCAGATCTGCCGCACCTTTTTCGTTGATACAGTAACGCTCATTCAGGGCAAAAAGCGCCTGCACCATGACCGCCGCACACCGGAACAGATGCCCCGCTACAATAAAGGCATCGCCCCGTGCCGCTGGTTTATGGGCATTGGCGATTGAAAACCCTGCCTCCCATAATCCGGCAATTAACGCTTTTTTCAAGAGGGGTGGGTACGCTCGATTTTTCAATTCGGTCAACACCCCGTCACGCTCGAACAGCGGTTGGCAATAAAACACCTCGCCCAGATAGATGTGATTCCAAAAACCATGTGGGTGGCCCGGTTGATAATATACTTTGGGCCGACCTGCCTCACATTCGCTGATTTCGTGAGCAACGTTCACTAAGTCACGATACAGCCAGTCTACCCGCTGACCCTGCACATTTAACCATGCCCCGCCGTTAATCCAAGGCCCCCATTCGCCAAAATCCGTGACCGCTTCGCCCTGTCCGCTGTCATCCAATTTCGCCGCCAACCGCCGCAGCGATTCAAGGGAGGGCAGGTGAGTGGGGTCGTAATAAATCCCCAGATCAATATCGGAATCCGGTTTGGCGTCCCCACGTGCATACGACCCACCCAATCCGACGGCGGAAACACCGTCAATCGCGCCGATTTGGTCAGCGATATGTTGTGCCAATACAAAATGATTCACGGTTCGCCCATCCTGCTTGGTAAATAGAACATTGTGAGTGTAGCAGAAATAGACAGCGGGGCGAACTGAGCAAAACAAAACCTCCCGCTGTGAAAGGGGAGGCTTGTCAGGAGGAACTGACCGAGAATCGGCAGACGGTTTAGATCGAGAGGGTTTGGATAGCGGTTTCTAGTGCTTCGCGTGATCTTCCGGATACCGAGATTACCCAAGCGCCACGTGTCCATGTAAAGGAGTACCAACCATTGCTGGTGCTGTAGAAGTAGTCTATCGCGCCCTGCCCGCCGGAGACAAAATTGCCAATGTAGCCAACGGTGCGTAAACGGGTAATGAGTTCCGTTACCGTAATGTGGGCGGTTTCCGGTGTCCAGTAGTTGCCAACAAACACCTGTACAACATCTTGGTTGGCGTCGGCATAACGTCCGAGCGTGTAGTATTGAGGGGTATACTGCATAGTGCATGAGTTATCAAAGTCCACCATACACAAATTGAGTGTCCCGACAGCGTTGGGGTTGACCTTTTGTGTGCCGGAATCAATGGGCAAACTGGTGGTCACAAAGGTATAGGAATCCCCAATCGTCTGTGGCAAAAAGGCATTGGGGTCGGTTCCATCCACAGGCATCTGGCGCTGGTCAATGTCATAGGGTGCGGCAAAGACCTGTTGAGCGCTCGGTACGCTGGGGGAGGTGGATTTTTCGTCGCCCATATTGAAGATCATGGTAAAGAACCACATACTCAGCAGCAGCACCACGAAACTTGAGACCGCAACCAGCACCAACGCTCGGACACGGGGGTTGACTTGCTGAACGCGCTCGATCACAGGTCGCAGATACTCATACGACCGCTCGCCGATCAAGAGGAAGATAAGTTTGAGAATTCCCAGATTGCTTGAATCAACGGCGTTTTTCTGGTTATAGGAATACGGGTATTGGTTACGGTTGTTCAGTTTCATGGCATCCAGCCTTTCCGTATGCTTAATTCCGCCTGTCTACCGATTAGGAATCAGAGCCGTCGTTGTCGCAGCTATTGTCTTCTTTGACGCGCACAGGGGCGGTGATGGTCGAGCTATAGGTTTGCGTACCAGCCTTGATCGCCACCGTGACGCCGTTCCATTCAAAGTCGCCGACGAGAATAATCATAATGTCGCGGGTTTCGGCGTAACGCGGCTGGCGTGGTGCGCTAACCAGTACGATGCCTGCGTCGCTGCGTTTATTGCCATTGCCTTTGTTGCCAGAACCACCGCTATCATAACCACGATCAAATTTGATACCTGTTACGCCGGTTGTGGGGTCAGTCCCGATTTCATAAAACTCACTGGCGGATGACAACTTACTCAGGACATTCGCCGGCAGGGCGAGAATCCAATGGCTGATGGCTGGGTCGCCGCTGGAGGTTACGCGGTAGGTGATGGTCGTCGTATTGGTTGTTTCGTTATAGACATGGCTGGTCAGGGTAACGCTGTGGCCGGCCATGGTTGCGTAGCTTGGACCTTGAGTATCGTTTTCATTCGAGCCGGGGTCGCCTTCTTCACAGTCCTGTGTCTCAGGTTGCAGCCCGTCAGCGGTTTCTTGAAAACTGGTGGTCAAAAACGCGCCGATAGCCCCAGCCATAAGCGCAATGAGAATCCCAATTGGAATCAGGACCTGATATTCCATCATAGCCTGTGCCCGTTGAGTTCTAGCGAAGATACGTGTACGTTTCATGATAATTGCCTTTCTGCACTTCGACGTTGGATGTGAGTCATAGGGAATATCCAACATCATGCTTTCACTTTATCACATACTACCGACAAGAATAAAGGAAAAGTTGCGGAATAATTCATGAATTTACCCAATATTCATAGACATTAAAAAAGTAAACTACACCAACATGTTCTCTGGACTAGAAACAAACTTAAACCCAGTGGGCTATGTTGCTGAAAATGTCTATTTAAGGCGATTTATGGAGTTAGCTAAACGGAGAACAAACTTGAGGGTGGCGTTATCAACGTACTCGTTTTCCCATCAAAATATCGGGTTTTCCAACCCCATTGGCATCTGGAATCACCCCAATAATTGAGAATCCCAACTTTTGATAAAACTCATAAGGGTGACCTTTTAGATTACGGATAGTGGCGATTTTCTCCCACAGATTTTCATATAAATCGGTGTCCGCCAATGTGGTCATGCTGTCTTGGTCGTCGCTGCCCAGTTGAATCGTTAAGGCACCCCGCTGCCGTACCTGTTCCTCAAAATCGAGTACCAATGCCCGCCCGATACCCTGCCCTTGAAAATCGGGGTCAACCGCCAGCGGATGCAGTTCCCAAACCAAGCCGTCATAACCGGAGATGCCGCCAATCCAGCCGACCACCCGCGTTTTGCCATTGATCTCCTGCAAGGCAATACGGCATATGCGATCGTCGGCCAACATTTCGTGCATCTCTTCCAGCGCGTTTTCAATAGTGGGCCATGCGTCCGGCCAATGTGCGCGAAAGGCCCGCACCAAAATGGCGGCGGCTTGCTCGATATAGGCGGATTGATGCGGCTTAAGATCGGTGATATGTATCATAGTGAAGCTCCTCATTTTTGGGAGGTAAAAACGTGCAACAGTGACGATGGTTTCACGTAATACATTATGTCTTATCCACGTTGGAATGATACAAGAGGTTCTATAATGGACATCTTTAATGCTGTAGGCGACATTTTCGGGTCGGTCTTTGGCTGCTTGCTGTTTCTGGTCTTGGGTTGCTGCTTTCTGTCTTGCGCTGCCTTCTGCTTAATTGGTTTCGTTACCTAGACCCAAGCCAACCGCGCCGTAATGCTGAATAAGCGACTTACCGCGCGGTTCTCTAAGGTTTATTAGGGCTAATTGGCGATACCGGGTAGGCTGAGGTCGCCGGATGCAATGTCCTCGACTAAAGTGACACACAAGAGCGGGTCATGTAGATTTCGGTTAATCTGCAAACCAGCCGTCACCCCATCAAAGTTAAAATGCTCGGCAAAATCAACTGCCGCGTGTGGCACCTCTACCACAATCTCATCGCCGATGAGTTCCAGATTATAGCTGGGGCTGTCAATTAACAGCGGTACACCGGGCCATGTCGCAGGTACGGCTGGCATCTCGCCCTCTGGAATATCTTTAACCTTCAAACCATTTTCGCCGCACGCCTCATCTGCGACCAGTACCACCCAATGACTGTGCCATAGTTCGCCATCATCCCCATGGTCACCATCGCCGTCTTCATCCACAAGGGGGGTGTCATCAAAATCAGGGTGTGAGGTGACGGCCAGTGCTAAAATCCCTTGCTCTGGCTCAAATCCCACCACTGCGCTATCAAGCGAGGTCGGCCACACATAACTGTACACCGCCGCGCCGGCAAATTCTCCGGTCGCCTCAGGAATGAGTGTTCCCGCTTCGCCAACGACTACCTGATGAAACAACAGAGTCGAGCCGAAACGTTCTACCCGCGCATAAACCAGATCAAATTCCGGCCTTGCTCCATCCGTGATTTCAGCTTTGATGGGTTGGGAGCCATCCTGCGCCAACACCGGAATGGCGGCGAGGGCAAGCACACACGGCACTAGCAGCAACATCCATTTGCGTTTATTCATGAGCTTCTCCATTGAGTTGTCCAAGTATTGTGATTTCCAATAGCCCCAACGATAAGGGATGTGTTATGATAAGTCCAATAGATAGAAATTGGGATATTCATAAGTGAGACTTATCGTAAAATGGAACTTCGTCAACTACGTTATCTCCTAGTGATCACCGAAGAACAGAACTTCACCCGGGCCGCCGAGCGACTGTTCATCACCCAACCCGCCTTAACCCAGCAGATTCAAAAATTGGAGCAAGAAGTGGGATCACGCCTCTTGGATCGCTCGCTCCGCCAGATTCGCCTTACACCAGCAGGCGAGATATTGGTGCATCACGCCCGTCAGATCATGCAAGAACTGGCTGAAGCATCAATCGCGCTCCATGAACTAAATGGTCTCCAGCGAGGAATTATCACCATCGGTACTGTGCAAACCGTGAATCATTATCTTTTGCCAACGGCCCTCGCTGAATTTGCCAATCGCTACCCTGCCATCCAATTGCGGGTTGAGGAGCGGTCTGCTGATGAAATTGAAGCGGGTGTTGCGGAAGGGCATTTTCAAATCGGGATTGCTTTCGTGCCCGCGCTGGATGCCGAACTTGAGACAGAATTGTTGTTCGAAGAGGACTTGGTGTTGATAGTGGGGATGAATCACCCCCTCGCCGTGTATAAAACTCTCCCTGTTGCTAACCTTAATGGCTTGCCTTTGGTACATTTCCCGACCGGATTTTGCACCCGCCGCTTGTGGGAGGCGGCACAACAGCAGGCAGGTATCCATACTCCCATCAGTATTGAAATGAACACAGTGGATGGTATTTTGTCAACTATCCAGCGTTCTGGCATGGCGACCATCTTACCCCGTTTGGCCCTGCACAATACTCTATCTGATGCTGTGCGGAGTATCCAGCTAACCGATCCGACGCCGCGCCGGGGTCTAGGCTTGTTGTGGCGGCGAGGGGGGTATCGCTGCACCGCGACACAGGCGTTTGCCGAGGTTTTGAAATCCTCCATTGGGTACTTACTGTCTACATGAGGAGCATTCCAATAAAAAAGGGGCAGACCCCTAAGAATCTGCCCCAACGATAACCCTTTAAGTGGTGATAGATCAATAACCAGACCACGTATCGGCAGTGGTGGCGGTACCCAGCGGGAACCAGACGGTCATACTGCCGGGTGTGGCACCGGAATTCCAGTCGAGGTCGTTCTTGAAGTAAGCCGCCCCGCTTGCCGGGAAGAAGTATCCAAAGCTGTCGAGACCATTGTTGTCAAAGTCACCGACGATGAACAGGCTGGTACCCGCAATGGGCGGTTCGAAGTATTGAGCCAGCGCGAAGGTGGCGTTGGTGGTGGTGGGATTGGTGTTGGTGAAGGCGATAAAATTACCGCGTCGGATGGCGACGGAATCTACAGCATTGTTATCGTAATCACCCGCACCGAACTGGAAGGTGCCCGTGAAGCCTTGATTGTCGGGCAGTACCACCGAGAGCCATTGGAAGGTCTTGGGAGGATTGCCACCCGTCATATCACAGGTGAAGTAGAGCACAAAAGCGACCCCATAGGGTGGGAAGTTGGCACTGTCGGTCACGCCGATGCAATCGTTTTGCAGGGCACCATTAAAGCGACCCGCAATAGGCGCATTGGGGACGACCCCGGCCAACAAACCAAACCAAATCCCCAGCCATGCATTGGACGGGATGGGGCCGACCGCGTTGGTAAAATAGAACACACCGTTCGTTCCATACACACCGGGGGTTTGGCGACCATCGCCGTCCCAGTCGCCCATGACCCATTGTCCGTTGGTGCCCGCAGCGGGCAGCCCACTATTATAGGTGAAGTAGTTGCCGGGAGGAGGCGGACTGCCGGGCGTCTCCGTCAAGCTGACTTGATTGGAAGCAGGTGCGAAGACGGCCAAACGGGCTGGACAGCCATAGTTACGTGTGCTTGGCGAAGTGGGTTGATGGCACCAGTCCGACCCACGATCGGTATCGCCGCCGCTGGTGTTGCGTCCAATCGAGGTGGTGCTGACATTACCGGGGAAGGCCGGGGCATTGGGACTCAGCATAAACGCCCCATTGATCCCCAACTCAGTATTGTTGCCCCAGCGCACAAAGTCTACCCCGTTACTGGATTCGTTGTACAGGCGGGCCGCGCCGGGGTCACCGCTGATCCACCCCAGACTACCACCACCAAACAGCAGGGTGCTGGTGTTCGTGCCTGCGCCTTCGACCACGCGCACATACGCGCCTGCGGCAAGTGTAAAGGTGGGGATGTTGAAATCTACGCCGAGCGTACCAGTATAATCATACAGTTGGACGTTAAAGCCTGTCAGGGTGTAGGCTGCCAATGAAGCGTTATAGATTTCGATGCCATCCGGGTCGCTGCCGTAAATTTCGTTGATGACCACACAGGGCCGATTGAGCGTACCGAGGGTTGGGACTTGCACACAGAAATCGCTGGTGCGGTCACCATCTTCGCCGCTGGGTCGCCGCTGCACGCTACTATTGTCATTTGGGCCAGTCGGCAACACGCCACCAAACCAGCTTGTGCCAGCCGGGGCAACTGTGGTTGTACCCCAACGGGCAAAGTCTACCACCGAGCCACCCGCCCCAGTCGTTAACAAACCCGCTCCATCGTCAGCATTCCAAGCGAAGTTTTGACCAGAGCCAGCATAGAAAACCGTGCTTGTATTGGTACCGGCACCCTCATAAAGGACGACATATCCGCCCGATGGAATACTCGCAGTCGGGAAGGTATAGGTGAGGTCAAGGGTATTCACTCCTGAATAGGAAGTAAACTGATAGCCGGTCAGGGAAATAGTTCTGCCAGTCGGGTTAAAGATCTCTACCGCATCAACGACGTCTGTGAAGAACTCATTCAACACCAAACAAGCGTTGTTGACCTTACCCAACGTTGGGCACTGCTGGAAGAAATCGCTGCTGCTGTTGTCATCATCATTTTGCTCATTGCGCCCAATGCTCCGGGCTGAGTCAAAGACAAAGGTTGGACTGCCACTCCAAGTATCGGGTGCGGATGGCAAGATCGTTGAGCCACCCCAGCGCACAAAATCTACGCCTTGGCCCAAATTATTGTTGAGTGCGACAGCGTAGTTGAAATCCGACTCCATGCCAGTGCTGTTATTCATGTAGAGTGCAGCAGAGGTATTGGTCCCAGCAGTCTCGTACACGACGACGTACGCGCCCGGAACCAGATAAAATGCCGGGATTGTCCATGTTGATTCAAGCGAAGCCCCGCTAAAAATGAGGATCTGCCATCCGGTCAGGTTCACTACCGAAGTCGTCGGGTTGAACAGTTCAACCGCGTCAGGGCTATTCGCGTCAATTTCGTTGATAATGACGTGTCCCAATTCAGCGACACGCGGGCCATGGTGGGTTGTGTCTTCCATCACAGGAGTTTCTACCACTGGCGCACGCACACCCGCCGCACTACCCGCTGGACGATCTGGGTTGTCGGAGGGTTCGACAAATGTTGGGGGTGGGGCGTCCAGATTGGCGACGAAGGCATCAATCGCCACTGTGCCACCCTCTTGGGCATACACCCGCAGTGTGTGCCATTCCGCGCTCAGATAATTGATTTTGGCGCTTTGCCCATAGCTGGTAGTGTCGGCTGCGGTGATGACCGTGCGCAGTACCGTGTCATCCACTTCGATGGCTAAGGTTCCCAACTTTGGCCCGCTGACATAAATTACTTCAACACTTGCACCATAGAAGTGCAGGATAAGTGAGTCATTCTCACCGCCCCCGCCGTACAAATAACTTCCGCCGCTTGCTCCACTAGCGGATTGGCTTGACCAATTCCCGTTTCGATCTACACGAGCATCATCCGATTCAACTCGTTGGGAGGTTGTTGGGTCTTGAGAGTATGCCGTTTGATGATGTATGGGTAAGATGAAAGAGGACGCTACTATAAAAACCAACAATAACGCAATGATATGCCTTATTGGTCTTGAAAACATCTTGCAAACCTTTCGAATTTATTTTAACGTGAGTGGAAAAAATACTCCCAAACGACAGTATAAGGAGAATCTTTGTCAATAATTCGTTAGGAAGTGTGGGGTGAATCTTTACTAATTGGATGAATGGCAGTTTCGCCGCATCAATAAGGCCTAATTCGCATAGTAGTAAATCCGAAATTCATAAATTTTTCAGAATTGCCGAGGATCACTAATACTACTGTAAATGAGGAATCGGCCCACAAAAGGCCATCCCTGCATTTGAGAGACAGCCTCGAAAAGTGAGTGGTTACGGCTTCACTGGGTTAGGGTTGATTCGGTGGGGTGGTCAAGATCAGGTGACTGTCGCCAAATTCATGCCACAGATACCCTTCCTTGACCGCTTCGGCATAGGCCGTGCGAATCAAGTCTTGGCCTGCCAACACATACAACATGGCTAAATGGCTGGTGATGGGGTCATGCAGGCCCGTAATCAGGCCGTTTACCGATTGCAGTTGTCCCCGTGCCGGATGAACAAATAACCGTGTAAAGCCCTTTGCCGGATGCACCCGATTCCCCTCCCACGCCGATTCCAGTGCCCGTATCACGGTTGTCCCTACCGCGACCACACGCCGCCCCTCCGCATGGGCCAGATTAACGGCTTCGGCGGTCTCGGTGGGCACTTCAAAATATTCGGGATACAGCGGGTGCTGCTCGACCTCTTCGACTTCAACCTCCAAACTTGATACCCCGGTATGCAGCAGCACCCCGGCGATCTGGATGCCTCGTTCGTTTAGATCACTTAGGAGGTTTTCTGTAAAGGGATACCCCGCCGAGGGCATTTCGGCACTGCCGGGGATGGTGGCGAACACGGTTTGATAGGTGTCGAGCGGGTATTCAGTCTGCACATAACCGTAGCGAATCGGACGGCCCACCTGTGCCATGACGCTCATCAAGTCGCAGCAGACATGCACAAACCACAGGCGGTTTAGTCCGGGGAAGGGCTGAATGAGGCGCCCTGTCAATCCACCCACGTCAAACACATCCCCTGCTTTCAAGGGGAGCGGGCCGGGTTTGGCAAAACTCCAACGCGGTTCGGCCAGCCATAAATTTGGCCCATAGCGGGTTGAAAGATTGAGGACAAATTCGCCTATACCCGCATGATGGGCGGGTAAACTGGCAGGTAGGGTCGCGCTACGATTCACCACCAGCAAATCCCCTGCGCTTAGAAATCGCCCCAACTCGTGAAAATGGGCATGTTGATGGATAGGCATACCGTTTTCCAGCCTGCTCACCATCAGCCGTACCCCATCACGTGCCAAGCCGCGTTCGGTAGCTGGCATATCGGCCTGTAATTCTAGTGGGCGTGGAAAGATCAATTCATCTCGTTTCATCGCACTACCTCCCATTGTTCGGCTTGGGCACGAAATCGCTGGCCGCTGATGTCCGTCACTTTTTGACCAAACAACCACATCCAAAAGGGCAACGTCACATTCGGTTCAGGGCGATCCGAAATATCCTCACCCGGAAAGGCCTGCTGGTGCATGTCCGTTCGCATATCGCCGGGGTCAACACTGACCACACCGACGCCTGCCACCTCCAATTCATTAGCCCATGTACGCGACAGCAAATCTAGCGCGGCCTTGCTCGATCCATACCCACCCCAACCTGCGTATCCTCCGACGGCGGCATCACTGCTGAGATTGACCACTAAGCCGTGATTGGCTTTCAGGAGGGGCAGGGCACTTTGCGTGAGGGCCAAAGGCGCGATGACATTCACCTCATAAATATGGCGGAAGGCCGCAAGCGGCATCTCGGCAAGGGTCGGCATCGGGCTTGGCCCAAGCTCGGACGCATTGTTGACCAGCACATCCAATCGGCCCAACGATTCGGCGGCCTCAATCAGTCGGTGTTGATGGGCAGGTTCGGCAATATCCCCGGCCAGCGCAATGATGGTCGTCCCATATTGGCGTAATTGTTCGGTGGTTTGTTCAAGGCTCGCTGCGCCGCGTGCCGTCAAAATCAGGTCAAAATTCTGCCCCGCCAAGCAGGTCGCCAGTGTCACTCCCAAGCCGCGACTCGCCCCCGTAATCAGCGCCACCCGCCGACGCGATGGCCCTTCCTGCCGTGTCCACCATTCCCGAAATTCATGGCAGCGCATTTCGTTTGGGCGGAACGACGCGGCAAAAATGCCATCCAATTTAACCCGTTTGCTACTGGATATGCGTGTCAATTCCACTGACCAGTGCGCGAAGCCTATGGACTCCGTGACTTCGAGTATCTCGTAACGAAACTCGATGTTTTCCTGTGCGCTGACATCGCCCCAATACTTCAAGATGGCAGGGCGGCCTTGCAGCGGTGGTTCAAATGGGTTTTCCTGATAGGTCGCATCAGGAGTGAACAAATCGGCGGCGGCCTGTGGATCGCGGTTGACCCATGCAGCCCCGATTGCTTTGACCCATGTTTCAAACTGTTGATGGTTCATTGGTAATCTATCTCCCCCACAATGATTTCATCTTCTAGGATGCACCGAATCAAGCCATTTCCCTTCCGTCGAGCGACCAGTTTGGCCCTGTACTTTGGTACAGTCGCTTTTAGAATTAATCCGCCAAGTACGGTAAAATTCACCTTGTACTCAACCGAGTACCCCCACCATCTTTTTATCAATCGGTATTGAAGCAAAGGAACAGCCATGAACCTCTTTGGGTCAGAGTTGACCTCAGTAGCCTATGGATTGATGTCCGCCGCCAGTTGGGGATCGGGTGATTTCAGTGGGGGCTATTCGACACGGCGTACCCCCGTCCTCACGGTGTTGATTTTTTCGCAAATCACCGGATTGGCGGCACTGATACTCTTCGCGCTGGCCTTTGGTGAACCCGCTCCCTCACGCCATGACCTGTTGATTGGGGCTGCCGCTGGAATCGTGGGGGATATTGGTTTGGCGGCCCTCTATCGGGCGATGGCGATTGGCAAAATGAGCATCGCGGCTCCTTTAAGCGCGGTTTTGCAAGGGCTGCTCCCCGTGACCTTTGGCATTGTGACACAGGGCCTGCCGGGTAGCTCAACAATTTTTGGTTTTGGGCTGGCATTGGCCGGGGTGTGGTTGATTTCGCAGCCGGGATCAGGCCATATTAGCTCCGACGGCTTGGGGTTGGCGGTGATTGCGGGCATGGGCTTTGGTGGATTTTTGACGCTGGTGGCCCTCTTAAGTGATGAGGCGCTTTTCTGGTCGCTGGCGGTCTCGCGTATGACCTCTATCACCGCCATGCTGATCTTGGCCGTTTCGATGCGACGTTTGACTGCCCCGACGGGTAAATACATCCCCCTGATTATGTTCTGTGGGGTGATGGATGTCGGCGGCAATGTGTTTTTTGCGCTGGCGGAGGAAGCGGGTCGGGTGGATGTGGCCTCGGTGCTGTCCTCGCTCTATCCCGCGACGACGGTGGTATTGGCACTGGTCATTTTGAAGGAACGATTGACCCGCTGGCAGGGGGTGGGGGTGCTGTGTGCGATGACGGCGATTGCACTGATTGCCACAGGATAACCATGACAGATGCACACAGAAGTTAGGCCAAAACTCACCACCCGAATCTCCTAAATGAGTATACAATGAGGTTAAGATTGATTTTTCGAGATTAGCGCAAGCACAGGTTAGACCTGATTAGCTTCAGAGGTTTGAGCAAATAGCTCCTCCTGAAATCTCCAAGAACTTCTCCTCATCGGTTCTCAGGAGCCTATCCCCCACCGGATAGGCTTCTTGATTTCTATAGCTAACCTACAACTTATGCGCGCGGCGATAGGCTTGATGCAAATAACCAAGCAATGATTCACCAACGTCGGCTGGGGCGGCAACTTCCACCATATGCGTTAGGTTCGGCATCGCGCCGAGACTCTTGGCTTTCTGCACATAATCATCAAATGGCGTCTCCCCCAAATCCAACCCAACTCGTATGACCTGTTTGGTTAGGGTGGCGCAGGCGAAGCAACGGGCCGCTTCAATTGAAATATAGGCTTTGGTGGGGATCAATTCGGCGTCGGGCAGATGGGCCTTAATCATCGTCTCAAGTGCGCGATACGCCGGGAGCAGGGCCTCTTTGCCTTTGATGAGATTCTCGAACAGTACCGCATAATCAAAAACGGGCTTGCCGTCATTCAGATAAATCCCTGACAGGAAATTTGCCTGTAGATGGTTGAGTTTATGCTCGGCCTTGAGCCAATTCAAAATGGCGTTGGGTTTATCCATGCCCGTCGCGGCGATAATCGTAAACCATTCTGCCAGATCGTGGCCCGTTTTTTCGCGCACTGTTGCGATAAATTCCTGTTCCAAACGTTGCGAGTCTTTTGCCATAATCGTTAGCCCCTTTCAGTAAATCCGTTTTGATAACGTCGAACGGGGCAGGCGAAAAATGACAGCACGATGTCAATGCCGATTGGACAGCATGTTATGGGAACTTCCAGCCAGCCATTGCCGTCTTTGAATAGAACCAATTCCAATGTAGGAGCTAGTGATGTTCAACCCAATCAAGAAAACCCTGCTTGCCACCACACTGCTGACTACCGCCGTGTTTGGTATGGCTCACGCCCAAGACCCGGAAACCGATATGGACAGTTGGATTGTCTATGAAGCCGATGTTGCCGATTTCACGGGACACAACCCCGATATTTTTCTGCTGCATGTGAACAGCGGCGAGACTACCCAATTGACCCAAAACCTAGTGGATCGCCAGTTCTATCGCAATACCGACCCGGCCCTCTCCCCCGATGGCAACAAAATCGCGTTTGTCTCGGATCGGGATCGGCCCAGCAGCGACAACCCCCTGACCGATATTTATGTCATGAATCGGGACGGCAGCGACCAAACCCGCGTGACCTTTAACGAGGTATACGATTCTAGTCCGGCGTGGCTCGATAATGACCATCTGGTGTATACGTCGGGATTTAGGCCGGGGGAGTTGGTCATCCTCAATTTGAGCGACGGCACAGAAACCCGCTTGGGCATCGAAGGCTATTCGCCTGCCCCCAACGCCGATGGCACACAAATCGCCTATATATTCGACGGTGGCCTCTACATTATGCAGGCCGATGGCTCCGACAGCCGCTTGGTGACGGATGCCATCAAAGGAATGACTGGCCCAGTGTGGTCGCCCGATGATAGCCAATTGTTGTTCACGACGCTGGACAAAACGGCACGCGGGGTCTATGTGGTGGATATGGATGGCGAAAATGTCCAGCAAATCATTGCCGAATCGGTTCTTGGGGCAACATGGTCGCCGGATGGCACACAGATTGCCTATGTGCTGCTTGGCGACGTACCGGAGGGTTTGATGCACCCCGACATTGATTTGTATGTTATGCAGGCCGATGGCAGTGATTCACATCTGTTGGCGGGTCTGGCAGGCTGGAACGCGAACCCCGATTGGCATTAATCACTGCCCACGAAGACGAATTGAAAAAGGCTATCCTCAGTGATGGGGACAGCCTTTTTAATCAAACTAAAACCACTTTATGGCTCTCTCCAAGTTGCAACATTAAATGTTGAGCCGTTATTTGGGAGATATTGGGCGGTATATTCTATCAAGTTCCAATCGAGATTATTTCGGCGATAGAATACAGGAATACCATTAGAATAATAATATAAACCAAAACTATCTAGACCATCGGTATTCCAATCCCCTGCGACGAAATATCCATATTCAGAATCTCCTCCGTTCGGATCGCCAAAATACTGGGCCGTAGGAAAAGTTGCGTGGTTAGAAACAGGCGTGTTTGAAAAGGCAACGAAAGGTCCACGTCTCACAGCAATTGTATCTATTCCATCTGGGATAAAATTAGGTTGCGAATTCCCATCAGTACCAAAATCGCCCGCTACAAATTGATAAGTACCAGTGAAACCAGCTGAATCGGGTAAAGGCATACTAAGCCATTGAGTATATAGGGTTGGGTTTCCTCCTGTAGTTGAACAAGTGTAATAAAGAGAAAAAGCTACATCTGTATAAGGCGGAAGAAACGCGCTATGAATGACTCCAAGACAATCATGATTAACAGATGGGTCGAATCGGCCTGCGATTGGAATGACTCCCACACCGGGCACTCCTGTAGTAAGGCCAAACCATGTCCCAATCCAATTTGCTGCTGGCGTAGTACCAACTATATTTGTGTGAATAAATACACCATTTGTTGCATAAAATGCTGGTGTTTTCCGACCATCACCATCCCAATCCCCTGTTATACCAGATTCGGGTGTATAATGGAGGGATGAACCGAATCAAAATAACACCACACTTAACGCTCGAAGAATTAGAAGCGGGCTACCGTCAAGCGACGGAAGCAACGGAACGGACGCACTACCAAATC
>JABFGB010000034.1 GCA_013112715.1 Chloroflexota bacterium
GGTTGGTGGTTGGAGCGGCGGGGGTCCACCCGGTCCCATCCCGAACCCGGCAGTTAAGCCCGTCAGCGCCGATGGTACTGGGGGAGTCGTCCTCTGGGAGAGTAGGTCACTGCCAACTCACATCCACTCCCTTCCCTCTCCCCTTCCTCCCCCGTCGTTGTGTTTATATACCCCAACAGATAAAAACTAAAAAACCCGCCGATTGATACCAGCGGGCCACTCATATCTCCTCATCGAGACGCGCTTATTTGACGCGCAGCAGGACTTTTCCTTTGCTCCATAACCCTTCAAGATCATAGTAATCGCGCTGATCTTCCGTGAAGACGTGGACGACAATATCGCCATAATCTACCAACACCCAGCCACCTTCTGGATTGCCTTCGATGCGTGCTCCCCGCAGGTCATGTTTTTCCTTCATGCCTTGGCTGATTTTCTCGATAATCGCCTTCAGTTGGCGGTCGCTGTTACCCGTACAGATGATGAAAAAATCGGTGATGACGGTTACATCACGTAAATCGAGCAGTACCACGTCCTCGCCTTTGACATCGGAAATGATGTCCACAATGGCACGGGCATAGTCTAAGGTGGTCATCTGTGCGTTGTTTTGGTTCTCACTCATCTAGCTATTTAGCCTCTTTTCTGCAATACATGTATATAGTGGGCCTTCGGGCCGCAAGTCACTCCGCATGAGCCGCACGGATTCGCAAGGCCAATCGCCCAATTTACCGATATTGATGCCCTGCGCGGCTTGACCAATTTTGCCGATAATGGGCTTGGCGAGATCACGCTTGACCCGCCCTAATGTCAGATGCGGGCTAAATTCGCGGTCTTCGGTGGGATAGCCGAGTGGGGCGATTTGATGCTCAATGCTGTCCCGCAGACGGCGCAGGTGATTATTTGGCGAATTTAAGCCGATCCACAGCACATTTGGACGCGAAAAATTGGGAAAACAGCCGAGATTGGCGACCTCAACTGAAAATGGCGAATGCCCTGCAACGGCGGCCTGCAAGCCACTTTCGATGGCGCTGATTTGCCGGATGGAGACATCCCCCAGAAATTTCAGGGTTAGGTGCATATTGTCTGGCTGCACCCATTTGACGGTGTTGGCGGGAACGGCTTGTTGCAGCGCTTTTAGCGTACTCTGCAAGGCAGGGCGGAGGGTAGAGGGGGCAGGGGGAAGTTCAATGGCAATAAACAGCCGATAGGTTTCCGACACAATTTCTCCTCACCAGACAACGATTAGGCTTATTATACTGCGATTATGGCCTGAAGTGAAGCAGCGGTATTCAGTATATTTAGATACTGCCGATTACTATTGAAATATGATAATCCATTGTTATGGACGGTATAGAATAGGGATTAGCTTCAGCAGTGAAACGGGGTGCACTTGTCAAGTGATGTCATCGGTTATGGAAGAGAGCCATATTTGTCCGTTAGGCGATGCGATTTTTGCTATGCTATTGGCAACGACCTGCTCCGTCGTTGAACGGGGCTTTCACAAAGCTAACAGAGCATAGGTCAGGAGGGGTCACAGATCCCTCCCTACAGCAGACCCACGCGGTTATTCGTATCGCTGAGTTTTCCAATAGATTTTTGATAAATGTCTGTTATAATGATTCTACACAGGGGAGCGAAATAGTTTCGATGTGAGAGGCTAGTTCTCGTGTTGCAAGTCGCGGAGCCTAATGCCGCGTTAACAATGGGCAAAAAATTAGGTGCCAACAACACCAACACTGCTTACGCTCTCGCCGCTTAACCCGGCTTGACCTAAGCAGCTAACCCATAGAAGGTTAGCCGTCTGCCCCATCCGTCTCTATCCGGGTGGATTGGCGGGCGTCACCAAAGATAGCGTGCGGTAGGCTTGACACCGATACGAGCCGCCAAAGAAAGCATCGGTTAGTTGTCAGCATACCGCGTTGGCTCGGGCTACTGACAGCGAATGCAATAGGTCAACTAAACTTGTAGACATGCGGGGGCGGTCCTTGCAGACCCGATCGGCAGTGGTCGGCGCTTCCAAATATTTTTGAAATAGCTCTACTAGGAATACTTGGTGGGGCTATTTTCTTTTCTTATTCTTTGGATTGCTTCTATTTGAGGGCGTTTTTGGGATACTTGGATTAACTTGTTGCCCTTGTATGGGAATTTGCTGCTGAATAATCATATTGATTAACGCTTCATGTTTATTGTTTTCAAAAATCTTAAAGGCGCCAGTACCATCAAATGTTAGCATTAGAGATGTGTATAAGTCCCTGATTGCCTCATGTAACTTTTTATCTTCTCTCATATCCAAAATATTAACTCCCCTTTCACGCAGATCGGCAATTCCAATACGGCGTGCATGAGAGTGAAAATGGTTATGATCATTGAGATATCTAGCAATCTCTTTCGCTTTTGTAGAAGCCTCTTGTTCTCCTGCGAACATATATTTTTCTAGCCATTTAGATACTAAACTTTCAGCTAATGCTAGATGGTTATCACACTCCGCAAGCAATGATGGACCATATACACGCAGTATTGGTACCCAGCTCGGCAATTTAGTTGGGTCTTTATTAACTTCCGTTTGTGCTCGTTCAAACTGATCTTTGATTGCTTGTGCAGGGGCAGCAACCAATCGCCCATCGAGGTTCAATATCATTTGTGGGTCGGTTGGCCCTAGTTCCGATCTCTCATCCATGAGAATTTGGTTTCCTGACATCGCCAACATTGTGGCCGCGCTTTTGGCGCAATTTGGGACGATAAATCGGATATCTGAAAATCTATCCCGCAAAAGATCAACAATAGATTCAGTCGCTTCAGCAGAACCACCTGGGCTATGCAATAATATGTCTAATTGGTCTCCTTCTAAGTTTCGAGTTACTTCCTCGAAACCATCTTTGTCCATTAGTGATATATGTTGAGAACCTAAAAGTTGGGATTTTATTGGGTTAGTAAAATCTACAGCATAAATTACAAGATTTCGACCCGTGACGGCGCATACAGTATCAATTTTCTGCCTACGGACAATATCATACGCATCTGGCTTGTTTAGGGTTTTAATTTCTCTACTGATGCTGTCCCACGTGCTCATTCGTTTTAGGGTCTTCCTTTACCGTTGAATTGCTTAAATAAGTAGCCGGTAATCCTAATGAGTTGATAGCTGCTTGGTATTGAGCCATCGTTAATCCAAAGAGACGCATAGCTTCAACAATCTTTGGATTATCATCTTCAAATAACTGCAATTGTTCCTCAAGGCTTTGCGATTTTGGGGATAGATTTCTCATAGCAACCTCCATTTGGTGTGTATATTGTACTCTACAATAGTTATTGTTGTATATAGGACATGTTATAGATTTAATAAAAATCAAGATGCATTTACATCGTCAATAGTATTTCTTAGATTGACGGCGGCGTGTTTGGCATCACTGCCAAAGGGACATTTGTAAAATTGATTCTAATAGACAACCCACTAATTGACAAAGAGAAAAAAGCGGGATAGGCTCATTATCGGATTTTGAAAAGGGCACTCTGAGTGTTTACGGCACTCAGAGCGCAGAAACCAATCGCAGGTAGCAATTAGCTCTGAAAGGATTATATAACATGGCGAGTGGGCCAAGAATATCGGATTCCAAAGATTTGTATTGGTTGGCGGGGTTGTTGGAGGGTGAAGGGTCTTTTTTGAAGCCAAGACCGAGTACCCCGACAATTCCAAGAATTACTATCGAAATGTCTGATAAAGATGTGATTGAAAGGGTGGCTTACATTTTTGGCGTGAATTATATTTACCATCGAGAGGCCAAAGGCAAACGTCACAAAGACCTTTATGGCGTTGCCAGTGCCGCTAAAAATGCTGTCAAAATTATGCAAGCCATATATCCAATAATGGGTGAACGGCGAAGACAACAGATAAATGAAGCAACTAATGGGAAAGCAATTAATGAATACCCTATTGACTCTGATTTGGGTATTTACTGGCTCGCCGGATTATTGGAAGCAGAAGGGTCATTTATGAAGGGGATACCTTCTGCACCTAATAAACCTTCAATGAAAATTCAAACTACGGATTATGATATTGCACAACGGGTGGGAGATATTTTTCAGGCGAAGGTCATGGGGCCATACACACGAAAGGAGTGGGCGGTTGAATACAAGCCCTTTTATATCGTTACCAAACGTAGCCGCCCCGCTATCCAATTTATGCAGCAAATTCGCCCGATGATGGGAGAGCGGCGACAAGGGCAAATTGATGCGGCGATTGGGTCGTATGTGGATAAGCGTGGGCCAAATCATCCGAATGTCAAATTGACGGTTGAGCAGGTGCGGGAAATTCGACGGCGTTTGGCTGAAGGCGAGAGGCTAACGAAATTAGCCACCGAATTTGCTGTTGATAAAGGACTTATCTGGCAGATTAAAGCGCGGCGGGCGTGGAAAGATGTTGAATAAAACGGAGGGGTCACAGACCCCTCCCTACGGAAGATCAGGTTGTTATTATGAGGTGGCGGCATCCTCGATTTGGTTACGCAGGTTGAGGGCGGCGCGTTCAGCATCGCGGCCAAAGGGATATTCATAGAATTGATTCCAGTAGACAATCCACGAATAGGCTTCAAGGGCCTGCTCTGGTTCTTCTAATTCATTCAACACCCGCGCCAATAGATAATAATCTTCGGCAGTCTCACGCACGGCAAGGGCGGATTGGACGGTTTGGCGGATCGCTTGAAGGGCCGTCCGGCGATTGGAGGCGCTAATGGTGGTGTTTTCCAACAGTTGGGCAAATTCGGCTTCGGCACGATAGATGCGGGCTTGGGCTTGCTGGTCGGGCGTGAGGGTTGCCACAAAATCGGGGGTTAGCAGATCGTTCAAAACGGCTGGGAAATCGCATTCGATATCGCTGGAGGTATATTGGCAGGTCTGGCTGAGAATTTGGGCCTTTTGCAAAATCAAATCGCTGCGGGTCGGATTTTCGGTTAGCAGAGTATCCAGATCATTCAACAGCACAGGATAGCGGCGCAGTTCTTTGGCGGCTTGGGCGTGGAGTTCGACCCATGTCAGATTATCGGGTTCGAATGACATCAAGGTTTCCAGATCATCAAAGGCGGCGGGCCAATTGAGACGCTGTTGGTAAATACGGGCGCGGAGGGCATAGGCTTCGATAATGGCGGGCCGCTCGGTTTCGGGCAGGTCATCGGCGTTCTCTATGACGCGATTAATGGTGAAGATGGCGCGATCCACATTGCCTTCTTGCAAACGGGCCTCAGCCAATAAAATGTAGCCGTCGGGATCGCCGGCATAGAACAATAAATACTCTTCGGCAGCGATGGCCGCGCGACCATAACGTAGCAGGCGTTCCTGACCACTGGCAAGGCTGGCGAGACTGAGATAGGCCTCAGCACGCAGCCGCAGCACTTTTTCGGAAGCGGGGTCAACAGTTTTGGCACGGGCCAGATAGACCAACGCTTCTTCGGCATTGCCACGTGATAATTCAACTTCAGCGCGGGTCAGCAACAAATTGACGCTGGCAGGATAAATCTCCAACCCCTGTGTTAAAACACTGATGGCGCGGTTGTAGGATTGGGTGAGGCCAAGTTGGGAGGCCTGTACCAAATAAATGCGGGCCAGCATATCATAGGCTTTTTCAAGACGTCTATCGCCTTCAAGCGCTTGGCTGCACTGCTGGGTGCCGTCATCGAGCAGACTGGCATCGGGGGAAGCGGGGTCGGAAATGGCCTGATAATAATCCACCACGCAGAGACCTGTATAGAGCAGGGGCGAATCTTCGCAGGTGGCAAAGTTGGGGACACGCTCACGATCAAGGGCGTCTTCTAATAATTCGCGGGCTTGCTGTAAGTTAAAGCGCCCACCTTGCTCCGCGAGCGAAATGGCCTCGTAATAATAGGTTTCGGGGAAACAGGCGCTGGGTTGGGCGGTGCGTTCATTGGCAGAGATGGTGGCGAGATGGTCATAATCGCCGATGGAATAATAGGCTACCGCCGTTTGCATTTGGAAATTAATTGAGTTGTTAAACTCCGGGTAGACGGCAGTCGGTGTCCCACCATAGATATTGCCGACGGGCAAATCTTGAGGAACGGGGACGGGTGTTTCAGGATCAACCGAATCCGGCGTGGGCGTGTTGGGAATACCGGGGGTGGCCGTCGCGGTGTTGGTGGGGGTATGGCTAGGGGTGGCAGAGGCACGAACGTCGGCTTCTCTCTCACGGGTCAGGTCAATGGTTAGGGCAATGGCGACGATAGCAACAATCAACAGGGCAGCAACCCCGGCAGCGATGACATAGGCCGAACGGCGCACCGTCCGAGCGGTAGATTCACCATAACGCCGTTTGTTTTTCTGCACCCACTCGATTTCCAAAATGGTGCTTGGTTCGGGATTGTAGGTGCGTAGAAATTCATCCACCGAGGCTTGGATTTTGTTTAATTTTTCGGGGGGGATGACCGGAACGGCAGGCGGTTGGGCAGCTTGCTGTTCGGGCGCGACCCCCAATGCCTGTAAACCTTTGATGGCGAGTTCACTTTGTGGATTAATGCTCAAAATTTGTTTGAGGCAAAAGATACGTTCTTTGTCATCTTTCGCCACGCTGCTTAACCAGAGCCAGATGGTTTCGTTACGCGGGTCAATTTTGACGGCCTGCTGCAAAATTTGGCGGGCCTGATCTTTTTGACCGGCTTTAGCGGCGGCGATGCCCTGCTGCAAAAGTTGTTTAACGCGATCTTGAGCCATAGCGCCCCTACCCGTGTAATTTTTTGAATGATGGCAAAAGGGAAGCATATAAGAATATATAAACTTCACCCCCCATTGTACAACAGCCCCCATGAGACAACAATTTTATGCGGGTATACTAGCGGGGTGGGTTATTTTTCGTAAGAAATCCCCACCCCCGACCCCTCCCCACCGAGTGGAGAGGGGAGAAGGCATAGTTTGATATTTTGGCAAGGATAAAGGACAGAAATTTGATTACACGGGAAGGGCGGCGCGAGGGGCTTCAGCGACAGGCACGGCGGCTGGATGCGACCCTTAAAGCATTGAATGTGGCGGCGGATCGTTTTGCTACGCTGCGGCTGTTGAGTATCGCGGTGGGTTTTTTGTTGACGGTAGTGCTGTATTTTGTGGCGGGCCTGTTGGTTTTTTGGATTAGCTTGCTAGTCACGATTGCGGTGTTTAGCGGATTGGTGGTTGTGCATGGGCGGATTCGACGGGCGGCTGAACGTACACAGGCATGGCGCCATTGGAAAACGGGCCAGACTGCACGGATGGATTTGGATTGGGAAAAACTGCCAGATGGAAGTCAGACCACGCATCCGCTGGAAACTGACCTCGATCTGCTACAAGTCCATCGGTTGCTCAATACGGCGGCTTCGCACGGTGGGGGACAGCGATTACATGAGTGGTTGTTGAATGAACGGCCCGATTTAGCCACGATTGAAAAACGGCAAGCGTTGGTGCGGGAACTCATCTCGATGCCGATTTTTCGGGGCAAGTTGATTTTGCAGGCGGTGTTGGCGGCACGCGATTTACGGGAGCAGCGCGAAGGGCAGCGCATTTTGGGGTGGCTGGAGGAGCAGTCCGATAGCAAATCGCTCCGCACGATTTTGCTGATTTTGGCAGGGCTGGCTCCGGTCAATATTATTTTGTTCGCGCTCTATTCGTTGGGGATTTTGCCGCCTGTATGGGTGGTGACGTGGTTTATCTATGCGGCGATTTTTCTGAGTCAGATGCAAGAAATCGGGGTACTGTTTCAACGGGCGCTGACATTGGAAGATGCGCTACGAAAATTGGGGGCGGTGCTGCATTATGTCGAACGGTATCCCTATGGCGATAAAAAGCATCTACGGGAATTATGCCTCCCGGTGATTGAGGCCCAGCCCTCCCATCAACTGCGTAAGGTGACATGGGTGGTGTCGGCGGCGGGGATACGGCAGAACCCGATTTTGTGGACGATGTTGAATGCGGTCATTCCATGGGACGTGTATTTCGCACACCGCTTGAATCAGCAGAAAGCGGAATTGGCGGAAAAACTACCGGCGTGGTTGGAGGTGTGGTTTGAATTGGAGGCGGTCGGTTCGCTGGCAAATTTCGCCTATCTGAATCCGGCCAATACATTTCCTACCATCAGTGAGAAAGCGGTTTTTAAGGCGCAGATGATTGGACATCCACTCATTCCCCATGACCACCGCGTCAGTAATGATTTTGCGCTGGGGCAGATTGGGCAGGTAGTGGTGATTACGGGGTCGAATATGGCGGGGAAAAGCTCGTTTTTGCGGACGCTGGGGGTGAATTTGTGCCTTGCCTATGCGGGCGGGGTGGTGTGTGCGGAGGCGCTGGAAATCGGGTTGTTCCGTTTGTTTAGCTGTATCCGGGTGACGGATTCGCTGAATGACGGCATCTCGTATTTTTATGCGGAGGTCAAACGGCTCAAGGCGTTGTTGGATGCGCTGCGAGAGGATGACCCATTGCCGCTATTTTTCCTGATAGATGAGATTTTTAGGGGGACAAATAACCGCGAACGGTTGATTGGCAGCCGATCTTATATTCAGGCGTTGGCGAATGGGCATGGGTTGGGACTGATTGCGACGCATGACCTCGAATTGGTTAAGCTGGCGGACGAAAACCCACACATCTCGAATCATCATTTCCGCGAAGATGTACATGATGGACGGATGGTATTTGATTATCGGCTGCGTTCTGGCCCATCTCCAACGACAAATGCCCTGCGGATTATGGCAATGGAGGGTCTGCCTGTCGAAAGTGCTTAGGGGCGAGACAGGGTGATATGGATGGCGCAGAAGGATAACTCATAACCCTGATCGCTATAAACCATCAATCGTATCCAATAATTGCCGGGTGAATAGCGGCTCGGATCAATTTGACCCAACACTCCCTCAAATGGCGCAGGTGAGGTATTTTGCAATAGGGTCGTAAAGACATCCGTTGCTGCATCGGCGGGACGAATTTGCAGTTCATAGCGGCCAAAATTTGGAAAATCCGCAAGACCCCGCACCTCAAAGGTACGGATAAACAATTGACCCGGACGCGGTTCGGTAATCACCACGCTTGGGAAATCGCAGCCTATCGCGGCTGGAACGCCGGGAGTGGTATTCATAAGGCCTGTATTTGGGGGAATATAGAGGGTCTGGCCCGCTTGGATATTTGACCCCGTCAGGCAGTTGGCTTGGCGCAAGGCATCGGTGCGCAGGCCGACAGTCCGCGCAATTTCAAACAGGGTATCGCCAATTTCTACGACGTAGGGCACCCAATCTTTGGGTGGGGTACAGGCCGTCGGTGTGGCGGTCAACACGGTGGGTGTGATGGTCGCGGAGGGGAACGGCGTAATGGTCAATGTCTGAGTTGATGTGGGTCGTCGGGTAGAGGGTGGCGGTACGGGTGGCCGGGGTGTGCGCGTCGCGGTTGGTGTATTGGTAGGCGGAGGCGTGCGTGTCGGACTGGGTGTAATGGTCGCGGTGGGGGTGTGGGATGGCCGGATGGTGCGGGTTGGACTAGGTGTGGCTGTAAAAGTTGCGGTTGCTGTCGAAGTACGAGTATTGGTTGCGGTAGAGGTAGGACTTGCCGAAATGCGCTTGGTCGGGATTGAGGTCGAGGTCGGCGAATCTGACGCAGTTGGTGAGGGGGTACGTGATGGGCTGGTCGTTGGTCGGTCAGTTGGCTCTACCGATGGACGCCGGGTCGAAGTCGGCGTTGGCGTAACAGTAGCTTCATCTGTTTCAACTTCGTCCGGGGTTGCGGAGGGTTCGGGTGAATCGGTGATGGTCGGCGATGGGGTATGACTCGGCTCAGGCGATTCATCTTGTGCGATGGCGGTTGGGGCAGGCGTGGTTTCACTGCCATTGAGGTTATTGGAGACAGCAGTTAGGGTAATGGCAAGCGCGGTCTCGGTTTCATTGATGACCGAAACACTATCGGTAGTCGGCACATTCATGGGAGCGCGGGTGTTGGTAATGGTGGCGGTTCGAGTGGTGGCATCGGTTTCTTTGTCGTCGTTTTGGCTCCCTAGTGTCAAAATAATGCCAAAGGCCAGCGCCATTGCCATCGCGCCCACGACGACCACCGCTACTACCAGTTCATTTTGTCTGTCTCTGCGCCGCATCGCGTGTCCCAGAAACTCCTAAAATTGAAAATGTCATTATGTGAAGCGTAGCACAAATTTTCGGCGGGTGAAAGTCCGGGCAAGAAGGCAGTGGCGAATGGTATGGACGACGTTAAGCAAACCCCATCCCTTCCCCGCAAGCGAGGAAGGGTGATAAGACGATAGAAGGATTAAGGATTTTAGAAGGAGTTATTGGTTTTCGGGGGTGATGACGGAACGGATGGTGTATGGCCCTTTGCCCTGCGATTCGTAGTAGGTGCGCATCAACATTTCGATAATCAGGCCAAGCAGCACACATTGGACGCTGGCGACAAGCAAAACGATGCCGAAAAAGGGCAGGGGTGTGGAAACAAGGGCATCCCCGGTGATGAGCGTGTCCAACAGCATCGCAATAAACGAGAGTGTACCGAGACCACCAAAAATGAAGCCCGCGCCACCAAAAATATACATGGGACGGGTGTTAAATTTGATGAGAAACGTCACCGTCATGAGGTCAAGCGCCACTTTAGCCGTCCGCCACAGGCCGTATTTGCTTTTGCCATGCAGACGGGCGCGGTGATTAACGACCATTTCATCAATTTTGGCACCAGCCCCAAACGCCAAAACAGGGATAAAACGGTGCATCTCACCATAGAGCCGGACGTGATCCAAGACCTCGCGGCGATACATCTTGAGCGTGCAGCCATAATCGTGCAGATGGACTTTGGTGACTTTGGAAATCAACCAATTGGCGGCGATTGAGGGCAGGCGTCGCGTGACCATTTTGTCTTTGCGATTTTTGCGCCACCCACTGACCAGATCGAAGCCCTCATCCATGCGGGCTTTCATTCTGGGGATTTCATGGGGGTCGTTTTGCATGTCGGAGTCCATCAGGGTGATAATCGCACCAGTGGCTTGGTCAATACCGGCCTGAATCGCGGCGGTTTGACCAAAATTGCGGCGCAGAAAAACCACTTTGACATGCGAGGATTGATTGGCAATTTCGGCAAGGCGTTCGGCACTTTTGTCGCGGCTGCCATCGTCCACATAGATGATTTCGTAGCGAAGGCTCATGCCAGACAACACATCTTCGAGTTCTTCATGCACGACTTTGATGTTATCTTCTTCGTTATAAACAGGCAGCACGACGGACAGGTCGTAGGGATATTGTTTTGTGGGCATTCGGTAGAATTCCTTTCGGGCGAATCGGCGAGATTATAGCATGGAAAAGATGGGCATACGAAGGTTGAGATTAACTGGCCGAGTCTATCCTTAATACGGATTAGCTTAGGGATTTGTCTCAGTGGATGGGTACTAGAAAATGAATCGGATAGACCGTCTATTTAATATTCTGTTGACGCTGCAAACAAGGCGGCGGGTACAGGCGATTGATTTGGCACGGACGTTTGAGATTAGCGAACGCACGATTTACCGTGACATGGCGGCCTTGATACAGATGGGTATCCCGATTATGTCCTTGCCGGGGCAGGGCTATGAATTGATGGAGGGGTTTTATTTACCGCCATTGGTTTTTACCCCCGATGAAGCGAGTGCATTATATTTGGGCGCTACGATGTTGGCGGCGTCCGGCAATTATGTAGAGGAAGCATATCGGGCACTTGAAAAAATTACAGTGGCTCTGCCTCCACGCCAAAGTGAGTTGGCGCGTCAGCGGGCGGACATCATCCGGTTTGTGATTCCGCGTGGCAATTTTGACCTTGAGAACCCGTATTTAACCCGGTTGCAGCAGGCCATCTTGGAAAAGCGAGTGGTGTTTATCCGGTACTATGGCTTCAATCGGCAGGAATGGACAGAACGGGAAGTTGAGCCATATTTTCTAACGTTTGGTGAGGGGGTCTGGTATTTTGATGGTTATTGTCGGCTACGGCACGATCAACGGGCCTTTCGACTGGATCGGATTGAATCACTATATATGCGAGACGAGGTTTTTGTAGAACGTCGTCTATCCTCTGATCCACAGAAGCCTGTTGTTGAAGTGCGGGTGCGATGCAGTCATGAGATGGCACGATGGATGCGTGAACGGCAGCATTATGCCTTTCAACAGGAGCAGCAAGACGAGGAATGGGTCATCATGACGTATCAAGTGGAGCAACTTGCCGAAATCAAAAATTGGCTGATGGGTTGGGGCACAGCAATTGAAGTATTGACGCCGCCCGAACTGCGCGTGCAAATTCGAGATGAGGCGATTCAGCTTGCCAAACTCCTGACATAGGGTTGTCAGGTGGGGATTGTAGGATAGAGGTAACTATACAATCTGTCCGATGGAGGTAATCCCAGATGAATACGAAGAATATGCCTGTCGTGGAATTGGTTCTGTTTCGTGCCAAAGCGGGGGTCAGTCAACAGACCTTGATTGAAGGGACTCAGAGTATACAAATGTGGCTGGCCCAGCAACCGGGATACATTCGGCGTGAACTACTGATGACCCATGAGGGGCAGTGGGCTGATCTGGTGTATTGGAATAGTTATGAGGAGGCGATGGTGGCAGGGGAGAAATTTATGAGCCTGCCAGAAGCCGGGCCACTTGAGAGTGTGATGGATGTGACCACGATTCAGATGTTCCATTTTCATCAGATGGCCGCGTTTGAAGCCGTGCCCGTGAAATAAAGGGTTATACGAGAGGGATAGCCGAGTGCGGTTATCCCTTTGGTCAAAATTACCTGTTATGAGGACGCGGGCGTGTTGTAAAATAACAATGTTTGCCGACTACCCATCTTATCACCGCGAGATAAACCTATGCTGCGATGGACAACCACTGACCTCGTGTTTTTCGATTGCGACAGCACCCTAACCACTATTGAAGGCATTGATGAATTGGCCCGGATGAAGGGTAAAGAAATGCGCGTAGGGGTGCTGACCGAAAAGGCCATGAACGGCGAGCTTGATCTGGCCGAAGTCTATGGCAAGCGGTTGAAGGCCATTAATCCCACACGGGGTCAATTGGCGGTGGTCGAGCAGTTGTATTGGGAAAATCTTGTGCCCGATGCACAGGATGTCATCAACACCCTGCAATTTTTGAAAAAGCATGTCTTTATAATCAGCGGCGGGTTGGCGGACGCGGTGAATGGATTTGGCACCCGGTTGGGGGTCAAATCGGAGCATATTCGGGCCGTCTCGCTGGAATACAATGAATTGTCGGGGGAATGGTGGCGCTATTATGACCAAGCCTCGCAGCAAAAGCAGCGGTATCTCGCGTATGAAGAAGGGCCACTGACCGTTTCAGCAGGAAAACCGGAAATCGTGCGTCAGTTAGCAGGGAATTTATTTGGACGGCGCTTGCTGGTGGGGGACGGGGCCAGCGATTTAGCCACACGCGGCAACGGGGTTGATTTATTTGTCGGGTTTGGCGGGGTGGTCGTGCGCGAAAAAGTGGAACGCGACGCCGATGTGTTTATCTATCCCAACACCCTAGCGCCCGTGTTGCCATTGGTGGCCGGGGCGGCGGGATTTCACATGGTGGCTGGCACGCCTCACGAAGAAGTGTATACACGCGGATTGCGCTTGTGTCAGACCAGCAGTGTCAAATTTCGAGATGCCGAATTAAAAGCGGCGTTCTATAAAGAATTTGAGACAATGACCGCCTAAGCCTATCTACCCAATGTCGCCATGGCGATTTCGGTGGCGGCACGCGGGGTAGTCCCTTGTAGGACGGACTCAAAGGCGGCTTGGAGGGCTACCGCTGCGACGTTTTGGCGTTGGGCGGGGGGGAGAAAATAGGCCGCGTTGATAAGATTGCTTAACACAAGCAGGTCACTATCTTCGGCCATGACCCGCAAGGCCCGCTGCTGACCGGGGAGCATATTGAGGGCAAGGGCGGTATCGGTTAGGTTATCCGAGTTCATCATCCACGTCAGGAAATTCCGCGCTTGAATTTGACGGGTCGCGTTATCGGTCAATAACACCCACATCCAACCATCGAGCAACGTAAATGATTGACCATCGGCAGTAAGCGGGGGCAAGATTTTGGCATCCCCAGCAAAGCGGTTGCGGTTGAGTAAATAGTCGGTGGAGTTGACTAGGGCCAACACGGGATGATCCCCTGATAATTGGGCGCGATAATCGGTAAGGGACTGATATTGCAAGGCGGCTTCAAGCGACTCTGTAAATGGTTCTCGCTGAACGGCGGTGGAATAAAAGTCAAGCACTGTCAGCATCGCCTCTTCATCAAGGGCAGGAACATTTTCCTGATCTACTAAGTACCCCCCCTCAGCCAAATATTGGATTAATAGTAGCTCATTGATTACTTGGCTGGTGGTTGGTTTGGCGGCAAACAAAAGCGGGGTGTCCTGCTCCAAAAAATCGCTGAAAGTGCGGGGCGGGGTTGCCGAATCGCCAGTGTAGAGCATGTGGTCAATCGAAAGCAGATACGGAATGCCGTAAAATTCGCCGCCGACCTGACCCATCGCCAACACGTTGTCGGTGAGATCATTCAGGGCGGAGGGGGGCAATAATCCTTCGACGGGCTGTAATAACCCATTGTTGGCGGCAGCAACCATTTCTTCATAGCGCATCAGGGTTAGATCGGGCAGAGCATCTGGCGCGACATCACGGGTGAGGGTCAGGCGGCGGATGGTATCAATCGGCTGATACTCGAGGTAGCGCAGATCAAGATTGACATTGACATAGGCACTGCGGAAGCTGTCGAACTGATTTTCAAGGGTGTCGGCGGCGTTTTCGGATAAGAGCGTGTCCGGCCACCATACACGCAAATTGACGACTTCCTGCTGATTGACCCGCGCTGGGGAGGCGTCTTTTGGGCGTGCAAAAACAGGGTTGTGGGCTGCTAAAATAGCCAGCATCAAGCCGAAAATCGCTGTTAGGGCACGCATAGGCTTCCTCCAAAGTTGCAAAACAGCGCCGATTATCCTCTCTTTGGAGAGAAACACAAGAGGGGTACATGCTTGCTGGATTTTTTAGGGACGGTACTATTATCTCAGTACATGATATACAGCAACTGCTGGAGGATGCACCCCTTGAGAAAAAATATCCTAATTATCCCTCTGTTGACCCTGCTGTTGGTCGTCAGTGTGATGGGATTAACCAGCGCCTCCACCCCAAAACAGGCAATTGAAACACTGAATATTGGATTTTTGCAGACCCCCGGCTCGACTGGCGATTTTGGGGTGCGGCTGGCGATTGACCAGATTAATCGAGAAGGTGGCGTGATTGGGCCAGACGGAACGCTCTATCGCTTGCAAGTGGTGTATCCCAATCGCCCGCCGTTTGCGCCCGAAGGTGTGCCGGATGCGGTCAATTCGTTGGTTTCACAAGGCGCCATCGCCATTATTGGCCCGGTGGATAATCGTCTGGCGCTGCCCAATTTAGAAGTTTTGTCGCAGACGTCCGTGCCCGTGTTGACATTGGCGACGGCTGATGGATTAACTGAACAGGATGCCCGCGACAATATTATGCGAATGCGGGCGGCGGATCGGTTTTATAATGAGGCGTTGGCAACGATATTGATTGATGAGCGCAGTATTACCAAGATTGCCTTGATTCAGACCGATGTGGATTCAACTGAGGCCCTGCTGAATTTTGAAGGAATTCTAGTGGCGCGTGGGCTGACACCGACTGCGAAAATTCAAGAGATTGACAACAGCAATCTGACGGCGAATGTTTCACAGATGATGCAAAATCAGCCTGCCGCAGTGGTGTTTTGGGGGCCTGCCCCAGACGCTGGATCGCTCGTATTGAAACTGCGTGAGGCGGGCTTTTCAGGTGCGTTTGTGTATCGGGATGCTCAGGAGGGCGTACATTCAGGGGCGATTCCGATTTCATTGGCACGCGGCATGATCGGGGCGACTTCGTGGTCATATACCACGCCCACCGAGTTGGGACGGGCCTTTCTGGTGGACTATGTGACCAGTTTTAACAGCATCCCAACCGGGGTAGAGGCCGCTGCATATGATGCGGTGTGGATTCTGCGCCGCCAGATTGAACAAACGGGCGCGGACATCACGGAACTGCGCGTAGGATTGCTGCAAACCCCAACCATTTACGCCGTACAGGGTCGCCTAGAGCCGAGTGTATATGGTGGAGGCGATTTTTCGCGGGCCGTCACCGTCTATACGATTGGTGAATTGGGTGGGCCACAGTTGGTGGCGCGGTTTGCTAACAATGTTCGGCTAGGAGATGATGATTTAGTCATGGCGGATGTGCGGGTGGTAGGTTTAGCCGGAACGCTGACCTTTACGCCGTCGCCCTCCCCAACGCCCAGTATTACGCCTAGCCCCTCACCCACACCGAGCGAAGTCACCCTGACCGTACCCCAGAACGCGGTGAATTTACGGGCTGGGCCGGGTACGGAATATGAAATTGTGGGTCAATTGCAATTGGGCGACACGGCAACGGTGATCGGGGTTAATCCCGGAGCGACTTGGCTGGTCATTAACCATGAGGGCGAGACGGTGTGGGTCGCGGCGGAGATTGTGGAGGTGTTCGACCCCAGTAATTTGCTTGGTCAACTACCCATTGTTCAACCCAATACCAGTCCGGGTGTTGTGCCGGGGCAGTTGGTCGAAGGCATAGACTTGACGATTGAAGGAATTGTGTTAAATCCGCCACAAATCGCACCGGGGCAACCCTTTACTTTGCAGGTGACGGTACGGAACTTGGGAACGGTGGCCGCTGGATCATTCTCGGTAGCGATGATTTTGCAGCCGGGAAATACGACCCTCACGGCGGGTTCGACTGGCTTGGGCGCAGGACAATCGGCGATTGTGACGCTCAGTGGGACGGTACAGAGTACAGGTGTTTATACCACCAGCCTCACGGTAGATGCGACCAATTCGGTATTGGAGAGCAATGAGAACAACAATATATTTCCCTTGACCTACACTGCGGATCGGCCCATTATGAGCCGAATTGATTTTGTGCAACTGCCGGTTGGGACAGCTTATGACCTCGCAGGTGGGACAGCCGATTTGATTTGGACGGGGGCGCAGATTGAAGGCCAGAACAATGCCCGCTTTGGGGTGATCTATGCGGGATCGTATGAGGCGATAGATTACGCGGCGATTGACCCGAATGTCGTCATTAACTATATTCTGCCCGCTAATATGATAGGCACGGGGTCAATGATCGGGTTCATTACGGCGGAGGGGCGGCGTGGCGTAATGCGCGTGGATACTCTAGTGGGAAACTTGCTGACGATTTCATATCGGGTGTACAGCAATTAGTGGATGTATGACACTTGATAAATCATATTGCAATTAACGCCCATTTGTTGGGACGCGGGGCGGGGTATCGTTCGGCGGGGATTCATCGCTATATCTATGGCGTGCTGTCGAATCTGCCTGCGCTGGATCAGACGCTGCGGTATACACTGCTGCTGAATCACCCCTTACAAACAAATTTGCCGAGAATGGAACAGCGGCGGGGGATGATTAACACCGATGATCCTAAACGGCGGATACTTTGGGAGCAGGTGGTGCAACCCTTTGCCCTGCGGCAGATCAAGCCCGATTTGTATCATGCGATGGCGTTTGTCGCGCCGCGTTTTGTACCCTGCCCATTGGTGGTAACGGTCTATGATTTGAGTTTTATCCGCTATCCGCAAGTGCTTTCGGGGGCGAGGCGCAAATACCTCCAACTTTTTACCCGGTCTACGTGTGAACGGGCCGCGCGGGTGATTGCCATTTCGGAAAGCACCGCTAATGATCTAGTCGAATTGATGGGCATCCCACGTGTAAAAATTGATGTCGCCGTGCCGGGAATCTCGGATGATTTTTGCCCACAACCGCCGGATGAAGTGGAATCATTTCGTCGGAAAAATAATCTGCCAGAGCGATTTTTCTTCTTTCTGGGGACGCTTGAGCCGCGCAAAAATCTGCCGATGCTGCTGCGGGCCTATGCCCAACTGCCTAAAAGTGATCGGGAAGCGGTACATCTGATTTTGGGCGGGGGCAAGGGCTGGATGTACGACGAAATATTTGCGACAATAGCGCATCATGAATTGGCGGATACAGTGCATGTGCCCGGTTTCGTAGACGCCGAAGCATTGGTATGGTGGTATAACGCCGCCGAAGCATTTGTTTATCCGACTCTGTTTGAGGGGTTTGGGATACCGATTGTCGAGGCGATGGCCTGCGGAACACCTGTACTTGCCTCCAATACGTCTTCACTGCCAGAAGCGGCAGGGGAGGCAGGGGTGCTGCTGCCACCGGATGATGAAAGCGCATGGACACAGGCCTTGTCCCGTATGATTCATGATGCGGAATGGCGGGCCGAACGCAGCCGTCTGGGGCAAATATGGGCCGCGAATTTTTCATGGGAACGTACCGCCCAACAAACACTCGAAAGTTATCAACAAGTTTTAAGTCGGTAAATAATGGCAACGTCGAAAACAGACGCACCCCTCAATTTGTCCCCCAAAACGGCGCAGGAATCTATCAGCGTTCGCCGTGATCGCCGCCTCACTAGTCATTATCGGTGGACGGGATGGCGGCTTATGCTGATGGACGCGGGGTTGATCGTCGTCTCCTTTTTTCTGTCCTACTATTTGCGCTACACCGTGCAGCTTTTTGAGCCAGTAGATGAGGTCAACAGCGCTCCATTTGGGCCATATGTCCCGTATGCGCTGATTTTTATGGTGTGGGTACTCATCGCTAATCAGGGCGCGGGTTTGTATGAAAATCGGCGGGGACGCACGTGGACAAATGAATTATTTTCTATTGGCAATGCGGCGACCAATGGCGCAATTGTGATTATGGCCCTCAGCTTTTTGCTGCGCCCGCTCGTTTTTTCGCGTTTGTTGATTGTGCAGGCGGTGATCCTAACAATTATGCTGCTAGGTTTTTCACGCTTGCTGCTGCGCAATGTCATCCGGCGATTGCAAAAACGTGGCATCGGCGTCGAACGGGTATTAATTGTTGGGGCGGGGGATTTGGCGCTGGCGGTGCTGCGAACGTTGGTAGCGCGACCCGATCTCGGTTATCGGGCGATTGGTTTTGTGGATGATGACCCCCATCGTGGTGATTTGGGTCGAGTGGCATCCTTTGGGGCAATCACCAATTTACCATCGGTGCTGGACGAAGAAGAAGTAGATTTGGTGATTGTCACCTTGCCGTGGGAGCAGCATCGCCAGATTGTAAATATTGTCAAAGAGTGTGAGCGACGAAAAATTGAAGTGCGAACGGTGCCCGATCTCTATCAACTCAATTTGTCGCAGGTACAGGTCGAAAATTTGGGCGGAATTCCCCTACTGGGGCTGCACCGCGAAGTGAAGTTTCACCCCGCCAATCGTGTGATTAAACGGGTGTTGGATGTAACAGTTGTGGTGTTGGGACTGCCGTTTGTGCTGCCGATTATTGGCCTCATCGTGCTGGCGATTCGCTTGGATACCCCCGGAGCACCATTTTTTACACAGGAACGCATTGGGCTGAATGGCAAACCCTTCCGTATGATTAAATTCCGCTCGATGGTCGAAGGGGCAGACGCGATGTGGGAAAAAGTGATGCGCGAGACGAATGAAGATATGCGGCGTCCAAAACCGGTAAACGACCCGCGTATCACTCGCGTGGGACGGTTTTTGCGGCGGGCCAGTTTGGATGAACTGCCGAATATTTTTAATGTGCTCAAGGGCGAAATGAGTCTGGTTGGGCCACGTCCACAATTGGCACGGGAGGTGGCGTTGTATGAGACATGGCAGCATCAGCGGCTTAAAGTGCAACCGGGGATGACGGGGTTGTGGCAAATCAGCGGACGCAGTGAAGTGCCGTTTGATGAGATGTGTCTGCTCGATATTTATTACATCGAAAATTGGTCGCTGACGCTCGATTTACAGATTTTGCTGCAAACCGCGCCCAAGGTGTTATTTAGAATCGGGGCGTATTAAATCCCCGCCAATTTAGGCTCGTTTTAACCTGACACCATTTGTCAGCAAAAGGTCAGATAATTTCTAGGGTGTCACGGGTTAATCATTGAAGTCACCTGTATTCTATTAGGGTAAGGTTTAGGTGCTAGACCAAGAACCTCAACAGGAGTAAGGTGATGACTCCGAAATATTTCCTCCAAAAATTTATTGCTACTTTCCTTGCGTTTTGTGTAATCGTCGTTGTATTGCCTATCCCCAAAACCTCATCTCGCTACGCTGATTCTACACTTGCCCCTTATATCCAATATTATTCACCTGCATTGGGTGGGATTGTTGTAGAACGTGCTGATGGAACTGATAGCCGTATATTGGGGCGTGGCCTTGTTCCATTTTGGCATGATACTGTCTCTGGGCCGGGTTGGTCGCCGTCTGGGGAGTGGTTTGCATGGACAAGCTGGCAATCGGCTTTTGAAGCGGCAACACCAACCAACGCCTATGTCGTGAAAACCGATGGCAGTCGCCGGTTGACGATTTTGGATGATTTGCACAGTATTTATACAATGGAGTGGTTTCCTAATTCGGACTGGTTACTGGTAGAAAATTTGATTAACTATCGGTTCCCAGAGCCTGAAGCTGTGCGTTACTACTTGGTGGATGTACCAAATGAAAAAATCCTTCAGTCTTTCACGCTTTCTTCGGTCTATACCTCAATGGAATGGTCTTCCGACAAACAGTATCTGCTTGTCTTTGGTCATAATGAAGTCAAGCGAGAACATACTGTAAAAATTATCACGGGGACAGGGGAAATCATTGATTTTCCCACCCTGCCATCTGGAAGTCAGGCGCAATGGCATATAAACGATCAATTGCTTGTTACTAACTATGCAGCCCGAACCTTAAGCCTTATTGATTTTGAGACGGGTTCCAAAATGACATATCCGCTTCCTAAAAAAGAACTTTACTATGTCTGGTCTCACCCATCAGGTGAGGGCATATTGGCTCAATTTTTACCGGATGATCGGCGGGGATCAGCAGGGGAGCTTTGGTATCTCGATTTGGAAAGCAGTGAATGGCAATCGTTTGGTCAAACGGCATTAGTAGGAGAAATTGGAGACTACAATTTTAGGCAGGAAGACAATAATTTGTTGTTTTATGCCAATTATAATATCACGGGGCATTTTGGTGACCTTACCATTTTGGATTTTGAAACAAATTCATTGCAGACGATTGCGGATACCGTCCTCCAATTTACATGGAGTCCAACCTACCAATACCTAGTGTATTGGCGATTAATCACCACCGACAGTGCGGAACTTTGGCTTTATGACTGGACTAACCAGCAAGGGCAATTGTTAGATTCAAGCATTTTGGTAAATGGCGGGAATAGGATTATTGATTACGGTATTTTCACGTCCGAAGCCTTTTCTCAAGATGAGCGATATTTGATTTATCAAAATGGCAATTTGCGTAAAGTCTATGATCTTGACACAGGCGAAACCCAAACAATTGATATAGGGGTAGATTACGTCCCTATCCAATGGCTACCAGATCAACAATCATTCGACATCGGCTCGTATCACTATGATATAGCTACGGCAACCCTTACTTCGCACCAAGATATCATGAGTAAGATATTTATCTCGCCAGATGCAAATACGATGTTCTATGTTGGCACATGCCCAGTTTTGCCTGATTCTCCTGCTAAAGAGCAACAATTTTGCCTTGAAGATAGGCAATCAGGCTGGAAGCAAGCGATTCCACCCCATAGTGCTATGGTAGGTATTTCAAGAGAGGTCGTCGAGTGGCATCCTAATTCCGAATGGCTATTTGTGGAAACCTCATGGGACGATTGGACGAGTAGTACATCACAGCAGGCTGTTATCCGTCGTGATGCGACGCAAACTCGTGATTTGAATAGTGGATGTTCTGCGTCCTATTCTTCAATCTGTGTGGGTTGGGTACCAGAACGCATTGATGTAGACCAATTGTTATCCCCTCCACAGGATTTGGGGACAAACCCGATCACTTTGATTCACCCCGGTACAGTGACCGCACTGGCTTGGAGTCCCGATGGAACAAAACTTGCCAGTAGTTTTTCAACCTTTGAACGGACATGGGAGGCTGTTCTGGGAGGCAATGAGAATGCCATTGTGATTTGGGACATTACCACTTATGAAATCGTTCAGACCATTCCTACGCCATATCAACAAGTTAGCGGATTGGCTTGGACAAACGATGGTTTGCATATTGCCGCTTCCATTACGTCATCTTTGGAGGGGGAAGATATTCTTGTTAACAACCCTTATTCGATAGATGTCAGGAGTCGGGTGGAACTTTGGCAGGTGGATAGTGGAGAGTTAGTGCGAATAGTAGAAGCCAATAATGAGACAGCCCAATTTGCCATATCAGAGTTTGACCACCTAAATTTGAGACTTCCTTGGGCTATGCCCACGCCCGATGTCGCATTTCGTCACTATTTTGATAATGCTGTTTTTGATAAATATGGCGACAGTGGCTATGGCGGTAGTATGGTTTGGATGGTCAATTTCGAGGAACAGAAGGTGCTGAAATTTTTCGAGTTTGAAGCAGCATTGACGCCTACCCCCAGCCGTCGTGGAATTATTTTGATTGACTTTGAGGAAGGAACCATTATAAAGCGAGACCCTATTGGTGAATCAAAGACCTTAGTTCGGTTAGAGAATCCGCGTATGTGGATTGGACGGGAAGCGAATCAGCTTGCCGTAAACCAAGATGAACAATTGCTGGCCCTAACTGGTTTACAGACTGATCAGATTGCCATTTGGGATCTGACGACGGGGCAGGTAGTCGAGAAATATTACAGCAGCGCAAGAGCATTGGAATTTAGTCCAGATGGGTTGCAGCTTGCAGCAGCGGCATCCTATACTGTACGTATCTGGGATGTGTCACCCCAACCACTTTATGTGCCACAAGAGTGGGAGAAATTAATTGAGTGAGAATTGACTCATGCGCGTGTTGGTGGTCGAAGATGAACCCCGTATGGCAGCGCTGCTTCGGCAGGGGCTAGAAGAAGATGCCTATGCTGTTGATGTAGTCAGCAATGGACTTGAAGTATTGGAATGGGTCCAAAGCGCGGCCTATGATTTGATTTTGCTGGATATTATGCTGCCGGGGATGGACGGCTTTGAAGTTTGCCAGACGCTACGACGGCAGGGTTATATGATGCCCATCTTGATGCTGACAGCGCGTGATACGCTAACCGATAAGGTCATGGGATTGGATAGCGGGGCGGATGATTATCTAGTCAAGCCGTTTGCGATTGAAGAAGTAACTGCCCGACTGCGTGCCCTGAGTCGGCGGAGTGGGCCAAGCAAAACGCCGGAATTGGTGGTAGGTGATTTACGACTCAACACCGCCACCAAACAAGCCTCACGCGGCAACATCACCATTCCCCTCTCCGCCAAAGAATATGCGCTCCTCGAAACCCTGATGCACCATCCCCACCAAATCCTTTCGCGGGATCAGATAATTGAAAAAGTTTGGGATATGGATTTTAGTTCGGAATCCAAACTGATTGAAGTTTATGTTCATGCCCTGCGGAAGAAAATTGATGATGGGCATGAGGTGAAACTCATTCAAACGGTACGCGGTCTGGGGTATCGGATTTCAGATCATGGCTAAGTTGGGGCGTTTGCGCGTGCGCTTGGTGTTATGGACAATCACGCTGGAGGCCATACTATTATTGACTTTCGCGGTTACGCTCCTGCTGTTCCTCAAAAATCAACAAGACAGCCAAATTGAAGATGCTTTACGGCTGAGTGGCGCTCAACTGCGATCAGTGGTGGAAACCCAAAATGATACTTATGTCGTGCCGGATGATGTCATTGCACAACTCAATCGGCGCGAAATATCGGTGTGGATTTTGGATGGTCAGGGCGAGGTACGCTTTCGGACAGGGGAGGCGCGAAATTTCGATTTGCCGGATGATTTACCAGCACAGGGGGTTTTTCGAGATGTGACGCTGGGAGGCGAGGAGCATGTACGTTTGTACATCGTGCCACTTGCTGAAGCCGATATAGTGCTGGCGTACTCGGTGGATGACAGCCGCGTTTTTCTTCAGCAGGTCGCGGTGGGGTTTGCTATTGCCATCCCGATTATGCTGCTGCTTTCGGCGGGGGGCGGGTTATTTTTGGCGAATCGGGCCCTCGCCCCGGTGACACAAATCACTGAGACGGCCCGCCGCATCAACGCCGAGGATTTGAGCCGCCGGATTCAAATGAATTTGCCAGATGATGAAATTGGGGAGTTGGCACAGACGTTTAATGCGATGTTAGATCGGCTAGACCGCGCCTTTCAACGGGAGCGCCAATTGACCACCGATGCCTCACATGAGTTACGCACGCCGCTGGGGGTGCTCAAAATGCAGTTGAGCCTAGCCCGATCTCGGCCCCGCGAAACCGTTGAACTGATGACGATGATGCAGGCGATGGAAGGGGACGTGGATCGCATGACCCGCTTGGTGGAACAACTATTGACGCTGGCACGGGTAGAGCAACCGGGGTTGATGAATTTCGCGCTGTGTGATATTGGCGGCCTGCTGCATGATTTGGGAAGCCAATATCAGGCGGTGGCAGATGAAAAAGCAATTCAGTTCACCATTTTCGCAGAGGGCGATTTAACGTTGCCCTGCGATGCTGATAAAATTCGGCAGGCAATCGCAAATTTGATGGATAACGCCATTAAATATACCTCAGCCAACGGAAAAATCAGGCTTGAGGCGGTTCAGCAGTCGGAATGTATCAAGATAACGATTGCGGATACGGGGGTAGGTATCGCGCCAGAACATCTGCCCCATTTATTTGAGCGTTTTTATCGCGCCGATAGTGCCCGCACCAGTACCACAGGCGGGTTTGGCTTGGGTCTGCCGATTACGAAAGCGATTGTGAATGCACATGGCGGTCAAATTGAAGTCCACAGTGAATTGAATGTGGGCACGACGATTTCGATCATTCTACCAATCTCCATCCCCTTATTCCCCACAGGTTTAAACTCAGATTAACTTTCGCCCATGAAAATAGGAATTAACTGACGAATATTTTCTCATGCGGAGGAAAGAAAAAGAAAAAGCCATGTTTGCCAATCGTAAATCGGTGTGGTCAGTGTTTGGATTGTTGGTAATTCTGCTCGTGGGGCTGCTGTTTGTGGGGGCCGTTAAGTTCGATTTTCCGATGTCGGTTGTCGCTCAAGATGACGGGTGTGAGGATGAAGATGAAGCAGGCGACGACGATGAGGACGACGAAGATGATGAAGACGAGGACGATGAGGAGGATTGTGAAGATGAAGCAGGGGAAGACGACACGGCTGAGGATGAAGCCTACTCGCCCACTATAGACCCGGCTGATTTTGTTGAGAGTGTAGATCATCCGTATTTCCCACTCGTCCCCGGCACGACGTTTGTGTATGAGGGCGAGACTGAGGATGGGGTAGAACGTATCGAGGTCAAGGTGCTGGACGAAACACATGAGGTTATGGGAATCACCTGTGTGATCGTGCAGGATACGGTATGGCTGGATGGCGAGATGATCGAGGATACTTTTGATTGGTTCGCCCAAGACAAGGACGGCAATGTTTGGTATATGGGCGAAGACACCCATGAATATGAAAATGGTGTTGCCGTCAATTCCAATGGGTCGTGGGAAGCCGGGGTGGATGGCGCGTTACCGGGTATTGTGATGCAGGCCGAACCCGAAGTTGGCGAATCCTATCGGCAGGAATATTATGTGGGTGAGGCCGAAGATATGGCGAAAATCATTAGCCTAACTGAATCGGTCACGATTGCGTATGACACATTTGAGGATGTGTTAGTGATAAAAGAGTGGAATCCACTTGAACCGGGCAAAGCCGAAAATAAATATTATGCCGCTGGGGTGGGGTTGATTTTGGAAGAGGTGGTCGAAGGTGGGGAAGGCCGAATCGAATTGATTGAGTTCAGCACTCCCGACGCGACCGCAAACTAACTAATTCCTTAAATTAAGGGAGTGTCCATGTTGAATTTATCCGCATGGACACATTCATTTCGAGTTAGCTGCCGACCATCAGGCCTTCGAGGAATTCCTCGTTGTTTTCGGTGCGGCGGAGTTGACTGAGCAGGCGTTCGGTGGCCTCCACAATTTCGTCGCCGTCCTCTTTGACCATCATGTCGAACATGCGGCGCATTGTCCAAACACGTTGGGTGATGTCTGGCCCAAGCAGTAATTCTTCGCGGCGGGTGGAAGATTGGGTAATGTCGAAGGCCGGGAAAACGCGGCGTTCTTGAAGTTCGCGGGCGAGGTGGAGTTCCATATTACCCGTCCCCTTGAATTCTTCGTAAATTACGTCATCCATGCGGCTGCCTGTCTTGACCAAGCACGTCGCCACAATTGTCAGACTGCCCCCTTCTTCAACGTTACGGGCGGCCCCGAAGAAACGTTTGGGTGGATAAAGCGCGGAAGGGTCAAGACCGCCGGTAAGGGTGCGACCACTCGGCGGGACGACGAGATTGTAGGCACGTGCCAGACGGGTGATGCTATCCAATAGAATAGCGACATCGCGGCCACTTTCGACAAGGCGTTTGGCACGGGCGAGGGCCATTTCCGCCACCCGCACATGGCTTTGGGCCAAATCGTCAAAGGTGCTGCTGACCACTTCGGCATCTACTGAGCGATCCATGTCGGTGACTTCTTCGGGGCGCTCACCAATGAGCACGACCATCAAATGAACACCGGGATAGTTGGTGCTGATGGCGTTGGCGACCTCTTTTAGTACGGTGGTTTTACCTGCTTTGGGTGGACTCACGAATAGACCACGCTGGCCTTTGCCGATGGGGGCTATCAGATTGAGCAGGCGGGTGGAAAGAACACGCCCGTTGGTTTCCAGATTAAAACGCTCTAGGGGGAAGATGGGGGTCAAATTTTCAAAATTGGGGCGATTCTTGATAAGTTCAGGATCCATGCCATTGACGGCTTCAACACGCAGAAGACCGTAATATTTCTCGGAATCTTTGGGTGGCCGAATTTGCCCGATGACCATATCGCCTGTGCGCAAATTAAAGCGCCGGATTTGCGTTTGGCTGACATAGATGTCATCTGAACCGGGAAGATAGCTGGAGGAGCGCAAGAAGCCAATGCCATCTTCAATGATTTCTAAAATCCCACCGCGCAGTTGATGACCTTGTTTTTCGGCTTTGTCGCGGAGGATGCGGAGGATTAATTCTTCTTTCTTGAGGCGGCTGTACCCGGCGATTTCTGCTTCGCGTGCAATGGTGCGCAGTTCGACAAGGGTCATCCGTTCTAATTCTGCTATATCCATGAAAGTTTACCTGTTATAGGGTGAATGGTAAAGGACACAGTGGGTGATTGCTGATAAATGCCAAGAATAGGACCATGTAGGTCAGGTGTGTGTTTTTTCAATTAGTCCACAAACAGTGTAGAAACGATAATTGCTGGGGATAGGGTTACACTACTAGACCACCCATGAATCACAATATATCACACTCTGTTTGGCAGGGCAAGACTTTTTCTATTCACGATTCACCAATTTTCGGTTGGTCACGATGGGCACGATAAATCTCCAGCCACTCGCGGTCATAATCGCGGATAAATTGATTGGCTTTGTTGACTAATTCGGAATTGCCGATAAACAACGGGACACGCTGCTGTAATTTATGGGGCACAATATCCAAAACAGGCATGTCCCCATCGGAGGCCGCACCACCCGCTTGTTCGGCGATATAGCCCAACGGGATGGCCTCGAATAATAGGCGTAGTTTGCCGCATGGGTCGTTGGGGTCGTTCAAATCGCCGGGATAAACATAGACACCGCCGTTCAGCATATTACGATGAAAATCTGCGACCAGTGAACCGATGTAGCGCTGGGATAGGGGCTTGCTGCCTTCACCATAAATGCCTTGCAGCCATTTGACATAATGCCGCACGCCGGGCGTCCAATATTTCTCGTTGCCCTGATTGACGCTGTAATATTTCGATTTGGCGGGGATTTTGATGTTCTCGTGGCTTAGGATAAATTCGCCGACACTGGGGTCGAGGGTGAAACCGTGAACGCCATCGCCGACAGTGTAGACCATCATGGTGCTGGGGCCATAGACGATATACCCCGCCGCCGCAATTGACCGACCCGCTTGTAGTACATCTTCCAATGCCCCGCGTGGGCCGTTGGATATTTTACGGAAGATGCCAAAGATCGTGCCGACGCTGACATTGACATCTACATTGGAGGATCCGTCGAGAGGGTCATAGACCAAGACATACTTGCCGCATTCAAAGCGCTCAGGAATAGGGATGATATCCTCATTTTCTTCGGAGGCCATCACACACAAACGCCCGGTATGGTCGTTCATTTTGAAAATAACATCATTGGCAAAAATGTCGAGTTTTTGCTGCTGCTCACCATAGACATTTTTGGAATCCGCCGAGCCGAGAATATTGACCAGGCCCGCACGAGTCGTTTCGCGGGCAATAATTTTGGCAGACAGGGCGATGTCATAGAGCAGTTGGGTGAGAACACCCGTCGCTTGGGGCGCGGATTCTTTTTGTGCTTCCAAGATATGGCGTTCAATCGTCATTAAAGCAGCAGAAGGCATGGGGGAAAACTCCTGTAAAAATAAAAAGGCCGAAACACTCGGCCTATTATCAATTTAATTTTAGGGTTCTTTGACCAATCCAAAGCGGCGATCACGTGCGCCGTAATATTCAATGGCCCGCAGAAGTTCGGTACGATTAAAGTCGGGCCAGAAGGTCGGCGTCGAATAAAATTCCGAATAGGCGGCCTGCCACATTAAGAAATTACTGAGGCGCATGTCCCCACCGGTGCGGATGATTAAATCAGGGTCGGGTTGGCCTGCTGTGTAAAGATGTTGGCTGATGAGGTCTTCGGTAACGGCCTCTGGTGCAATACCTTTGCGCATAATTTGGCGCACGGCTTGAACAATATCATCGCGCCCGCCATAGTTAAAGGCGATATTGAGTGTGATGGCCTCATTATTGCGGGTGAGTTCGAGTGCTTCATGAATACGTTTTTTCAGACGGGGATTGAGTCCTTCCAGCTTACCAATATGGCGCAGCTTGACGCCTTTTTCGTGCAGGGCATTTAATTCGCGGTCAATGAAGTAATCAATGATACTGAGCAAAAAACGAACCTCGGCTGGCGGGCGACCCCAATTTTCAGTCGAAAAGGCATAGATGGTGAGAATTTTTATCCCAAAATCGCCACAAGCCTCAAGGACACCGCGCAAATTTTCGACCCCATGCCGATGTCCTTCGGTACGTGGGAGGCCGCGTTGTTTGGCCCAACGCCCATTCCCATCCATAATAATCCCGACATGATAGGGGATATTTGCGGGGAGTTCTGGCTCAAAATTCATCATAAGTGCTGTGCTACCTTTGTGAAGCTGGGGGCCTAGACCTGCATAATCTCGGCTTCTTTGCGTTTGCCCATCTCGTCTACTTGTTCGACATGCCGTGTGGTCAATTTTTCGAGGCGTTCTTGACCATTGTGCAAATCGTCTTCGGAGATCATTTTTTCTTTCTCGAGCTCTTTTAGGTCTTCCATTGCTCCACGCCGAATATTGCGGATCGAGACTTTGGCTTCTTCAAGACGCTTGTGCATCATTTTTACAAGGTCTTTGCGGCGTTCTTGGGTGAGCGGAGGAATGTTGAGCCGAATGTTAGTGCCGTCGTTGTTGGGTGTCAAGCCTAAGTCCGAAGCAAGGATGGCCTTTTCGATAATATTGGCGGTGGTGCGGTCAAAGGGGCGAATTGAAATGGTTTGTGGTTCTGGGACGCTCAAGCTGGCGAGTTGAAACAGAGGGGTGGGGGTGCCGTAATATTCAATTTCGAGTTTTTCAACCAACGCGGTTGAGGCACGCCCTGTACGCATGGAAGCAAGATCGTGTTCCAAGACATGAAGGGTTGATTTCATGCGCTCTTCAGCGTCTTTTAGGACATCGTTCATCATGGCCGATTACTCCAAGCGATAGAATTATAAAGTGTAGTTTAAACCAAATTGTAACACGGTAAATTGTTGCTGATTCAGTGGCGCTTGTCAAACCGTATACACCAGTTGACTGAGAAAAGCGCAGTCCAGTCGTTATAATTATTTTGCACTATAAGGAGAAAGATTGTGATTGCTGATTCTTTAGAGTCCCGTATCCGGCAACACCGCCCACTGCAACTGCCTACGACATGGGCCGATGAGGTGATATTTCCCTATTATAACGGTCTTTCAATTCGCAATATTCCGCACACGGTCGCGCAACTGTTGCGGGTATCCCTCCCCGGTGATGCGCCACTGGATGCCATGATCTGGGGTGGGCATTCGTTGGACAATATTCAACGGGTGGTGGTGTTTTTATCGGATGGGCTAGGATATTTGCGTCTTAAACAAGCGATTGAACAGGATGCTGAATTGCAGGAAACAGTTGCTCGTCTGACGGATGGACGCGGGCCAGTTCCTTTAACCTCGACTGCACCATCTACCACCTGCACCGCCTTGCCAACGCTTTGGACAGGACGTGGCCCGATCGGGCACGGATTGATGGCGACACGGCTGTATTTACGTGAAGTGGGGGCACTGTCACACATTTTGCACTATCGGCCTGCTGCTTCCAAAAAGAAAGATACCTTGTTGGAATGGGGGATTCTGCCGGAAACATTTATTCCGGGTGCAACTTTTGGCGAAATTTTGACCGAGGCGCATATCCCCAGTCGGGTGATTGTAACCGATGGCATTCAAGGCTCGAATCTATCGCAAATTATTTATCGTGGGGTGGGGGAGCGGATTATACATGGCGGCTACAGCGACACATGGCTGCGGATTCATCAGGTACTAGAAGCAACGACAGGCCAGCGGTGTTATGTGCATATTTATTGGGAGGCGGTGGATACTCTGTCACATCTGCATGGTTCGCATCATGAATGGCTGACCCGCGAGATTAAGCGGCAGTTGTCGGATATACACGTCATTTTAAACAGCCCCCGTGTGCAAGACGGGCAGACTTTGGTGATGATCGTGGCCGATCACGGACATCATAACGTATCGGAGACCATTATGCTGCACCAAGATGAACGCGCTGCCCCGATTTGGAATGCGAGTCGTGGAGGATTGGGGGGTGAGACACGCTTGGGCTATTTGTATCTGCGCGATGGCTATAGACAGCAGGTGATGGATACGATTGAACGACATTTTAGTGAGTGCCTGACGTGGATTGAACCGGAGGTTGCTGTCCAAAGTGGATTATTTGGGCCAGAGACACCTTATATCGAATCCATCCACCGCTTAGGAGATTTGATCCTTGTACCGCGTCTAAACTATCGGCTTGGCGATCACCTGCGTCCTTTGACGGCCCAAAGCTTGCATGGAGGCTTGTCAGAATGGGAAATGCTGGTGCCGTTGATGTGGAAGGTGATCTAGGATTATTTATAGCGACATAATGTGAGTCGGCTCGTATAATTGTCAGCAGCACGCGACCCGACATGGGTTTGGGTTAGCCTAAAAGAAAGTACATCTGATGCAAAAATTTACCTCGCGCTTTCGGGGGCGGCCCGAACAAAAGCCGCAGCCCTATTTTCATCCCCATGAGCAAGAACTGAACCGCCTTTCCGAAGCCGGAACAGCAGCCCAAGAACAAGGTGCCTCTGAACAGGCGATGCAATATTATCAACAAGGGTTGACGCTGGCTCGGCAGTATCACGATGCACGGGCCGAGCAGTTTTTCCTCAGTGGTATCGGGGCATTGTTGGTGCAGTCGCGCCAATATGAACAAGGCGAACAGTTTTTACGTGAGGCGCTTGAAGCGGCGCGGAAACAGCATCAGTCGGTGTTGATTGCCCGGAGCCTAAGCAATCTTGGTGAGTTATATGCTGCTCAAAAGGATTGGACACAGGCACAAACCCATCATCAACAAGCGCTGGATGTGGCCCGACCCACCGGAGATGCTGCCACGATTGTCTTGGCGCTGGAAAACTTGGCGCGAGATTATGTTGAACAGAGCAACCCCTCGTATGCGACACACTTGCTGAGAGAGGCTTTTCAGATCGCACAAAAGGCACAGAGTCCAGTTTTGGTGGCAGGTGTGTCGGGGCGCATGGGTGAGGCGATGCTGGCAATGGGAGATCGGGCAGGTGGGCGAAAATGGTTGGAACAGGGTCTGCATATGAGTTATCAAACGGGCCGGAATCGTTTGGTGCTGCGCTGGATGATGGATTTGGCAGGGGCTGATATTCAAGAGGGTCATTATTTAGATGCGATGCAGCGCTATGAAAAAGCTGAAGAATTGGCACGGCGCACCGGACAACAGCAGCCCGAGTTTTTCTTACAACTGGCGCTCAGTCTTGGGCAGGTCTATCAACGCTTGGGGGACTATACTCAAGCCCTAACGCAGGCCGAACGTGCTCATCTTCATGCAAATGAATTACATGACGTCAAAAGCGCGGCTTTGGCGGTGGGTCGCCAAGGACTGGCCTTGCAGGGCTTAAAGCGCAATGAAGAGGCTGCCGTCAAACTGCAAGAGGGGCTGCGCTATTTTGAGGAGGGAGTTTTATCGGATACGACTGAAAAAGCGGGTTTGCTGTTGGCATTGGGACGTGCCCAACAACGCAGTGGAGCAATTGAAGAAGCAATCGCCACCTTCCAGACGGTGCTGGCCCAGACCGACAGCGAAAAAAATCCGGTAAAACGTGCCGAGGCGTTGCAGCTATTGGCGTCGGTTTACACCTCCCACCTCGAACGGGAGGTCGCGCTGAAGACGTATCAAGAGGCATTGGCGCTGTTCGAAAATGCAGGAGAATTTGCAAGCGCGGCGCGGGTGTTGTGCGATATTGGCAATGTGCGACGGATGAATGGCGATTTTAATGGAGCATTGACCGATTTTGAAAACGCCCAAAAACTGTTAAGCAATGTGGATGACCGAGTTACACGGGGCTTAGTTCTGTCCAATGCTGCTAATCTATATACCGATTTAGGTGATCTGGAAACGGCCCGATCCTTCTATGAAGAATCTATCCAGATTGCGCGAGATCGGCGGGATCGGCAGGCTGAGGGGTTGCGTTTGGGTAATCTAGGGTGGTTTTATGTGTTGTCGGGGAAAGTCCCGGTGGCGATTGAAACCCTTGAAAAAGCCCTGCAAATTAGTCGTGAAATCAATGATCCGCTACTGATTGCTATTCAGACCAATAATCTAGCATGGGCCTATTTTGTCAAACATGATCGTGGGACGGCCAATACGCTCTTTAAACAGGCGGTGGCCGCAGTTGAAACTGCCAATTCACCCCGCTGGCAGGCTGTGATTAAGAGCAATTGGGCCGCGCTATATCTTGCCCAAGATGATTTAGTCCATGCTGAGGAATTGTTGAATCAGGCCCTTGCAGAAAGTCAGGCTATTCAAGACCCGGAAAATATAACACGGACACAAATTCGCCGTGCCGCCTTGTTAATGAAACAAGGGCTATTGGCTGAGGCCGAGAACCTTGCTAAGGAATCGGAATCTAGCAGCAAAAAGATGGGATTTCGACGGGGACAGGCCGAAGCGGTGCGGGTGCTGGCGGATATCTATACACGCAAGGAAGAACAGGAGGAGGCCAGAAGCCACTATGAGGAAGCCCACCGCCTTTATAAACGGTTGGGGGATCCAACAGCGAATGAACTTGCACTCCTGATTTAAGTTTATAAAAAGCCTATGAAAAAGCGCCCGTTTGCTTTGCGGTTGCTCATTCTAGAAGCGGGAATTTTGGCGGGGCGCAGTTGGGGGCGTGTCGGGGTGGTTGCCGACAACCCTCAGCTTTACCACGATTTGCACACAGCACCGCCCCTATGGTTGTATGTGAGTATCAGCGCCATTTGGGGTATCATTTTCTCACTTTTGACAATAGCCCTATGGCGGCGTCACTTATGGTCGTGGCGGGTGTTTTGGCCCGTACTGCTGGTTTACTGTCTATTTAGCACGGGATGGTTTGCGGTATTTGCTGCGAATCCCTATGACCATCAGCGGTTCCCGTTTTTGGTCGTTTTGGCAGGATTGGGTTTAATATTGAATCTTGTGCTGCTGCGCCGCCCAAAGGTTCGCCGTGCTTTTCAAAAATCTACCGATGTTGGAGAGATAAACTTATGACGAATACGACTAAGCCTCCTGTGATCGCTGAAAATTCAGGAAATGAGTTGTTAGATACGCTTAGTATTATGCGTGCCCGTAGTTTGCAAGGTGGGGGCAAAAAACGCATTGATGCACAGCACGAAGGCGGAAAATTGACGGCCCGCGAACGTCTGGATATGCTGCTCGACCCCGGTTCATTCCGTGAACTTGATCCCTTTGTGATTCACCGCGAACGTAATTTCGGCATGGATGAACCTGATAAAGAATTTGTTGGGGACAGTGTGGTGACGGGCTGGGGTACAGTTAACGGACGATTGGTGTATGTGTTTTCGCAAGATTTTACGGTGATGGGGGGTAGCCTAAGCGAAGTCCATGCCGAAAAAATCTGCAAAATGATGGATATGGCGATGAAAACGGGTGCGCCGGTGATCGGCCTGAATGATTCTGGCGGGGCACGTATCCAAGAAGGGGTCATCAGCCTCGGCGGATATGCGGATATTTTCCTGCGGAACACGATGGCAAGTGGGGTCATTCCTCAGATTAGCGTCATTATGGGGCCTTGTGCTGGCGGCGCGGTTTATAGCCCCGCGCTGACCGACTTCATCATCATGGTCAAAAACACCTCGTATATGTTTGTGACTGGGCCGGATGTGGTCAAGGCCGTTACCAAAGAAGATGTCACTAAAGAGGAATTGGGTGGAGCCAATACTCATGCCAGCGTTTCTGGTGTGGCGCATTTGGTGGCGGAAAATGAGGACGACGCCCTGTTTTTGGTGCAGGAATTACTGAGCTATCTGCCGCAGAATAATATGGAAGACCCCCAGTTCCAACCATCCAAAGATGATCCACTGCGTACCGAGGAAGCCCTCGACACCATCGTGCCCGATAACCCCAATAAGCCGTATGACATCAAAGAAGTGATTCATTATTTGGTGGACGATGCACGGTTTTTTGAGATTCAGCCGCATTTCGCCGCCAATATTGTGGTTGGTTTTGCGCGGATGGGTGGGCACAGCATCGGGATTATCGCCAACCAGCCTGCGGTATTGGCCGGGGTGCTCGATATTGATGCCAGCGAAAAGGCGGCGCGGTTTATCCGGTTCTGCGATTGTTTCAACATCCCAATTTTGACGCTGGAAGATGTGCCCGGTTTTATGCCCGGTACGAAACAGGAATATGGCGGAATTATCCGGTCTGGGGCGAAGTTGCTGTATGCCTACTGCGAAGCGACTGTGCCCAAGATCACGGTTGTGACGCGCAAAGCCTATGGTGGGGCGTACTGCGTGATGTCGTCCAAACACATTCGTGGCGATTTAAATCTGGCGTGGCCGACAGCCGAAATCGCGGTGATGGGGCCGGATGGCGCGGTCAATATCATCTTCCGGCGCGAATTGCAGGAAGCGATGGAACGCGGGGGTGAAGAAGAGATGCAGGCGGTCAAGACGCGCTTGGTCAATGAATACCGCGAGAAATTTGCCAATCCCTATGTGGCGGCGGCACGTGGGTTTATTGATGATGTGATTATGCCAAGCGAGACCCGCCCCCGTGTCATCAATGCGCTGGAAATGCTCTCTAATAAGCGCGACACCAACCCACTGAAAAAACACGGTAATATCCCACTGTAAAAGCTGTTAAGTCTGGTCTGGACAATACCCCTCGAAATAGGGGTATTTTTTGTTAGCTACTTTAATTAAAAGAACTTTTGTGCTATTTTGAAAATAAAGGGCAAAAAATTGAAAGGGGAATTTTATGTTGAGCGTAGAGATTCGACATCGGGTTATAGGGGGGCGATCTAATGAGGCGCAGTTGCCGGATGTGGTGTTGGAGTTGTTAAACGAAGAAACCACTACGGCAGAACTGATTCAGCGTGGTGTGGAAGAACAAATCCGTGATCTGATTCTGCATCACAAATTAGATGTCGAGAAGGCAAGGCAGGCATTAGATAGGCATTATCTGTCGGATGCACAAGTTCGACAGCAGGCCCAGACAGGCGCAATTCGCTACCCCTCCAACAAAATCTCTGAACTTCCAGAGATTGATTTGGCAGTAGAGGTTCAAAAAGCTATCACCGCGTTTGAAAACCAGACCTACATGATTGTGGTGGATGGACAACAGGTAGAGGGGTTGGATGAGGTATTGAAACTTGAACCAACCAGCAAAATTACCTTTTTGCGTTTAACCCCTCTGCGCGGAGGTTGAGTTTATGTCCCTAGTTGATATTGAAAAGTGTCTGCGAAAAGGACTGGTTGATGGACAGAAGAATACATATCGCGCTTATTCTTATGTTGGGGAGTGCCTTGAAGCATTACTGGCTTTGCCCAGTTCAACTGAACAACTGGATTTGATCACTCGTTTTATCAAAGGTGAATTGAATCCACCCGGCAAGGTTTATTTCTCGGTTAGTCAACCATCATTTTACGATATTGGTCGCTGGATTCAGCTATTGAATTATTTGGAACAGCATGGGCGATTGACCTATGAACTTTTTTGCGCGGCGATTGACCAGATGCCGCATATCCTAGTTGCACTAGATATAAGGCGCGATCAATACAATATTGGTTTTCAAATATTCCATCATTCGACAAGAAATGTGATTTTGCCGGAATATCGGGCCAAATTCCTCCAATATGCTGACCGACTGGCATGGGAGTGGGCGCAGGATATTTCGACTACGGACAAACAACAAAGATTGATAGGTATTGCACATCTCTATGGGAGTCGCTATTTGCTCCTAGCCGCACAATATCATGTGGAATATCAACTGGGTAGGCTTACGGACGTTTATGGCTGGACTACGCCCGAACAAGCGGTTCGGCATTTGGCAGGAGCGGAGGCAGTTGAACCTACAACCGAAGCCGAACGCACCGAACTAATCCAGACCCTAAAACAATTCCCGCGCGAAACCCTGATGGCCTTATTCCCTGTAGCCACCCATGCTCGCAGCCTGCTGGCGGAGGCACTTGGTTGGGAAGACGCGATACCCGTGATTGAGTTGGCCTTTCAACTTGGCGAGCAGGAATTTGAAACGGAGGGATATAGGCATCAGGATATTCCCAATTCCATTGACCCAGCGAGTGGACTATTAGATTTTTGGGCAGTGCAAAGAGTGTTAGCTGGTTTTACAGCCCTGCGATTGGGAGAAATCTTCAAATTTTTGCGGCAATCCGGGGCGGATATCAAAAATACTTTGACGCTATTGGAAGCTATAGTTGGGTTGAACACAGATAAAGTTAAAAAAGGCATGAATCATGATAGCCAAATCGCTATGAAGGCTTATGGATTGCTGCCACTGGAACGCGGTGATGAAGAAATAATGGAGCGATACGTTGCCTTAAAAACATCCGCCGCGAGTGCCAAACAATTTGGTCAGCGTCGACGTCTTACTCATGCCGCCGCCGCACAGACCGGATTAGCAAATCTGGCGCAGGTGGCTGGTTACGAGAATGTTCATCGGCTTGAATGGGCGATGGAAGCTAAAATTGGTCAGGAGATTGCCCCAGCAGGGCGCACATGGCAAATTGGTGAATATTGTGTGACCCTCAATCTGGATGGTGCCGATACGAGTGTTGTTGTTCGCAAGGGGGAACGCACCCTAAAATCTGTACCACTGGCAGTGCGGGGAACGGTGGAATATCTCGAAGTAAAGGAGGCCGTTAGCCAAATTCGGGCTCAGGCCAGTCGGTTGCGGAATGAACTAGAAACCTTGTTGGCAAGCGGGGAGTGGATTAAGCCAGATCAACTTCAAAACTTTCTAAGTCTTTCGATAGGGCGCTCTTTTCTAGGAAAGCTCTTGTTGAGATTTGAGAATGGCACGATTGGCTTGCTAGAACCCGACGAATTCGCAGTTCGGGATTTACACGGCCAGTTTTTTCCAATTGATGCCCCAGTCATGTTGGCTCATCCCTATCATCTGTATCAGGCCGAGAGCCTTGCGGCTTGGCAGCGCGAAATTGTGCATCGCCGCATAGTGCAGCCCTTTAAACAGGCGTTTCGGGAATTGTATCTGCTTACCCCAGCTGAACAAGAGACCTATACCTTTTCAAATCGTTTTGCGGGCCATGTTTTGGATGCACGCATCGCAGGGAAGTTGTTTGGCACGAGGGGCTGGCGGGTCACATCTGGGGACGTCGTTGTGCCATATAAGGTATTTCGTGGGATGCGGGCCGTTTTTGAACTGCCAGACGCCTATCATTATCTTGGCGGGGAGACACCAATTACGACTGACCGTATTTACTTTCAGTCATCTGAGCACCCTTCGCTACGCAATTGGCAACGTGATGAAGAATCTATGATACCGCTTGAAAATGTGCCACCGCTGATTTTTTCGGAGGTGATGCGGGATGCGGATTTGATTGTTTCAGTGGCGCAGTGGGAGCGCGACAACGCAGGGGCATTATCACCCGAAAGTTACCAACGGCGAGGTGAATTGATTACCACCTTGTTGGATGAACTGGGGCTGCCGGGGGTGACGGTAGAGGGACATTTCGCCTCTATCACGGGAAAATTGGCAAAATATCGGGTGCATTTGGGCAGCGCGGTTATTCATATTGAACCGGGCAATTATCTGTGTATTGTGCCGGATCGGTGGGGCAAAACCCATGAAAAACTATTTTTGCCCTTTGCTGATGGGAATAACACAAAGGCGAGTGAGGTCATCAGCAAAATTTTGTTACTGGTTGCCGATGACAAAATCAAAGACCCGACGATTTTGGCCCAAATAAAAAGAGCCTAAGGGTGGCTCTTTTTTGAAATGACGCGATGGTATCAATTACTTGGGGAAGTTTTCCAAAAGTTCAACTGCTGTGCCGAGTTTGTCTTCGCTGGCAAGATAGGTATACATGCCGCTGAGGTCGCCATAGTAGCCCTGCTGCGAAATTGGAATGCCGTGTTGGGCCAGAAAATCGGTGATATGTTTTGTATCTTTAACGGGGAAGGCGATGTGATGCGCCCGTTCGCCATATTGATTGAGGAAATCACGCCAGACACTTGGTTTCTCGTCGGGTTCAATCAGTTCAATTTGAAGCTGACCAACATTAAAAAAGCAGAGTTTAGCGGTGGCGTCACAGGGTTGACCGTTATAGGTGGTTTTCACGACATCATAGCCGGGGGTGCTGAAAATGGGCGGTTTGGGCAGACCCAAAACATCCGAGATGCGTTGAGCCGTTTTTTCAATATCCCGTACCATAATGCCAACCTGACACACCGTATCTGTGCCGATGCCTTGATCGGGGCTGACAGGGGGCGAGCTAAATGCCCGGTTGCCGCTGAAATGCTCCAATAATTCTATGACCACCGCCATGTCTTTGTCGGTATCGAGATAGGTATACATCCCGGCACGCTCACCAAAATAGCTTTGCTGGATGATCTCATAGCCATATTCGGCAAATGACGCGGCGGCTTTTTCGGTAGGGGATGGGGAAAACGCGATATGGTGAATGCCTTCGCCATGCTGATCTAAAAAATCGTGCCATGCGTTGGGGGCATTCAGGGGTTGCAGCAGTTCAAATTGCACCTGACCCATTTGGATACAACAAATTTTGGTTTGGACGTGGGTCTCTTGACCGTGATAATTGGCATGGGGGTCATCATGTAACAGGATGGTGGCAGGGGAGGGTAGCCCTAAAATTTCAGTATAGTGAGCGGCGGTACGTTCAATATCACGGACGATAACCCCGATTTGGATCACGGTTTTTTGTTCGATACCGGACACAGGCATGATAAATTCTCCTTTATTGGGCGAAGTAGGCGGCTTCCATTAGCAGGAAAAAGGCTTGGCCTTCGGTGGCAATCCCCGGACGGTCAAAATTGGGCGCGCCACAGACGGGATTCACAAAACCATAGGCATCCACTTGCTGATGGGCGGCGGCATGCATCACATCGGCATGAGATTGATAGCTGGTGTCGAGTATACCCAATTGAAGACCGCGATAGATCGAGTAGGCCAACATTTGGGCTAAATTGGTCTCAACAAAGGTCTGGGGTTGATCTACGACATTGTGGAATAGCCCATCTGCGCGGCGATAGGCCAAACAGCCATCCAAGACTTGGCGCAGGCTTTCGATCAACCATTGCCGTTCGTCGGACATGGAAGAGGGTAGGGTGGCGATCACGCGCATCATACCAGCGGCGGCCCAGCCATTACCCACTCCCCAAAAATCCTCGCGGGTAAAGGTCTTTTTGCCATCGTGCCAGATATGCGAAAAAAGCTGTTTTTCGGGATGCCAAAGATAACGTTTTAGCCCTTTTAGCTGATGGACGGCTTCGGCGGGATGACCAGCGGCGGCAAGGAATGGCGGGGCCATGTATGCGGAATCAATCCACAGTTCGGGCACAGGAGTGTTATGGTGCAAGATGCCGTCGGGGGTGCGAGGGGCGGTGTGCAATAGATAATCCGCCATGCGTTGGGCTGACTGAGCAAGCTCTGTATCCCCGGTCAGTTCGGCGGCTTTTAATACGGCTGTGCCATTTACGGCGGGGTCGGTCACGGCATGAGTGACATCGGGCATGGCGAGACGACCATCGGCAGTTTGCAGATAGGCAGAATCTTTTGCCAGCAAAATCATGGTGTCATAGTCGCCGAGTTCCAAAAGGCTCTGGGCGGCGACCCCCTGTTCCCACGGACGGCGCTGCATTGCTAACATCGCTAGTTTTACTTTTTGGATTTTTTCGTTATGAGCAAGCATGGAATAATATCTTATCAAAGCTGGTTGAGTAAAATTTGCTAGAGCATACCATGTTCAGCCGGATAGGGGATTGTCAACGCTTATGATAAAAGTAGCGGTCATCACGGGTGGGCATCATTTTAATGTGGTGGCCTTCCATCAGTTGTTTCGGAACATGGCAGGCATTGACGCCTATATTCAGCATATGGCGGATTTTGTGAATTCATCACCAGAGGCACGGGCGGGATATGATGTGCTGGTTTTTTATACCCACCTCAAGCGGGAATTGGTGGATATTGGCCCGCCACCCGGTCAGCAGGACTCGGTGCAGTCGGTTATGGAGTCGCTTGGAAATAGGCGGCAGGGCATTGTGATGCTGCATCATGCGTTGTTGTGTTTTCCTACATGGCAGGTATGGGATGAGATTGTCGGGATTGGTAATCGCCAATTAACGCATTATGCCCATCATGAAGCAATTCCATTGCAGATTGTAGATACCCAGCATCCGATTACGGCGGGGTTAGAAAATTGGACAATTACGGATGAGACCTATGGTATGCCAAACGCCGAGGGTGATAACAATCATGTGCTTTTGACCACCCCACACCCCAAAAGCATGAGGACGATTGCTTGGACACGTCAGTATAAAGCCAGTCGTGTATTTTGCCTGCAATTGGGAGATGACCCAGTGGCTTGGAAAGATGCAAATTTTGCTAATCTGTTAAATCGTGGTATCCAATGGGCCTCATAGCCGAGGCGCTGGGCCTGCTGTCGTAGGAGAAAGCAGACCTTTCTAACCTAAAGTTGGATTAAATCAGACAGCATCGAAAAAAACTTAAACGAAATAGCGGTAAAGCAACTTGCCCGCATTTTCAGTTACGGAATCCGGGACTTGGGGGTGAGTTAGCAGGTCTGTTAAATAACCAAGTGTCGAACTGGTTTCTTTATCTCGTGGGTGGTCAACATAGCCATCCGGTGTGTATTTTAGGAAAGAAATCAGCTTTTCATTGTCGGCAAATTTGCGTTTATAGCGGATTAACCCCTCTTGGTCGAGGTCGCTGGCCCCAAAGTCTATAAAACTGTAGCCATTTTCCTTCGCATATCGAATGCCTTCCCATACCAGCAAATCGGTGGGGCGCTTATCCAAAAAGTCGAAGTCTGAGGCGCTGAATTTGTAGGTGAGTGTGTCTTTCCACCCCAAATAAAGCACTGACCCAATCACTTGCCCTTCTAGTTCCGCTAGAAGCAGCACGCCACGCCCTTTATCCACAAATCTGACCTTTAAGGCTTCGAAAAAGGCAAATGGCTGGGCCAGCAATTGATACTTCGATTTTCGTATTCTTAGGTGAAGGGTGAAAAATGCACGCCAGTCGCTTAAGGTCTCGGCAGGGCGTACCGTTACCCCCACGCGCTGTGCTTTTTTGATGGCACGACGCGCGGACGATTCAATGTTGTGCCAAAGCGTGTCCAAATTTGGTTCGACATTTAACCCATGCCACATCGTTTGCTTGGTAATGGTTAGGCGCGGATCATCAAGCGGGATTTCATTGTGAAGGCAACGGATATGAAATGGCGCATTGTCGGCGAATACGGAGTCACTCAAGACTTGCCAAGCCTTCGGATCGGCAACGATGGGATCGGTAAAATCGCAGAAGGGGAAGGAGACGAGCCGATGGCCGCGAATGTCGGTAATGTTGCATAAATGGAGACCCGCTATGGGTGTTTCTGACCCATTGAGCAAAATATAGGCCGTTGGTTGGAATCCATAACACTCGCTGACAGACTCGATCCAATCAATCGAATGAAAAACGCTTCCTAAGTCATGGCTGTGAACAAGGTTTTTCCAAGCTAAATCAGTTAAGGGATTGACACGTAACATTTGCATTTTGGTTATGTTTCCCGGCTACGAAGGTGTACAATAAAGATCAATCCGTTATTAAAACTACCATTATATCATGACCCATACTTACCTGTTACTAAAGACAGAGTGGAGTTTTGCACCTAAAATGGCTTAACCCAACGGTTATTTTAAAAATCCTTTGAATTATTCCCACCAGTGCAAGGAATTGTTACTTGATGAAGTGTTGAGGACTTTAGTAAATACTCAAAATATACGTTCGGCAGGCTGAGAAATCGGGCCGAGCGCCTGCCGTTGATTCTGTGGAATTATTTGGGCTTCATCTTCTGCCCGCATGAATACCACTTTATGATTTAAGCAGCCAAACACGCATTTCGCCGAGTTGACGATTGGCCCAAAAACAATAGGGAATCGCTTTAAAGGTGAAAGGCGTTGGGGGGATTTTTCGCACGGACTCCGCTAAATATAATTCGCTACCCCATTGAGCAGGATCGAGCCGCAGTGCTTCACCACTGATTGTCCCAACGCCACCCAACAGGTTGCTATCAAAGTCATAAGTAAGGTGAGCATCGGACGGCAAAGAGACGTTTGCCAGTGCTGCGCCATTATCCACTTCTTCCAGACAGTAAATAATCGGCCCACGTTGGAGAGCGACACGGCCAGCATCTTGCCGCACATGCGGATGGGACACTATCCGTTCGATGGGCATCGTAAATGTGACCGTCACCATGTCCCCCGTCTGCCACTCCCGCTCAATGACGACATAGCCGCGTTCAGGCTCTCTTGATATACCCACGCCGTTGAGTTCGATACGAAAATCATGACACCAGCGGGGGATGCGCAGTGCCAGTTCAAAGTGTGTCGGGCGTGCTGTAGTCACGGTGAGTTGAACATCGCCATTCCAAGGATAGTTTGTCTGCTGTTCAAGCTGTACGGCACTTCCATTCACAATCGCTTGAGCACGATTCTGATTGTATAGATGGACATACAATCTTGTTGGGGTCGCCGAGTAGAAATATCCACCAACGGATGCTACCAACCGCGCTAGATTCGAGGGGCAGCAAGCGACCTCGAACCATTCCGTGCGATGGTGGTGGGGGCCAGTCGTGATATTGTGCCAATGCCCATAGGGACTCACATTGGGGTAGGATGAGAGTGGGTTGGCTTGGAAAAAAAGTGACCCTTCATATGATACGCCACTCAGCATGGCGTTGTACAACGCCCGTTCCATCACATCCATATAACAGCTGTCTGGGTCAAGAGCGAACATACGTTGTGCCCAATAGACCAATGCAATTGAGGCGCATGTTTCGCTATAGGCCATCTCATTTGGCAGGTCGTAGGAGAAGGTAAATCCTTCGTTCATGTGCGTTGATCCCACCCCGCCCGTAATGTATAACTTGTGTTGGATCAGGTCGTCCCATAATGTCCGTGAAACGTCTAGTAACTCATCATCCCCGGTCTCTAGGGCAATGTCCGCAACTCCGGAGTATAGATAGAGCGCACGGACGGAGTGGCCGGTCATGCTCGTTTGCTCACGGATCGGCTGATGGGCTTGGTAGTAGGCGAAAGTCTTGGCCCAGAAGTTGTATGGGTCTTCACCACGTTCAAGTGCCTCTTGGTGATAGTAATGGGGCTGCTGACCCCGCTCGTCAATGAAATATTTGGATAGCTGGAGGTAACGCGGTTCGCCAGTCGCATGGAATAACCGCACCAGCGCTAACTCTAGTTCAGGATGACCGGGATAGCCACGTTTTTGTCCCTCGTGACGGCCAAAGGTCGTGTCAATATGATCGGCATAGCGGCATAAGACATCCAGCAGTTTGCGCTTGCCTGTCGCTTGGGAATAGGTGACTGCTGCTTCAATCAGATGACCAGCGCAGTACAACTCATGCTGGTCGCGCAGATTGTGCCAGCGATTTTCTGGTTCAACCGATATGAAATGACTGTTGGCATAACCATCGGGTAACTGGGCTTGCTCAATCAGATTGATGACTTCATCCACCTGCCGCTCGAATTCAGCGTTAGGGTGCGTCGCTAGGCTGTAACCGACGGCTTCCATCCACTTGGCTGTATCCGAGTCCCAAAAAATATGCGGCTCAGGTTGCTGCCCCGGCCTCCAGTCAAGTTTCCAAGCATCGAGGCGTCCGGTGATTTTGGTTTGGTGATAAACGGCTGGAATCGTCCGTTCGCGGTTGGTGGCCTGTCGTTCGCCCCAAAACCCGCCATCAATTCGAACATCATGCCAAGCAAGATTTTTGGGAGATTGTAGTTTATCAATCAACTTTCGAAGCCCTATCCGTTAAGCTAATGGACGGCAATATTTAGTGCAGCGTTTTTTAGTATATATAGATAGGGTTGGTTTAGGCCAATATCAACAGATTGGGGATGGGGTTTAGAGTGGGAGAAGCGTTTGGGGTGATGAATGGTGGACCTGAGGGGATTCGAACCCCTGACCTCTACAGTGCGATTGTAGCGCTCTCCCAGCTGAGCTACAGGCCCATTTATTTAGGATTGTATCAGCCTGCCGCGCCGCCTGTCAAGACATGCGGGGTGGGCCGGGGAAGAACGCATTGGTAGACTGCACATAATCGCGGTATTGTGGCTTGGTCTCGACCAATGTTTTTTCCAGCATTGCCACACCGGAAACTTTCATCAGCAAGAAAGTCATGAAAGCAGGGGCGTAAATCGTCAAAAAGCCGTAGGGGGTCGCTAGGGCGATTAGAAAATAACCCCACCAGAGGGTTGCATCGCCAAAATAATTGGGATGGCGGGTATAACGCCAAAGGCCGATGTTGAGCACCTTGCCTTTGTTAGTAGGGTTGGCCTTAAACACCGTCAATTGCCAATCCCCGACTGCCTCGAAGAAAAAACCGATGCACCAGACTAGCAGCCCTAAAATGTCCAAAATTGTCAGATGGTCGGGGGTGTCGTGATATTGCGCGGCAAGGAGTGGGGTTGAAATCAGCCACAAGATGATGCCTTGTAAGAGAAATACCTGTAGATAGCTGCGCCACCACCATTTTTCGGCATATTGACGCCGCCAATTGGCATAACGAAAATCCTCCCCTTTACCGATGTTGCGTCGGCCAATATGGGCTGAGAGACGAATGCCCCAAATGGAGACAAGGGCCAATATCATGAACTGACGACCCGTGTAAGCATCATTGCTAGACAGGAAATAGACACTGGTCGCCAGTACAAAGCCTAATCCCCAGAAAATATCAATAATGCTGGCATTTTTGATGGTTAGGCTGACAAGCCACAGCAGGGTGACGTAGACCCCAATGACGAAGCCGCCAAGTGCAAACATCTCGAAAAACGACATAGGCATTATCTCCACTCAGATTAGGCATTATAACAAACGCTTGGGTGGTGACAAGCATGGTCGGGATTCTCAGATGCGGTTAATCTCTTGTAAGATAGAGTGCGCTGGGGAATATACCCCTGAATCGTCACTGGTTTGCAGCGGTTTGGAGCGTAATTGCGATATGTCAGATTTCATTTATGGACGTTGGCCCGTATTAGAAACCCTACGGGCGGGACGGCGGCAGTTTCAGCAGGTGCTGATTGCCGATGGGACAGAAGAGAAAAATATCATCACCGACATCATCAATACTGCACAGGCCAAAGGAGTAGAAGTGCGCCGCGTGCCCCGTCGGATTGTAGATGATTTGGCGACGCATGAGGGCAATCATCAAGGGGTGGTTTTGCGGACTGGGGGGTATCCTTATGTCGAGCTTGAAGATATTTTTGAGGTTGCCAATCAACGTGATGAAAAGCCATTTATCCTGTTGCTGGATTTGCTCAAAGACCCACAAAACGTTGGGGTGCTGCTGCGCGTGGCGGATGCGGTGGGGGTGCATGGTGTGATTATGCAGGTCAAACGTAGTGTGGCCGTGACTCCGGCGGTGGTAGCGGCTTCATCAGGTGCGGTGGAGCATTTGCGGGTGTCACAGGTGACAAATCTGGTCAACACGATGAAAAAATTGCAGGAAGAAAATGTCTGGTTGGTTGGCCTTGATATTGGCCCGAACGTCAAGCCGCTCGATAAGGTGGATTTGGATATGAGTTTGGGGTTGGTATTGGGCAGTGAGGGGGAAGGGCTGCGCCGATTGGTACGCGAGACGTGTGACTTGTTGGTGACCCTGCCGATGCGTGGCGCGGTGGAAAGCCTGAATGTCGCAACGGTTGGGGCGGTGGCGGTCTATGCGGCATGGCAGGCACGCGGTTGGCAAGGATGGAATCAACCACAAGTCACTGAATAAATGCGAGTCAAGTGTTGGAACTTTTTATCACAAAGTGGCATCCTTATAGAGCACATGGGAATGCCACTTTTTGTTTTTGAGGAAGGGAAATCTATGCTACGCTCACTTCTATTGATGTTAGCCAGTCTATGTGGCCTGACCACTTTGTTCCCTGCACTGTTATCTGATGACACGACCACTCCTAGCCAAGTCACCACTCCACCCATCTTGGAATTTGTGGAATATCAAAGACTAGATGAATTGGGTGACACCCGGAATATGACGATTTCACCGGACGGGTCGAAATTGGTGTGGCCCGACGACACGTCTTTTTGTATTTACGAAATTGCTTCGGCGACAACCGAGTGTGTCTCCACTGGTGACGTGACTGTGCGGGTGATGACGGGTTTTACTTGGTCGCCAGACAGCCGTTATCTCGCCTTCCACGAGGATTTGTTTTTGCGGTTTTATGAAAGCGACCTGTGGGTATTTGATTTTGAAACGCGGCAGTTGGTTAACCTAACCGATGATGGGACCATTGACGATGCGCTTCCCGATCATGGCGTTACGCTGGAGTTAGACTATGTTCCTGTTTGGGGGCCAGAGAATACCCTCTACTTTTTCCGTACTCTCAGTAATCTAGATATTGAACCTGTGCCATTTAATCTATATCGGTTTTCATTGGCGAATGGCCCGGAAAATGTGGGTGAACCGGAATTGGTGGCTGATCTAATCCATGTAAAAGACGAAGCCTTTGCCGTCTACAGTTCTAGGTCGGATGTATTGGATGGCAGCGCGTCCCTCTCTCCGGATGGTCACACGATGGCTTTCTTGGTGCGCCCATCTGACCTAAGCAAAGACCAAGTCGTTTGGGTGGTGGACGTTACAACTGGCGTGACACATCAAGTGACGACATTATCGAATTTAACACAGTTGGGCATTCCGGCATGGAGTGAAATTGACCTTTTTCTGAGTGGGCTTGGTTGGAGTGGGGATAGTCAATATTTGGTGGCAACCACATTTTCGCCCACTCAAATTGCATCGGCTGAACCGACCTATGCGATTCATGTAAATAGCGGTGAATCCATGACCTTGATTGATTTTAGTAGTGTGCCAGATCAACAGAGTTTTGTGGAGCGTGCTGGCATAACCGATCAGGTTGCAGGCCGATATGATACCATTCGGGCGGGGATAGTAACGCCAGATGGTAGTTATATGATCTATTTCAATTTTAATAGCAGTGATGCTGGCGTCTCGGCGTTGCCATTGCTGCCTCCCAATAATTCAAATACTCCACTGAGGTTGTTTAATTTTCCAGCGGATGAATCTTCAGGGCCAATGCCGATGTTCCAATCCACAGCAGGGGACGACGGCGAGTATGTGCGTGTATTGATGTTTGGGTATATGTTCACTTTTGCTAAACGCTAACGGAAAGGACGGTTCGTGAAGAAAATCGTTTCGCTGTTCAAACGTGACTATGAGGGCACGCGGTTGGTTTATGATGAAGTGGTTGAGGGCGCTGAGTGGGTTATTGCAGGAGAAGGTACACCCACGCCCAAATGGGATGGGACGTCGTGCCTGATTCAAGATGGGGTGCTGTACAAACGCTATGATGCTAAAAAGGGTAAAAACCCACCAGAAGGGTTCGTGCCTGCGCAAGACCCCGACCCAATTACTGGACACTGGCCCGGATGGTTGGCGGTGGATGGCAATAAACCCGATGATAAATGGCATTGGGAGGCGTGGAATCACCTGCTGGCGACGACACCCCCGGATGAACTTGAGGGGACATATGAATTAATTGGGCCAAAGGTGCAAGGGAATCCTTATAAACTGGATCGGCATCAGTTGGTGCGACATGGCGACCCGCTTTTTGTGGTCTGGGAAACCGAGCCACCCCGCGATTTTGAGGGGTTGAAGCTGTGGTTAGGGGAACACAAAATTGAGGGGATTGTGTGGCATCACCCCGATGGCCGCATGGTCAAAATCAAGCGCCGCGATTTTGGCTATAAGTGGCCTGAATAGCTGCTGAAAGGGCAGGCAGCAAAACCTGCCCTCTCAAGAAATAGCCTCTAATCGGAATGGCGTCCGGTGGCGGCTTCCATCAGGGCCTGAATCCGGCTGACCATCTCGGCAGGATTGGGGTGCAGACCGTCTAACAATAGGGCGTTTTCGTAAATCTGCTCAACAGTGACTTCGACCAATGGGTTTTCGGCGTCGGCCTGCATCAAATTAGCTAAGTTGTGCATCAGGGTATGGCGTGGGTTGAGTTCCAAAATCTTGCGTGGGACTTCATAATCACGCTCTAACAGGCGATAGACGCGCTGGGTATGGCGGTCTAGTGTGCCTTCGGGGGATACCAAGCGGGCCGGATTGTTACCTGTCAACACCTTGCTGATGCGGACGGACTGTACCCGATCTCCTAGAATGTCGGCAAAACGACTGCGGACACCTTCCAGCGAATCCTCTTCTAACGACTCATTGGTGGCTTCGGGTTCTTGGGGGGAGCCAATTTCGGAGAGGTCGAGGCTTTCATCATCCACATTGCGGAGTTTGTGGCCGTTAAATTCAAACAGCGAGTTAATCAAAAAGCTGTCTACGGTCTCGGTGAAATACAACACTTCGATACCCCGTTCACGGAAGGGGTCGAGGTGAGGACTGTGGGAGGCGACGGATTTGCTATCGCCCAGTACATAATAAATTTCCTGCTGATTTTCGACTTCCTGCATCCGTTCAACATAGTCTTGCAAACTGGTTAGGGTATCTTCGCTGCGGGTGCTGTAGAAACGCAGGAGGGCCTGTAGACGGTCACGGTTGTCGGGGTCGGCAATCATGCCCTGTTTCAAAAATGGGCCAAATTCTGCCCAAAATGCGGCGTATTTTTCGACATCATTTTTGGCGAGGTCATTCAGATAGCGCAGAATACGTCCGGTGATGGCTTTCTTTAACCCGGCCATGAGCTTATTGGCCTGTACGGTTTCACGCGAGACATTCAGCGGCAGGTCTTCACTATCTACTGCACCCTGCACAAAATAGAGATATTCGGGCAGCAAATCGGTGCAATAGTCTTGAATCAGCACCTTACGCGCATATAGCTGCAAGCCGGGTTCTTTCCGCAGGCTGAACATATTACGCTCGGCTTTGGCAGGTAGATAGAGCAGGGCATAGTATTGTACTGGGGCATCAGCCGAGGTATGGATATGGGCCAATGGTGCTTCAAAATCCATTGTCAGAGCGCGATAGAAATTGTGGTAATCTTCGTCACTGACTTCGCTGGCAGGCCGACGCCAGATCGCTTGACGGGCATTGGCGGGTTCTTCGCTTTCGCCGATATAAATGGGGAAGGCGATATAGTTTGAATGGGTCTGGATGATTTTGCGGAGGGTGTACTCTTTCAAGAAGTCCTTCGCGTCATCTTTTAATTTAAGGATAACCTCTGTACCGCGAACATCCTTGTCGCCTTCCTCAATTTCATAGGATTCTTCGCCACGAGAAATCCAGCGATACGCCTGCGAATCCGGTTGATAGGACAGGGTGTTGACGGTGACCTCATCCGCGACCATAAAAATACTGTAGAAGCCGACACCGAATTGACCAATCAAATCCGTCGCAATGTGTCCGTTGGTGGATTTGGCCTGCTCCAAAAATGCCCGCACCCCGCTTTTAGAAATCGTACCCAAATTTTCGATCAGTTCTTGGCGGGTCATGCCGACACCTGTGTCTCGAATGGTGAGTGTGCCCGCTTCTTCATTGGCTTCGATTTCGATAGCAAGTTGGGCGTCTACATCCCGTACATCGCGGTTGGTCAGTAATTCAAACTGCATCCGATTAAGTGCGTCGGAGGCGTTCGAGATGAGTTCGCGCAGGAAGATTTCGCGTTCGGTATAGAGGGAATGAACCAGTGTGTACAATAATTGGCGGATTTCCGCCTGAAAGGTAAATGACTCGGCCATAAAAAACCCTACCTCTTGAATTGACATTCGCATTTTCGTTCAGGAATTTTCAGCCCAACACTGTACCGCATGAGTGTAGGAATTACGTTGGAGGCGGACAAAATTTTTGGCAGATTTCCTTAACGCCGGATCATGCGCCAAGCCATGCCCCCCAGCACAATGAGTCCCAAGCCAGCAAATAATAGACCCAATATCCACCATGACACAGGTAAAACGGATTTTTCATCGGCGGGTTTCATTTGGGCGGTCGCAAAGTTCGGAGGGGTATTGGCCCAACCTTCGATTGGGGCATAGACACGCCACGTCGGGCCGGGGGTGCGGTTGCCTTGCGCATCTAGCGTGATGACTTGCCATTGAATATCGTGGGTCAGCGCGGCAGGCAGCAGCCAACGGGATTCGCTGGTTTGGCCCATCAATTGACCATCAATCCATACCTCAAAATTCAATTGCTGGCAGGGGTCAGGGTTGGGCAGCCATGTCAGGGTTTGCACGGACATGGTGGTTTCAGTGGCGTTGGGGGGGGAAGGG
>JABFGB010000035.1 GCA_013112715.1 Chloroflexota bacterium
CAAGTTTGCTCATCGGACAAGTGCCAGAGAGCCGGATGATGGGAAACTATCACGTCCGGTTCGGAGGGGGGATGATGGAAAAGTACCCATTGCGAGGTAACTCGCCAGCATACCTACCCTACATGTACCTCGGTTCATCCATTCCAGTAATAGCGGAGTGGAAGAAAAATAACCCACAAGCGTCTTCCAGCGTCGTGATGGGCTTGATTTTTGTCCTACTGGCCTCATCGGTTGCCAGTCTCATCTCGTTCACTTAAGGAAAGGTGGTGGCAGCACATAGCTTGACGAGGGCGGATGGTTGGTTTTATGAGGATGGGCAGTCGGGGGGACTCGACTGCCTTTTGTTGAGGAGAATGGCTTCGATGGTCGCCGAATTCAAATCGCACGTGCTAAAGCGTGAGGAAAAGGGGATGTTCGGCATTCCCTTCAAGCGGTTGCTGGGTGCAGGGGTGGGTGGAGTGATGATTTTCATGGTCGCCCGTTTCCTATTTGCTGTCGGGGCCTTGCCAATCGGTGGTGTAGGTTTCATCGGCCTCTTGGTTCTGTCGGCGCAGCGCGGTGGGTTGAGTTTGTACACCCGCCTGCGGTATCAGATACGTGGCTGGCTCATCATTGCAGCGGCCAGTCAGCCCGACAGCTTGATCGCACAAATGGCCGAACTAATGGAACTGCCCACCCATCTGGTCATTCTCGATGGCGCACAGGTCTATGCACCACCTGAAAAGGCCGCAGTAGTTGACCTCGCCCAGTGGGAAACCTATGCCGCACCGGATGAGGATGGGCAGGGGCTGATTTTTATGGAGGATGCCTAGATGGTTGTTTCTCGACGACGCCACGATGAACTACCTGCCCGTACTATTTTAATTGAACCTTTTGATCTGATGATGCACGCGACGGAAGCCGGGGTAACGGCTCTACAGGGGCGGTTTTCGGCTTTCCTGCGGACACTCGATGGCCCCGCCCGCTTTTTGTGCTGGCAGATGCCTGCTGATCTGAATCGCAAAATCAGTGCCGTGTCGCAAACCGCGCGCGAGGTTGAAGACCGTGCCCGTGCCGAGATGTGCATGGCCTATCGTCGCCACTATGAGCAGCTTCAAGTCGAGGCTGAATTTCAGCGGGCCTTATGCGGCATGATTCTATGGACGGAAGAAACTGGGCGCACCGTTGCCAATGGATTATCTTCGGCCTTTGATACCCCTGCCATTGAAGCGGATTTACCTCCCCTATTTGAAGGACGCTACGGCCTACGTGAAGTCCCGTTCTCCCATCTGTCTCCCATTGGTCGTCCGGGTGGTCGGCCTTTTTGGGCTATTCTCAACAGCTACGAATTCCTGCCTGCCGCATGGAATTTCTTTCGTCCCATTCCACCTCTGCTGCGCATGAACTTCCCGCTAGCTCTGTGTATTGATATTCCCGAAACGCTGGATCGCAACAAGGCGGTGGATGCTGTCGAAGGCATTATTCAAGCCTATCAAGTGCATCTGGTCAGTCTGCGCGGTGGGGAGGACAGTCGCGCCATCACCCGCATCAATGACTGCCGCCGCACCCTAGCCGAAATCAACCAAGGCGATGCCCTACATACAGTACGGATTTCCATTGCAGTCGCGGCGAATACGTTGGATACCTTGAAAGCGCGGGTCTCCGAAGTCATGACCGAAGCGCGTTCCTATTTTCGGTTGCGGCACGAAGTCGGGGAACTGCTCTCGCGTTCGACGTATTTGTTTTCGCCGAGCAAAAGTAGCACGATTGGCATTCCAAATACGACCCATCCGGTGACTTCGCGCGAACTCGCCCTCATGTTGGCGCCTTTGGGCTATCGCAAATTAGGCGATGTGGATGGGGTGCTGCGTGGGGAGGCGGTGGGTGGTAAGTACCCTGTTTTCCACAACTCATGGCGGGATAGACGGGCGGTGCATGAGGTCTGGGTCGGGCAGACCGGCTTTGGGAAAACCTTTGCGCTCAACTGCCTCTTGAACCGTGAATATGCCGAAAACGGCGTTTCCTTTGACATGCTAGAGCCGATGGGCCATGGCAAACATCTGGCCGCTGCATTTGGCCTGCCGTGGTATGTGTTATCGGCCCAGACGACCTGCCTAAATCCTCAAGATGTGATGTTTCCAACTCTGCTGGAACAAACCTCACACACCATTCGCATTTATGAAACGGTGATGGGGCGTGCTTTATCCGGTGGGCAGCGCGAAAACTTGGAACGTGGGTTGCTGGCCCAAGCCCTCGAAATCGTTTATGCGGCCTATGCGGATGACTTGGAACGACTTGCCCCTGACAAAACCCCCATTTCTGATTTTGTGTGTGATGTACTCTCCGGTTTAGGCGAAAAAGACCACATCAAACAGATTGCCAAAGACTTGGCCGATGAAATCGCAGCTTTGGTGACGGGATCGGGGCCTTGGGCCAAGTTTCTAAACGGGACGACCACTTTTGACTTTGGACGTTCGGGGCGGAATTGGATTGAACCTCGTATTTTCTCATTCCATCAATTGGAGAATGACGCCAACATGATCGCGCTGGCCTATGCCCAGTGTTTGGCCGCCATTCGCCGCGACAGTCTACGCGATGAGCAACCGCGTATCATCGCGGTGGATGAAGTCTATCGGATGCTGCGCCATCCCTCGCTCTTAGACTTTCTGATCGAAGCCGCCAAGACCTTCCGCACCCGACGCAAAAAGCTTATTTCGATTGATCAAAACATGAGTATTTTTCTGGAAGGCAAGGCTCGGCTGATCTTTGAGAACAGCCCAATTCGCGTCATTTTTGCTCAAAAGCAGGGCATGAACGTCTTTCGGGAAGACGCGGCTTTTCAACATTTTAATGAACAGCACCTTTCCATTATTTCTTCATTGCCGCGCTTTCATTTTCTACTGGATATACAGGATGAAGGCACGTTCTACCTCTTTAACCGAGCCTCACGAGATGAGTTGCGGCGGTTTAGTTCAACCTAAGGAAATTCAATGGCAAAAAAGATGACGGATACGACCACCTTTCAGGTGCTGGAAAAAGATGCCTATCACGCTTTCATCGAGTGGCCGCTGTTTCTTATGCGTAAGCTGAAGCAGTTGGAACAGCATATTGCGGCGGCTGAGGAGAATCTCAAAGGGACGGGCCAGCGGAGGGAGCAGAAATGAGCAAATCGAAGGTGGCTAAACGTCTGGTGATTGTCGAATCGCCGGGAAAAGTTAAGAAGATACAGTCTTATTTAGGTGGTGAGTTTCGTGTTATGGCTTCGATGGGCCATGTGCGTGATTTGCCTGCCGATGAACTGGGCATTGATGTGGAAGGTGGTTTCGTTCCCAAATGGCAGGCAGTCGCAGGCAAAAACACGGTCATTAAGCGGTTGATCAAGGCGATGCAGGAGGCCGAAGCTATTTATCTCGCAACCGACCCTGACCGCGAAGGGGAAGCGATTGCCGCTCACATTTTGGCACTCACCAAACTGCCGCGTGAGCAACCCGTGATGCGTGTGACCTTCACCGCCATCACGCAGGAGGCAGTGCGGTACGCGGTGGAAAATCCCCGGCGTTTGGATATGGCTTTAGTTGCCGCCCAACATGCCCGGCGTAAACTGGATCGTTTGGTAGGGTATCTGGTTAGCCCCATTGCCTGTCGCGTTCTAGATGGTCGCTATTCGGCGGGACGGGTCCAGTCGCCAGCCCTGCGTTTGGTGGTTGAGCGCGAACGGGCCATTCAGTCCTTCGTCCCAGAGACCTACTTCAGCATTGAAGCATTATTGGGCATAGGGGAATCCTGTTTCAAGGCCAAACTGACTCAAGTTCAGGGTCAAGAGCTGCCTCTCAAAGACGTGGAGTTTGTCAAACGGCTAGCGGCGACTCTCAATGCAGCAGCCTTTTGGGTGGGTGAGATGAATACTGAAACTCCCCAGCGAAAACCACCCGCGCCTTTTACGACCAGCACCCTACAGCAGGCTGCCAGCAGCACCTTGGGGATGTCCCCTGAAAAGACGATGCAATTGGCTCAACTGCTTTACGAGGCCTCGCTCATTACCTATATGCGAACCGATGCCGTGTTTATCGCACCGGAAGCGCAAACAGCCGCGCTGGACTTCATTGGCAAGACCTACGGAGCGCAGTATGTCCCGTCCGAGAAGCCGCAGTACAAGAGTAGACCCAATACACAGGAGGCCCATGAAGCAATCCGCCCAACCGATGTGGCACTCACGCCTGATCAGCTTAAGGAGGATGTGGGTGAGGGGGCCGCTTTGTATGGGTTGATCTGGCGGCGTTTTGTCGCAAGCCAGATGGCGATGGGAGTGGACAGCGTACAAACCCTCATCGTGCTAGTAGGCAAACAGGCGGACCAGCCCTTTCCGGTGAAACTGACTGCTCGCAGTGTGACTCCCCAGTTCGATGGTTTCCGTCGGGTGTATCAGGCGGATTCCGATGTAGAAGCAGATGAATCAGCCGAGGCCGAAGTCACCCTCCCTGTGTTGCAGGAAGGCCAACCCCTGACTCTGCAAAAATTGTTGCCCCAACAGAAACAAACCCAAGCCCCGGCGCGTTTCACCGAAGCACAACTGGTACATGAATTGGAAAAACGCGGTATTGGGCGACCCAGCACCTATGCTGCTATTCTGATCAATCTCAAGTCGCGCGACTATGTGCGTTTAGAGAAAAAGCGCCTTACGCCTACCGAGACTGGTATCAAACTGACCGATTATCTGATGGGTGGTTTTGCCACCTTGTTAGCTGATGATTACACCGCCCGCATGGAAAGCACACTGGATGAGATTGCGGCGGGGCAGCGCGAAGAACTGGATGTGCTGCAAGCCTTTTGGGGTGAATTCCAACCCCTACTGCGTGGGGCGACTGCCGAAATCCGTGCTTTACCACCCCAAGAAAAGCGCCCTGAACCGCCGAAAACAGGTGAGCCATGCCCGCAGTGTGGCAGCGATTTGGTATATCGCACTGGTTCAAAAGGGCAGTTCATTGGCTGTTCGGCCTTTCCCAAGTGCCGCTATTCGGTGGGTTTGGAACACCAGCCCTTGATTTTACAGCCTGCCAAATCTTAGGGTGAGGTACTGGTATGAGTTTGCTGCTGCCTGACGATGATTGGTTGATCGAAGAGCCACCGGATAATCTATTTGATACCTTTGAGGAAGAACCGCCGGAATGGGACTTTAAAGATGCCACGCCCCCTGAACCACCAGATTTTCCGCCGATGGACGATGAACGGGAGGCCTATGCGCCACCCATCCCTTCAGCACAGGACTATGTTGTGCCAGAGGCATTATATGCGGATGAACTGCTGAAATTACCTGCCGAGGTCTATCCTACACAGACAACTCATCCCCCTGCATCTGAAACCCTTGTTATCGAACGGCCAAGCACATGGCGGTTGCAGCAAAGCGGCGTCTTGATTGAGGAGGTCTTTGCCGATGCCCCTGACCCCGACCACTATGCGGTAGGCATCATGGAAGTTTGGCACGATCCCCAAACGGGTGACCAGAAGGGCGCGTACTTGCACATGGCGGATGCACCCCATTTGGAACGCGCCGAAGAAATGCGGAACAACATCTACCGCATGGCTGATGAAGCTAGGGTGTCCGATCCCGATTTGGGGAATTTCGCGCATGGACTCATCCAGCAGCGCGGCGAGTGGTGGCCCTTGACCGATGCTCAGTGGGAGGTGGTGGACAACACACTTACCCCTGATATGCCGGATTTTCAGGCTGAGGCGACATGGGTCGCACGCGATCAACTTCTGGCACAGACAGTGGCGGTGAGTGGGGCTGAACTGGCCCGTGAGGAAATTGACCAACCCCATGAATTACAGGCTGTTATGCGTGGTTTGGGCCTACAAGCCGAGGATTTTGACCCGGCCAGCATACCGCCGCCCTTATTTGATGAAAGCACCAACACGGCCTATTGGATTGGGGTCTATCAGCCTGACCCGAACAACTCCAACGAGGCGATTACCTCCATCCTCTCGATTCATCAAGATGAGGCTGGGCAGCCGATTGCCCATCTCGCGCCAGTTGCCACCGGGGATTGGAATCATGCTTATCGCACTGCTGAATACCTGCTAGGGGTCGCCGAGCGCACGCAGGACGTGGGGCAGGTATTAGATACTGCCGAAGCGATGGCCCTTGCCACTCAGCAGCGTGACCTGTGGGGTACTCCCCTCGAAGCGGATGTCGCCTTTAGCCCTGTTGGGATGGAGTTAGACTAATGGGTGTACGGCAGTTTGGCACGGATACACTGGCGGTGCGTGATGAGGACTATCCCAAAAAGACCTGTCTAGTGGACTATGCTGAGGATGCGGTCTATGGCGTCGAATTGGCGTTCCCCGAAAGTGATGATGATCGTTACCGCGTGGATTTAGTCCGCAGCAGCCGTCAAATGCAGGGGGTCGAAGTCGAACAGCGATTGACGCTGGCGGAGTATGTCAGTCAGACTGAGGCGGAAGAACACCTCTACGAAGCCTCCACCGCCCTATATGAGCAGGGCCGCGCCGCCATTGAGGAACATCTACCTAGTATCCAGACCCAACCGATTGAATATGCGGCGGGGTACATGGTCGCCAGCTATCCACCCGATGCGGTGTTCACGGGTGAGTCGGTTTCGGTGTCCATTCTGGCGCTGAATGAACAGGGGACTGCCAGTGCCGTGATTGGTCGGAATTTATCCTCCTATGAAGCCTCAGCCTTAAGCATGATGCTAGAAGAGGCGCAGGCGAAGGGGGATGTACCAACGCTGATAGAAACCGCTGCCCATGAAGCGCAGGCACGCGGTCATTTGTCAGCCAGTCAGCCGCTGTTGCCTGCCTCCCCTAATTCCCCAACCTTCTATTTAGACCATCGGGCGGAGATGGAACGCGCTGCTGAAAGGGTGATAGATGCCCCATCGGACGTGGGTTGGGGTTGGCATGAAGCCTGTTTTGCTGTTTTGCCACCAACGCAATCCGAGCAAGTCTATCAAACAGCCCTGCTGGATGTGTACCGCGATGTTTTGAGCGGTGATCTGGCGGGCAGTTATCTGCCATTGGGTCAGCATAACACCCTAGCAGGAGCGCAGGTGCAATGTGATGAACTGGAAGCGGCGGCCTTTGATGCCCATGATGCTTCCGAAAACTGGGCGAAATTTACCGAAAAGCAGGTAGATGCCCCCATGTGGCAGCCCATGCAACCTGCCCATTATGCCTTGTATGAACGACTGGTTGGGCGAGAGCCACTATCTGATCTGCCCACTCATCCCGAAATGGATCCCTTGTTGGCTGAGGCACTGCGTTTGGGTGCCGAGATAACGGATATAAAAAGAGAGGAACAAGGTATGGCAAATACATTAAAAGCCGAACGGGTGGCTTGGCAAACCGACCTGAATGAACATGTGAGTTATCTCCCGCCTTACGTCATGGCGAGTTATCGTTCACCCGAAAATGTCACTGGGATCGCGCCGTTGCGTATCCATCCGCAGGGGGATGCCACCTCGCCGATGTACGGGTTTGAAGTGTCTGCCGCGAATGACAAAGGGGATGTGACGTTGGCGGCAGTTAAAACGTTTGAAAGCGACATTCTCCAAAAAGAGGTCACCGAATCTGCTGTTCTCAAAACATACCGCTCCCGCAATTATGATGAATCGGTCTCGTATCTTGACCCACGCTCGGATGCCATCGCGGATGCACGTGCATTGGTTTATGAATGGGGTCGGCACGATCTTGACCACGCGATGGGGTCAGCGCTGCGGCTGGCCCAAGACAACGGTTTTAAGGGCAATACACTTTTTGAACATGGCCCGGCGGATGCCTTCACCATCCCTGACGATACCCGCCCAATCGCGGCCATTCATCGGGAACGGGAATGGGAACGGGATGCCGAATTATTTGGCTTGAACGGCTACAAGGTTCCCCTACCCGCTGATGTGATTCATGCCCGAGAGGTTGGGCGTTATGGCGGCGAAGTGGAAGTTAAACCCGGCCTTTTTTATGGGGTGACGGTGCGTGAAGAAGTAACCGAAGGCAGCGAGCAGCCCACCTATCTGGTCGATGGGGTCAAAGCGTGGCTGGAACATGAGACACTCGAAACAAAAATGGAAACCGTGAGCTTGGGGATGAAATCAGACCGCGCTGCCGCATTCCAGACCGCCCATCAGATTGTGCAATCCTCGGATGTAGCGGAAAGATTGGAAACAATGGCAGGTCTAGCCCATGACTTTGCCCAACATGCTGATCTGCCAGACGGTGCGTTCACCCCCCTGCATCTACGCAATGAAGGCTTATTCCGTGAAGGGCCACCTGATCCGGCACGTCATGGGCTAGAAATGGATTGGGGAAGTCATGAGGCAGCAGTGATGATGACCCCTCCCCCTGCATCGAATCATTTTGCTCCCCCACGCCTTGATTATAGCCGTATGGTTGGCGAGGCAGCCTATGATCTGCCTTTAGAAGAAGGGCTAGGTTATGAATTTCGGATGCGTCCCATCCCGGACTTGGAAGTTGAAGTGGCCCGTTATGGGGTCGATGCGCTGGCGGTTGAAACCGTCAAGCATTGGCAGGCAAACGATGAACCCCAGCAAGAAATTGTGACACTCGGTATTTACTTTGACCGTGATGAAGCCCGCGAAGAAGTGGATACCTACGTGACGATGGCGGAACGGGAAGGTATTCAATCGGCTATGACCCGTGCGGCGATGCTGGCCGATGTGCAAAGTTACCCGGATATGGTGAGTCGGGCCGAAGAATTAGACCTCCACCTCAATCCAGATGTGCGTTTTGGTGAGATGTTTCAGGAAGGGCCAGATGATCCTTTCCTTGCCGAACGGGAAATAAACTATGCTGCCCAACAGTATGCAGCGGATTACCCACCTCACCACGAGCTATCGTTTGAGGTCGTGCCTGTTCACAGCCCTTCCGGAGAATCTTTAGGGCATTCGGTGGTGGCACTCGATGCAGCATGGGAACACGATGAGGCCTCCCGGGACTGGGATACATCTCAAGCCGTGACGGCCTATGAAGTCGCCCAGTTTGAGCAGCAACGCGAGGCCGACTTTTACGCGGCATCTCTGCGGGAATACTTGGACAAACGCGATTTGGAGACACAAGGGACCAACATCGTGCCGGCGCTTGAGTTTGTCCAAAGTGTGCAGTCGGTCAATGGGGTCAGCGAAAACAAGTATGTGCTCAATCCCTCGGACATCTCGCGGGTGGAACGGGATGAATGGGCCATCCAGCACCGCATCGAGGACTTCCATCCCATTCCCATACAGCCTGCACCCGAACAACAACCCGTTGTGATGGATTGGGAACGCTAAAACATGGCTTATGAGTTACCCGTGCCTCGCCCCGGTAAAAAAAGCGGTGGTATCTACTCGGTGGGCTACAATGCTTGGCAGGGTGGTAAGGGGCTGTCGGGGATGTTCGATGCCCTAGACGCCGAAGGCGTCACTATTCTGGTGGATACCCGTAACAGTGACTTTCGTGGCAGGTACAGCTATGACCAACTGGCGCAGGTCGCCGCAGAACGGACAGGCATCAATGGACGCCCGATGCGTTTTGCACCTCGATCGGCCTTGACGGGCAAACCGCGTCAAGATGAGGAATATACCCCGGCAGGGCAGGCGGATTATACCGTGATGGATACCCGCCCGGATGCCACGCATGTCCTTGATGGGATGGTTGAAGCCGCGTATAAAGGGGAACGTATCGCGCTTTTGTGTGCCTGTGCCGATACTTGCACCTGCCATCGCACCCGCTGGTTGGCCGAATCACTGGCGAAGCGGGGCGTGGATGTGGGCCATATTGAGCCGGGTGAATTTGATCGGGAACGCTATCGAGAAGAAGGGGTGCAGGAACTCTATCGCATTACCCCCCATTCTGAATTACCCAATCTACCCTCCCACAGCGATATCAATTGGCGCGAACAGGCGGAGCGGTGGAATCAGCCAAAAGAACCACAACCGATTCCCAAAGGGTATCGTTCACCCCAAGCCATCAAACCAATCCCGCCCAATCCCCGTCAAATCCTGATTGCGGGCAGCATGAACGCCAACAATGCCCAGTTGAATTATGCGTCCGCACTGGTGATGCGGGCCGCTGAAATTGGGGCACAAATCTATGTGGGCGATAATGATCAAGGGGTAGATGCGCGGGTGGTCGAGACGGCCAATGCCATTGGTTATCACGATGTTGTCGTCTGGACAGCGGGTGATGACCCGCGCAATGGGGGTGTTCAGGGCGGTCAAGTCTACCAAGTACCCTATAATTTCAAAGAACAAGGCAGCCGCTACACCCAGCGGGACCGCACCATGATTCGTGGGGTAGATGGCGAGGAAGGCGCGGCCTTTTTTATTGACAACGGACACACCCATCACCGCAATGGGCGAATGACCGGCACAGAGGCAGGTTTTGTCTTTGCCGTCGAGCATGGCAAAGCGGCTCGCAAGGTTTCGTTTGGTAGACAGAAAGATCGGGAAGCCGAACTCAAGCCGCTGCCGACCACCTATATACCCCAATATCGTCCTCAACTGCCGGAATTCGATCCCAGTCTTTTTGAGAGACCTGCGCCGCCGATTAATGACCCCACGTTAGCCACCTCAGATTCGGGGGAAGTTGATTCAGCACCCCGACCTTCCAAACCGCTGACCGATGTCGAGAAATGGAGTAGGGCGCTGGAGACCGCCGAAACACTGGCGACTGAACGCGAACATAACGCCGTATACACCCGGCGGCCCGGTCATCGGACTGCCGAAGTCTTGGACATGCAGGTTCTACCTGTTACCGATCAAAAGGGGGATTCATTGGGTTATGCAGTCGCGGCGGTGGATGTGCGCTGGCGCGCCACACCCTTCAAGATTAATACGGAGGATTGGCGGGGTGCAGATACCGTCAGCGTGACCGAAGTTGCTCATTTCAAACACGAGCATCAGGCCGAGACCTATAAGGATCATCTACATGGGTTTATGGCAGCCCATGACATGGCTGATGACCCTGCAAAACGTCGAGATTTTTTGCGCGAGGTGGGTCAGTTGAATGGGCTTCGGGCTGGCATCCACACAACCGACCTCATTCGCATGGGCGCAGCCCAACTACCGAACCATCATGCTGAGATTGGTGCATTACAGGCGGGGGAATGGGAACTCAAAACAGTAAAATTGAGTTTTCACCCGATGGAAAAAGATGTACCCGAACTTCCCGTTGAGCCGCTATATGGATTTTCGATTCATACAGCCCAAACAGTGGATATAGATGGCCAACACTTGGGTTATTCGGCTATCGCGTTGCGTGATGTCTATAAAAACGGGCTGCCAATTGAGAGCGACATTAGCGAAAGCTATATGATGGAACTTGCTCGTTTTGAGAAGCACGATGACGCAAAACAGTATACCAACGGACTGGTGGAGTATATCAAGGACAAACCAGACTTGGAGTTCATTGGTTCACCCGAAAATACCGCAGGTACACAAGCATTTTTGGAAAGCATTGCTCCTATAAATGGCCTTCAAGTAGTCGAGGAAACTGTTCAAAAAAGGCACTTATTAGATACTGGAACTGTTCGCTTTCATTCCAATATGGATACAGCTTCAATACAGTCTTTAAATCGGGATCAAGACTCAATCCATCAAGTATTTGATTTAGAGATCTAAGTTGCGAGTTTCGCTCAACACGGCGACACAGTCAACCATGCCAACAGGATACACCCCGAGAGACTGATTTAAAAACAATACCCACGCAAATTTAGTAGTATTCCTCAATATACCCATAAGCTTTGTCGAACAAGTCTTGCTCCTTATGGAGTTGATATTTTTGCAGGGCGGTGCGAAGAGACTGTTTAACTTCGCGCTTGCCTTTAATCGTTTGCTGCCAACCCGGAAAACGTACAACACGAACAATTGCATCAATCTCATGAACTACACGTTCTACCATCACCGGAGTGCTGGCGGTACGGGTTTCGTTAAAAAGCTCAGTGAGGGCAGCCATACCTTGTTCTTCACGTTCCACTACTGCTTCTTCAACAGACTTTTCTGCTCGTACTGTATCTCGAGCAATTTCAAGTAGCACTTTAAGGAACTCAATGCTGGTGATTAAACCACGTTCATGCCTATCTTTAAGGTCTTCCAGTCGTTTGCCTAATGCGACAAAAACTGGGTTATCTTTGTGTTTCCGTAGACGTGCGACCAATTGAAATTCCAGCACCTTTGCTTGTTCTGGGTTTTTGCCACTCAATAAATCTTCAAGGAATTGTGCGTCCATTACCAGAGTATCGAGGTCGTCGCGCACGGCTTCGACATGGACATTTTCATGAATAAGCTCCAATGTCTTTGCGCCTAATGTGTGCCACAACAATTTGCCTTGTCCGCTGGGCGGTTTAACTGACTGATATACCTGTGAAAGCCATCTGTAGTCTTCACGATAGTCTGAAAGAAGAGAATCAGGCGATAGTGCCTCCCAAAGTTGGGACAGGACAAGAAAATCTGCCGCAAATTGATCTCGAACATCATTATTTGGCAGACACTGCTGGGCTGCCATAAGCCCCTCATACCCCGCAATTGAGCGATCAACATTCGGGAAATAATCAAGGCATGTATTCAGAGCAGGTATGAACTTTCCCCTGAGACCATCTAGTTGAGTGACAACTCGGTTAATTTCTTCGTCGACTATGGTCACAGATTTCGCAACTTCATCGAAAACACCAATGTAATCCACAATCAAGCCATGTGTTTTTGCTGGACGATCCGATGAGCGGGCATAGATGCGATTAGTGCGGCAAATTGCTTGGAGCAAATTATGTTCTTTTAGGGGTTTGTCGAGATACATAGCCTGCAAAATTGGCGCATCAAAACCTGTAAGCAATTTTGAGGTCACAATGAGAAATTTAAGTGGATCAGCGGGATCACGGAAACGTTCTAGCAGTTGTTCCTCGTTATTTTTTGCTCGTTTGTAAGATGAATACTCGTCCTCACCGCTGTTCACAGTCATAACGATGTCACTTGCTTCACGAGGCAGCAAGTTGTCCATCTCGGCCTTGTATAATACGCAGGCTTCGCGGTCAAACGTAACAACCATTGCCTTAAAGCCACTTGGCTCAATCTGCTCTCGGTAATGTCCGACAATATCGGCGACAATACGTTGCACACGTTCGCGTGTCTTGATAAGCACCGCCATTTTGGCAGCCATCTTCGCCAGTTCAGCTTGATCTTGCTCACTGAGATGTCCTGTAATTTGGGCATAGGCTTCATCAATAGCATCTTTGTCCACACGTAGTTCAATTAAACGCGCCTCAAAATGTAGTGGCAGAGTTGCTTCGTCGCGGATGCTATCCTCAAAAGAGTAACGACTGAGGTAGGGTTCGTCCTCTTCACTAAATGCCCAGAAGGTATTGCGTTCTTTTTTGTTGATGGGAGTGCCTGTCAGACCAAAGAGAAAGGCATTGGGTAGCGCCGCCCGCATTTGCTGACCCAGATTGCCTTCTTGGGTACGGTGAGCCTCGTCTACCAGCACGATGATATTTCGCCGATCATTTAGGACACCACCGGGTTCCCGAAACTTATAGATGGTGGTAATGATAATTTTGCGAGTATCCTGTGCCAGAAAACGCCGCAATTCCTCACGGTCTTCTGTCGTGACCGTATTCGGAATCTCGGCAGCATTGAATGTGCCTGTGATCTGAGTATCCAAGTCAATACGATCTACTACTACTAATACCGTTGGATTTTTAAGCATGGAATCGAGACGTAGTTTTTGGGCGGCGAATACCATCAACAAGGATTTGCCTGAGCCTTGAAAATGCCAGATCAACCCTTTCATCGCCTGTTGGAGCTTTGTACCCAGTCGTACACGCTCGACGATTTTATTGGCTCCCTGATATTGCTGGTAGCGTGGGATGATCTTGATCTTGCGCTGGTTATGCGTAGCGAATAGCGCGAAATAGTGCAGTATATCCAATATTACGTCAGGATGCAGCATCCCTTCGACAGCGGCACGTAGAGCATCTAACCCTGCTGGCAGCGGTTCAGAATCTTCGTCGCGCCACGTTCCCCATAAATCAAGCGGCATTCTGACCGCGCCATAGCGATAGGTTTTGCCTTCCGTAGCGAACGAAAAAAGATTGGGAACAAAGAAGGTTGGCACACGATCTTCATATTGTTGAATCTGGATTGCCCCATCTACCCAGCTAATCGCCTCACGAGTCGGTGTTTTTGCCTCCCCGATTACCAGCGGAATGCCATTGATGAACAACACAATATCAAAGCGACGCTCAATTTTCCCAATTTTATATGTGACCTGCTGCGCCGCGATATAACTGTTGTTGGCAGGGTTGTCGAAATCAATCAGCTTAAGCGGGATGTGTTCTTGGTCAACTCCAAAGGGCATGGACGGTTCATCTATCAAGAACTTAGTGAATTGTTCATTGGCTCGCACTAGCCCATCCGAATACGCCGACTGGATAATGGCTCGCAGTTTATAAATCACGTCGTCGGCATAATCGGGACGGGCGGCAATCGCAGGGTTTAGCCGTATGAGAGCTTCAATAAGTTCACTATTCAACAGAACGTCGTCTATGTTGCGATCAAGATCACGTCCCTGCCCAACCTGCCAACCAAGTGATCTCAAATCAGCAAAAATGAATTCCTCAACACTGTTAGCTTCATTAAACATTTATGCATTCCCTATAGACTCTAGAAACACCCGCTTTTTAATACTTCTTAGGTTTTCTATATTTGTTTTGACCAGCTTTATCTGCTGGTCAATTAGTTTTAGGTCTACCAGTAGTTGATCTTGGATATCAATAGGAGGGAGAGTAATCTTTTGGCGTTTGATGCCCTTTGTATTCAAATTATAGTTTCCTGCGCTCGATTTAATTTCACCCCGTAAGCTACGTCGAAATTCTGGCGAATTGATAATTTCGCGCAAATAATCGGGCCGTATACGTGATTGATCAATTTGGAGACGGATAAGGTAGCTGGCAAATACTGACCGTGCTGGTACAGTTTGATCTACAACAGCGGATCGTCCAACGTAGTCAGGATTTCCGTTAGTTCTGACTATGAGGATGTCTCCTTCTCGAAGAGCATATCGATCAAAGTCAGCACCGGGAAGATCAATCCATTTCAAATCAGCTAAATCAACTTCACCGTTTAGCACATTTGGAATACGTAATATAGGAAACTGCCCAGTTTCAAAGGCAGCAACAGAAGAACCATACTGTATGTCGATTAATATATCATCAACAGAAACAATCTGTTTTTCTGAACCAGACCTTAGCTTTTCAGTCGGTAAACGACCTCTAAAGTCGCTAAGTTGTTCGCTAACTGTGAGCCACCCTTCAATCGCCTCCTCCGTTGCCCACAAAATCTCGGCGATGCGGCACTGCTCATCTAACGGTGGCAGAGGGAATTCTTGGCGTGCTAAAGCTGTCCAATTTATTGTAGGTGAAAGTGAACCTACCGAGATTGCAATTGCACGCTCGAAAAACACCTCGCTCTGCATAAAGAAAGGCAGAAATTTAGGCAACACCACGTCCGATTTGGCGCGTAGCACCATCGCATGTGCGGAGCAAATACCATCGAAGTCTGCAACAGCAAGTTTTTTCTGATAATAGCGCCGCTTGCCAAATATTATGTCACCCAGATAGAAACGCAACTTCTGTGCCTCTACCTCATCCGGTGATCCCCAACGGCGAATTTTGAGAGATTCTGAGTCAAGGTGTTCTAGCCCAACGTAAGGTAATCCTTCAGCATCAGCAGGTAGAACGCGCTCATTTATATTCTCAGCCATTTGATCAAAGCGGTATGTTTTCCAACCTTCTGACAAGGCCGTTTTATTACTCATCCACTCATCAACCCTTGTAGAAACGGGGCAGCCGCATTCAGGGCGGTGACAATTGCGACAGTGTTTGCACCATGTTGGAGACAACGGCCCAACTCAGAAATTACCTTCCCTAACTTGGATTGTTGATTGGCTCCAACTGCTGTTCGCAGTTCCTCAATAGCAGTTTTTAGGTCAGTCTGAGTTTCAAGAAATGCTTGTCCGAGCGAAGCAGTCATGTAATCAGCAAGCTGTTCCACATTTTGATGCACAATGCCTGTGTTGTAGCCAACGCCTTGCACCGGGCCAGTAGTGCTGTTGACAATGATATTGCCAACAGCATTCATTGTCAGAAAGTAATCTGAAACTTCAAAGTCATTTTCGACAGCGTTGCGAAGCTCTTGCAGGAGCAACACGTTATAGTTACTACCTCGATCATTTTCTATAACAAGTAATCCAAAAAGTGAGAGTTCCTTCAAACTGGATGGAAGGTATTCGTTATTGCCAATTCTGAGAAAATTACGTCGGCGATTATTAACAATTTTTTCAGGAGCATGAAGCAAGGTGCGTTGCTCAATTTCGCCAGCTTCCCATGCTAAGACTAACGCTCTTGCTGTGGTTTTCGCTTCTTCAGTCAACGGATACTTCATCTTGTGACCCTTCAAGTATCTGGAATAACGTGTTCATTGTCTCGCGCAGCTGAGTGGAACTTGCTTGCCAATCAGCGATAACCTCACTAAGTGGTTTATCAGGGGTATTTTTGCCATTTATGGTTCGCACATACAGAGAGATACTCAAACTAGCATTGTTAGCGAGGATGTCCTTTATGGGCACTACCTTTGCAAAACCTTCGACATCCGCAAAATCGCGGTAGGCTTGCACAATTTCAGCAACATGCTCGCTTTCGAGAAAACTTTGTGCTTGACGACGGGTTACAAGGTTGATTGCATTGATGAATAGCACATGATTCTGCCGCTGGCTGTCTTTATTGCGGCGACAGATAAGGATACAGGCTTCCATTGGGGAATTGTAAAACAAGTTAGGCCCTAGCCCAATGACGCACTCTACCAGATCGTATTCTTCAAGCAGGCGTTTTCGCATCGTGCGCTCTTCATCGCGGAATAATACCCCATGTGGGAACAGGACAGCACAGCGCCCACTGGCTGGTTTAAGGCTTTTCAAAATATGTTGAAGAAAAGCGTAATCAGCACGTCCCTGCGGCGGCACACCGAGAAAATTCCGATCAAAAGGGTCTGTTGTCCATGCCTCCCGATCCCACTGTTTGATTGAGTAAGGTGGATTGGCAAGGATGATGTCAAACTGGCGTAGTTCATCGTCTCGAATGAAAGCGGGTGACGACAAGGTGTCGCCACGTATGATCTCAAAATCTTCAAACCCGTGCATATACAGATTCATCCGCGCCATCGCGGAAGTCATCAAGTTAATTTCCTGCCCATAGAGGCGCAAATTGCGATACTCGCGTCCCTGTCGGCGCAGTTCCATCGCAGTTGCAAGGAGCATTCCCCCTGATCCGCAAGTGGGGTCATACACGCTCTCACCCGTTTGGGGTTCAAGCAACTGGGTCATCAACTCGACGACTGTGCGATTGGTGTAGAATTCCGCTGCCGTATGTCCGCTGTCATCAGCAAATTTCTTGATGAGATATTCGTAACCCTGTCCAAGTAAATCGTCGGACACGCGCTCCAATGTCAGGTCTTGTGATGAGAAATGTTCAATCAGATCGCGCAGAGTGCTGTCCGAAAGACGCTGTTTATTCGTCCAAGGGGCATCACCAAAAATACCGTACAGCGGTGGATTGTTTGCTCCAATTGTCCGCATCGCGTTTTGAATTGCAGTCCCAACATTGGTCGCCTGTTGACGGACATCATCCCAATGCGCACCTTTGGGGATAGTCAATTCAAGTCGGTGATCTTCTCTGAAAACCTCGCCTCGTTCGCGTTCAGCCCAGATGGTTTCTTCATCGTAAATATCGCACAGGCGTTTAAAGAACAGTAATGGGAAGATAAATTGTTTATAGTCGCCTGCGTCAATAAAGCCGCGCAACAGAACAGCCGCGTCCCATAGATAGGTTTCCAGCTCGCTTTGTGTCATTGTCCCATTCATTCAGTCAGCCCTGCCTGCTTAAGCAGTGACGCCAATCGATTTTCTGCTGCATAGGCTTCATTTAAGGCGGTTTTCAAATTTTGAAGCGCTTCTTCAACTGAAATAGTTTCCTCCTCAATAACAGGTTCAACATAGAGTGGAATGCTGAGATTCCAGTCATTTGCCTCGATTTCGTTTAGCTTCACGCTTTTGACTGCGCCTTCTACATCCTCGCCAGCGTGATACCAAGTCAGGATTTGTTGAATATGTTCACGCTCAAGCGTATTTTGGTTACGTCCCTTACGAAACAGGCGTGCGGCATCGATCATTAGCACATTGCCTTGCCGTTCCGTCGCTTTACGTGACCTTAAAACGAGAATACACGCCGATAAACCTGCACCATAAAACAGATTTGGACCCAGACCAATAACAGCTTCTACGAGGTCACGCTTGAGAATGGTACGTCTAATCTGAGACTCCGCACCCGTTGAGCGGAAAAGCACACCGTGTGGTAAGACTACTGCCATACGACCTTTGATTGGGGCCATCGACAGAATCATATGCTGCACCCACGCATAATCTCCATTTGTCTTAGGTGGCATTCCCGCAAATGGACGTTGATATGGGTCTTTTTCCCAAACTTCATCACCCCACTGTTTCAATGAGAATGGCGGATTGGCAATTACACAGTCAAATTGCGATACGTTGTCTCCCATGAAAAACGCGGGCTGACGTAATGTGTCACCACGAACGATATGAAAATCTTCTACCTCGTGAATCAACAGATTCATGCGTGCAATACCAGAAGTCGTCAGATTTTTCTCTTGTCCATAAAGTTTCCCATAAAGATTGCGTACATCCTGCCCTGCTTCCTGTACATGATGAATGGCTTCAATCAACATTCCCCCAGTGCCACACGCGGGATCATAGACCGTTTCAGTTGACTGAGGATCAAGAATATCAACCATCAATTTCACAACCGAGCGTGGTGTGTAAAATTCTCCCGCCTTTTTGTTGGTGAGATCAGCAAACTTTTTGATCAGAAATTCATAGGCACGCCCAAGTAAATCTGGCTCAACTCTGCTACGGGACAATGTAAGGGTGGAAAAATGCTCTATCAAATCTTTCAACAAGGAGTCAGGCAGACGATCCTTATTACCCCAAGCAGCATCCCCGAAAATACCAGTGAGTACCTCGTTGACGCGCTCGATCTCCTTTAAAGCATGTTGTAGTTGAGTGCCAATATTGCTTGATAATCGCCGAATAGCCACCCAATGACAGCCATCGGGTATTCGATAACGATGATCCTCGTCAAATGCTTCGCCGTGTGCGTCAACAGCAACACGCATTTCCTCATCATAGACATCGCATAACCGCTTGAAAAATAAGAGTGGGAAAATGTATGTCTTGAAATCGGAGGCGTCGACTGGCCCACGCAGGATGTTTGCAGCCTCAAACAAGTACGCCTCAATTTGCCCCTGTGTGATATGGGTTTGGCCGACTACCACCCTTTAACTCTCCCCAAAGAAAAAACGAACAGATTTGCTGAATATTCCTAGATATTTTACTGGATTCGCATCATCCCCGCGAGAAGGAAGACAAAGCAGGACATAAATTATTACTCATGAGCTTGCCAATAGTGGCGACCCGGTATGGTTATCAGAGGAACGGTCGACCTAGGACTCGGTCTTTCCTAAATTGCACCTTTTTTCTTGTTCATGGCTTTATTCTCGCGTATCACTGCTGCCTTTGCGAATCCGATGCTTCAAGTTTTGACTGATACGTGTATCCACACGGTAAGCAGTTTGAATCATCCGTGTATCAGCGGTGTGGTTTCGCAAGTTACCTCGTTGATGGGTCTTGATTTTAGTGACCTTGATGGTCAGGAAATCTTGCAAGACAATCTGTCCTTTATTCGCCAATTCTTCTGTCCATACTGTGAGAATAGCTTCTAGGATAGTCTGAACTTCAAAATACGTGCGTCCTGTTTTTCGGGCGACTGCTCTGACAGTGGTTTGTTTGTTCATACTCTGGCACTCCGTAAATCCTTCAGACTGGCATTAAACACCTGATGGTTGGGTGCAACTACGGCCAATAGATCGTCACTAGCCTGTGCTCGTTGCTCGATAGGTAATTTCTGGCTTTTCTGATAAATGGCATCAAAATGGGCATCTAGGCTAGGACGCACGGGGCTAGCCTGTGGCTCAGGGACAAGAGGTCTAGTCTGCATATTGAGTGCTTCACTTAAACGAATCGTGATGCCACGCTCTAATAGTAGCGGCTCATGTTCCGCACTATTTTTGAGACGCACTTCCCAATCTTTACGCTCATATAAGCGGGTCAAACGGCAGGTCAGAATAATCTGGGTGGCATAACCGGGATCAACATAGCGAGCGAAAAGGGTAGCATTCCCGGCCTGTGGGGTAATCACTTCATCTACTGTCAGCAATGGGCGACTGCGATAAGTCGGGCGGTTTTTGTCCCCATCCTGCTGGGTTGCAGTACCAGAAGCACGACTGTAGAACTCAGCCGTCTCAGCATCGCACCCGCCATAGACAATCTGAGTTGCCAGACCCGTAAAAAGCGCCTGTGTACCATCATTGCCGTAAATGAGGTGGAACTGCCCTTTGGTCTGGGCCGCAATCAAGATGCTGATACGCCGTTTGCGGACAAGGTTCACATCTGCGACGAGGCTGTCGAGCCTGCCGAGTGTCGGAAACTCATCCAAGATGATATTGACTGGCATCGGCAAAGGCCCCTGATTGGCTTCCCCGATGGTATCCAAGTCCAACATCAGTTTGCGCAGCACTGCGCCCAGATAGGAGGCATAAACGGCTCGCATTCGTCCGGGACAGGTCAGCACGACGACTGTCGGCTGCTGCACAATCAGGTCGGCATCGAAATCGCTGGCACCCGTATTCTGGCGCACCTCAATCGAGGCCCAACCTGTCAGCGCAGTGGCGAGGGTCGCCACGACATTGGAGGCTACTTTGCCATCGGAATTGACGCTGGCAATAAACGAGTTTGCCAGCAGTGCGGCGTCATCTACTTTTTTGCCAAAGTCGCTTGCCATCACCTTGAGGTCTTTGAGTGCTTCATAAATTTCCCCCAGATTGCTATAGCGGATGAGGCAGGCGGCCAGCAGCGCGGCGGCACTGTCTGACCAGAACTTGTTATCGCCTTGGGCCGATGGAACCAGCACGTCCGCGATGGCGCGTGCATCCGAAACGGTTTGAATGTTCTCAGACAGATTAAAGCGCGGTGAATCCGTACCGGTGGGATCATGAATCACTACCAGATGTCCGGTCACTCGCGCATATTTGAGGATGTGATGTTTGAGTTCTCCTTGTGGGTCAGCCACAATCAAGCTGTGGCGATTCATCATGTTATCGGCAATGGCAGGCAGGATTACCCCCTGAGATTTACCCGACCCCGGACCGCCCAACGCCAGAATACCTCTGGCAGCATCTTCACCGTTCAAACAAAACATGCCTTGCCCCGCATCTAGGCGTGCCTTCCGTTCGCCCCAGAATGCACCGTAGAAGGTCATGCCTTCCGCATCAGCACGGCGATAGCGTTTATACTCGCGGTGGGTGCAGAAATGGGATGACCCTAGTTCACCACGTTGGACACGCGGATTGCGCTGTTGATCAAGTTTCTGCCGCAGCCAGCCACCCGGTTGCAAATTCTGATAAATGACCATATTCACAAGAAAGAGAGTGATCCAATGTCCAATCGCAAAAATGAGGATGCGTGGCTGATTCACGTAACGGGGCGGTTGCCCGACGACCATTTCGAGAAAACCCGTCAAGTCAGTGCTGTACCCGCGCACCACGGCAAAATGGCTGGCGACGCCTATATAAATGAAGGATACGATCAAGGTGACGGATAGGTGCAGCACAACTCGTGACCCATGACCCGACTGCCCACCTGCTTCACTCCGTCGGATATCTGCGCCTAAATGCCATGCAAAACCAAGCACCAATATCGGCAGCAAGCACACAAGGGGTACTATCAGGAACGGACTGCCGAGCAAGGTCTGCCCATCGGTGAACAGCTTGAAATACATTAAGCCCCATCCTTTCGATTGCGCCGGAGGAGCAGGTGTACAGTTGCTGAACAGAATAGGATGACTACGATGGCAGCCAAATAGAGGGCATCAGTTAGTGGCATCCCAGCTATTCCAAGAAGACTCAGGGTGACATTAAAAGCGATACCCATAATCAATACCCCGACACAAGTGGGATGATGCATTTGTCTCATCGTGTCTCCCGACCAAACCACGCATCAAGACTGTTCTTGTTACGGTCAAGTGAGACCAACCATTCATTGAAGGTGTCAACGGTGGTGACATGCGTTGGGATTTGCGCGACTGAGAAGCCTTGCTCATACAGTTGTTCGGCGAGTTCGGGTAGGTTAGCGGGAAGTGCCTCCCCCTGCATCGCTTGGAAATATTTCTTGAGATATTCCTCCCGTTGGATGGCTGCCCACTGCATCCGCCACTCTTTTCCTAGCCAGCGATCCATGTGTAGTTCAAATAGATCTTCGACCAGTTCATTGAACTCGCGCAGGTCGGTTGGGCGATTATCAAACCGTTCGCGTCCGGCGGAAGTTTCAACCGTTCCCGGCAGGATGATGTGGGTATGTAACATTTGCAAACCTTCCTCCGAAGTTGAGCGATCATGGGTCACATAGCTGTAGAGGGGGTCAACATAACCCCGTGCTTCAAACCACTGCTCGACCACTTCTTCGGTCAAGTTTTCCAAAAATTCGCGGCGGTCTGTTGCCTGCTCGATGAGGGCCATCAAGCGCGGCTTGGGACTGAGCATAACACTCCATGCCAGACGGTCATCACTGGTGAGAGCCTGACAGCTTTCTAGGATTTCGCGGTGTGTTGCACCCAAGCCGTGATCTACCCAGCGCCGCCCACCCGCAGGCGCTTTTACATCGCGGTCATCCCGATAAGTGAAATACCGCAGTTTCTCTTTGAGTGACTGCACGCCTGTCCCGTAACCGGTGCGCTCCGGGTGTATCCAGCGTAAGTTTGACCAGATGGTGCCGCGCCGTTCACGTTTTTCTTTTGGTTTTGCCATCGGCTACGACTCTGGTTGAATATTTTCATCTTTGCGAACAGCGTTGGCCGCCTCAATTAGTCGCTTGGACAATTTTTTGCTGTCTACAATTGAGCTTTCAATCAACCACATCGGATCAACGTCGCGTCCGTCACGACTTTTGATGATATACACAAATAACCGTGCCACCAGCAATAGGAGCGCATGAATACTGAACAGCATGGTTTGTTCATGTAAACTCAGACTACGTTGCAGTGATTTGCTGAAATGCTTGCGACTGCCAATCAGGTCTTCTTCACTGTCCAAATACAGCCGAATGGCCTCCCGTACCGCATCGCTGGTTTTGAATTTGGGGTCGCGGCGATTAGTTACGACTTGACACAATTTCTCCCACATGGCTTGGGTCATACTGATACTGCTGCGATGGGTATAACGAAAGTCCAAATCGTTGTTGAGTTGATAATCTTCTTGCATGGGTTTCCTTTCCAGATAGCAACGCTAATCGGGTGGCAGTTCATGCTTTGAGAGGGATAGGAATCTGAAGTTATCGGCTTGGTTTCATAAGGATAGTGACATTATATAGGAACGAAGGTGATGCACGCGGGATGTTTTATGACATCAGGCGGGGAATATTTCGTCAATTCACGATCACTGGCCTAAGTGATCGGTTTGGTGGCATGGGATAACCGAAGGTTAGTCCCGACCATCACCACTTCCGCAGGAAGTGATGCGTGACGAGGGAACGCATACCCCCTTGCACGGCACGTGCAGGGGCAAGCTGTTAGGCTTGCTCCATTTTTGCCCTTCTACGAGGGTGCTGTTTTCAAAAATGCTGGGCAAAAATGTCGGAACGCCGCAGGCGTTCGGGGCAGCATACGCTGCCCAAAAAGTGGTATTGAAATGGTATATGTTCAAACAACTCACAGACGACGCCACAGTTTCGCCAGCCAAACGAAGATTCAGAACAGCGGTAGTTGCTGTGGTATAGATAGAGGACTTTGGGGAGAGTGCTGTTTTGGCGGTTGTGCTTTGGCTCGTTGGAAAGCAATTTGCATTTCGGGTGTAAGTAATTCCGGTGCGACGTCGCCTAACCAACGCTGCGGTTGGAAAGCATAACCTGACTCAATTTCAAGCTGCACATATTCTCGATAGACTTCCGGATTTTGCGATGCCCCGTTGTGTAGATTCCCCAGATTGCCGAAAATGCACAGTCCACATGACAATCTTGTGTTGCCGAGGCCATAGGCAGGATGAGCCTTAAAACTGCTTCGGAAAACCTCATGAGGTGCCATGCCCTTGAATTGGGCTTGAAGGGCTTGAAGTTGGTCTAAGCTGTACCCAAGTGCATTCCAAATTTCCTCAGTCGTGAAATGATGGACGGGCAACCAATCGTAGGCAATGCGTGATAACGTATTTACCCCCTCACGAGGTTGAAAAATAGATTTTTGTGCGCGGGTGGTGGATTCGGCGGCACGCAGCCCAATCGCGCAAATGACTCGACCCGTCTTGCCTGACCAATGGCGCAGGAAAGCACTCAACTTGTCGCGCTTGCAAGTAGATGTGCAGTATCTGGCTTGAGCCGAAGGCCAAAATGGAGCGTGTTTTCCCTGCGCTTCTAACTTTAATTTTCGAGCTTTCATTACGTCTACCAGATCACCCCCATCCACAACATGGAGTGGCAGTCCAAGTTGGTTGGCAAAACGGGCAATATACTGAAGTGTAATTTGGTGTTCAGCCCGGCCCAAATGGGCGTGCATTAGAATGATGCGTCCGTTCCAACCACGTGCCTGATGAAATCGCATGTGGTGGAGTAGGCGGGCCATAGCATCAGAGTCTTTTCCACCCGAAATACTGATGGCAAGATCAAACCCCATTTTGAGAGCATGGTCAATCTCGCTAGGTAGGGCAACTTTTCCAGTTAATTCGTTCAAGGTCAACATGGGATCTCCTAGAAAACAAAAGACGCGCTCATCGGCGCGTCTCACAACAGTGGAAAGGAATAGGAATCTAATCCGGCTCAATAGCACTTGTTGGAAAGTCTAAATCGGGTGCTGATCTGAACACACCCTACTGTTTCTGCTAATCACAAATGGAAGCTCCTGCGGGTTGGGGATTTATGCCGGTGTGACTTCCAAAATTATTGTAGAAAAGAAAAGGCTCAAATCAGGTGTTTTGAACCTTACTGATCCAATCGCCGTGTAGAAAATTCCAGCGCAATCTTAGAAAAAGTTGCCGTTTCCAGATTAAACGTAGAAAACGTATAGGGATCTGAATGACCCAAGGAGCAGAGGAATAGGAACGTCATTGAGCGGAATCGAACCCCTTTTGGCTTATATAGGCTCAATACGCCTATCTTTTTACGTCCATTGGATTATCTCGCTACCAACTTTTTCTACGCCAATTCTGGAATCTCCTATTTTTCTACGTTAGCGTTGGAAGTCACAGCCGGTAAGCAATTACGCAGTTCATTGGGGGTAATGCGTTTCGAAATGGTAGTTTGGGAGTGCAAATCCACCAAGCTCATAAAGGTGGTCAAAGGTTGACGGTTAATCAATTTATAGAGGTAGTTGCTGCACACCATCGCTACGGCATCGTTGATGAGTAAATGCTGTTCCTCGGCCATGACCAATTCCGCGCAGGACAGGTCAGGCTGTATTTCAGGGGTTGGCGGTTCAGGTTGAAGCAACTCAGGATAGAGCAAGGCGATGTTGGGGAGATGTTGACAGGGATAGTAGTGTTCGCGGCGAGCATACGGCTGATCACTTTCCATTTGCTGGATGACCCGCATGACTTTTTCTAGTGACCCAGTAGAGCCGCACACCACTTGCCCATAAGTGCGATCATTACCAACGTCGAGATAGGCAATTCCCTCAGCCGCATTCACGAGGGCTTGTCGTGCCATATGGTTATCCACACAGCCGATCAAAACTGTGCCATGTTGAAGGTGTTTCTCAGCATCAAAGGCCTCGTTTGACCACATAATTGGCAACCCATAGAGTAAACTCAGGCGGCGGGCGGTGACTTCAGCCTTGCCCATGCTGATGTCGAGCGGTAAAAAGTGCTGTCGGCCCACATTTTTTTCTTCCACAACGTCAGGATCCACGAGATGCAACAGGGGTACACTTTGGCCCATTTGCCGACGCTGCCACAGGATACGGGCAATGATTTGAGCTAGGACTGAACCAGTTCCACCCACCCCCACCATCAGCAGATGGTCAATCTGCCATGCACCTTCATAAGCATAGAGTTTCATTTGCGAAATCCCTCCAATAGATCTTCCAACGTGCGGTTAGCAGGTAGCAAATCAGACTTGGGATAGACGCGGGTCTTGGCTTGTTCCATCGCCAGATACTTTTTGCGGATGTCATCGGGATGGCTTTTACTACGCCGACCTGCATTATGTGAACCAAAGCGTGTGCCGAGCAGGATTTTCCAATCTTCAGTGAGATCGGTGCCAGTAAGCTGGTGAACCTGCAATTGCTGAACACTGCCCCAACAGACTCTGCCATCCTCATAGATATTCGGCAGCGGTACATGGAACAATTTGGCTTTGAGGTCGGTTGGGCGCTCTTTGACCGCAAACACGCGGTAGTCGGGGATGCCTTTATCATGGGTGCGCCGAAACAGCAGTATATCCGGCATCGGGATAATCACCGGTGCGTCAGTGCCTTCGAGAAAGACCGCCGTTTTCTGACGTTTGCGGTATTCCACCACCACTTTTTGCACCCCTTCTTGCGAGACGTACAGAGTATTGGATGACAAAATACCTGTTTCCAAACGCACGGTAGCGGCTAATTGTAAGGCGAGTTGAGCCGGGTCAACCAGATATTCCATACAGCCCTGTGGTGTCTTACGCTGCATCAGCACCCCAAAGGGATAGACCTTCAGCGTCAAAAGCGGTTCGGTTCGCATCAACTGGCTCAGGGCGGTCAGGCCATCGGATGCGTTTTGCAAGACGGTGGGCATGGGCGTCGCTAAAGTCATAACGGTTTACCTTTCGCATGGATGGGGCGATAGTTTCAATATTGGCACGTAAGGCGGTCTGCAACGCCGAGTCATTCAACAGAGTGGTCATACCTTGCTGGGCGCAGGTCAGGATTTCAGCGGCCTCGGTGTGCATCTGGGCGTTGAATTCAATTTCATCCGGTTGCCACGGCAGGGGTTCGAGTCCCATTTCAAAGAGGTCGTTATCCGTGTAATCTGCGGCGGTATTGCCTGTTTGAGCAAACATCCAATCCAGCAGCCAAGCTAGATTGCCGTAGTGGGTATCCTCAGTTTCACGAAGACTGTAAGCCAGAACATGCGCGACCTGAGCGGCCTGATGATAACCTTCCGGAATGGTATATTCACCAACTGTCACGTCAAATAACGCATAGAGTTGTACCAGTGGTGTATGGTCGGGATCGCCGAAAAACTCCGGGGAGGTGACGTCTATGCCCATCCCAAAGAAAGGCAGACCAAAGTGGAGTTGTTCAAGATCATGTAGTTCGACACCGCCGAGGTGCTGGTTGATGCCCTGACACAACTGACTTGAGATTTGAGCCTCACTTGCACCCTTTCGCAGGGCCAGCGTCGTTTCGGCATACACCGCCGGAAAGCAGCGACGGGCAATGTCCCACCCAAAAGCGATATTCAGCCAAGCATCATCCGTATCTATATAAGGCGTTTCAAAGTCATCCAAGAAGGTGTTTGCCTGTGTGACAAGAGGGTCGAGCCATGCCAGACTGCTGCATAAGGCTAACACTGGGTCAGCCAGTGCAGCGGCGCTTAAAAAGGTTGCAGCGGCTTGTAGGTCGTTGAGATTCATGGCTGAGACTCCACCACAGGTACATCACGCAGTGGAATAGGTTGCAATTGGGACAGCAGGCGGGCCATGTTTGCACTACGCCGGGTATAGGCCACCAGTTCGACAGTCGCGGTGATGACCTGTTCCTTTGTTTCTGGTGTCAGGGTGGTGGGCAACCATTCACCTGTTTGAGAGCGTAGAGTCTGCAACAGGTTCACGGCTTCTAGTTTCAGTGGATCGAGGGTTTCGAGGGTGGTGACTAGTTGGTGTAAATGGGCATTGTTCATGGATGGTTCTCCAAACAGATAACCTGCTGCCCACAGCGGAACTTTTATGCTTTAAGTTGGACAGCAGGTACGAGCAATTAACCTTTTCGACCAGCGCGTTGGATCCACTCGATGATGGTCATTCCAGTGGCTTCGTCAGTGCGTTCGCGCACGGTGGCATTTTCAATCTGTGGGTACAGGGGCGTCAGCATTTTTTGAATTTCGGGGGTGCTTTTGCCTGCCATCGAAGCATCTTCCACGATACGCACCCCGCCGATGACAAATACACGGGTTTGAGGTGTTGCAGCATGATCGGTCATGATTTTTCTCCTAATCTTTGGGCTAGAACAAGGACATTTGATCGGTGTTGGCTGGAATCGCACTCTCAACAGCATGAGGGGCGCTGGTGATGCGGGGTGAGGGTTCCGCATCGGCTGAGGTGTCACTGATGACTTTAGTATCTTCGGCTTCTTCCTCCTCGTTTGTTCCTGTGTCATCATCGGGTTCAGCAGCATTTTCATCAAGTGGTGTATCGGGGGTGTCAGTGCCATCCGTTTGGGTTGGTGTATCAGGGGTGAATTTCGGTGGATTGGCCTCCAGCTTTGCCAGCGCGATTAGAGCATTTTGCACGGCTTCGGCAATATTGCCACGTAGGGTCAGGCCCGTATAGTTGAACTGCTGAAGATGCCCTAGATCACCTCTTTGGATGGTGATAGACCCCTCACTACTCCGGGCTTCGACATCCGGGATACGAAGCAGAATAACGGTTTCTTTGGTCTTAGCTTTTTGTTTTGTCATCAGGTATTTCCTTTCATCAAACGTGAGCATATACATAGGGGTAATCTGATATGAATTGGGGTAGTGTTGCGAACGAACTTAGTCCGTACTTGCGACAGGGAGACCTTGACCACTGCATTCAACGGGTTACCAGCATCCTGCAAGAGCTACCAAATTCGCCCTATCATGTGGTTTTGGATATGGACTTCACCAACGACCCAAGATCGGTTGCTGCTTATTTCGATAACTTTGTGGCTTCGGAATGGGCATATCATGATTTGGCTGCACTGTATACAGAAACCAATGGATTTTTCATCAATCCCGATCGGTGGTACTTTGATATTTTCGGTTATGAATCCTATGGCGGGCATGAGGATTACGATTGGTTGGCGGGTTGGGATGTGTCAGCATCAGATAGCGTGACCCTGACAGGGATGGAGAAGCTTCAACAGGTCTATCAATACCATGAAGATACTGGGTATTTTGAGACATTGAGCTATGGGGGAGATCCCGAAGTTCAGCAAATACGTATCGCTGTAGACTTTTGTGACTTGTTGATTGTGCTTCGTTTCCAGAACCTTATTCGTCCTATAGAGAAGAATACCTAGCGGCTGTTGTGTTGATACAATCCGCCATAGTGGGCAGGGTCTACACCGATAAGGGTGCATAACTCCTTCAACAAGATTTGGCCGTGCCGCCCAAAGCAGCGACCCATACCATGTAGGGGTGAAAAACCGAAGTGACGTCCCGGTTGATCGCGGGTATGCCCACAAGGACACAGACTGCCAATCCAGCCGTTTTTTTGGACGAAACCAGCGTAATCCCGCATGAGGATATGGACAACTGCCTCCACCAGATCGGGATTGAGATCATCCGCAAGTGTGGGAGGCGCACGCCAACAGATAGGAAGCCTAGCCTGCTGTCGCTGTGGCGACTCGACTTGAAACGCTTCGAAGTCAGCTAAGGTGTAATGACGGTGTTCGGCTAACCACAGCAGTTGGCAGAGGCGGTTCACATCCGGTTTGGTGTTATGACTGCCCGGTAGCCGAAGGGCATTGGTCGGCGTGGTGATATCACCACCCAATCGTTGCGCCAGACCTGCCAACACCCGATGGGCGGTGTGAAAATTGGTGGTTGGTGTAATGAACCAGTAGAGGTGCAGCCCACGCCCACTGCCGACCATCGCCGAAGCCGCCGGCATTCCCGCTCGCCCAGCCGCCTGAATACGCTTAAAGCTGGTAGTTAAGTCCCCATCCAGATCAGCAAACAAGGCAGGCAGCACCAGCAGGTCGGACTGCCCACCCCGTTTCCACCGTTCTAATGGATGCTTCCGCAGCGCTACCGAGAAGTAGGCTCCCCAGCCCTGTGTATTGGCAGCTAGGAGGTCGGTGAGCGCTTGATGCACAGCTGCTTTATCCGTAATCGCAATATGACGGGAAGGAGTCGGGAGACGTTTACTGGGATGGATGGCAGTCAGTGTGAGATACCCCGCCGACTGACCCTGATAGATGGCCCGCAAGAGGTGTAGGGTGGTATCGGGAATCATCATAGACCCCTAGACCTCGAACAAAGCCAGCTGACGTACCTCATGGGTTGGAGCGGATTCACGCCGGGCTAATTTGGGCAGCGTTGGCTTCGGGGACTGATCCGGGATTTGGGGGGTATCCGGCGCAGTAGATAGACTGACCCGGCGACGTGACATTTTGGTTTTGGGGGGTAATCGGGAGAGGCTGGATGGCTGGTCAGCCGTAATCGCTGGTTGATCGGGTAGCCCACCTAACTCGATCGCACATTGTTCGAGTGCATCATAGTTGGCATGTTCAGGGAGGCGGACTTGGGCGGTTTGTTGGATGACCTGACGCTCTAAACCCTCAAACTGGATGTATTGTGTCTGTGGATCAGGGTAGCCAATCACGCGGTAACGGTGGGGCGCTTGGGCCACTAATTGTCGAGCCACCTGTTCAGCCTCAGTGAGCGTGGCAAACAAATTGATGGGCAGCGAGCCGTTGACGTGATGCGAGACGATCTGCCAAGTACGGGCCTCGTTTAACCAGCGTTCTACCACAAACCACTGTGGTGAGAGGACAAGCTGAGGATCAGGTGTTTGTTCGTCGGCTTCCACCAGCCAGAGGCTCTCACGGCCTGCTTCCGCACTGGACGCCGCTTGGAAGAGGTCACGCAGATTGGCGACACCCGTGTCTTCATCGAGGGATTTTGCCAATTCCGCAATCAGATCGTTGGCTTCATCTCCACCATCGGTGAGTTCACTCAAGCCAATGTCGCTGTCACCGTACAACAACTTGGCAGCCCGTTGTTTACGCCCAATGAGAGCAACCGCACGCGCTTCCATACTCTCCTCATAATAAGGATAGTAGGTGCGGCAGGCGTCCGTCTGGATAATACGCCATGCCCGCCGTGAGGCTTGAATGGTGACGTAGAGGCTGTAGTTGATTTCATAAAACACCAACGTAGGAAAGGCCACGAGGTCAAGCCCCGTTTGAACCAACTTAGGATTGGCAAGAAAGATATTGCAGCCCGCCTTGAGTTGGGTTTCCAACACGGCTTCACGCTTCTTGGGTTCAACTTTGCCATAAAGGATAAAAGGCTTGGCATTAGGGATATGTTGGGTCAGCAACTGCGCCAGTCGTGGTTGAATATCGCGGGTGGCACTTTGTTCAACAAAAATCCCAACTTTACGCCCCTCGGCCAATTCTGCCCGTACCGTGTCGATCAGCCACTGCTCTTTGGCATAGAGACGTTCCTCACCTAAGTCTGGCATGGTCCAGACCGAGCGTTCCATTTGGATCGCCTCACCATCCTCCCCCCGTAGCTTACGCCGATGTACGACGTTTTCGGCACGAAAGGGTGCATTGGGGTAACTCAACAGGGTGCGGAGGTAGCGCCCCAAGAAGCTGGCATCCCCTTCTAAGCGACATTGAAAGAGGTATTCACCCAGCGCTTGCTTGGTGTCGTCATAGACATCTCGCAGGTCGGCATCCATTTCGATGGGCACGGGGATTTCTTCATAAGGCGGCATGTCGCTGATGTCAGTCAAACCGACAAACAGAGCGTGGTCGAGGATTTCACGCACCAACATCGGTGATGTACCGGGTGCTTCCTGCGGTTGATGCTCGATGCGAGCTTTACCAGTGTAACGTCCCGACTGGTCATACTGCGGTTTGTATTCCACGATGCGTTCCAATGACCCCATCTGATCCACCCATCGGGCCAACTGTTTGCCTTTGTTGACATTGTGTTCACCCCAGTTGTAACGGCGGGTCACGCGGGGGTTCAGTTGATATTCCAGCCCAAAAATGGACGATGCGACACCCCCATACAGGGTCCCCGTCAAGCCGATGACCTTCTCCGCTGCATTGCATAAAACCGCAAAGGCGTTGCCCTGATCGGAAGCCAACCCCTTCATTTCGTGGACTTCGTCGCTTACGAAGAGATAGACCCGTCCCGGATGAACTCGCGCAATATAATCGGCCAGTGCCATACGTGGGTTCTTGCGGGGGAGTTTCTCACCCGCTTTGGGTGCGCTGAAGGTGCGTTTGCCTTGCCAGAGAGCACCACCACAGGTGTGACAGGCACGGGGCGCATCATTCAACCATGCCCGTGTTGCTACCTTCTCCCCTTTCTGATCTTTGGTGACCACCGCACCACAGCTGGGACAGAGCGGTACATCGTAAGTGTGAATACGGGAGCGACCTTTGAGGTCATCGGGTGGTTCCGTGCCGATACGCCATAGGGCAGTGTGATGTTGGTGCCATTGAACAGCGGCCTCCCAACCTTCATCGAGTTTGGCCCGTTCGCGGGCGATGATGCCAACTTTGAGGGTATGCGGTAGCAGGCGACCACACTTGTCCATGAAAGCGCGGGTGTCATCGACATTTTCGAGGATTTCCACATAACTGCTGGGAGTAACTTTGGCAATCTCCCGTTTCCACTTTTCAACAAGGTGGGGTGGGCACATCACAATAGTCACCTGATCGGGTTGCATGTGGGCTTGCATGGCTGCGGCGAGGGTAGCGCCCATCACCGATTTCCCGACCCCCGGCTCACCTACCAGATAGATCCCCTTGCGTTGTTGGAGGGCGATATAGGCGGCGGCAATGACATGCTTTTGCGTGGCGAAGAGTCCTTTGCCGATGCGAACCCGGTTGAGAATGGGTGCGATACAAGCATAGTTGAAGTCGTAGAGTGGTTTGAAGTGGGTGTTGAGGTAATCTAACAGAGCCGTCTTGTGTTCGCGGATGAACGTCACCAGCGCCGCATCACCCGTCATGGGCAGCATTTCGCCACGTTCGGTCAACAGGGTAATTGTGACTACCGGGCGGGTGCGATAGACCTCGCGTTCGGTAACGGAGGGGTCATCCTCGTTCACCTCCTCTGGTGCTTCGCGCAATTCTTCAACGGTACGAATGGTGCTGCGAACGGCAGTACGTCCCAATTCGCCATGTTCCAAGATCAGGCCATTAAACATACCAGCGGCCAATACCAGACCGATTTGCATCCCGCGTGGTTGCACAATCGGACGGATGTCATCTAGCGGCGGGGGTGGCTCTAGCAGGGTCTGAAATTGGGCTGTCTGATGGGCACTGCCGGTTTGGAGGGCAGCGAGCATCAGTTCTGGTGTGAGAATTTTCGGGGCGAATAGGAAGCGTTGACTGGGGTGGGGAGCCGGAAACTGATAACGGGGTTCGGGTAGCATCTCCAGTTGGCTGGGCAGCTGGGCGCTTTGTAGAATCTTTTGGGCAAAAGCCGCTGGCTCATGGTTGGCCTGACCAATACGCCCGATGACCACCACCTGCCGATATTCACCCATGTGCAGTTCGGGGACTTCCCAGATGTCCACCTGTGAACAGTTTTTTGCCAATACCGCGGCGGCTTCGGCAGTGACATGGTGGGTGTACACAACCCATGCCACAAAACCACCTGTTTGCACCCATTTGAGGGTGTGTTTAAGGAAACTCAGTTCACGTCGCTTCTCATCACTGCCCATATCCCATGTATACGGGGGATTCACCCATGCCATGAGAAAGCCGCTGGTCGAAGTACGCAGTTGAAAGAGGTCGCCTTGAACCGCCTGCACCGCGCCGAATTTCGCCACACAAGCTGCCGCTCGTTCGGTATCTAGTTCATTGGCATAGGGTGTCAGATGCCAACTTTCAGCGAGATGCTGTAGGGCTACCCCTTCACCAGCACAGGGATCGAGCAGCCTGCCACCCTGCGTCGCCGGAGCGAACAACGAGGTCACATACGGTAGGTACGCTGGATTGAAAGCGTAAAAACCGCCTTTTTCAATGGATGTGAGTCTAGGCATTGATATCTCTCCAAAAAACAAAAAAGCCCCGCATCAGCAGGGCTTCACCGGGCGATCGAGATGTAAAAAATTAGTTCGGCAGGGTTAGACCGCGCTGATTGACACCTCGGCAAATGAGGCGTTGCCAGCAGGTTTTATCCAAAGACAATTTCCATAAGTTCACCCCACCATAGCAGGTCAAGGGTGTGATCAGACCCTCCAATCTTCCCTGCTGCACCAGATAGGCATACCAGTCTGGGAACACGGCGATGTCAACCAACTGCTGAATGTGGGAACCGAGCTTGGCGGTTGCCTGCGTTTTGTCGGCCAGAAACAGGTATGTCATGCTGAGTTCGGCATAGGTAGGTGTCAGCAGGTCTTGGTGCAGCAGCAGTAGATGATGAATCCCGATGCCTTCAATCTTGCGCTGAATACGCTTAAGCAGCCCTTCAGCCGTGCGGAGGGTGATTTTCGGAGCATCATGGTCGGGTGGGAGGAGGTAACATTCTTTGGCTTGGGCCAATTTTGCCCAGACTGCCTCGACTGATGTGGCTGGCCCGGCCACATCCAGATAGACCAGCTGCTGCCCATCGACTGCACAGCCATAGCAAAAACATTCACCCACCACGGTGATTTGCCCTACATAAGATTGGACAATCTGGTTTTTAGGTACACTTTTTTGTGACATAGTGGGTTAGCTCCAAGGATCATCAATCGACGGGGTGGATTGGGCGGGTAATGCTTTGCAGGAGGTCAGATGGTGCAGCCCTTCCACAAAGGCTTGGCGCATTCGCAGTGCCGCCTGAAACTCGTGATAGGGTTTCATCGCCACTTCCAACGCACGTTTGCGCTCGACTTCAGCCAAATACGTTTGGTGGCGTTCTTCAAAGGCGCGGCGTTGGCATTCGGCATCAGTCAGAACACCCAGTTCATCCGGTAGGAATTTTTTCGATGTTTCAGCAACCTGCTCAATGGCGCGGCGGAGCGATTGACGGATAAACTGAGGGTCACGTTGAAAAGCGGGGTCGGTAAGTTCATCTAATGAGAGGGTCAACCATTCACCCGCGACCGTACCCTCGCCTAAGTTGAGTTTGTACCCGTACAGACTGCGCTCAATTAGACTGGCATTGGCGACGAAAAACAGCCAATGGGCCTCCGGATGAGCGAGTTTGCACCAGACATCTGGATTGCCATAGTTCCACTCATGCTTACCCGTGTTGGCATCATACAAGTACAATGGAATAAGGGGTTCGCGTTCGGCTGCCTGATCTGCCGCAAGTGTCTCTTCGATCATCTGAGCGAGTTCAGGCGGCATAGTTGCTGACGATGCGGGGGCATACCCCACCAGTTCCAGCCACTTTTGGGGTGGTTGTGATCCACCCGTGTAGTACCATGCCGCAAAACCTTTGCTCCAACGCGCATGAGGGGTGGCTTTGAGCGTGGCATAGTGCCGATAGGTGGCGGACTGAGCCTTGCTCACACGATATTCATCACGCAGCCACCAAACCGGAGGTTTGTCTTCATAGCCGCGTTTCCACTCCAAGACCATGCCATTGCCCGTGATGGTTGTCGGTAAGTTGGCTGGCCCATCCGGTCGAATGTTGGGCTTGGTGCGGACAAGTTCAAAACCCGGCCCTTGGGAAGGTTCGTAGGTCGAACGAATATGCAGACCTGATTTTTCGATTTGATGCTCACGGATTTCGTGAACATTGCCAAAGAGGTCGCCAATCGTGGTACGCATGGTCGTCATCTCACCCGTATTGTAGATTTCCAACTGGGGCAATGTCCACCACTGATCCTCCCGCCACAAGTAGACGGGTGGCCTGAGTTCGGTCTGGGTAATGGCTTCAATCTGTTGTAACTGACTAGCGGTCACGGGTAGGATGAAATAGTTGCCTTGCTGTCGCACGGTTTCAGCGACGGTGACATAGTGGTATTCCACAATGCGTGAGCGCGGAATGTCAGTGACTTGATCTTCAACCAACAGCTTGAGAATGTGGTAGCTCGGCTTGACGAGTTGGTAGCCCGAGATTTTGGGTTTGCGAGTGCGCGGGGTATCCGTTGGTGAGTAGCTTTCGTAGCGGCCCTTTTCATGAAAACGCAGGGCGATGTGCAGCATGTTTTAGCCCTCCTCCCGCCGAAACCGTTCAAGATAAACCTCCACCGCGATGAAGATTTGCTGTAGCTCAGTGGGGTTAACGCCACCGTATTGGTGCAGTCGGAAGGCCAGTGTCCATCCTCGTCCGTGATAAGCCGGATGCCCGCAAGTTTCTAGGGCGGTGTCGGTCAGGAGATTGGTGAGTTCGATGTATTCCGGCGTATGGGTGACATCCACTAGGGGATGACTTGTCCCAGCTAGGAGGTAGGCGATGAGCTTACAAATGCTCCGATAGGCCATATTGTTATAAGCAAGGTGGTACTGATCCAGTGCTTGCTGGGCGGTTCTGTCCATCGTTTTAGATCCTTTCGTTGAGGGGATTCAACCAGCGCAGGGGTGGGTTGCTAAGGGCTTATTTGGCAGCCATCAATTTTGTGATGACCTTGCGTTCCCGCTGCTCGAATTGCAGTTGGGGGAAACGAACGGTCAGCTTGTCGACATAGCCCGTTAAAGTCTTGGGCAAATCGGCTTTACGTGAAGTAGGATCGGTTAGCCACGTCTGGACAGCCTTGCTTGAATGCACGATAACGAGTCGGTAGCCAGCGTTGTCTTGCTCAGGCAGTTTGCTGGTTAGGCGTTTGAGAGCCTTGATGATGGCAATGACTTTGGCGTGGTCGCCTGTCAGTTTGGCATCGTTAAAGGTGAAATCTTGAGCGGCGAGTTCGACAGTTTGTTCGGCAATGATACTTTGCCAGCCCTGTAGCGCACGCAGGACGACTTTCCCACCTTGCGGGGTGGCGTCAATCAGAACCAATACGCGGTTCACTTTGCTAGTGGTTGGTGTGGAAGATTTCGACATGGGGATCACTCCTGATGAAGATAAAAGGTGAGAATAAATGCGGAGTTCAAACGACTCCCACCATGACCGAACAGGCTGTTGGTGTGATACACGCGGGGAACACACAGGATAGGTGTAATTCTGTCTTGATCGCGGCGGGAGTCCGTCTCACGATTGTTATACTTCCTAGTGTGGAAGTGCATTGGCTCTTGCGAGCGTCTGCCGTACCATGCCCGGACGTGGCTGTCTGGCTGTAAGATGAGGAACCAGACCGCAGATTCAGAGGCCTTACCGACCTACCACCCCAAGGTGTCAGCTTCGAGTGATAGAGTCCGCGACATGCGATAACTTCAGACGAGCATCTGAGGTGGATGCTCCATCTGAGTGAGGTTGGCATCCCCGCCCTCGCGCCGCCCGGTAGGAGACCCGCCTGCCTATTATCTGAGTCAGGACGGTGAGTTTTGCACGGGCATCCGTAGCAACGTGAGTTCGGTTCTGCATTTGTAAAGGTGCTTATGACAACGATCCATCAACCCACCCCATCAGGCCCACTGTCAAGGACAAGAGGCAAATGGGTCGGCTGGTGAGTGCAACGGCGCAAGCCCGGAAGCCGGCCCATTTGCATCCCTTGATAGTGGGACGGGGTGGGTTAGGGTAGGAGAGTCATAAGCGCCTGATGCAGCAACCGACAACAGCCCGCGCGATGCCTGAAACCCTCACTGTCTATCGAGAAATACCCTCTGTCAACTTATTGAACACTCCCTCTCTCGTATTCGAGTACCCTACAAAATCATTGACATATTCGAGGGAATGCTCTATGGCACGCAAATATTGGATTTTATTGCTGGTGATTGGATTTTTAGTGGTGTGCCCACTCGTCACGGCGTTTTTGCTGGCGACAGTGGGGCATCCGCCGCGTATTTCACCTCCGCTGACACCGATTGTTTCCCCCACGATCTTTTTTGTGTTTACCCCTCCCCCTGATCCGCCTACGGCAACCACCTCCGCAACCTTTGTACCAATTTTTGCCACCCATGCGGTGATTGAGACACAGGTTGCTGGAACCGCTGTGGCCCTGACTCCAAGCCCGCACTAGCGCGAAATTCTGACAGACTTTTGGACTTCCCGAAGGTGCTTTTTTCGCGCAAGATAAAGGTGTTCAAGGAGGTGCTGGTATGGGAACTTTTAAACATCCGTCGGTGATCGCGGCAACCGGGTATCCTTTACATGGGGATGCTATCCGTGTTTATTTGCGAGGTTTTTATGAAGTTGAAACGGTGGGGCACACTATTTGGCAGGATGGTTTAGCGGAGTTAGATCGCCAGCTGTTACTGACCAAGCCTGTAGCCGTAATCGCAGATGATACTTTCCCGTATCCGCCTCAACAGGTGGCGCGGCGGGTCAAGACAAAACTGCCTGCGTGTGGTTTGATTTATGTCGATGCTTCACCCAATATCTTCCGGGTGCTGCATTGCCTAGAACAGGGGTTTGTCGCTTATCTCTTTTTGGGGGATCAGCTTGCCGAAAGCCTAAAACTGGTGGTGGATATGGCACGGCGCGGGGAACGTTTCCTCAGCCCGCATGTGTTGGGCCAGTATGAACGTTATACGATGTATCGTGGGTTATTCACGAGCCTACCTAAGGCTTTGTTGAGCATTTTTAAGCTAATGGGGGAGGGCTTGAGTGTGCAGCAGATCGTGGGGCGAACCGGGTTGCGGCCTGAAGTGATCTACCGACGACAGTATCGCCTACGCCAACATTTTGGCGTGGAAAGCAATGAGGCTTTGCTGGAAGTGATTCAAGGCGTGTTCGAGGATACGGCGACAGCCCTAGCAAAGCCTTAAAATCGAATTAGTCACTAGAACTGCCGCATTAAGCCCAAAACTTTGCCCACTATCTGTATCTCATCGCGCCTGTATCTTACAGGCTGCATGACCGACATCAGCGGTTCAAGGCACACCCATTCCCCCTCGTACTTGAGCCTGCGAATGCGGGTTTCATTTTTTGCTGGCAGCATAACCATCCCAATCTCGCCATCATTCAAGCGATTTTGCCGCCGAAGTACCACCACATCCCCGTCATTCACCATGGCATCATACATCAGATGGGTATTCACGCGCAGGGCATAGACATCATTGGCAGCTTTGCCTCTTAGCCACTCCGTAGGAATTTCATGCCTACACCCTTGATAGGGTACACACTCGGCAAAACTGGTGACCACCTCATTTAGCATAGGTACGCTCACTGAGTTGGGAGGTTCTAAGTAATGGTCTGGAATACGCAGCCCGCGTGAGATGCTAGGCACTTTCTCCAAAAACCCTGCCTCAACCAGCCGATTGACATGGTAATCCACGACGGATGTAGACGTGATGTCTAGCCCAATCATGATTTCGCGCATGGTTGGTCCATAGCTGTGTCGGTCCATAAACCGCTTGATGAAGTTAAAAATCCGCCTCTGTTGTGAATGCAGCTGCTCAAAATAGATAGGTTTATTGCGTGTGGTCATGTGCTTGTTTACCCTTCTTGTTCAATCCAACCGCGTTTCATGGCTTCAATGAGAATTTGCCCAGTGGTTTTTACCCCAAGCACCTGCCGGATACGGTGTTGTAAACTGTAGATCGAAGAGGCGGTTACGCCCATTTTCATGGCGATCTCTTGCGGCGACAGATAGTGCCCCATGTAACGAACCACCTGCATTTGGCGCAGATTCAGTGGATTATCTTCATGATTCTGATTCGCCTTAAGCAAAACACTGGCAACGCAGGGTGAAATAAACAACTCGCCGCGGGCGACTGGGCGAATAGCAAACAGCAGGGTGTCGGCCAACTGTTCATCTTTGCAAACGAACCCCAGTACACCCAGATTGGATAATTCTTCAATTTGCTCGACACTAAAGCTATGAGCCAACAGTAGCACTTTTAAATCGGGGAACTGCTGACCGAGCCGAGTGATGTCTTGTATCAGTTTGGAATAGGCAAGGGTGTTTCCCAATATCAGCACATTTACGGTGGTGGTTTGAAAGAACCCATCCACCTCTTCCAAGCAAGCAAATTCACCGATAAGCCTGATCTTATCTGACGCTGAGATGATTTCTCGAATGCCAATCCGGGTGAGTTCGGCGTTGTCTACTACCGCCAATGTTGTCGTCATAAACCTCTCCTTATCGTGATAATCTTCCAATATTTACTGACAGAACGTTTGTGCTATGTTTCATTGTAAAAAGAAGGTGCAAAACATGCTACTAAAGAGGGGGCTTAGGCCGTTATAGTTTGGGTAGAGACCTGTTTATAAACCGTTAAGATGCAAAAAAACGCACAAGATTTGTTATGCCGGGGCAGATTTTAATACACCAGCGAAGCATCAATCCTATGGTATGGTAGAGAAAGCTAGGCAGAGAACAAAAGTTCTGTTTGAAAAGATACTTTGTGAGGATGACCCATGTGTGATGAAAACCCACCACCTGCCCGCCCCGTGCTATACTCCCCGCCTGCCCCCGAAGCAGTTGATGCTTTTGCGCGGCAAGTCTGTCAACGGCTGGGAACCGACTACATGGAACGTGAAATTGTGGATGGGTTCTCAGCTTTTATTAAAGTGGTGGCAGAAATTCAGGTCAAACATTTGAATAAGCAGGGCGAAAATTCGGAAGCGAGTTGACAATGGAAACCAAGCGGGATAGTCTTAAATTCAGATATGAGTGTCAGGATGTTAGAGCACCCCGACACTCGGGCCGCAGTACCAGCGAAAGTGGCACAGCGACTCATGACAGACTGTACCGCGTGGGCAGACCGCCCGTCAATTAAGAACTTTTGAGAGAGTCTGTCATGTCCTCATCCACTACTCCTACCCTACGGCCAAAACAAGTCGCGCTCTGCTATGTGCGTCTCTCGCAGGCGCGCGATGGTGATGACGCTGTTAGCCCTGAACGTCAACGTGCCAATATTCTGGCGAAATGCCACGAACTCGGTTATGAGCCAGAATGGTATCAAGATGTGGACGGCCACAAATCGGGTCGAGATGTGAAAAACCGTCCGGGTTGGCAAGCACTCAGCCGACGCTTGGGTAGCCCTGATGTGGTCGCCCTAATCGGCAATGACTTAGCACGGTTTCATCGAAAAGGCTGGCGTGTGGGTGATCTTGTTGAGTTCGTTGAGGAACACAATATCGCGCTAATTTTGGCGGCTCCGGGACGGCAGATTGATACCACGTCGCCGATGGGTAAGGTCTTTGTTTACCTCACCGCCATTTTTGATGAATTCTATGCGGACGATATTTCACACCGCGTCAAAGACAGCATTCTCCATCGTAAAAATCTGGGCAAGAGTATTGGTAAACCGCCATTCGGGGCGACCCGCGATAAGACGGGCTACCTGATGCCCAATAACGATGATGGAGCGTGGTGGTTGATTGAAGGTCGTTATGTCTCAGGCGACCCTGCTGCTCCACCTGCTCCGGATGCGGTCTGGCGCACCTACTACGAAAGTGCCTATCGCGCTCTGGTTCTCTTTGCTGAAGGGAATATTGGCATAGAGAAACTCTCCTATACCTTGAATGAGGAAGGCTTTCCCTTCTGTGATCGCACAGGTGTACCGCGCCGCTGGTGTCGGGATGATGTGCGGCGGGTGGTTGCTAACTGGCCGGAATATGGTGGTCTGGTCTTTGACCAGCCTGCGAAAGCCCGTGCAGTGCAGACCCGCACTGAAGTGGATGCTATTCATCTCGATGCGGATAAGGCCGTCTTCCCTGTTGATTTGCTCAAGAAAGTCGCCTATGTACGGAGTGAGCGCACCCTCCTTGCGCTAGATCGTGGCAAGAAGTCGGCAGCCTACCCTTATCCTCTCAGCTATATCACGCGCTGTGCCCATTGTGAAGAACTGGTGCAGCGGGAAAATGATCCCCGCCTGCGAACCCACCTCGCTGGCACAGGGCGTAATTACGGCAGAGTCTATCGTCACAAACCCGGAGTCAACTGCGGGTGTGAGTATCGTTCTGTAACGTGCGAAATGTTGGAAGAAGATTTCGGCAAACTTATCAAGGGTCTGGTGGTCAATAACGAGGCGCTAACACTGATGGTCGAACTGGCAGAGCAGAATGCAGAAACCAGTGACCAACCGAAAAAATCAGATACTACCCAAACCCGTCAGCGCAGCATTCTCAAGCTCAAAAAGAAGATTGAGAACCTCAAGACCTTGTTTCGTGAAGCCGAGATTGATGAAACTGAATATCGCACACTATTGGCGGATTACCGCTCTGAACTCGCCTACTGGGAGGCGTACACGACCCAACGGGAACAGGTCGCCTTACAGTTATCTATGTGCCTTGATGTGATTGACAAAGTAGCCCGGCTGTGGGACTTAGCTGAGGCTGAAGAACGCCGCAGCATGGCACATAATTTATTTGAGTACATCGTATATAATTTAGATACGCAGCGGATTGTTGATTTTCGCTTAAAGCCTTGGGCGAATAGATTTTTGGTGCTAAGGGCCGCGTTGTACACTGAGGAAAATGTGCAAAAAAAAGCCTCCACAAGTGGGAGGCGTAATGTGCCCCATACGGGATTCGAACCCGTGTTTTGGCCTTGAGAGGGCCGCGTCCTAGGCCTCTAGACGAATGGGACTATCTAATACGCCTGATGTGAAATTAAAAAGCGCGATGAGCAGGCCATAGAAAGGACTGGACATCAATACCATACTGAAGGCGTAGCCAATAGCGCAACAGATGGGCGGTGACTTTGGCAATCAGGCGAGTTGC
>JABFGB010000036.1 GCA_013112715.1 Chloroflexota bacterium
TCGTTGAGCCAGCGTTGACCATTGGCGCACGCTGCCACACGCCTTCGCGCGGCGTACCGGGCGGATTCGGCATATAGGTCGTGGCAGGTGTAAAGTCGCGCGGCGAACCAGTCAACCACATGATTACGTTCAGTGGATCGCCAAACGAAGCACCGCCGACTTGAATTTGCTGGATATACATGCTGCCAGACAAACCAGCGAGGACGCGCCAGTTGATGTTAAAGCCATTGATAGTGGCCGCGTTTGGCCCAACGTTTTGGATACGGAAGACCACGACACCTGACGGGTCAAATCGTTCGAAGCGTACCGTGAAGTCCGAGCAGTTCGGAACTGGTGAACTGGTGGCTGTCGCGTTTGGTGTAGCGGACGGGGCTTGACCGGGGAAGGGTATATCGCAGATGTTGCCTGCACCACCCTCAAACCGCAGCGTCGAGCCATAGAAGCTGTTGGCATTATAATGGGCAGAGAGCGGATTTGGCCCATTGGTGAAGCGGATACGCCATGTCGTCGTTGAATTGCCCGCGAATTGGCGGAGATAATTGTTGTTATTCCATCCCGGCGTACTGGAATTCAAAGTGGTATTGCCATAACCGTTGGGAACACCACTACCCAGTTGTGTACCCGTCCAGTGATCGGTACGCAGCGGGCTGGAGATACCCGTCGCAGCTAAGATCATGCTGCCGCTGACCCATTGACGCCAGCGAATGGTCGCCTGCGAAATGTACCATGGGGCCGGGTCGGTGTTTTGAACCTGTACCGTAACGTTGTTCGTCCCGACAATCACGCTACCCGCAACGATGCTCAAACGGGTGCAGTCCGGCGTCGAAGTGGCGGTGGCCGTTGCGCTAGAAGTCGCCGTTGCAGTGGGGCTAGGTTGCAGCGTAAAGGTCGCTGACGCCGATGGTACTGGGGTATTGGTTGGGAACGGCGTGTCCGAAGGTGTAAACGTCGGCAGTTGCAGTTGGGGCGGCAAGTTGACCGCACGCACCGCACGGAACGATTCGTTGACCCCGACACGTTGGGCCGTCATATAGACATAATCACCCAAATCCGTCCATCCCAACAAAGCCGCCATTGGGGTGATCAGCGGGGCGTTGTAATGCACCACGACTTCCAAAATATCACCGGGGCCGCCTGCGTCATATTGGTTGGTGCCAACCACGGGGCCATAACCGGGTGGGGTCTGGGATTCACGTACTGAGCATTGCCGATTACGCCGATCACGACTAGGTTCATAACGTGATCCCGATTTCACGTAAGTTGGATTGGCAGGATTGTATGGTTCTGTAACAATGGTCGGGCGTGAACTACAAATCCAAACATGAAACCAACTCGGTCTATCTTCGTCCCCGGTATTGCTGCTGTTGACCGGGCCACCGGGGGACATCAAACCCACAATGTTATCACCATCGCGCAGATTTAGACCAGAAGCGCCGACTCTGGCTCGATCTACAATTGAAGGCAAACGGGCAAGGTCTTTGCGCAACCCCTGATGTTCGTCATCTTGGGGGTCACAGTCAATGCCCCAGTGGTCTATAAAAATGGTGTCATACCCCGCGGTACAGGGTACCAAATAATCCAAAACGGTCTCATCCACTGGACCACCCGGCGCTCCGGGCACGTGGTCTTGGACGCTTTCCGGGTCCCATTGTCCGGTGACGCCATAACGCACGGCAGCACGAGCGGAATTTTGCAGCGTTACCCATGCTTGGAAAAGCCGCGCAAACTCAATGACACCAAACGTCAGAATCAAGACAATCGGCAGGGTTAAAGCAAATTCTGCCATTGTCTGTCCACGTCGGCCTCGTCGTGGCACTGTTTTAACTCGCGTTACCTGTTTACTCGAATTCATGGTTTAACCATGCTCCCTTCTCGCTCCACCCACATCCACATTAACGTGAAATACGAGTGAACAACCGACTGGCGATTGCTTCAAACACCGCATCCAAAGATTGCAGGTTATCGGCATAAAAATATTGACCACACCACGTTCTATAATTCGTAATCCCCTGACACGGGCCACGATCTCCCGGCGAAATACTGCTGTTGATGAAGCCGTCATCTCGCAGGTCTTGCTGAATGTCGTCATCAATGAACCCATTGTCGCCAGCATCCGCGATGTAATGCAACAGCGGCCCAGCTACGGGTGAATTGACGACCTGTTGACTGAACCCAATCGTGAAGATTGCCACAAAGTTGCCTTCAACCCCCGGTCGGACTTCCTGCAACCCGGCGTAGTCGGCCCAGTCACGCGCATAATCGTCCGCGTCGTAATTACCGGTCTGGGTGCATTCAGGGTTGCCCGCTTGAGGTGAACCATTGGTCGCTGGGTCATTCGTCCATTGCAAACAGAAATGCCGCGTCAAGGGGGAGTTGTCGTTACAGAACGGCGACGTTGTATCGGTATTCCCAGCCGGGCATTCCGGGTGAACTGGCAAGGCATTATTGGCTATGACGCCATTGCAGAACGTCCGCCATGGGCAGAAACCCGCCGCACCATAGGTGGGAAGGAACAAGGTGTTCGAACCACTTGGGCTATCGGTCACGTTCGCCCCACCGTCGCTCAACATAATGATGACCCACACGGCGTCCTTACGAATCGTCTCGACATTCGTTAAGGCATTATTGGCCCAGAAAATCCCCGATCCGGTATTGGTATCAGGGCACGGGGCGATGCTTTCATAGGCCCATGCACGCACCAGTGAGGTATTCACGGGTGCCCCAACCGGATACACCGAAGCGGGCGCGTCAGTGCGACTGACACGGCCATCTATCGTTCGGGTAGCGGGGTCATAATCCCAGTAGGGTTCAAGCAGGTCGCGGCAGCGGTTATAACGATCCCAATAACTACTCCCCGTGACCGTGAAGGATGGTGCCATCTGTTCATTCAGGGTAATGGTGGCAACTGTCTCAGAGGTCATCATGATTTCGTCAGTTGACCCTGCATTCCAAGGAATGAGGATTCGGCCTGTGCGGGAGAATGTTACCAACGATACCCGGTCACCCCGGATAAAGTCCAAGCGACGGATAAAGTTACGAGCAGCATCCTTCACTTGCTTAAAAGGCTGGCAGATGAGGTCGGTATATTTACCGTCGGGCACCGCGGTAGGATTACCGCCCAATGGACGCACCCCGTCTTCGCCACTCCCATCATAGGTACCGTTGCCATTGACATCCGTCCAAATATTCCAATTCCCCGTCGCTATATCTTGGCGGATATAACCTTGGCCGGGGTCGGAACAGCAACCTGACCATTTTAGGCGGTCGGGATCAGGGTAAGAGGCATCATCAGGAGATGTTCGCATACAGTCCGCACGAATCCAGTTTGCGTTGCCAGCATGTTGTTGCCTATAGCCCGGACTCGCAGGATTGAAGTTGTCAAGCGCCGAGTCTTGCGTCATGGTCGCTGAACTATCCAACACCAACGCTACGTCCAACACAGCCGTCTCGGAAACGGAGGTGGCTTCAAGGGTAATATCTGACCAGCCCACCATGCGCAAGAACGTCGTTGGTGATTGAATCTGGGCGGTCACGCGCACCAATTTACGCGGGTTATCCCATTGGCACAATTCCGTCTCAGGCATGGTGTCGAGGGTTGGGAAAGTCGCTTCAGGATGTGGGTTGCCTTCCCATTCCCCGGTTCCGGCACGCCAAGCGGCAATATCGGTTTCGCAGGTTTCCACAAAGACGCGATGGGGTTCAAGACCATGCAGTTCGATATATTGACGCGCCGCAATTGCCACGTCGCCATAGTCACGGCCTTCCCGAATTTGGCCCGCTGCCGCAATCGCTGATGAGTCTACGGCACGACGCAGCGCACTGTAACGGACAAACAGCAGTGAAAGGTCGGTGACCAAACCAACAAAGGCAATGAGCGCTATAAAACCAATAGCGAGCAAGACAATAGATTGTCCTGCCTTTTCCTTTTTGAATTTAAAGCGATGTACTATACGTCTCATATCCAGAGGCCCTCATCATTTTCTTGACGGTCACTAGCACTGTGCATCACGCAAAAGGCCGCAAATTGGTTCAGCCGCGGTGTTGGGGAACATTGACCAAACATGAATATCAAATTGATCCTCAAAAAATGTGAAGAATGGAATCCCAAGCAGTTGTTCATGCTGCCAGAAAATCTCCACCAGCACCATACCGCCAGCACCCATTTCACGGATTTCAGGATCGGTAATTGGTCCCCCCGTGTTATTCAACAAGGTACGGTTCAACATGTCTTCCACTTCAGCCGTGGTAAATTCTGACCCACGACAACCGGGGGTATGGGAAGTCATATGGTTGCCCCGGAAGAAATAGCCCAATCGGTTCTCACCACCCGAATCAGCTTGGGACGGCAGAACATCATATAAGACAGTTGTATAAGGTTCATCAGCACCCGTGCATTCATTACCACGGCTGGGCAGACGACCGACCACATGGATGCGGCGATCATTGGGAAAGTAGGCATAGGAAAAGACCGATACGACAATATCATCTTCGGCGTCGTTAAATGGCAGGGGCAAGATATTGGTAATCGCAGAGCAGGCCACCCCATCGTAAAATTGCAGCCCCGGGGTTTCGACCCCATTGCTAAAGCCGGGGAGGGAGGGGCCGGGATAACTGGTGGTTAATTCCTGTTGATATTTATCCCAGTGGGTTGATCCATAATTCCCATTTTCAGGCGTGTCAAAGTCACAGTCCATCATATGGTAGCTGGTTTCATAGCCAATCTGCCAAAGATTAGGATCGCGCACCGAGCCATAGCGCCCTGCTTCACGAGTGGCATCAAGCAGGGTGAGATAATTATTCGCAAGCCACCCAATCTCAACCAAGCCTAACAGCATCAGCAGCAGAATTGGCATGGTCAATGTCAATTCTACGAGGCTTTGCCCACGAGTCCGGCTGGTGCGGCCATCTAAAATGGCTAAGGCTCTCCGAAAAGTTCTTTTAAGCGGTTTTCGCATAAGGTTAGCCCTCTAGTCAAAACTCTGTTGGACGAGTTTCAGGATAGGCTCATCCGAGGAGTGGCAACTCCTGTTGACATGATACCATACCTGCCATAAAAGCCGTGTTCTCAATTGTGAGAACTTGTGCATATATTGTCATTAGGGTAGCCAATAGGCCGGATTACCCTCTATATCCTTACCTAACTTTAACCGTTTTTGGATAAAAACAAAATTGCCGCCGGACATGATGAAAACTACCGCGCGACAATTATGATTATGTGAAATTTGTAAAATTTAGTCTATGACCTGTATGGCCTATACGACCATTTCGGTTGGTTTACCCGTTTTGTGAACATGAGCATTGATGCGATAGCCGCGTCCATGCAGCGAAATAATGATACGCGGTCGGTCGGGGTCGAATTCCAATTTGTTCCGCAAGTTATGGATATGATTGCGGACAAGGGCTGTATCACCAGAGCCTGCCGGGTAATCCCATACCGATTCCAACAAATCATTGGCGGTGTGATATTTATCGGTGTTGACGCACAGATAATCTAGTAGTTCAAATTCCACTGGCGTAAGGCTAATCACCCGTTGATCTACCGAGACCGTCCGCAAATTATAGTCAATCGTTAGGCGCTGCTGCTCTTCTTTTTTGTTGCGCGTGGCCCGTCGCAGCAGGGCACGAATCCGCGCATTCAGTTCACGGGTGCTAAAGGGCTTCCGCATAAAATCATCGCCCCCCGCATCCAACGCCAACGCAATTTCATGAGCGCTGTGATAGGCGGTTAGGAACAAAATCGGGACATCGGTCAGATGAGGCAACTTGCGAAGTTGTGTGCAAAGGGAAAGGCCATTGTCACCCGGCAACACCATATCCAAGATAATCAAATCCGGCTGCGATTCGCGGGCGATGGACAATACCTCATAACTATTCAGGACACCCAACACATCATGCCCTTCACGTTCAAGCACACGCTCAAGTGTTTCAAGAATAATCTCGTCGTCTTCTACCACCATAATCACTGGCATGTGTGTGGCTCCTTGATTCAATACAGGGGTTATGAGTTGCCCCCTTATTACGGTAAGGCTTTTTGACTTTCTATTGAATCAATGGTAACAAACAAACTGGCCTAAAATAAAGGCCAGTCCATGAAACTCCTATGAATTTTTCCCGAAGAAATTCTAATGAGTCATCAGCCTATTCATTCATCATATAACCGACGCCATGAATGGTCTTGATAAATTGGCTTTCGGGGTCCATATCTTGCAGTTTGGAACGGAGGTTGCGGATATGGGCACGTACCAGATCCGGATCGCCAGTGTTGGGTGGATAGCTCCAAACAGCTTCTAACAAGTGACCGGGGGAAAGCGCCTGATTGATATGTTCCATCAAATAGCGCAGCAGGCGATGTTCAGTAAAGGTTAGCTGAATAGTCTGGTCACCAATTGAAGCCCGATAAGTATCCGAATCGAGAATCAAATGACCGACTTGGATGCGTGAACTGACCTTTAAAGCATCACGTTCGCTGCGACGAAGCAAGGCCCGCACCCGTGCCTGTAGCTCAATCAGCTCAAAGGGTTTGACGACATAATCATCCCCACCAGCATCAAGTCCGGCCACAATATCATCGGTATGCCCACGTGCCGTCAAAAACAACACTGGGATGTGATTCATCGCCGAGTCGGCCCGAATCCGTTTGCAGACTTCAAAGCCCGTCATACCCGGCATCATCACATCTAAAATCACCAAATCGGGCACCCGTCGTTTTAATTGATCTAAGGCATCTGGGCCGGAGTTCGCTGATGATACATCAAAGCCATCCCGTGTTAAGGCACGGGTCAGCGTCCCCAGCACATCAGGATCATCATCTACCACGAGGATATGGTTTGTACTGCTGCTCATAGAAAGTCTTCCTCTCGCCGCTTTATTTTTCGAGTGCTGGTAATAACACGACAAAACGGGCACCTGTTTTGCCGTTTTCAGGCTTTTCGGCAGAAATTTGCCCGCCGCATTTTTCTACAATCTGTCGAGAAATATGAAGTCCAAGTCCTGTCCCCTGCCCCGGTTGTTTCGTGGTATAAAACGCATCAAAAATCGCTTCACGCTCTTCATCGGGAATCCCCGGCCCATTATCCCACACCTCAACCCGTATAATGCCATCCGGGTCTAGACAGGACATAATGCCAATTTTACGGGTATCTTGTTCCATGACGGCATCGCGGGCATTCAGCAGTAAATTGAGCCAAACATCTTCCATTTGTCCGCGCAGTCCGTTGATGATAGGTAGATTATCCGCTAGATCAGCGGTTAGGGCAATAAAGCCACGCTCGATATGGCTGGTGACGAGCGCTAATGTATTTCGGATGGTGATATTGACATCCATCGGCTCCAAGTGTTCACTTTCGCGGTCACGATAGGCCATACTCAACAGACGCCGTACCACTTCATGCGCCCGCTGTCCGGCCCGATGAATGGCTTGGAGGGCTTCATGGGAGGGGTCTACCTCCGGGCTGTCTTGCAATAATATTTCGGTATCCCCCAAAATGGTCGTCAAGGGGTTGTTAATCTGGTGAGCCACTGCTGCGGCCAATTCCCCCATCGCTGACATGCGGGCGGCTTGAACAAGCTGCGTTTGGGCTTTGCGCAGTTTCTGCAAGCTGTTTTCGAGGTCGTTATACAAACGGGCATTTTGCAGGGCATTTCCGGCTTGCAGCACCAGCGCTTGGGCCAACTTAAATTCGCGTTTGGCAAAAGTGCGTTTGCTCAAGGTGTCTGCCAACACCACCACCCCCACGACCTGCCCGGTTATCATCAATGGCAAAATAAGCAAGCCTTGTGCGTGATAGAAGTCGAGCAGCACCGCCTCGTCGGGATCGAGTTGGGCATTCGCTGTAATCTCAACCGTCTCACTTTGCAGCACCGTCCGACGCAGCAGCTTCAATTTATTAAAATTGAGCATTGGGCTAGGCGAAGCAAGCCATACCCCTTTGCCGACACTGAGTAACTGGCGTAGCATTTTGTAAATTGGGTCCCAACGCCAAACATTACAAACATTTGCTTCGGCAGTTTTCGCCAAAGCCCATGCCAACTCTTTTTGTTGGGCAAAATCATCTTGGTTATTGAGCGCCATCGTCAATAAATGATGGGTTTTTTCCTCCCAGTCGGGGGAAATCACTGGGTCGGAGTGTCTATGATGATAAATCAGTTCCACGACACCATATGGCTGATTATTGCTAAAAACCGGAATCAGACATAATTTTTGGGCCTGTTGGCTCGCTAGATACTGATAATTCACCTTGTCGTTGACCAATTCATCAAGGCCCAGCACCACCGCTTGACGCTGCTCTAAACTGTGACGAAACACCGTGACTTGGAGGGGGTTCAATTGTGGGGAATGTTCGGGTGACCAATGGCCCTGTATATAACGTGAAATGACGCGCAGTGTTCCCGTGCCCCCATCAATGGTGGCTAGCTCACACAAGCTGATATTGAGGGCATGGATAAACTGCTCGCCGATGGTTGGCAATACCACTTCTAGGGACAAGGTGGTATTGACGGCGATACTGGCATTCACTAAGGTCGCCAATTCACGGGAGCGCATCACACTTTCGCCATATAAACGGGCATTTTCAATGGCAATCGCCGCGTGCGAGGCCAAATCTTGCAACAGTTCGCGGTCACGTTCTGTAAAGGTGCGGTCTGTCATGCGATTGTTGACACCTAACACCCCCACATTTTGACCTTTGACCTGCATTGGCACATAGAGCAGTGAACGGGCAAAGTATTGGGTTTTGACTTTTTGCCAGCCTGCCCGTCCGACTAACACGGGATTACCTGTCTGGAAAACATGTCCGGCCAGCGTATCCTGCGTTTTGATGCGAAACTCACGGGCGGTTTCGTGGTCAATGCCTTTGGCGGCGCGGATATAGAGTGTTTTGCCTTCATCATCCGGCAGCAGCAGCAATCCTTCTTCGGCATTGGTCAAGGAGGTCGCCGCGTCCACCACCTTCGTCAATACCGTGTTTAGATCGAGGGTAGAGTTTAGCATCCGCGCAATGCCTGAAAGCGTCTGCTGTTCCAGCAAATTACGCTCCAGCAGTTTCAACAACTCATCGCGGGAGGTTATTTCTGGCATGTTCGATAGATTGACAGGCTTCAATTTGGCCCGTTCAAGTGTTTGGGCCACAATATTCAAGACTGCCTGTGTATGAATCGGCGCGGTAATCATGCCTGAAGCACCTTCCGGGGGCATCACTTTGGCAGGTGACGTTGAAATCGCAATCCATGTCACATGCTCAAAGGCCGGGTCTTTCTGAAAGACATCCGCCGCTGACTGTCCATCGGTATCACTCACCCGCAGATCCACCAACGCCACATCATAATGATGATGTCGAACCGAGAATCGTGCATCACCTAGATTATAGGCTTTCTGCACATAGTAATTCTCAGCTATCAACATATCATGCAGGGCGTCGGCTAGATTGACATCCGACTCAACAATCAAAATGCGACTTGCGTTAATTGACGGCCAGAAATCCATAGCATACCAATACTTTTACTTATACAAGCAGGTGATACCTGTTTCCCTTCAAGTCCCGATAGTCCGTTCCATTGTACTAGTCATAGCCAGAAGGGGCAATTAAGGTTCTGTACCTTAAAAATCAAAAACGGACTCGACATTGCTGCCGAATCCGTCTTGGTGCTTAAATCGAGGCGTTGGATTAGTAATCCATGCCGCCGGGGGGCATCGCTGGGGCTTTTTCTTCCTCAGGGATGTCGGTGATAAGCGCTTCGGTGGTCAGGATCATTGCCGCGATACTGGCTGCATTTTCCAGCGCCCCACGAGTTACCTTCACCGGATCGAGCAAACCAGCGACAATCATGTCGACATATTCGCCCGTCATCACGTCATAACCGATCTTGTTGTTGCCCTTTTCCTGTTGGATGCGGCGCACGTTGCTGATAATCACGCCACCGTCCTGACCGGCATTGGCAGCAATCTTCTTGATGGGGGTTTCCAGCGCAGTACGCAGGATGCTGACGCCTGTGTTTTCATCGCCGTAGTTCATCTTCACCCCATCGAGAGCGGCAATCGCGTTAATCAGCGCCACACCACCACCGGGGACAATACCTTCTTCGACAGCGGCACGGGTTGCGCTTAGGGCGTCTTCAACGCGGTGCTTCTTTTCCTTCAGTTCAACTTCAGTGGCAGCGCCGACGCGAATTACGGCCACACCACCCGCCAGCTTCGCCAGACGTTCATTCAGTTTTTCTTTGTCATAGTCGCTGGTGCTGTTTTCAATTTCGACACGGATTTCTTCGATACGGGCCTTGATGTCAGCCTGATCACCCATGCCGTCCACAATGGTAGTGTCATCTTTGGTGCAGACCACCTTGGCCGCGCGACCCAAGTCGTCAATCGTCACGCTGTCCAGCTTACGGCCCATTTCTTCGCTAATGACCTGACCGCCCGTCAGCACCGCAATGTCACGCAGCATGGCCTTGCGGCGATCACCAAAACCGGGGGCTTTGACGGCGACCACGTTAATCATGCCACGCAGCTTGTTCAACACGAGAGTGGCGAGCGCTTCACCATCAACGTCTTCCGCAATAATCACGACATCACGTTTGCCTAATTGGAACAGTTTTTCCAGAATTGGCACAAGGTCAGCAGCGGCGCTGATCTTCTTGTCATGAATCAAAATATACGGGTCTTCAATGACAGCCTGCATCGTTTCAGGGTGGTTAACGAAGTAGGGGCTAATATAGCCACGATCAAAGTTCATACCTTCGACGTATTCGGTCTCGAAATCCAGACCCTTGCTTTCTTCGACGGTAATCACGCCGTCCTTGCCCACTTTGTCCATCACTTCGGCGATCAGCTCACCAATTTGGCGATCCTGCGCGGAGTTGGAGGCAACCGAGGCAATTTCTTCTTTGGTGTTGATTTCAACCGACATCTTGCGCAGGGCCTCGACCACTTTGTCGGTAGCTACTTCGATCCCACGCTTCAGCAACATGGGGTTGGCACCAGCGGCAATGTTCTTCAGGCCTTCGTTCACAATCGCCTGAGCCAGCACGGTTGCAGTGGTTGTACCATCACCCGCGATGTCGTTGGTCTTGGTGGCGGCTTCCTTCAACAGCTGCGCACCCATGTTTTCATAGGGGTCAGACAATTCAATTTCTTTGGCAACGGTCACACCGTCGTGAGTAACGGTAGGCGCACCAAATTTCTTGTCGAGGGCCACGTTGCGACCCTTGGGGCCGAGCGTGGTGCTCACAGCGTTCGCCAAAATATCAATCCCCACTTTTAGGCGACGACGGGCGTCTTCATTAAACACCAGTTGTTTAGCCATGACGTTTTTACTCCTCCGAGTAGTTGTGTTTCTCTAAGATTTGCTTTGCTAGGCTAGAAATTACTTGTTATCAACAACAGCGAGAATGTCGGTTTCTTTTAGGATGAGCAGTTTCTTGCCATCCACCTTGACTTCGGTGCCCGCATACTTGGCAAACAGCACGGTATCACCAGTGTTGATATCCATCTTGATATAAGCGCCATCATCATCACGACGGCCCGGGCCAACAGCCAAAATCAAACCCTGTTGGGGTTTTTCCTTCGCGGTTTCTGGCAACACCAGCGCACCACCCGCAAAAGTCTCTTCTTTATCCTGTGGTTCGACAATCACGCGGTCGGCCAAAGGACGCAGCTTCAATGACATGCTATCCTCCTCATTAGGGATGACTTAAATTTCACTGAGATGAATTTCAACTATATTCGGCGTTAGCACTCTCATTGGAGGAGTGCTAATTCCGATTCAAAATATACCGTCTGGTTGGTAGAGATGTCAAGACATTTTTAGCACTCTAAACAGGGGAGTGCTAATTTCTATGATTTTTCTTACGATGTCTCTATAAAATGGGGAATCCGTTAAAGAATCGTTAAGTATTATTGAGAAAGTATTGAGGTTTTGTGAAAAGCCTGCAAGTTTGTTGCAAATCACCAAATCCGTGAGTAACATCATCTCATCCTAATAAATTTTTTGCAAAAAGATTTTTTTCAGGGGTTTTGCGAAAATAGCTTACAACAAAACTCATTTTTGCTATACCCGTTGAAAAATCAATTTAGACCAAAAAGATTTGTAAATAGTTCTTGCCCAAATAGCTTATCAAATTATTTCAATAGATTTCACCCTTTGTCAGGCAAATATATTTTAGCCAACTAAATTTAAATATTGCGCCATTTAGTAAGTAGAAAAAATATTGCCTGTCTTGTACAGGCATTTTTTGTTTTTAAGGGCAAAAGTTATTCCGCTTCTGGTGTTCCAATAATCAACGGCTCAAGCGTGCCATAGGGCGGCGGAAGCACCTCTAAATCGGCATCGCAATAGCTGACCTGCAAGCCGTCTGAGTGATAAATATAGGTAATTGGCACTGCTTCATCCCCTAACACCCGAAACACCATGCGATAGCCGGGAATGTTAACCACTGTGTAGTTGAGGTTTGGTTGGGGACATCCCAAACTGGAATCAATCCACGTCACGGCTGACAAATCCACCCACTCAATCGCCTCAGTATCCATTTCCAGTCGCTGCGCCAAATCGGATTGGGCAGGGTCAATCAAGGATTCGCCGATTGGATCAAAGGCCAGCGGCTCCCCCTCATCACTCAATAACTCGGCCCGTACACAATAGTAAACTGTGCCTTCGCTATCGGTATGATAAACATAACCCTTTTCCCCATAACTTAGGGCCACACGATAACCCGCCACACCCGATTCTCCACGCAAGGCAGGCGAAACGCTACGTGGCGCACAGCCCAGTTTACCATCCGGCCAATTGACCTTGCGTAGATTTAGTACCCCGATGACGGCATCATCCCCCAGTTCTAGTTTCTGGCGGAGATCACGCATGGCATAACTCACTGCCACAGTTGCGCTTTCGGGTAGAAATGAAATGATGGCAGGGGTATAGGTTGGTAGGTCGTTGGGATGCAAGGCAGGTGTTGAGGGAAGTGGGGTTTGGGTGAGGGTCGGTGTGTGGGTCGGCGTGGGAGGAATCAGTGTTGAAACAGCCGCCGCTTGGGGGGTCGGCGTAGCCTCAGAATCTGAACAAGCCACCCCAACCGTGACGAGAAAAACGATCATCAAAGTCGAGGCAGCTAAGGGTCTAAAACGGCGGCGCATAACCGCGTTTGACATTAGTTTTCAGCATCCGGGTCTGGTTTCAGGCGCTCTTCCAATTCCGATGGGCTGACCCCGGCAACACTGAGGAGTTTATCGCGTGAATTTTCGCCCGCGACAATCTCAATATGTTCGGGATCAACACCAAGTCGGTCTGCCAAGAAATCAATCAGTTGTTGATTCGCGCCACCCTCCCCCGGGCCAGCCGTCAAGCGAATTTTCAACGTACCGTCTTCTTGAATTCCAGCGATCTCGGTTTTGTTGGCACGAGTCACCACACGGACAGTAAAAGCTGCCCCACTTTGGGCATCTGTGATTTTAAAGGGTCGTGTCATCCTATAGTCGCCTTTCTGATCTGGCAATGTGCTAACTCTATTTTACGACAAAGACTCATGTTCTGCTGAGGGACTTCCGACCTATGCCACCATTTGGATCAACAGGGTCCTTAGAATTTGAATTATGATAAATGCGATAAGTGGGCTGAGATCGAACCCGGCAGTCTGGGGCAGTAGATTACGAATCGGCGCTAAAAACGGCTCGGTAAGATCAAAAAGAGTTTTGGCGATCGGGCTATAAGGGCTTAATCGTCCCAAAGCGACCATCCAACTCACAATAATACGCCCGAACAAGATTAACGAAAGAATCGTAGCCAGCATATCAATCAAATCCGTCACTGCTATCACGCTCCTTACCTATATGTGATTCCACCTATATTACGCAAAATTCGCCCACAGCGCTCACTCACGTTCACCAAAGATCGCCCGTCCAACCCGTACCATTGTCGCGCCTTCTTCAATCGCCACTGAGTAATCGTTGGTCATCCCCATGCTCAATTCCCGCCATTCGACCTGCGGAAAATCATTGATCAGAGCATCATATAGACCTCGCAGGGCCGCAAATACCGGACGAGTGGCTTCGGGTTCGGCATAATAGGGCGCCATCGTCATCAGGCCAACCAGCCGAATATGTGATAGCTGGCTGATCTCCTGTACGAGTGACCACAAATTTTGTCGCTGGTCAGGATCATTCTGCCAGTTTTGCGCCGCGATTCCTTCTTTGCTTTCTTCACCCGAAATATTGATTTCCAACAACACCGCGCGGACAACTTTTTGTTCCTCCGCAAAGGTGTCAAAGCGTCGGGCCAATTTCAAATCATCCAATGAATGAATGACATCAAAGGTTTCAATCACGGGTTTGGCTTTGCGGCTTTGCACATGTCCGACCATATGCCATGTTGGGGGCGCTATATTTGCTGGCAAGCGACTTAAAACCTCGGCGATCTTGGGCGCGGCTTCCTCGACGCGGTTTTCACCCAAATCCCGCAATCCGGCCTGTAACGCGGCTAAGAGCATTTCTGGTGGATGGGTCTTGCTAATTCCCACCAATTTCACCGCCTCCACCGGACGGCCCGCACGACGACATGCCACTGCGATTTCGGCTTGGACAGAAGCGAGATTTTGGGCAATCATTTCCTGCGTGATCATTGTTTAATTTTCCGTCAGGGCCATCACCGCCCCAAAGCGCCCTGTCCGACCTTTTTCGGCCCGATGGGAGAAAAATTCATGGGTATTCTGCGCGGTACAAATCCCCGCGACTTCAATTTGCTCAACTCCGGCACGGGCCAATGCCAAACGGTTGCCTTCCCATAAATTGAAATAGGCGCTGCCATCGTCGGCCCACTGAATTAATCCGTCGGTACTGCCAAAATGAGCTTCAACAGCCTCGACCACTTCTGACCCCACCTGATACTGCTCGGGGCCAATGCTGGGGCCAATCGCGGCCATGACATCGGCTGGTTTTGAGCCATAGGCATCACGCATGGCATAGAGGGTGCTCAGGGCTGCCCCCTGCACCGTGCCACGCCAACCCGCATGGGCCAACCCGATGACATGTTGAACGGGGTCATAAAATAAGATCGGCACACAGTCGGCAAAGCGCATTGCCAGCGGCAGGCCGATTTTGTTGGTAACAATGCCATCCGCTCGTGCCAGCCATTTTCGATTGGGCATCGGGCCATTGGCAACCACTGTATCGGCACTGTGAACCTGCCAAACCGTACAGGCTTGCCTGCCATCCAGTCCCAACGCGGCATACATCCGCTCGTGATTTTGGGCTACATCGGCTAAATTATCCCCAACCGTTCCACCCACATTCAACGAATCCCAAGGGGCTTGGCTGACACCCCCCAAGCGTGTAAAAACCCCGTGTTTAATCGGGGCCGCTTCCCAAAATTCAAATTGATAATAGATCGGCTCATCCGTCGTTTCGATACGTATCAAATCAAAGCCCTGTGGTTGAAAGTGGTCGGTTAGGTTGATTATAACAATGAGGCGGAGTATCTGGAAGATAACGTGTAACAAAAAGGACTCGACCGCAGCCGAGTCCAGTATATATCCGGTGATTTAATGAGATTAGTCGCCAGCCGCAGCCGCAGCCTGAGTGGATTTACCCGTTGCAGTTGTGGGAATTACGTCAGGTACAGGCAGAACATCCGGCCACACACTCGCGCCGTGTTCATACACATCAATGCCGATGACGTCCGCCAGTTTGTTGACCCGCAAGCGGCCAATCGCCTTGAGTGCGCCAAACATGATCACTGAGGTAACACCAATGAAGGCAATCGTCGCGCCAGACCCAATCGCCTGCGTAATCAGCATATCCACTCCACCGCCGAGCAAGAGACCACCCTTACCCGCATATTCACCAAAGACTAATTCAGGTTGACCGAACAGGCCAATCGCCAACGTTCCCCAGATACCACAAGCGCCGTGAACACCGAACGCGCCTACCGGGTCATCAATCTTGATCTTTTCAATCAAATCCACTGCCAGTAGCACCACCACGCCTGCCACTGCGCCGATAATGACCGCGGCCCAAGGCATGACAAACGCGCAACCAGCAGTAATGGCGACCAAACCAGCCAGTGAACCATTCAGCGTCAGGCTCAAGTCCCATTTACCACTGCGGGCATATTGGAAGAACATCGCGCCTAACGCACCTGCACCCGCACCGAGGGTTGTATTGAGCGTCACCAACCCGATTAAGCCCGTGTTGCCTGCGCCAAGGGTTGAACCGGGGTTGAAGCCATACCATCCGAACCACAAAATCATGGTACCGAGGGTGGCATAGGCCAGATTGTGCGGGGCGGGAAATTTCCCGAATTCACGGTTGGCGCGTGGGCCAAGCATCCAAGCCCCGACCAGTGCCGTAACCCCACCGACAGTATGCACAACGGTGCTACCTGCAAAGTCATGGAAACTCTTATCAAACAACCAACCACCACCCCAAACCCAGTGTACAATGATGGGATAGGTAATGGCTGCCATCAAACCCGTATAAATTAGGTCGCCAATATAATCCGTGCGTTCGGCCATCGCGCCAGTGGTAATCGTGCTGGCGGTTGCAGCAAAGGCAAATTGGAAGAAGAAGAACACCAACACAGTCAAATTTGGATAGGCCACATCGGGATTCGCATCGGCGATTGAATTGTAGATGATGCTGCCTTCGCTAATTTCAACGGCTTTACTCAGGAAGAAATTATCTGTCCCAATCAGGCCACCCGAATCCGTCCCGAAGGCGACACCGAAACCAACCGCCCAAAAGATAATCGCTGTTAAACCAGCATCAATGAAGTTTTCGAGTAAGGCGTTGACGACTCCCTTTTGACGGATCAAGCCTGCTTCCAAAAGGGCAAAACCTGTCTGCATGAAAAACACGAGGAAACCTGTAATCAGTACCCATGCGGAGTCAATCGAAACCGCAAGGCCTGTGATCTGCCCCGCTACTTCGCCACCATCTTGATTATTGGTCACACCGTGTTCCTCATCAATGATTGCAACCGAGTCCCCAGCAGGGTTGCCATTGTGGGCGGCTTCGACCTTTACACCGAACAGCGCCAGTGTCATGGAGGCGACTGCCAATACAAAAAGTCTTCGGAAAAGTTTAGTCCGCTTACGCATGATATATTCCCCATTTTCTATAATGATTCACTTGGAACAAAAACGAACGGTGGGTAAAGCAGAGCCTTGACCCATTGGCTTTTGGGCGCTATCATTACTAGCCCGGCGTGTGATCTCTGAATTGTGTTTTGACTTCGACCCCAGAACACTTCAAGAGCTAAGTCACGCCGCTTGTGTTATATAAGCCTTTTAGTATTGCTGATTCACCTTTCTATTTAGCCCACCTCCTTATATATGACATCTGTCACCCAATCTTGATGACTTTTTGATGTGTACATGATAAAGGGATTTAACAATTTCCTTGTTGTCAAGATTCACAAATCTACTCAAGTTGATTTGTCCATAATATACAAATCATATTGATCAACATTGAAGATCAATCTACTCATTTGGCTTGATAGCAGGATTTTGGGGTTGGGTGGTTAGAAAACAAAAAACCCTAACCCCAGCGAAAAACGACAAGTCAGGGTTTTTTGGGGACTGAAGCAAGAGCCTATTGTGCGGCCAACTCTAACGCGATACTCAAGATTTCATCTGTTCCGGCTAGGAAGTCCTCTGGATCAAAGGGCACAAGCACGTCTGGCGGGTTCCCCACTTTTTCATATACTTCACCGTCGGGGGCAGTATATTTTTCATTGGATAACCCAAATGTCCAGCCGTTAGGCAACACACGACTTAGAACGTCGGAATAAGCTCCGGCGGTGTTTTCACCCACCATGGTGACATGGGGCAAGACATCCATCGCCAACACAAACGTTTCCCCAGCGCTAACGGTGAATTGGCTGGTCAACACAATGACATTTCCCGTAAACTGTTGAGGACCGCCCGGTTCAACATAAAATTCACGGGAAGGGGTAAAGTCGTCACCATCGCGGGCTTGCTTGGTCGTAACGACTCGTTTTTCATCCGCAAAGCGACTTGCTAATGCCAAAGCAACCGCATCATCACCACCAAGATTAAAACGAACGTCAATAATGATCGTCTCCAAGTCGGCAAACTCGGCCACAATTCGATCCATCGTAACACCCGCATTCGCCACATCGCTACCGTCTTCGGTATAGGCTGTTTCCAACGGAATATTCACATAACCCACCGTGTCGCTCAATTTTCCGTAGAAGATAAAACGATTGGCAATCAGCGCCTCGTCACCTTCCAGCGCAAAAGCCTCCAGATTAAAACTGACCTGCCCATTCAAGGCGTTTTGGGCCACCACATCGTTCATCGAAAAAATAGTGACAACAGGCATAGGGTCATCGGCCAGCCACGACGCACTGATCGCGGGGCTAAAATCCTGTTCACCATTCGACAGCGAGATATGTTCGTCAGTTAACGGACGTAGCATGTCGGACAGAATCGTAAAAAGTTCTTCCGGGCTGGTCTCCCCCGTGACAAGCGGGCGATATTGGTCATACTGAGCCTGCCAATCTACTCCGTATAAATCGAAGAAGGCATACTGCTCATTAAAATCGTGCCAGAACGCCTCAAAATTCAATTCAGGGTCATCCGAGACTGTCCCTCCGTTGGCGCATAGCTCTGGCAGGCTCTCCAACCGTGCCGCCGTAATGTAAAGGGTTTTATCGTCACGGATGATTAATTCCCCATTTTCTACCGTCAACTGAACACCATATTCTTGTAATGCGGTGGTGTCGAAAAGTGGAGTACAACTTACCGAGGTAATGTCATAAATCGTGGCTTGCTCGGCGTTAACTTCAATGAGCATCCCATAACCATGACTGAGCCAGATGCCATCAATCTCGTTTGATTGGCGTGCGTGGGCCGCTGGCAGACCTAACGTGGTTGCAATGATGATGGTGAGTAGTGGTACGGCTAAACTTTTGCGCGTCATAACCTCTCTCCTGAAAATAGCGTCGTCCAATGAGATTTTCATTCCTCGTGGTGAGCGGTAGCTCATGGACAACTCCCTTGTTTGAATAGACGACAATTTCCTGTACGCCCTTTACCCGAAAAGGTTTCCCAAAAATAGCGCTTTTTGCTTTATACTCTAAACACTTCATTTTCTTAACAGGGACATTTTTTACATGGCAGACATGGCAAAGCGTGTAGCTGATTTTGGCACCACCATTTTTAGCGAGATGAACGCCCTCGCCGCTGAATATAATGCGGTCAATCTGGGGCAAGGCAAACCGGATTTTGATGGCCCACCGGAGGTCATACGGGCCGCGATGGAAGCCCTTAGCAATGGCAGCTTTAATCAATATGCCCCCGGGTTGGGACTCCCCACCCTGCGTGAAGCGATTGTGGCCCATGAATCCCATTTTTATGGCCTGAATCTTGACCCAGACCGCGAAGTGATTGTCACGGTTGGGGCAACTGAGGCGGTGTTTGCGGCCATTTTGGGTCTGGTTGACCCCGGTGACGAGGTGATTGTTTTTGAGCCATTTTACGACAGTTATGTGCCCAATATTTTGATGGCTGGGGCGGTTGCGCGTTATTGTCCGTTACGCCCACCCACATGGGATTTTGACCGTGATGAACTCCGCCGCCTGTTTAATGACCGCACCCGCGCCATTATCATCAATACACCTCACAACCCGACAGGCAAAATCTATACGCAGGACGAGTTGGCCTTTATTGCCAGTTTGTGCCATGAATTTGATGTGCTGGCGATCACCGATGAAGTTTATGAACACCTAACCTTTGATGGTCTGCAACCCACCCATTTACTCAAAATGGATGGCATGTTCGAGCGCAGTATCAAGATCGGCAGCATTGGCAAGACCTTTAGTGTGACGGGGTGGAAAATCGGCTGGATTCTCGGCGCTGCTCCACTGGTCGCAGGGGCACAGCGGGCACGTCAATTTATGAGTTTCGCGGTGGCCCATCCCCTGCAAGTCGGCGCGGCCTATGCTCTTAAATCGCCCTCGACCTACTATGAAGAACTCATCAGTTCATTTGAAGCGAAACGAAATCGCTTGGTCAATGTCCTCAATCGGGTCGGATTTAAAGCCGCCACACCGCAAGGGGGCTATTTCGTTATGGCAGATTTCAGCGATATTTACGACGGGAATGATGTCGCGTTTGCCAAATGGCTGACCCAAGAAATCGGCGTGACTTGCATTCCCCCCACCTTTTTCTATAGTGAGGGCAACAAACATATCGTCGCCAAGCAAGCCCGTTTTGCCTTTTGCAAATCCGATGCCATGCTAGATGCCGCCGAAGAAAAACTGGCCTATTTGAAACACAATTAGCTGGGTACATCAATGGGGACTAAACGGGGTCGCGTTCTTTGGGTTATGGTAATTGGCGCGGTGATTGGCATCGGGTTGTTTATCATGAAGGGATGGCCCGACCCACCAGCCACCCCTGTTGCCCATGCACCCACCGCAACACCGCCCCCTTCTGCCATACCCCTACCCCAATCCTCTCCCACGATATTGGCAACCTTTAACACCATCTTGTTTCCGGGTGTTGCCAGCACAGGCGTGATTGTTGAAGTGCCGCGTGTGCCGGGAGGATGGGATGTGCAAAATCTGCAAAGTTTGGTGGGGCATCTGGAAGGAACGGCGTGGTTTGGCGACAGCGGCAATACCGTTTTGGCAGGGCATTTTGAAGATGAGGTAGGTCGCCCCGGCCCGTTCCGTTATTTATATGAGGCCAAAGTTGGGGATCGCATTATCATCGAAACCGATCAAGCCGATGCCACGATGGTCTACGAAGTCCAGCAGGTTTTTTCAACCGCGCCAGATGACCTTGAAGTGCTGCGCCACACCGATGCACCGCGCTTGACCCTGATTACCTGCGATGCTTGGAGTTATGAAACGAAACGATATGAGGAGCGTTTGGTGGTGGTCGCCGTTCCCATTTATCAGGGTGCTCCGACAACCACCGCTAATTCAAGCAACGGGGTCAATTAAATCCGGGGCTTCATACCGCGCATTGTTGACACGCGGCGATACGGGATAGTAGGTCATCTCCTCAGCTGGGTATGAGGTTAATAATGACGCCAGTTCAAAGGGATTGGTGACTTCGGGATTCAGCCACGTACTATACTGTTCACGCGGCATAATCACTGGCATCCGGTCATGGATGGATTTCAGCAGTTCATTGGGGGTGGTGGTCACAATCGTACAGGTCGTCCAGATTTCTCCACTTTCTGGTTCTTTCCAGCGTTCCCACAAGCCCGCCAACCCAAAGAGGCCGCTGTTTTTCAATTTGATATACAGCGGTGTTTTCGGGCCTTCCGCATTGGCTTTCCATTCATAGAAACCATCTGCCACCACCAAGCAACGGCGTTTTTTATAGGCCTCACGGAAACTCGGCTTTTCCATTAGGGTTTCGGAACGGGCATTAATCATCCGGGCAGCGGCTTTGGCATCTTTTGACCATGAGGGGACAAGGCCCCACCGCATTTGCACTAGTTGATTTTGGCCCTCGGCGTCTTGCACCACAACAGGCATCAATTGGGTTGGCGCGATGTTGTAGCGTGGCGTCAAAAACTCAATCGGTACATCCTGAAGCGAGAATGTATTTGCCAGTTGTTCGGGGTTTACGTTGGTGAGAGTGTATCTTCCGCACATATGTGCTATTATACCACATTTACTCAGCTAATTCCAACTGTGAATCGGGCGGTCAATCTGTCCAAAAGAAATTGGCACGGGTGGTTTATAGGCCTCGGCCCGTGTTTTAATTCCCTCCAACTGTTTGCGGCCCATGACATAATCCAATACCTCAAAATAGCGGTTATAGAACCATGCTGCCGTGCCATCGGTATAGCCACGCATCCGCACAATCAAGCGTGTGCCGCCATCCATTATGCGTTCCAGCGAATAGAGATAGGTTAGGTCAATATTGCCGCCAAATTCATGGGGACGGTCAAACACGCCCATCAATAAATGGAGATCATGGTCATTGACATCAAATATTTTAAGGCCATTATCAAGGGTTGTGCCGACAGTCAAGGTCGGTAAATCACGGCGGAGATAGGTCGCGCTAGGAATACCCCAATTATCTATCCGGTCAAGCCCATAAAAACCTGTTCGTTCACGACCCATCTGCGTCAACCATGCCCAGACGGTTTCTGGCGCGGCGTTGATGTCAATGGCGCGGGTCGCTTCCAAATTGGGGCGTGGAATCAAGGTATCGCCATTCATGGGGCGGTTGACTTCGGCAGGCAGTGCTCCCCACTTCAATAAGCGTGGACGCACCAAGACATGATACAGCCCATATATCAGAACCATCAGCCGCAGCAAAGAACCCAATAAGCTGGGTGGATGTTGTTTTTCCAAAGCGACCTCCTAAATTAATTGCTGAACCCTGTGACTATAACACCAGACCCCAACACGAGGCAAAATCGGGCTACCCCAAACGCACCACAGTCCCGCAGTAGGTACAGGTGATTTGCGTCATGCCGCGCACAATCGGTTCAGTGAAGGTTGCGCCACAGCTTGGACACATGGTTGGGGCATCGGCAACGGCTTCCATTGTTAACGCCTTGCGTTCGCCCACACGCTCGGCATCAATTTCACCGCTGGCGGCCTGTTTCAATTTCCCGGCGAACCATTTGGCATGGAGGCCATCTTTAACCTCAAGCGTCGTTTCCCCAAATGGCCCACCCGACCCGAACTTCAGGGTGACAAGATCAATACCCCCGAACATGCCTTTTTTCTCAAAAGTCACATCGGTGATTGCACCCACTGGGCTTTCCCAGACGAGACCCTGTACGGCTTTACCCCCAAACATACCGAGTTTTTTGCCGACCTTTTCTTTTTGTTCCATGACGACGCGCTGATTGGTGATATAGAGTAGGCCATCGGGGTTATCGTCTTTATCCTTACCCTTTTTCCATTCCGCCTCGACCACCATATAGATCGCTTCGCCTGCCAATAGTGGGAAAGACGCCTCGCCTGCACGTTCCAGATAAGTTTCAATCAGGTCAATCTGGCTGACGGTCTGGCTCACATTATTGGGAATTTCACCATACATGCTCTCGATGCGACGTTTCGCGCCCTCCACCTCGGACGACAAACGGGACATCGCGCCATCCAGTTGGCTAATCAGGGCATCCGGTTTAGCCCCAGTGGCCGCGCCCGACATTGCCCCTTTGACCAATCCGCCACCAGCAGGTTTAGGCGGTTGGGCCATCTGCGAAAGCGCCCCACCTGCCCCACTCGGTTTAACTGCCCCGGCCATCTTCGCACCTGCTCCGGCTTTCTGTGCGGATTGGATAGCGGTCTGCATTTTCGCGCCCAATGAGCCTGCACCGGTTCGGGTGGGGGCAGGTTGTCCACCTTGAGCAAGGGCAGCATCCAATTTTTCCCACAGATCATCAATTTCCTCAATTTGCTCCTGTGCCCGATGCAATTCTTCTTGAATAGACTGGCTTACATTTCCACGTACAGCCGACCACTGTTCATCTAGGGTTGTGGTTTTCTGCTCCAGAAAATTGGCATAGATGTAGCCTTTGTCACGCAGTTGTTTGACTTTGGCAGGCAACCCCGCAATCGTCGTTGCCAGATCCCCCAACTGTCGGGTGACATCATCCATTGCTACCAAGTCTTGAAGACTGTCGAGTTTCGTCCGTAATTCAGCCACTTTAGTGTTCAATTCATCATTCATGAGTCACGCCCCTCTCAGCAAAATTAGATGAATGAAGTTTAACAAATATTCCCCACGAGCAAAACGCGATTATAGGTTTTTGCAATGCTGAAATCAGCTTTGTATAATCTGTAGGAGGTTAATAGCAAAACTAAACTTTAGGGGTGTTCACCTCATATTCACCCATACATATCTTGACAAGGAGAATTTTCTCAATGAATCGATTGTTGCGTGGTTTCGTGCTAACTCTCCTGATTGTAAGCTCATTATTGACATCGGCCCTTGTTTTTGGTCAGGGGGGTGGAGTTCCTAGCAATCAGGGCGTCGTAACAAAGAATGATGGGGATCTCGGTATTTACGCCGAACCCAATATCGGCAGCGAGGTTCTGGGGACCGCCCCCAACGGTGCCGTTGTTGATATTTTCGGTATTGACGGTCTATGGGCCGAAGTCTCCTATGAAGGTGTTTCCGGCTATGCCCTCACTTCCGATCTGGAAATTGGCCCTGCTCATGTCAATCTGCAAGGCATCGCTGACACAAACAGTGACATCGCGCTGCGTACCGGTCAGGATATTCAAGCTGATGTAGTGGCAACCGTCCCATCCGGTGGTCTCGTTGGCATTATGCAAATTGATGGTGTCTGGGCGCTAGTCTATGATGGCGATCATGTGGGATGGACATTCGCCAATCAACTGGCAATCAGCGACCCAACTGCCGACCTCACCGATCTAGTGCAATCACAGGCGGTAGCGGTTTCTAGCGATGACAGCGCAGTAGCGGTCCGCGCTGAACCCAATATTTCGGCTGAATCCGTTGGCGTTCTAGAAAACGGCGCTGCTGCCGCAGTCGTCGCCACCAGTGACAACGGCCTGTTCAGCTATGTGATTAGCGAAGGTGTCAGCGGCTGGGCATTCACTTCCTCGCTGGAAATTACCCCACGTGGTCGCGCTCACGCCACCGTTGCGGCTGGCCCAGCTAATCTGCGTGAAGAAGGCAGCAAAGATTCTGCTCAAATCACCCTGCTCGAATTTGGCACGCCGTTGCTGCTGCTGTCCCGTAATGAAGCTGGTGACTGGCTGTACGTCCGTGTTCAAAGCGAACAATATCTCGGTGGCGAATTGACCAGCGGCTTTGAAGGCTGGATTTCGGCCAGCCTCGTGGATGCAGGGGAATTCGACCTCACCACCCTGCCAGTTGAATAAAACCTTTTAGAACCTAACTAAAAACGGTCAGCTTCCGGGTTGGCCGTTTTTGATTCCAGATACGCTATAATAAAAACACTCGAACATCTATTTCAATCTATCACGAGTGGTCATGGAAAATCCCCAATCGCCTCCCGCCTCACAATCGAATAATGGCATTATGGTTGCCAACCCCGCCAACGCCACCTTTAACTTTATTGCGGTGTTACAGGGTCGAGCCAGCAGTACCCACACCTATCGCGCCTATGCCCGTTGGGTAGATCGTTATCTGGCGGACATGACAGGCCTTGCGACCACCAAAGGCCGTGCCCGTCGCGCTCGTATGGAAGCCTTGCCCCTTGCCAGTATCCTGCCAATCATGAACTCGACTCTTTTGCGTACATGGTTGGGGCAGATTTCAGCCGAGCAACAAGGTAAACAAGCGCTCAATCAGGCTCGTTCCGCCATTATCACCCTATCTTCGCTGCTATCCGAAGCGGGTTGGCTCGACGACTACACCGCCGCCGCCATGACCAATGTTCGCATCCCCCGTGCTGAAACGGGTCAACGACAGGGTCGCTGGTTATCGGTTGAGCAGGTCAAATTGTTGATGCAGGGGGCGGAAGATATTGCCACGACCAACATTCAGCGGGCACGCAACGCTGTTCTGATTCGTATGTTGTGTATTATGGCGCTCCGCCGTGAAGAATTGACCGAAATCCGTTGGAAAGATTTGCATACCCAAGCAGGTCGCCCGGTGCTACTGATTCATGGTAAGGGGAGCAAAGCCGCGCTTGTGGATATGCCGAATGTGGTTTTGAAGGCCGTCCAAAATTGGGCGCAATTTAGGAGCCAAGATGGTCAACTGCCCTCCCCCGAAAATTTCCTGTTATGCGGTTTTTATAAATCAGGTCGTCCGCGTCCGGGGGGCCTTACCGCTGATGCCATTTGGCGTGTGGTCAAAGATGCCGCCAAAATCGCGGGATTAGGCAATGTCGCCCCGCACGACCTTCGGCGTTCGGTGGCGGGGAATTTGGAGCAAAGCGGCGTACCGATTGAGACCATTTCGCGGTTGCTGCGTCACTCGAATGTTGCCATCACTCAGCAATATCTCTCCAAACTCCCACGTGAGAACGAAGGCGCATTATTGATGGCAGATTTGCTCAACTTTGACCCAGATTAAAAAAGCCCCTCTCGGCATTGACCAAGAAATGCAATTTAAAGTCCCTCTCCATGCAATGGGGAGGGATTTAGGGTGGGGAGTTTCCTAATCCATCGCAGCTTCGGCTACTGTTGGTTCATTGCGCTTGATACCTGCCATCAATAGGCCCAGTTGCTCACGGGTAGCGGCTTTGGCCTCCAACGTTTCGATAATCTGCCCCTTATACATCACCGCAATGCGATCCGACAGGGACATAATTTCATCCAACTCGGCTGAAACCAGCAGCACCGCCGCCCCCTCATCCCGTTGAGCGATAATTTGTTTATGAATGAACTCAATGGATCCCACGTCAATCCCACGTGTCGGTTGGGCAGCGATCAACAAACGCGGCTTACGGCTAAATTCACGGGCCACCACCAATTTTTGCTGATTCCCACCCGACAGTGAGCCACCTTCGACCAATGGCGATGGGGTTCGGATGTCGAACTGCTCAATCAAATTTTCGGCGTGTTGCACTGTGCCATCCAAATTCAGCAAAAGGCCATTTTTCTCTTGTACCAGTTGCCGTTGTACCGCCAAACGCCGTAGAAGGCGCATGATGGTCGAGGCGACTAAATGTGCCACGATACTAAACACCAGCGTCGTTATCAACAAACTCAGCAGTGCAACCACCAGCGGCGTATTGAGATAACCCTGTTCAACAGCGTTCATGGCGCGATCACTGGGCACCGTGCGGAAGGCAGAAGGCACATCATAGCGATCCAAAATGCCATACCACAGCGAATCTTCCCACACCGACAGCCACGCAAAACCCAACACCGCGAATACTATTCCAAACACGATGGCATAAAACGCGCCGAGAAATGGCAATTGGGCAGGGGTGGGTGGCTCGGAATAGGGTGCTTCGTAGTAGTCATTCAAAATCAGGTTTTCGGCGACGGTAAAGGGTTTGACCATGCCATATTTGAGGCGATCTTCGGGCACATGCGCGGTCTGCATATTTTTGACATGGCGCGGGGTGATGGAATGAAGTTTCTGCCCCAATAATTCCACTGTGCCCTTCATTAACGGGCGTAATCCGGTAATCACCTCCACCAATTCGGTTTGACCGTTGCCCTGTACGCCTGCGATGCCTAGCACCTCACCCTGACGCACCTCAAAGCCGACCCCATTGAGCGCCATCGCACCGCGATCATCCATCGCCTGCAAATCGGCTGCCTGCAAAACGACCTCACGCGGTTTTGCCTCGGTTTTATCCACCCGTAACAGGACTTCACGACCAACCATCATGGCAGCTAAGGATGATTCGGTGGCTTCGGATGGCGTAGTTGTGCCGACGACCTTGCCGCCGCGCATGACCACGATATGGCTGGCGACTTCAAATACCTCTTTCAATTTGTGGGTAATGAAGATAATGGAAACACCTTGTGAAGCCAATTCACGCATAATCTTAAACAGTTCACGGCCTTCTTGGGGGGTCAAGACGGCGGTGGGTTCGTCCAGAATCAAAATATCGGCTTTGCGATAGAGTGCCTTGATAATCTCGACACGCTGTTGTGCGCCAACAGGTAATTTTTCGACCACCGCATTAGGGTCAACTTCCAATCCGTATTGGCGGGAGAGTTCACGCACGCGCTGTCCGGCAGTTTGGGCATTACGCACACTAAAAGCGTCATAAAACAGATTAACAAATGCCTCAATAATCCCATCGAGTGCCGAAGTGGAACGTTCTTTGTTGGGGTGCTGCTGGCGATCCCGAGCCGTCCATGCAAAAACCGCACCGATGAGAACAGCCCCGATGATAGTCAATAAGACTTGCGTCGTGGGGTTGACATCTTTTAACGCCACATACAACTGCCAGATGTACACGACCCCAATCATTACCATCACTGACCAATCAAACGGGGAAAGCCAGCTAGGGGTCAATTGATGTCCCCGCCACGTCTTGATGCCAAGATAGACAAAAGCCAACAGCAGACCCGCCGTCACAATATCGCGGGCGACGGGGGGCACATCTTCGGCCAGTTGATGCCAAAAGGTGTTGTACCCCGCCTGGCCTTTTACAAACGTGCGTGAGGTTAAGCCATCGTGCGTATTTTCATAGGTATAGTCCACGCCATAAGTTACATCAATTTCGTCAAGCAGCGCATTCAATTGGGCCTGCCGACTGCCCGCGCGTTCAATGGTGCGCCATGAAATTTCATTCTCAAATGTGCCTGCCGCACCGCCTTTGCCGTTGACATTACCGACAGGTTCTTGGGCTTCGCTAAAAAACGTGACATCATGCTGGAGAATAACAGTGATGATGCCCATCTCGGTGATCCGCAGCATCTGATTACCAACCCAAAACGCCACGATAATCAAGGCCAAACGCCAAGCTGCACCCCATGCGACACGCAAAACCCCTGTGACGGTTTCCCATTGGTTAAATAGAAAATCGAACACAAACGCCAAGCCTGCGGCCACCGCCGTCGCGCCTAGAAATAGGGCTAACAATGCACCCGCCGCGCCTAAGCCATCTCCGGTGTTCGATTGCAATACCAAAAACCAGACGGCGTAGACAATCAAAGCACCCAACGCAAAAAGCGGCCAAGATAGGGGTGTTTTGCTTTCGGATGGTTTCAAACGGTCTGCTAGAATAGGCGGCAATATAACCGCCGTTCCAAAACCCACCGCGATGCCGACAGCAAAGACCACCAACGAACCGATAATCTCTCCGCTGCCATCTGCTGCCCCCTGCATCACCCCCAGTGCTGCCAGCAGTTGAAGCACGACAGCGGCAATCGGACGTACACGTTTTAGCGTTTCTCGTTTTGATCCATTTTGACCACTACTGGCGAGCCGCACCAGCCAACGTGCCAACACTAGCGGAAGGCCTGCTGCCAGCACTGCAAACGCGAAGATGTTGTAGATGAGGTCATTTTGGAATGACAGCCATACCACGCCCATGCCAAATAGAAGGGCAAAAAAGATAGCAAATAAGGTGCGCCGATGGGGAGCTTCTTTTTCTTCGCCCAAGACCACGTTTTCCGCGACGGTCATTACATTTACCAATTGGAAGTGTTGATGCACCATCCCGATACCACTATGAATCGCCTCTCGGGGGCTGGAAAACTTGACTTCTTTGCCTTTAAGAAAAACTTGGCCTTCCTCTTGATGATAGAGGCCATAAATAATATTCATCAGCGTGCTTTTGCCCGCGCCGTTTTCACCCAATAGCGCCAAAATCTCACCACGCCGTAGTTTGAGGTCTACGCGGTCATTGGCAAGGATGCCGGGGAAACGTTTGGTAACATTGCGGGCCTCTAGCACGACATTTTCTTCATTTAAATCCGTGTTGTCCATTAAATTAATCTCACTGGGGGTCAGGAATTTTGGGGTAGAGTATAGCGCAGGCGGGTCATCTGCAACAGCACCTCGCAGTCTAGTTCCCCCCACACAGAAGTTCTTATAAAAATTCCCATCCCATCCCTGTATAATGAAAATACTTTTGTATCGAAAACATCAAGATGGTTCAAAACAGCCTATGTATGGAGACCCCAACCGTCAGCGCCAATTGCGACGCCGCGAACGCCGACAGCAGATTTCGAGTTTTCAAGTGGTATTTGTTTCGATTTTGGCGATAGGGCTGCTGCTGACGATTAACTTTAGTGCTCGTATCCGCCGCAGCCAGCAAATCAATGACCTGCGCGGCAATATGCAGGCGACCATCACAGTGTTGGAAAGCATTCGTACTGATCTGCGCCAAGAACGGGATTATGTCGCCAGCGATGATTACATCATTGAATGGTCACACCGCGAAGCCAAGATGGTGCGCCCCGGTGAACGGTTGGTGATTCCTGTACCCGGTCTGCCACCTATCGCTACCGCCCAACCACGCGAGACCCCTCCCCCCCCTGAAAACAACGAACCGGATATACCTATTTGGCAGTTGTGGTGGAATCTCTTTTTTGACAGTGAACCGCCGGGGTGATAGCCGATCCGACTCCCAACAAGGCGCTTAAGCACGTTGTTTCTATCCAGCTAACCCCGCCACTAATAAATCCAGCGCCAGCACATCTTCGACCTTGCCGGTCTTGATAGCGACATCGGTTTCCAGTAGGTGGCGGTAAATGTGTTCTAACTGGTCAATCGAGTCGAATGTCCGCACTTGACGGGCCAATTTATCGGCCACAAACCCCGGCAACCCCAAAAATTTCGGCAACTCTTTGGTCGCAGTGCCGTTATCCAACAAATCGCGGGTCTGGATCAAGAGGCGAAATTGCCGGATAATCATGCCAAATAGCTGCAAGGCATCACTCTCGGCTAACAATTGATGCAGCAGAGCCGTTGTCTTTTGGGCATTACGCTGGCCGAGGGCATCCACCATCTCAAACACATCCACTTGCGCGACATAGGGCGTCAGCAGTGCGATTTCTTTTTCGGTAATGAAGCCCTTTCTACCCACATAGGACGCCAATTTGACAAGTTCGTTGTCCAATGCGCGTAAATCCTCACCAACGACTTGGGCAAGGGCGGCGGCGGCACGTGGCTCAATCATGACATCATAGGCTTGGGCCTGTTTGTTTATCCACGCGATGGGGTTTTTAGGCGGATTAAAGACCTTGACATAACCAGAGGGGTCTTGACCGATAAGCCCCAAGACGGGATGTTTCTCAGATAGGGTCTGATATTCGATGAACACTAAACGAGAGGATTCCGGCAGGCTCGGCAATTCTGTCATCAATCGGGTCAACTGGTCTTTGGAATCTTTACTCGCCCCCTTGCGTGTCAAATAGGTCAACATACCCGTAACCAATACCAAACGGCGATCACTAAGAAAGGGCATGACTCTAGCCGAGGCCAGTACATCAGCAACCGAGATTTTGCTGCCCTCATATTCACTGATATTTAGGTCATCGCCCATCTGTTGACGCATTTCATTAACCTGCGCCTTGATGCTGTATTCATCTTCGCCATGAAAAACATAAAAGGTCGGTGCTTTGCGACTCATCGCATCCCCTTTAGTTGATTTCAACTGTATCTATGATGATATATTCACAGGTGGGGTTCGCGCTACAATCCGAGGCAGGCGCGATTTCCAGTTGAGTGAAATTGGTGTCCGTAAAATAGTAAACCTTCACGCCGACTTGATAACGTCCGGGGGGCAGATGTTGGGGATGTAGGACATGCCCATCAAAATAATAACCACCGGGATTCCAGTCCAAAGTCGGGGTGCGGTTTTCAAAAGGATAGCTGTCATGCCCACAGCCAATCTCGCAGGCACGCTGACCCCCTTCATTCAGCAGAAAGACGGAGATGGTGTAATTACGTTCCGGCTTGGTGATCGGCGACCACAGCAAATTGATGGTCACGCCATCGTCAAAAACCGAGGTAGTGGCACGCGCCAACTGCAAATTTTCGTCAAAAACAGCACGAGGTTCATCTTGGGGGGAACGATCAAAACGCCACAATTCGACTGACCAATTCGGATTTGGGTTCCACACGAGGACGGCGGTCTGCAAATAGCCAAGTTGGGCCAGTTCGGGGCGAATATCACGGTAAGGTGCGTTATGCTGCACAACCCACACGCCCCCTGCATCGGCCAATTTTTCGCCAAGCCACGCTTGAAAATCGGCTTCCTGTTCATGCCGCTGCAGTTCGGTTGGCAAATAGGCTGTGCCATGCTGGTCGAAATAATAGAATTGGGCATAGGCATCAAAATTGGATTCAATCAGGGCTATCTCGTCTGCGGTGGTATGCTCGGCTACAAATTCGGTGATTTCGGGCCATGGAAGATGCAAAGGGTGATCGGCGCTGGTCGTGGTCAGGCCCTGTGCGACGATAAACAGCGCCACCACCCCGCGCTCATAACCTCTGAATTGCATCAACGCATAGGCGAAAATCACCGCCAACACAGGTAAAATGACGGAGAGGGCACGAAACGACAGAATGGCATATTCGTCGTTGATGGCAACCGTCAGACCAACCGTCAAGAGGGTAACGAGGACAGGCATGGCGATAGGGTGGGCAAGGAATTTTTTGGAGGAGCGTTCCCGCAGCAAAATTGGAATGATGGCAACCGCCAGTAGGATGAGCCAGAATAATTCGGGTCGGCCTAACAGTTGGAAAGCCAGCACTTTGTAACTGTCCCATGAATTGGACAAGGCGTGACCCAACCCGCCGGAAATTTCTTGGGTCATCTGGCGATAGAGGACAGGCAGCCATAGCAAATAGGATAGGCCAATCGCGCCATTCGCCAGCACAAAGAGCAGCAATTTTCGGCGCAGGCCACAGGTCAACAGGGCATGAATCGCCATTGCTAGCAGCACAAAGCCACCCCAATACTGTGTCCACAGCAACGCCGACCCTGCTACTGCAAAAATCACGCCATTTTTACGATTGGGCCGCTGCCAGAATCGCCAATAAGCCCACAAGGTCAAGGCTGCGAGTAACTGCTGCATGGGATATTGGCGGATTTCTTGACTCAACACCTGCATCAAATCTTGGAGGGAATAGAGCAGCGCTGCAATTAGGCCCGTTTGGATATTCAACAATGTCCGCCCCAGCCGATAGACCATTGCTACCGCCAAGAGGGTCGTCAGAACGGTGAAATAGCGCATCTCAAAAACGGTGTCGCCTGTCACCTGCCGCCAGCCATAGAGGGCATAAAAATACAGCGGCGGGTGGACATCTTCATTAACGCGCTCTGTCACTTCGGCAAGATTCGGCGCATCAGTGGCCCAAACCGTCCACCCCTCATCCACCCACAGCGGCAAACGATCTAGTGTAGGGATCAGCAGGACAGCGCTGAAGATCAGCAAGGCAACCATCGCAAAGATAGGCCAGTGGCGCATAGGGGTTTACCGGATTTGGATAGGCGCTAACAAAATGAACTCACAGGCGGCGTTGGCACTGCAATCCGAAGCAGGCGCGATGGTCAGTTGGGTGAAATTGGTATCGGTAAAATAATAGACTTTTACGCCCACCTGATAGCGTCCGGCTGGTAAATTGGTGACGTTGAGGGTATGGCTATCGAAATAAAGCCCACCCGCCTCCCAATTCAGCGTAGGTGAGCGATTTTCAAAAGGGTAGCTGTCATGCTGACAATCATTTGCACACGCCAAACCGCCGCCCGCGTTTAACAAAAAGATCGAGACGGTGTAATTCCATGCAGGTTTGGCGTTTGGCAACCACAGCAGATTAACCGTGATTTGATCCACATGGACATCCACCACAGGCCGGAATAATTGCAGCACGCCGTCAAAGGTGGCACGCGGCTCACTTTGAGGGGGACGGTCATAACGCCATGCCTCAATCGGGCGGCCTACATAGGAGGGCCATGTCACAGGGGCAGCGGTTGAAACAAACCCCCGCGCCGCCAAATCGCCCCGAATATCGTAATAGGGCCAGTCGAGTTTGGCGACCCAGATACCCGTTTCATCCCCTAACAATTGATCAAGATATGCCCCAAACTTCGCGGGGGCAACTTCACGCTTGGTTTCAGTGGAGATATGCCGCAATTCCGCGCCAGAATGATCGAGATAATACCCAACCGCAAATTCATCTGTATCCAATTCAAACAGGATTAGATCAACGCGGGTACTATGCCGTGCCAGAAAATCGCTCATGGCGGGCCAAGGGGGTCGAATCACTGGGCCGGCACTCGTAGTCGTCAGGGCGTAAATGAGCACGAAACTAACCATAATCAACTGCTCCCGCCAGCGGAATTGGGCAAGGGCATGAGCCGCCAGCAGACACAGGGACGGGATAATCACCGCCAGCGAACGCCATGAGAGGCTGGGGTAATCTGCATTCAGCAGGAGAGAGAAGCCAACCGTCAAAATAATCACCGCAGCGGGCAAGAAACTGGCGGGAGTGGGTCGCCAAAGTTTGGGGTCAGTCGTGGTGAAAGTCCCCAAGATACCGACTGCTGCCAGCACGAACCAGAATGCTTCGGGAATACCCACCAATTGGTAGGCCAGCGTTTTATAGACGACCCATGAATTATCAAGGGCATGAGGCAGACCATTGGGGCGTTCAAGCGTGATTTGATGGTAAATCACGGGCAACCATGCGGCATATAAAACCCCAATTGCCAAATTCGCCAAGAGATAGGGGCGAAAATTTTGGCGGCGGGTGATGAGGGCGTGAAGTCCAAGCGTTAGCAGGACAAAACCACCCCAATAGTGCGAATAAATCAAAGCCACGCCTGCTATGGCAAATGCGATACCCCTGCCCCGTGTGGGTCGTTCCCAAAAACGCCAATAGAGCCACATCGCCAGCGCGGTCAGCATCAGTTGTTGGGGGTAATGACGAACTTCTTGGGTGAGGACAGTGACTAGATCATGTAGTGTGTAAAACAGGGCCGCAAGAATGCCTGCTGTTGTGGAAAACATCGCACGACCCAAACGGAACATAATGGCTGTACCGATCAGGGTCAGCAGCACGGAATAATAGCGCATCTCGAAGATGGTATCACCCGTAAACTGTCGCCAACCCCACAGGCCTATAAAAAACAACGGCGGGTGAACATCGTCTGCCACCCACGCGCTGATTAATTCTACTGGACAATCCTCGCTGCTGGCGGCGATTGTCCAGCCTTCGTCGGCCCACAGCGAGGTATCGGTTAAGCCATGTATCAAAACCCCTGCCCCCAACAGCAGCACCGCCACCATGAGGGCAAAGGCGTTTTTCCGACTAGACACCATTCAACTGCGCCTCAGCCGCTTGGATACGTGCCAGTGATTCAGACTTGCCCAGCACTTCCATTGTTTCAAACAGTGGCGGCGAAACCTGTTGGGCCGTCGTCGCCATACGCAGCGTGCCATATACTTGGGCCTTTTTCAGCCCCAACTGTTCGACCAGCGGTTCCATCACGGCGGCTTGGGCTTCATGGCTAAAATCGCTCAAGGCAGCAAGGCGCTCATAGCTCAAATGCAGCACGTTTCTTGTCCCAGCAGCATCCATATTCTTTTGGATGAGCTTGTCGTTCGGGCATGGTTCAAAATTGAACATAAATTTCAGCAGGGCCACCGCTTCCGACAGCGGATTGACCCGTTCACGGATATGCGGTGCGATCTTGACCAACTTGGCACGATCCACCGCACCATAGGCTTTTTGCAGGAATGGCACGAGGCGATCTGCCAAATCCTCATCGGTCAATTCGCGGATATAGACCCCGTTCGTCCAGACCAATTTTTGAAAATTGAAGGCGGCGCTGGCAGGGCTGACGCGATCAATATCAAAACGGGCGATGGTGTCCTGCACGTTGAAGATTTCTTGGTCGTCACCATAGCTGTAGCCAACATTGGTCAAAAAGTTGATGAGGGCTTCCGGCAAATAACCTGCTTCACGATAATCGTTGACCATAACGGGCACAATCTTGCCGTCTACCATCGGCGGGTTGCGTTTGGACATCTTGCCCTTGCCGTTGGGATTCAACACGACGGGCATATGCACCCATTCTGGTTCTTCCCAACCAAATGCCTCATACAAATTGTGATGTAGGGCCAGCGAGGGCAACCATTCTTCAGTGCGGGTGACGTGGCTGATTTCCATAAAATGGTCGTCAATCACGACGGCAAGATGGTAGGTCGGGAAACCATCGGATTTCAGTAACACCATGTCACTGAGTTCTTCATTTTTGAAAACCACATCGCCGCGAATCCGGTCATGCGCAACTGTTTCGCCTTCAAGTGGCATGGCAAAACGAATGACATAACTGCCACGTTCTTTTTCGAGTTTGGCGCGTTCTTCGTCTGAGATGAAGCGGTAAATGCGCTCATACCCCGCGATTCTGCCGCCGCGTGTTTTTTGTGAGATTTCACGGGCGCGGGCCAATTCATCTTCGGTAGCGAAGCATTTATACGCCTTGCCCTGTTCAACCAACCAATGTGCCCATTTTTGATAGAGTTCCAAGCGTTCACTTTGGATATAGGGGCCATAGGAGCCACCCACGTCTGGGCCTTCATCCCATTCCAAGCCCAGCCAGCGAATATCCTGCATCAATTTATCGAGGGCATCTTGGACAAAACGCTTCTGGTCAGTGTCTTCGATACGCAGGATGAATTTGCCGTTGCTGTGACGAGCAAAAAGCCAAGTGAGCAACGTGGTTCGGGCGCTGCCAATATGCAGATACCCGGTTGGGCTGGGCGCAAAACGCACCCGCACGGGTTTGTCGGTCAAGGTCAACACCTCCAATACCTTTACTAGTGGACTTCGGATTATAGCAGGCGGGTCAATGCGAAAAAATGCCCAATCCCTATGGGTTCATGGCGGTATGCCAATTTGCCCAACCGCTAGAATCACGGATAGAGAATCGGGGTCAAGGTCAAATGGCGGGCGGCATTTCTGAAGATAATATAAGCAACCGTTTTTCGTTTAATAAGGGATCGCCACCGCACTCCAAACCCCCGGCGCACCCGTGATGAGGATATAACTCTGGCCCGTTTGGGTGATGTAGAGCATCTCGCCGCGTTCAAAGGTCTGGATATAGCCTGTGCCGCCACTTTCGAGGTTATTGGCCCACCCCAAGCCATCTTTGACTCCACCCGATTCCCGCCAAACCTTGCCAAAGCCACGAATCGGCTCCTGCAAATTCGGGCTAGGGGCGACAAGGCCCGTTGAGGATGGGTCAACACCGTCGCGCCATGTATCGGCAAAGCGTTGATAGGTGCTGTTGGCGTAGAGGACATAAATGCCAGATTGGTTGGTTGTACCGACAGACGATACCCAAATCATCGCACCCCGCTCAAAGGTTTGGAAAGCGGTCTGGACAGGAACGGCCTGCCCAACTGGGCACGCGAGTTGAGAGGCTAGGGTCGGGTTGCTGGCGTAGATATTTTGGAAACCTCCCATCGGCGGCGTGGGGCATGTTCCAGCGGCGACCACTCCCGGCACAGCCCCAACCGGTACAAAACCGACGGCCCCCGGCGTAACGGGTGTATCGGTAGGCGTTGGAGTAAAGGTGGGGGTCATGGTAATTTGGCGTGTTGGTGTAAGGGTCGGTGGCTGTGGTGTGAAATTGGCCGCAACGGAATCTTGTGGGAGGGTCGGTGCAAGAATCGCCGTCGGTGCCGGGGTATAGGTATTCGTGACGATGATAAATTCGGGTGTGGCGGTGACAAAAATCGGCGTCAAAGTAGGATCAGCTTCAAAGACACTGCAAGCCGAAATCAACATCGTCCCGATGAGCAAGCCACTGAAAATGGCAATCCGTTTTTTGGGCATAAACATCATTCAAAAAGAGGGGTGGGCAATCACCAGTTGCCCCCACCCTGCTGATAACCGGAATCATCGTAATATTGGTCTTGGCCTTGTTGACCATACCCCTGATCATAACCTTGATCGTACCCCTGCTGCGGGTAAGTGCCACCCTGCTGTTGAGGATACGTTTGCTGCGGATAGGTTTGTTGGGGGGAGGTCAAATATTGTTGGGTATTTGGCCCACCATAACCCTGCTGCCCGTATCCACCGCTGGAGGCCATATTTTGCGGCGGCGCATCAACAGCGCGGTTACGATTGCTACTGTTTTCCCAAGCCTTCAGTTTGGCTTGCATTCCGTTGATGTCCAACAGATATTCGGGCATCCAACAAATGCCAAACAACTCAGGATAAATATCCTTCTTGTAGGGCGTTACCCGGACTTCTTCAACCGTGCCCGCAATTTGTTTCCACTTGGCATTGATTTGCTGCAATTCATATTCAAAACGTTGTTGGGCAGCATCCATCTCAGCTTCGACTTCACGGATGACGGCGTTGCTCTCTGCCACATCCCCTTTGGCTTGGCCCTTATAACGACGGGCACGGCTGACGCGGGACAAGGTATAGGCAGTATGACCACGCATCAAGCTAACCACCGCTTCACCCAATGTGAACAACTCTTCCTGACCCAAATCTTGAAGGGCCTGCTGGTCGGTACGCAGTTCACGTTCCTCGCGTCGGATTTTTTCTTCGAGGCGGTCAAAAATGGCCTCATATTTGGCCGTCACTTTGTCAATCTCGGCGTCACGCGCTTCACGGGCAGCAGCATTCACCCGCATCTGGAAATCTTGGAAACCCGTGCCGGGTGTGCCATAAATATCCAATGTGGAATTGTAGGGCAGAGTCATACCGGCGGTACGGGTCAAGTAATCCACGACTTCATTTTTCAATGCGGTCAGGCGTGCCCGATCGGTCATACCGGGCGACAGTTCGCCATAGGCTGCTTGTTGGAAGGGCGCGGCGGATAGTTGTGACGGCACCACCGGGCGATCACGATATTGATCCCATTGAATCAGGCCAGCACGATCCAAATTGGGGATATAGTAGGCATAGGTTTCGACCATATTGACCCCAGAGCGGCGATCCAGATAGCGCACCTGTACCTGTGCCAGCAAGAAGGGCGTATAGACGACCTGATTACCACCGAATTGCGAGGCACGCTGGCCCATTTGTCGTTCCCAACGCGCAATAGCCTGCTGCAAGGTGACAATCGAGGGTAAATAATACTGATTGATGGTGGATGAGATTACAGGTGGCGTAAAACTGTAACCCGGTGGCAAATCAGCATCCCGCTCAAAACCCGTCACCGACATGGTATTGCCACTGGCAGCAGCCTTGCTGGCAGCAGCCTTGCCGGATTTGCCCCGACTGGACGATGGCACGGCCACCCCGGTATTAAAATCGGCGTCCTGTCCGGTAAACGGTGCGGCGGGCGGTGTATAGGATTGTGGCGCGACAGGTGCTCCACCCGCTTGATAAGGCGCAGTCGGCGGGGCAAAAGGATTGATGGGTTCCTGATAGGGGGCGGTTGGCGGACTATAGGACTGGCCCGCATACGGCGAAGCGCCAGTTTGGTAG
>JABFGB010000037.1 GCA_013112715.1 Chloroflexota bacterium
CTAATCGTTTGCATCGCTCCTTGGATGAGTTGCAGGCTTCAGTTGATGCTTTTATGCACACCCAACAGAATGTTTGGCATCACCCTGATCGTCTCTTGTTCGCTGATCACTTTCGACTAGTGGCTTAACTCTTATGCGACCAATTTGGTATCGGGCGATACCAATAATCGTGCCGATATTTTTGTGCGGGATAGATATAGTTGCAGTACAGTCCGTGTCTCACTCAATTCAACTTCGGGCCAAGCACTAGGGTTCGATTCGGATTACCCTTCGATCTCAGCCGATGGAAATCTCGTAGCTTTTCAATCCGCGAGTAAGCTGGTCACTGGTGATACCAACGACGATATTGATATCTTTGTACGCAACATAGCAACTGGGCAAACGACTCGTGTTTCCGTTGGAAGATATAGCACCACCCCCGGAGGGCCAATACAAACTATTCAATCCAACGGATATTCAGTAAATCCTGTAATATCGGGCGATGGGCGTTATGTCGCTTTTGTTTCGGTAGCTAATAATTTAGTACAAAACGATAATAACAACTTTCCAGATATTTTTGTGCATGATCTTCAGGCTAACACCACATTTCGCGTTTCCATTAATTCTCAAGGTGGTGAGGCACTCGGGGGTGGTTCCTACGAACCAGCTATTTCCTCTGATGGGAATTACATTGCTTTTTCTTCAACCGCTTATAATCTAGTTCCGAATGACACGAATGGGGCATCTGATGTTTTTGTACATAGTCGAGTACCGAGTCAAACTATAAGGGTATCCTTAACTTGGCAGGGTGGTCAGACACAAGCTCCATTTCCCGATAGTCCAGATAGCGCATCGCCATCAATTTCAGCCGACGGGAATTTTGTATCTTTTATTTCTTCAGCCACTAACCTTGTTCCGTTTGACCCGAATAATACATCTGACGTTTTCATTCGAAATTTGCAAACAAATCCGGATGAGACAACCATTGTTTCAACCAGATCGGATTCTCAGCCATCTTTTGGTGGAACTCCATACTCCAGTTCTGTTTCCCAAGATGGTCGCCTTGTTGTTTTTCTCTCTGATGCCTCAGATTTAATCATGCCAATTTATGACACTAACAACGGAACAGATGTGTTTGCGAAGAGTCGGCAAAGTGGACAAACAACTCGTCTTTCCGTTTTCCCTAATGGTACTACGCAAATACCCGGCGGTGTTGGTGGCTCTGTTATGTCACAAGACGGGCGCTATGTTACATTTGTAACTACATATTCAATCGTAACAGATAATTATCTCAATAATGCCGATATATATGTAGTGCCAGCACCTGATGGGTGGGCTGATACTATAGCTTTGTTTGGCCCGGCTACAGGCGGTATCTCACTAATCGACACATTACAAGATAAACCCCCCTTGAGCGCTTATACTGTAATGGATACAAATTTTACCACTTCATCTCTCAATACTTATTGGGTCATGGGGGATTGGAACGGGGATGGACAAAAAACCCCGGGATATTCTGCGAATGGAGTATTTTTCTACACAAACGATCTCATTGTGGACAACAACACAATATGGTCAGGTATCTGGATTGGTTTATCTGGTCCAGCCGTCGCGGGTCATTTTATGGGGGCGTTGCCAAACGATTGCATTGGAGCAGTCGACATTAAAGATTTTCCACCCTATGGTTATGGCATGGCCCTCTATTTCACCTGTAATTTCGTTGATGGTACTGCCCCACCTCTCACGTTTCAATGGCTAGGTGTACCGTTACCCACTGATCCTCCAGCGCCTGTTAATTTTTATCAGTTTGCGGCTGGAGACTGGAATGGGGATGGAGTGGAAACTATGGCGGTAAGGCGTGAACAATTTATCGCCTTTACTAATACGCCACCCACTACTTACCTCTCAGAAATGAATCTCGCCCAATATTTCGGTACGCCTTGTAATGGAGATACGGATTCAGGCGTATTCGTAGCAGGTGATTGGGATAATAATGGCTTGGATTCATTTGGCCTTTACTGCGAATTTGATCCGAGTGATCCTAATGGTTTAGCGCGATTTTATCGCCGTAACGACCTTGATTGGAATTCGGGAGTGTATATTTTGCAAATGGTTGGGAGATATGTGGGGTCTTTTGGGAATGTTCCAGTACGGGCAGCTTCTTGGCGTTTACGCTGATCTTAATAGGCTTTGGTTTAATTACCATTAATGAATAACATCCTTTTTGAGGTGCATCATGGGTAGAAAATTCACTAGGCACAGCTTATATATCATCGGATTTTCAGTTACAGTTTCATTGATGTTTTTCAATATAGAAACTGCAAAAGTTTTTCCCTATGAGTATCCTACTCCTACACCCCGACCAGAATATTTGAACCCCGGCGAGACAGACTCTTTAGCTGTAATTGATGGGGGGAACGGATGGACCAGTTTAATTAGTACCCTCGAAGACTACCCACCAGATTGGCATGTTGAATCCTATGCTTTAGATTGTTCGGATGGACAATGGGTGATGGGTGATTGGGATGGTGATGGTCGAGAATCACTGGGCGGCTATGGTTACAGTACATTCTTTTTTACTAATCTCCAAAAAACAGTTGGGCAATGTCGAGATTGGTCGAGACTTTGGATTGGCCCGCAGGGGCAACCAGTAGCAGGACATTTTAGGGCAGACCTTGCCCATGACTGTATAGGTATTGTTGAGCAACTCCAAAAAGATGGTCACACCACATTTGTATTGTGGTATACCTGTGATCTAGCTACCACCGCGCCAGAAATCCACTTTCAAATTCTCGGTGAATTACTGCCTAAACTTGCTGGATATTCGGGTTTTCCACAATTTGTAGCCGGAGATTGGGATGGCGACGGGGTTGAAACCTTAGCTGTCCGACGTGGAGGTTTTGTTACCTACACCAATACGCCTCCAACGGATCCGAATCCCGTCTTTACTGATGCCCAAGCAATTGGCCTTCCATATGATGATGAGTATGAGTATGGGGTTTTTGTAGCAGGTGACTGGGATGATGACGGTATAGACAGTTTCGGATTTTATTATTTTTTTCTCACCTATCAATTAGGGGCAGATAGAGTGAACAGGTATTTTACCCATCACGAATTTTACTATTGTACTCAACTAATTTGCCTAGCAGATGGTTATCAGTTCGTTCGTATGAATTTGCCACTCGGATCGCCTTGGGCAAAGAGACCAATTAATGCGGTTTCGTGGCGATATAAGCCATAAGATTTTTTGTATGGCAAAGATAAATTTTCATTTAAGCCACCTTTGTTAACAAAGATGGCTTTTTTACTTTAAAAACTTGAAGGTCAATCGGCCCATGCGGTAAAATATTGACAGAATGATCACCCTATAGATTCAGGAAAATTAACATGACCAGCGCCTTCGCAAAAGAAACCATCGCCGTGAAAGATGAAACAACGATCCCCATTACCATGCGGGCGGTACTCAAAGCTACCGCCGGCCCCGGCTTGCAAATGGTGCATGATTACCCCACCCCGGTCATCAAAAACGGCGAAGTGCTGGTCAAGGTTGAAGGCGCATCCATCTGTGGGACGGATTTGCATATCTACAAGTGGGACAAGTGGGCCGCCAGCCGACTCAACCCGCCGCTGGTCATTGGGCATGAAATCACGGGGCGGATTGTGCAGGTTGCCCCAGATGTCAAGCGCGTCAAAGTGGGGGATCATGTCTCGCTGGAAAGCCATATCGTTTGTAATGTGTGCCGATTCTGCCGCACGGGTCAGGGCCACATCTGCGAAAACACCCAGATTATCGGTGTAGATCGGGATGGTGGGTTTGCGGAATATATCGCCGTGCCGGAACAAAATGCGTGGGTGAATCCTCCTGAAATGCCGATTACCATTAGTGTTCTAATGGAAAATTTTGGCAATGGCGTCCATACCACGATGGCTCAAAACTGTGCCGCCAAGTATGTATTGGTTACGGGGTGTGGCCCTGTGGGATGTATGGCGGTAGCGGTTGCGAAAGCGGCTGGCGCACGTGCGGTCTTTGCCACCGACATCAGCGCGTATCGGCTTGAATTGGCCCGTCGTATGGGGGCGGATCGCATCATTAATCCCCTTGAAGAAAATGTCATTGAGGCCTTGATGGAAGCTACCCACGATGAAGGGGTAGATGTCATTCTGGAAATGTCCGGTGCCCCCAGCGCGATAGATCAAGGTTTTGCCGCACTCAAACCGGGTGGCGAGGTGGCCTTGCTTGGATTGACTGCCCAGCCCATGACCTTTGACATCAATAACCACATCACGTTTAAGGGCGCGACGGTGCGTGGGATTGCGGGTCGGCGCCTTTGGGAAACGTGGTTCCAGATGGAAAGCCTCATCCACAGCGGGGTGGTGGATTTAGGGCCGATGCTGACGCACCAATTTGCGTTGGAAGATTTTGACCTTGCGTTTGAAACGTTTGCGGGTGGCAACAGCGGCAAAGTCATGCTGCGCCCTTAAAGTTTGGTTAAAACGCCACAAAAGATTTTGTTAGAATAGCCCCTCTTGTGCTAATATTCTTTCGTTTTAGCGCAGTCTGTTTTAACTAACTGCATCTATAACCTCTGGTAGCAATGGATAAGCGGCGATATCCGGCAGCTTATCTTTTCATGTATTCGGCAGTTAAAGCAAAGGGGATATTGTCGGATGGCCGATCTCAGCAAAGATGAACTCCTTGATATGTATTATGACATGGTGCTGATTCGTCGCTTTGAAGAAAAAAGCGAGGAACTGTACCAACAAGGCAAAATCGGCGGCTTTTTACACCTGTATATCGGTCAAGAAGCCACAGGTGTCGGTGCGATTCGTGCGCTCCGTCCCGAAGATCATTTTTTCACCGCCTACCGCGATCATGGTGTTGCCATTGCACGTGGTATTGACATCAAAAGTTTGATGGCCGAAATGCTCGGCAAGGCTACCGGGGTCAGCAAAGGCAAAGGTGGCTCAATGCACCTTGCCAGCCGCGAACATAACTTCTGGGGTGGTTATGCCATTGTGGGTGGACATTTGCCCCTTGCCGCCGGGGTTGCGCTGCGTGCCCGCTATAACAATGAAGATTTTGGTGTGCTGTGTATGATGGGGGATGGAGCCACCAACATCGGCTATTTCCATGAAAGCCTCAACCTCAGTGCGGTGTGGGATTTGCCCGTTGTGTGGCTGGTCGAAAACAACCAATATGGCATGGGTACAGCGGTTGAACGTGCTTCTGGCGTCACCGAAATCGTCAAAAAGGCCGCCGCCTATGGCATGAAAGAAGGCCCCCGCGCCGACGGTATGGATGTTTTGGCGACCTACGATGCCGTCAAAGAAGCAATGGAGTATGCCCGCAAGACTGGCCCAGTCTTGATGGAGGCCTTGACCTATCGCTTTGTGGGTCATAGCATGGGCGACCCCGAACGCTATCGTACCAAAGATGAAGTGCGCGAATATCAAGAGGGCGACCCGATAGGCAAGTTTGGTACCTATCTGACTACCAAACGTAAGGCCAAGAAAGATGAATTGGTGGCGCTAGATAAGAAAGCCGCCGAAGAAGTTGAGGCTGCGGTGCGCTTTGCAGAGGAAAGCCCCGAACCTACCTATGAAGATTTATTCCGCGATATTTACGTCTAGTTCGTGAGGACGATGGATGATGGCAACACCAGCAATTACGACAACAGCAACGAAGCGCATGACCATCCGCGAGGCCCTGAGCCAAGCCCTGCGCGAAGAACTTAATCGAGATGACCGCGTTTTCCTCATGGGCGAAGAAATCGGCGTATGGGGTGGTACCTATGCCGTCACACGTGGATTTTTTGACGAATTTGGTGAACGCCGCGTGCGCGATACCCCTATCGCAGAAATGGTGATCGCTGGGGCGGCGGCTGGCGCTGCGATGGCAGGATTGCGTCCGGTAGCAGAAATCATGACTATCAACTTTGCTTTCCTCGCGTTGGATGCGATTGTCAACCACGCCGCGAAGGTTCATTATATGTTCGGCGGGCAATTTTCCTGTCCCCTCGTGGTGCGTACTACTACCGGCGGGGGGCGTCAATTGGGGGCAACCCATTCGCACAGCCCTGAAATTGTTTTTGCCCATTTCCCCGGCCTCTATGTCTGCTGCCCTGCGACAGCTTCCGATGCCTATGGTCTGCTCAAGACTGCCATCCGCAACGATAACCCGGTGCTGTTTGTCGAACACAGCACACTCTATCAAAAACGCGACGAAGTCCCTGCCAATAACCCCGACTACACTCTGCCTGTGGGCAAAAGCAATCTGATACGCGAGGGCAAACATGTCACGTTAGTGAGTTTCTCCAAAGGGGTGCATATCTGCCTAGAAGCCGCCGAGAAATTGGCCCAAGAGGGTATCGAGGCTGAAATCATTGATCTGCGCTGGTTGCGTCCTTTGGATACCGACCTGCTGATTGAGAGCTTCAAGAAGACCAATCGCATGGTGGTGGTTGAAGAAGGCCATGCTCTGTTTGGCGTGGGTGCGGAAATTGCCGCCCAAGTCACCGAAAAAGCGTTCGATTGGATGGATGCGCCCATTAAGCGTGTCACTACCATTGATGCCCCGCTACCGTATGCCCGCGAAATTGAACAGATGGCTCTGCCGGATGCTAATAAAGTAATCGCCGCAGTCAAGGAGATTTTGTGATGGCTGATACCGTGATGATGCCCAAATTGGGTTTTGATATGAAAGAAGGCACGCTCGTTCGCTGGGTCAAGCAGGTTAATGACACCGTGAATGTTGGCGACGTAATTGCCGAAATTGAAACCGATAAGGCGACCGTTGAAGTGGAAGCCTACGCCAGTGGTATTTTGCGGAAGTGGCTGGTCAACGAAAATACCATTGTTGAAGTCGGTGCGCCGATTGCGATTATCGGGACAGCCGATGAGCCAATTGAAGGTGGGTCTGCGCCCGCCGCTTCTGCTGCCCCTGCTTCCCAAACTACTGTATCTGCCAGCCCCGCGCCTGCGGCCAGTGCGCCAAAGGCTGCGAACGGACATACCGCATCCGCGCCGATCAGTGATGAAGGCTATCCCGGCGGCGTGAAGGCCAGTCCGGTAGCGCGTCGGATGGCGGAAGAAAAGGGCATTAATCTCGCCCAAGTTTCTGGCACTGGCCCCGGTGGCCGCGTCGTCAAACGCGATATTGAAGGTTTTACCCCCGGTGTCGAAGCGCCTGCTGCTCCAACTGTAGCGGCTACACCTGCACCTACTCAAGCCCCTGCACCCACCTTTGGTTCTGCTCCCACCGGCGCGGATATTGAAGAAATTCCGCTCACCCGGATGCGAAAGATTGTTGGTGAACGAACACAGGCCAGTTTCCAGTTTGTGCCCCATTTCTTCGTGACCAGCGAAATAGACATGGGACCAGCTTTGGCGCTGCGAAAACAACTAAACGCGGGCTTGACTGAAGAGCAAAAGATCACCGTCAATGACCTTGTGGTGAAGGCCGCAGCATTGGCTCTGCGTGAGTTCCCGAACCTGAATACCCATTTTTATGGCGACAAATTGGTCCGTCACAAACGCATCAATATCGGGATTGCCGTCGCGGTGGAAAACGGCCTCATCAATGTCGTTTGCAAAGATGCGGATCGCCGCACACTGACGGATATGTCGGTCAAGAACAAAGAGATGATTGCGGGCGCACGCGAGGGCAAGGTCAAACCCGATGATGTCGAAGGCGCGACCTTTACCGTCAGTAATCTCGGTGCCTATGATGTCGAACACTTCCTTGCCATCATCAATCCGCCCGAAGCCGCGATTTTGGCAGTGGGGTCGGCGCTTGAAGTGCCGATTGTGGAAAATGGCGAGATCAAAATCGGTGTCCGTATGAAAGCTACCGTCAGCGTTGACCATCGTGTCAGCGACGGAGCCGAAGGTGCTCAATATTTGCAGCGGGTGAAGGAACTGCTAGAAAACCCAATGCGGTTACTTATCTAGCCGCGTTTGGATCATCAACAAAATTCGGAAGGGGCGGTTTACCAAAAATCGCCCTTTTGTTTTGGCAAGCTAGACGCCGCTTTTCCGTCAGATTGGCGTAAGTTAAATGCTGGAAATCCGTGTTTTCAACAGGTAAGATTATAGGCCGCCTGTATAAAAGATTTAGGCTTGAGGAGTTCTAAGAGATTATGACGAAGATAGGGCGACGCCGAAACCGGAATGAGGGCGTTCAGTGGCTGGTAATTGGGGTCATCTTGGGTATGGCCTGTTCATTTACGGTTGGCCTTGCGGGTTATGTATTTGGTCTGATCGAATTCAGTTCCAGTACATCCGATGGTGAGCGCGAAATCCAAGTGGTGACTCCGACCTCTGATCCATTGCAGGCAAGCCTAACCCCAACCACACCCAGCATTATTGATGTTCCTACGAATGAAGGCCAGACGCCTGAAACACCCGTCCAACCCAGTCAGCCCATTGCGACCTTTACCCCGACAGATTTGCCGGGGGTGGCAAGCATGACACCGGACGGGGGTAGCTCTGGCGGGCCGGACACTACGAACAGTGTAGGAACTCCCAATCCGACCGGATTTTTGCCGAGTCCACCCACTGAGGATAATTCAGCGGCATTGGCAATTGGTGCCACAACCCTTGTTCCTGTTACAGGGGGAACATTCCGTATGGGGACAACGGTGGATGAAGGAACAGCAGCCGTCGCGGAGTGTGTGCAGCGGGATGGCGGTACGTGTGAACTTGCCATGATTATGGATTCTACACCCGCCCATGATGTTTCGGTTGATAACTTTCAGATTGAACAATATGAAGTCAGCGTCATTCAATATGTGAACTTCCTAAACTACCTAATTCAGCAAAATCCTGACAATGCACGACCCCATTTAACGGCCTGCAATGGCCCCTGTGTCTTGACGACACAAGACACAGGGGGCGAGGGCAGTGATATTTCCTATAATGCTACCGATCAACGTTATGAGGTGCGGGCCGCCGTTGTAGATCGCTCCAACTATCCAATTACCTTAGTAACATGGCATGGCGCAGATGCTTATTGTCGAGCATTGGGGCGCACATTGCCAACCGAAGCCCAGTGGGAGCGGGCAGCGCGTGGCCTTACCAATTCGATTTATCCTTGGGGGCCACAATGGGATGTTAATCGCGCTAAGACCAATCGCCCGACCCAAGATGGTACAGTACCAGTAGATTCCTATTCTTCAGGTACAAGTATGGGGGCCAGCGAGTTTGGGGCCTATAACATGGCAGGGAATGTTGCCGAATGGACAGCGGATTGGTATCAAAACAACTATTACCAACAATTGGCGAACACGGGTCAGGTGACGGTGAATCCAACTGGCCCAATTGGGGGTGATAAACGAGTGGTGCGCGGTGGTTCATGGAGTAATGTGCCGCTATTTGCTCGCACCGTACATCGTATTGATTTGTGGGCACCCGGTCAGACCAGCACATGGGTGGGTTTCCGCTGTGCTGATACTGCCAGTGGGGTAAGCACCGCGCCGCCAAGCTCTAACACGAACGTGACAACCAATGTGGCAACCACGACGCTCGCCCCCGTCACTGATACATCGGGTTCGACAGGGAGTGGGATCAAGCCGGGGTCTGGGTCATCGTCAACCAACCCAACCACTGCCAGCAATCCACCTGCTGGAAATATTCCACCCACCGCAACTTTGGCTGCCCAACAGTGAGGCTAGACTTGGTATAATAAGGCGGTTATTTTCTCATGACCAGCGATTAGGGGTTTAGCAGTGACTGAAATCGTTGTCCGGCAGGCGACGCTTGCCGATGCACACGCGATTACGGATATTTATTGTTCAACAATCGAGGGGGGCGTCTTTACGCGGCGTAATCCTGATGGGACGCGCACCCCTGTTGCATATGAAGCCCTCAGCATTTTTGAACGCTACTTGCATGGCGGCGCGTGGATGTCCGTCGAAACCTGCGCGGTGTGGTTGGCTCATCTGCTGCGTTATGGCGATGAAATGCCGCTGGTGGTGCAGTCCGATGGTATTGTCTTGGGCGAGGCTGAAGTTGCCATCGGCAATGAACCCAGCCCCTATAACCGCCATTTGCAGATTACCTCACTACGGATTCATGCTGATGCGGATTTTGAGGTATTAGCCATCGCCTTGCTGGATTATGTCAAACAAATGGCGCAGGTGATGAAGTATCAGCAGGTGTTGGTTTCCGCGCCAGATGCCCCGGAATTTTATCGCCAGCAGGGTTTTACCCCCCTGATTACGCGCCGTACCGCCATCATGCCCGCTAAAGAAGGCCGCGTGTTTTATAAAGCCACCGAGATGACCGATTTTAACCCTGAGCGCATCAATGGCTGGTCTATGCCGTTGGGCCGTTATCAAAATGCCCGCCATGAATGGGAGCACATTTGGCCCGGTTTTTGGAACAGCGTGCCTGAATTGGTTGAGCCGGAAGTGGCCCGATTTGATGTTACACTGACCGGGCAGCAGGGCATTTTGATGCTGCAACAAGACCGATTTAATGGGGGATTGGCCCATGTGTCCCTATGGTCGGAAAGGGCATTAACAGGCCATTTGGTGTCATCGGTGCGGGATCGCGCGGCACGACTGGGCTATCAGGAATTGATGATTTTGGCGGACGATACGGCAATCGGCTTGGTTGAGCCAGAAGCCAGCGACGTGCGTGATAGTCAGATTGTGTTCGCTTGGCGCGTCAATATATAACAACATCATCTAAATTGTCATTAACGCGGACAGTGAAACGGTATGCACTTGTCAAGTGGTGTCATTGGTTATGGTGGATAGCCATAATTGACCGTTAGCTGTGCGGAAATGTGATAGGGGGGAGTTTTGAGTATTTCTTTAAAACTCGAAGATATGGAGACATTTGATCTGATTGCTCAAATATGTGGTCGGCATCAGGTTTATCCACCCAATCCTGACCCTGAATGGACGGGGGGCATAGAAGATTTCTTCCGTAATCTCCTTTCAGAGTATAAAGGGCCTCTTGATAAAAAAAGCCTTGCCGACTATTTGGATGAACACATGGCTAAGTCTTTTATCGCCTATGGAGAGCGGCCACGTTGGATCCAATCTGGGTTGTGGCCTTTTCACAATGAAAAACCGATGATTTTTGTGGGGCAGATAGATATACCCAAATCTGTAGGTAAGTTTCATGACGACACCAGTTTCTATATTTTTCACCCACAACAACCATTTTCAGATGATGAATGTGTCGTAATCGTTCAACAGTATTAGCGCATTAAGGTAATAAGGCAAAGTTCAAACATCATGATCTATTCACCGATTGATTACCATACCCACACCAACCATAGCTGGGACTGTCGTATCCCCATGCCCGAAATGATCCGCGCCGCGATGGACGTTGGTCTCAAAGAAATCGCCTTTACCGACCATTTTGACCAGTTTGATGAAAACCTGCGTCGGCCCAAATATAACGCGGCGGTCTATTTTGAAACGCTGAATGTCTGTCGGGCCGAATTTGAGCCGGGGGGCATCACCATTCGCGCCGGGGTTGAGGTGGGTGAACCACATCTGTATGGCGAGCTTGTCCGTCCCATATTAGAACAATATCCGTATGATGTGGTGCTGGGCAGTCTGCATTTTGCCGAAGGTCTCAGTATGTCGGACGCCACATTTTTCCAAAAATATCCCCTCCAAGAAGCCATGAAACGCTACTTTGGCGAAATGGCTGAGATGGTTAGACAGGGCGGGTTTGATCTTTTGGCCCATCTGGATTTCCCCAAGCGCCGCGCCTATAAAGTCTATGGCCGTTTTGACCTGCGGGAATTTGAAACCGAAGTGCGCGAGGTCTGGCAGGCGTGTATTGAAAACAACATCGGCATCGAAATTAACACGGCGGGTTTGCGCCATGATGTCAATCAACTGCACCCGACGGTGGAAGCCCTAACTTGGTATCGAGAAATGGGTGGCGAAATCTTGACGATTGGTAGTGATGCCCATCGGCCTGCGGATGTGGCAGCGGGAACGAACCTCGCGCTTGAGGCTGCACTGATGGCTGGATTCGACAGTGTAACCAGTTTTGAAAATCGCCAACCTGTCGGACGCCTGTCTATCGTTCCAATTCTCTAACTTGCTTGCGCCATTGGCGATAATCCTGCACAATCTAGGAAAATATTCTGGTTGGGTATGGAGTCATCGCTAATGGCGGAAACCAAACACCTTCAACACAGCATCACCAGCGGGCATGTTTGGGTAGTGGTCAACGAGACCAGCCATGTTCCAGCGTTTTGGGCGCATCCCCAATATGGCGGGCCATTTCCCGGTATCGTTTTGCTCCATGATGATTGGGGCATGGGCGCCCATATGCGAGCGCGGGTTCACCGCTTTGCCGAAATTGGCTATTATGTCATCGCCCCCGATTTGTTTGAAGGCCAACGGGCCAATTCGCAATTGGAAGCCGATGCCCTTGAAATCTATTTTAAAGATTTGGCACTACCCAAAGTTACAGCGGCCCTGCAAGCGCTTGAGACCCACCGCAAATGCAACCGGAAAATGGCCGTGATCGGTTGGGATTTAGGGGCTGAACTGGCACTGCAAGTGGCCCTACAGCGGCGCGATATTATGGCAGCCGTCGCGTTTTATGGGGACCCTACCAGTTTCTTTGGTCAGTTGTCCCAGCTAAATTGTCCGGTTATGGTCATCAATGGGGCCGAGGATGAGCTTACCCATCGTACCGAGGCCCAACTGCGGGCTGAACTGGCGGCAGATAACAAACCCCATCAGGTGTTGACGTATCCCGGTGCGCCGCATGGATTTTTTAATGATATGACCCCCACCTATGTTCCCGAAGCCGCCGAAGATGCGTGGTTTAATGTTTTAGCCTTTTTGGAAACCTATCAGGGCAAACCACCTGCCCCAGATATGAATGGGCAAAATTTCTGGTCAGGTCGCGTATATTAATTTGTACTAATGAGCTTTGACAAGCTAAAATAGCAACAGCTTGCATATTTTCTATGGGGGTCGCCTATGATGATTTGTACCAATTGCGGGTATCAAAATTCAGATGAGAAAACATTTTGTGATCGCTGTGGGGTGGCGTTGGGGGTAATTTCGGTTGGAACCAAACAGCTTGGCACCGATGATTTATCTTCGGGCAGTGAAAAACTGGGTGATGAACATATTGTGATTATTCACCTCCCCGGTGTAGATGATCCACTGGCGATTCGGGTTGATGAAAAAATTGTGTTTGGGCGCTCGGGTGGTGAAGCCTCCGAATTCTCACTGCTCAATTTGGACGCCTATGATGCTGAAAATAAAGGGGTATCGCGTCGTCATGCCAGCCTTACCCGCGAAGGGTCGCGCCTCTATTTGACTGACCTCGGCAGCACTAACCACACCTTTTTGAATGGTCAGCGCGTTTTGGAAAACGACTTTTTGGTTGTGCGAGATGGTGATGAACTACGCTTGGGGCAGTTGGTCTTGAAGCTGTTCTACAAGTAGATTGATGAACAATATCCTTGAAGTTTTCCGGCTCGGCACTCTTGCATACACCGACGCATGGGCCATGCAAAAATCAATGGCACAAGAACGGGCGTATCAACAACGATCCGACGCTTTGTTGCTGCTCGAACACCCCCATACCTATACGCTTGGCTCATCCGGCAAATTGGAACATCTGCTGATGGATGAGGCCGAGCGCACTCGACGTGGCGTATCGGTTTATCAGGTAGATCGCGGCGGAGATATTACCTATCATGGACCGGGGCAGTTGGTGGGTTATCCGATTGTGCGCTTGCCGGGCAGCGACCCTAGCCAAAAACGCTCGTTGGATGTAGTGGCCTATGTGCGTCAATTGGAAGTGATGCTGATCGAAGCATTAACTGAATTTGGTATCATTGGGGAACGATTGGTCGGGTATACGGGCGTGTGGGCGAAGGTCGAAGGGGTTCTCAGCAAGATTGCCGCGATTGGGGTAAAAGTAACCGCACACCGTATCACGCAACATGGTTTTGCCCTCAATATCAACACCGACCTCGATTATTTTCGTGGGATTATCCCCTGTGGCATCCCCGATAAGCCTGTGACCAGCATGGCGAAAATTCTAGGGTATCCGGTAGATTTTTCGATGGTCATGGATGTGGTTGAAAAGGCTTTTGCCAGCAACTTTAACTATGAAGTGGCGCGTGTTGACCCCCTAGAAATGAACGAATCCTAACCTTACAGCGTGATACAGGGCTAGTGACGTTTAACAATTTAGTCCGGTAAAGAAGAACCCCATCCCAAACCCTTCCCCAAACATAGGAAGGGCTTTAAGAAGGCGTTTCCCTCCTCGCTTGCACGTGACATCAGAACCACTATAATTTCATCATCATCACAACACCACGCAGGAGACAATAGAATGCAACATCTGGTGGGCCAGACGCTGGGTCAGTACGAACTCAAGTCGCTCCTCGGTGAAGGCGGTATGGGGACGGTCTACCGGGGGTATCATGCGGCGCTAAAACGCGAAGTCGCCATCAAAGTTTTGCTGCCCCAAATTATCTCGCAGCCCGGTGCATTAGAGCGTTTTGTGCGCGAGGCCCAGACCGCCGCCAGCCTTGAACATCCCCATATTGTGCCTATCTATGATTATGGTACACAGAACGGCCTTAGCTATGTCGTGATGCGCTTGTTGACGGGTGGCTCGTTGGCGGATCGCATGGCGTATCGCGTCGAACACAACGGTGCGTTACCCACGCTTGCCGAGGTAGCACAAATCACCCGTGAACTGGCGGACGCACTCGATTATGCCCATCAACGCAATGTCATTCACCGCGACATCAAACCCAATAACGTGATGTTTAATGAAAACGGCATGTCATTTTTGGTGGATTTTGGCTTGGCGCGGCTGAGTGAGGCGAGTGTCGGCCTGACCACCCAAAACACACTGCTTGGCACGCCGATGTATATGGCTCCCGAACAATGGCAAAGTGCTAAAGTTGGGCCAGCCGCCGACCAATATGCGCTAGGGGTGATTGTCTATGCGCTACTGACGGGGCAAACACCGTTTAGTGGCGACACACCGTTTCAACTGATGCACGAGCATTTATATACCCCGCCCCCGCCGATCCTGAATTTGCGGGCCGATTTGCCCAAGCCAGTGCAGGACGTATTGGCAAAGGTATTGGAGAAAAATCCAGCAGATCGTTATGCCTCGGTCTCGGAGTTTGCGCGTAAATTGGAGGAAGCAAGTCAAAGCCTGCCTCCGATGGAAGCATCGGGCTTTTTTGTTATCAATATTTCCTCGCTATCCTCCATGCCGATTGTCACCTTTACACCGCCTGCCATACCCCAAACTGCAAGTCCGGTGGCGACGACCCCAATGGAAGCCCCTGTGACCAAAGTTACCCGTATTTCGCATCATCGAGCCGCACAGCTTACATGGGCGGGGGTGGCGGCGATGCTGCTAATCTTTGTGGCGTTGATTTGGTTTTTATCTAATCAAGATGATGATAATGGGGGCAACAATGAATCGAATATTTCGACAAGTTCGACCCCTACCGATACGCCGCCATCGCCAACAGCAACCCCAAGTCCAACCGATACGCCAACTGTTACCCCCTCACCGACCAACACCTTGACGGCTCGTGAAATCGCACAGGCCCGGCTAGATGCCCAACAGACCGAGACGCAGCTTGCTCAAGCAACCCTTGATGAAGAGGCGACGATCAGCTTTGAAATGGCGGCCATCGCGCAGGAAACGCAGATGATATTGGCGCTTTCCGCCACTGCCACTTTTACGACGACGGCTACATCTACCTCCACTTCGACGCGGCGACCCACTCGAACCTCAACGGCTACCCCAAGTCCGACCGTTACACGCACGCCGATTGCCACGCCCATGCTGGCTACCTGTACAATTTCGACGGAACGCGACAATGTGCCCGTGCGTCAAGATTTGCGATTGGAGATGCCGCAGATCACATTCTTAGAAAGTGGTCATGAGTATCCGGTTCGAGGGCAGGCCAACGATTCGACAGGGCAAAGATGGTGGCTATTGGCGGAAAATGCCATCCAAAATGTTAATGCACCGGGATTATGGGTGTTCAGTGGTGATGTTGAAGCAACGCCGGGATGTGTGGAAAATATTCCAATTGTGCCCACCCCGCCACCTCCGCCAAGATAATTACTACCGAGGACTGTCCGATATTTTTTCAAAGGCTTGGGTGACAAACCACCCATGCCGTTCGCGCATCCGTTTTTCGGCGATGGCATCGGCGGCCCATTCGGAAATTTTAAAGGCGGGTCGGAGGGCGGCACATAAATCCCAATAGGGCAGATTTGTGTAATCGAGGTTTGTCAGGGATTGGTATATATTCGTAACCGCCTGCATCGCCTCCATGCCAAATGCCCATGAAATTTCGAGGCGGCTGTTGGCAAGATCGGCTAAGGGATCACCGGTACGGGCATCTTCCCAATCAATAATCGCTATCAATTGACCCCCCTGCCATAAAAGATTACCGGGCCAATAATCGCCATGCAGCAGAACTGATTTATTGTGCTGGGCTAAGGGCCAAACGGATTCTAGGACATCTCGAATTTGCCCTTCGCCTATGGAGTCGTCCAGTTTAGCGGGGCGCACCTTGAATTTATTGGCGTAGATGTCCGACTGGCGGGGCAGAAAGTCGAAATCGGCGGCGGGCAGGCGGTGAATTTGGGCGAGATGGGTGGCGAATTGACGCAGATAGTCTGGTAGATTTTCGGGCGTGAAATCGGTTGCCCCCTCCACAAATTCAATCACGAGGTAGGGGATTGGGAAAATCGTGCAGGAAGTATCCAGATAATAGGGGGTAGGCACGGCTAACCCCGCTGATTTGAGATGCTGCAACAGTTTAAACTCAGCGGCGGCGACCTGCGGGTTTTGCGTGCGATCCACTTCGCCATGCAGCCGGACGATCATTTTTTGTGTTTGACCATCGGGACGGGCAATCTCCAACGCCGTGATTTGCGCCGAGACGCCACCTGTCAAAGGCCATGCACGCACGAGGCGGTTCCCGGAGTCCATATTTTGGATGAGGCGTTCAAAGGGTTCAGTTGTCAGCATAGGATTTTTTGTAGGGCATGGACAAGGGCATCGGCGTCGGCGGGGGTGTTGTATCCCTGAAATGAAACGCGGACGTAATGATTATCGCCCCACGTCACAATTGGCACTTCGATGCGGAATTCATCATAGAGGCGGGTTTTTAGGATGACAGGATCGCAGGGGGGCAGCGGGACAGTTATCATTTGAGCGAACCAGTCTGGTGAATCGGGGCAGATGGGAGGCAGGTCAAATAATTCTGCCAAGCGGCCTCGCATGTCACTTGCCATTTGGTGACAGCGCAGACGCACCTCATCCCAATGATGTTCGTGCTGGAAATCTAGCGCGGCGGGGACGGATAAAAACGCCGAGGGTTCGCGTGTGCCTTGCCATTGATTACGATTGACGAAGGTTAGGGTCTCGTTCATATCGCCCCAACTGACGATCAGCGGGTTAATTTGATCGTGCAGGTCGGGGCGTACCACTAAAAAGGCGGCCCCTTTGGGCGCACACAGCCATTTGTGGCAATTGCCGATATAGGCATCCGCGCCGATGGCCTCTAAATCCAGCGGAATTTGGCCGGGGGCATGTGCGCCATCCACAATTGTCAGGATACCCGCTTCACGGGCACGGTAGCAGATTTCGGCCACTGGGAAAATCAGGGCGGTTGGGGAGGTGATATGGCTGATAAAAACGACGCGGGTGCGCGGGGTGACGGCACTCCAAAAAGATTCGACAAAATCCGCATGGGTGGTGACGGGCAGCGGGACGGGATGGCGCACATAGACCGCCCCGGTTTGGCGGCAGACAAATTGCCATGTCAGATCACACGCCCCGTATTCATGGTCGGTGGTCAAAATCTCATCCCCCGACTGCAAATTCAGCGAACGGGCGACGGTGTTGACCCCGGCGGTGGCATTGGGGACAAAAATCAGGCTGTCGGTGGAGGTATGGAGATAATCGGCGAGACGGGCGCGGGCCTGATCCATCAAATTGTCGAAGCGCCGTCCCAAAAATTCGACAGGCTGGCGTTCGAGTTCTAATTGCCAACGTTGATAGATTTCAAAAACGGGTTTTGGACACGCCCCAAACGACCCATGATTGAGAAAGGTCACGGTGGGGTCGAGGAGAAATTGGTTTTTTAGATTATTCATTATCGGGCAACTCAGCGAGTAAGCGTTTCCACGTTTCGATTTCTAGGTTGAGAGCTTCGGTGATAATTTCATCAAAATCCATATTTTGGGCTTCCATTTGTGAAACTGGATGTCCCGAACTTCGTTCCCACCCTCGCTCAACTATGATTTGGTTATATTTCTCTTGAAATTTGTTTCCCTGAACGGCTTCTAATAGATGACATACATGATTAAAAGTGTGGATAAAATTCAGAACAGGATGCGACTGAACACTGATATACATATAAGGTCGTTTCTGAACATGCTCCAATGTTCCGATTATTTTCTCAAATTGCTCACGTTGAGTCATGGACTCTGAACCTCCAAGATACGCCCGGCCATGCTATTCATTGTTGGATAACTCAGCGAGTAGGCGTTTCCACGTTTCGAGTTCTAGGGCTACCGCGTTCTTGATGACTTCTTCTCTTTCCATACCTTGTTCAATCATCAGTGTTACTGGGTGGAGCGCCGCCCCATAGAACCCTGCCTCGGCCCGGACTTGGGCCTCAGTGCGGTAGTAATGGTTTTCAATTTCGGCGAGACACACCCTGCAAGCAATCGAAAAACCGTTTAAGAAATTCTCTATTGCAGGAAAATCGTCACTGACATACATATTCGGTCTTAAAAGCCTAGATTCCAAAACGTTGATGATGTTTTGGATTGGTTGTTGATCGGTCACGGATTTCTCACCTGCACAATGCGTCCATTCACATTGACGTTGCCGTTGTTATCGCCTTGCAAATTCCAATCCCCGCGTGTGCAGAGGCTCAACCAGAAATCTCCACGTACACGCAGACCGGGTAAATTTTGGGCGGCGGCCTGCTTGTAATGCGAATCACGGCGGAGTTCGGCGACCCGTTTGGTCAACTGCTCCTCGGTAATGCCATTTTGACCGGGCTTGGAACGGGATGGCACCCCCAACTGCTGCTCGGCAAGGCGCACAAAGGAATGATTGGGGCCAAAGTTGATGCCCATATCAAACAGCAGGGCCAATGTGAGGGGCAGTTTTAATTCACGCGGCTGGACATAACCGACATAGACCGCATCCCAATATTTTTCGGTGGCGACGGCGTTTTGGGCCTCGCGCATCTCTTTTTCTTCGGCGGCTTTGATGAGCAGGTTTTTGAAGCGCTCGTCATTGCGGAGGGCTTGATCTTTGCGGACGACGGCCTGTTCATAGGCTTTCAACGAATCGGCGACACGCCCATTGGAGAGTGCCCAATAGCGATGCAGCACGGTTTCGAGGCTGCTAGAGGCCAGCGTAAATTGGAACAGGCCATAGCTGACAATCCCGGCATCATAATTGTTGAAGGCGGCATATCCACTGCCCTCGAATGCTCCGGTGATGGCATAGGCGGCTTTTTGGATACGCTGAAGGTCGTTGGGAGGCGGGGTGGGCTTATCGGGTTCTCCCGATTCACTGCGGGTCAGGGCAAAGGCACTAAATGCGACAAGACCATAGCCATAGGCGGCACAATCGCCATAGATCGCTACGCCATCATCGCGTACCCAGCCGGTGCGATTATCGGGGAAGCGCAGCTTAAACCACTGATGGACTTTGCCATTGGTGGCGGTACCGCCTTCATCCTTTTTGACTTCGAGGATAGTGAGGACAGTTTGATTGACCGGGGCCGAAAATAAAACTGCGTAGCCAGTGCCGGGGCCATTACGGACGTTAAAACTGATGGCAGTTGTATCGGCAGGGCGGATGATTGCAAAACAGGTTTCGTTTGCCATGTTGCCTTATCCATTGCTCAAATGTACAATTATCAGAAATATTTGTTCTATATCGGTTGCTAGTCCTCTCAAATTATAGAGCCATTTTGCGATTGTGGCTTGGGTGGTAGGTTGAAAAGTGGTCATGCGCCAAATTGACCTTTTGTGACCTTTTAAAAATGATTAAAAATGAGAAAAAACTGTTATTAGACTATCCTTTGAAATTTTTTAGAGTATAATGAGTAGAGTTTCCCCTGTCTTTCAATCTTGAACAGGAAAGTGCTCACGCCCTATGGCTACAACCGCGTTACCCTCGACTACATCCTTTGATTTCAGAACCACCGTGTCGGACAATCGCCTCAAAGCATTGTGGCGTATGATGACCGGCTTCCGTCTCCTCTATGGCGGCGCGACTCTCGCATTGGGGTTTGCCGCTATCTTTAAGACGTTGACTTTTTTGTTGCTGGCCTATTTTACAGATGAGGTGCTGGAGAAGCGCGATTTTGAATTTATCGGACTCGTGGCGGTGGGTTTTGTCGCATTGGCGCTGATGGAGGGTGGGTTTACCTTCCTCAGTGGGAAATGGGCCGCCCGCACTGCTGAGGGTGTCACACGCCGTCTGCGGAATTTCTTGTTTGACCATGTGCAGCGGCTGTCGTTTAGTTATCACGACAAACATCAGACGGGCGACCTGTTGCAGCGTTCGACCTCGGATGTGGACGCGGTGCGCTTGTTCCTTGCTGACCAAGCGATTGGTGCAGGCCGTATCGTGCTGCTGTTTGTAGTCAACTTTACCGCTATCGCCCTGCTGAATTGGAAGTTGGCGCTCGCTTCTGTCGTTGTCATCCCGCCGATTCTGGTCGTCTCGGTGTTCTTCTTCCGCCGCATTGAAAAAAGCTATGAGAAGTTCCAAGAACAAGAGTCGGTACTCTCAACTATCCTACAAGAAAACCTCACTGGGGTGCGCGTGGTGAAAGCCTTTGCGCGTCAACAGTGGGAGATGGATAAGTTTGAGAAGGAAAACTTTGAAAAGTATAAGCGGGGACGCAAGCTGACCATCAACCATGCCTATTTCTGGCCGACCACCGACATCATTTGCAGCTTGCAGATGCTGGGCGGGTTTATTTATGGCGCGACCCTTGCAATTGAGGGTGAAATCTCACTGGGCACCTATTTGGCTTATGCGGGCATGGTGGTCTGGCTGATTTGGCCCATCCGCAATCTGGGGCGTTTGATTACCCAGATGTCCATTGGCCTTGTGTCGTATGGGCGTGTGATGGAAATGATTAAGGAAGACCGTGAATCCCTTGTGGGGATTAACAAACCCCCGCATGGTGAGGTTAAGGGCGAAATCGTATTTGACGATGTGAGTTTTGAATACGATAAAGATGTGGCCGTACTGCATAACATCAGTTTTGCGGTCAAGCCCGGTCAATCCGTCGCTTTGATGGGGCCAACGGGGTCGGGCAAGACAACAGTGGTCAATTTGCTGCCACGTTTCTATGAATACACCAGCGGCAAAATTATGCTGGACGGGATTGAGCTTAAAGAGTATTCCAAAGAATTCTTGCGTGACCAGATTGGCATTGTGGAACAGCAGCCCTTTTTGTTCTCCCGCACCATCCGTGAGAACATCACTTATGGCGTCTCGCGCGAGGTATCGGATGAAGAGGTCGAAGTTGCTGCCCGTGCCGCCGCGATCCATGAAGTGATTTTGACCTTCCCCAAAGGCTATCAAACGCTGGTGGGGGAGCGCGGGGTTACGCTGTCGGGTGGTCAAAAACAACGGGTCGCCATTGCACGCACGCTGTTGAAGAACCCCCGGCTTTTGCTCCTAGATGATGCTACGTCGTCGGTGGATACGGAAACTGAAGGCGAGATTCGAGAAGCGCTGCAAAATCTGATGGAGGCACGCACGACCTTTATCATCGCCCACCGCATCCAAAGTGTCATGAACGCCGATCTGATTCTCGTCTTGGACAAAGGACGTATTGTCCAGCGGGGTATCCATGATGAGTTGGTTGAACAAGACGGCATCTATCGCCAGATTTATGACATGCAGGCACGTATCGAAACTGAACTCGAAAAGGAAATAGCTAGTGTCTGATAACTATCGTTTCGAGGAAGAAGAGTTTAATACCCAGTTTAACGGCAAGACCCTGATTCGCATTTTGCAGCAGGTCAAGCCGCATTGGAAATGGGTGACAGGCTTCCTGTTCATGATTATGAGCGTGGCAATGCTCGACTCATATCTGACCTATCTAGGGAAGCGCATTATTGACGAAGGTATTGTCCCCGGCGATAAAGACGCCCTTGTGCAAATTGGGGCGCTCTACATCGGGATTATGTTGGTGCTTTCGGCAGGGGTGTTCGGTTTTATCTATCTGGCAGGGATTTTGGGCCATTTGGTGCAATATGACCTGCGGAAAAAGATGTTTGACCACCTGCAACAACTGTCGTTTTCCTACTTTGACCGCACTCCGGTGGGTTGGATTATGTCACGTGTCACCTCCGACTCGGAGCGGGTGGCGCAGTTGGTGACATGGGGGTTGCTGGATACCACATGGGGTATCGTGAATACCATTACGGCGTCGGTTTTCATGTTATTGATTAACTGGAAACTGGCGATTGTGGTGCTGATTATGATTCCGGTATTGATGCGAACCTCGGTGTGGTTTAAGAAACGCATCTTGGTCGAGTTCCGACAGGTACGCAAATTTAACTCGGAGATCACGGGGTCGTATAACGAGAGCATCACGGGGGTGCGGGTCACAAAATCCAACCGCCGTGAGGAAGCCAACCTCAAAGAATTTGAGGTGCTGACGGATGGGATGTATAACGCCAGCTATCGTGCCGCATGGTTTTCGGCCTTGTTTCTGCCCGCCGTACAGGTCATTAGTGCCGTCGCCGTTGGGTGTGTCGTCTACCTTGGTGGATTGGAAGCCAAAACGGGCGGCATGACCATTGGCGGTATCCAAGCGTTTGTGGCCTATATCACGTTTATGATGTGGCCGATTCAGGAAATGGCGCGTGTCTATGCTGAATTGCAGCGGGCCATCGCGTCGGGTGAACGGATTTTCTCGCTGGTAGACGCTGCCCCCGATGTGACCGACAAGGAAGGGGCAATTGATCCCGGTACCCTGCGCGGGGACATCGAATTTGATGATGTGACGTTCTACTATGAAGAAGACAAACCCGTGCTGAACAATTTCTCGCTCAAAATTAAGGGCGGGGAGACGATTGCACTGGTCGGCGAGACAGGGGGTGGTAAATCCACTATTCTGAACTTGCTGTGCCGCTTCTACGAACCGAAGTCGGGGCAAATTCGCATCAATGGACAGGACTATCGTGATTTCACGTTGCACAGCATCCATTCGCGCTTGGGGATTGTGCTGCAAACGCCCCATCTGTTTTCCGGCAACATCCGCGAAAACATCCGCTATGGACGCTTGGGGGCGACGGATACCGAAATCGAAGATGCCGCGAAACTCGCCGGGGCGCATGAATTTATCGTCGCGCTGGAAAAGGGCTATGAAGAGGAAGTGGGTGAAGGTGGGAATCTGCTTTCAGTGGGACAGAAACAACTCATCAGTTTGGCAAGGGCGGTCTTGGCGCAACCCGATATTTTCATCATGGACGAGGCGACGAGTTCGGTAGACACACTGACCGAACATCTCATTCAGAAGGGGATGGAGGAGTTGATGTCGGATCGGACGAGCTTTGTGATCGCGCATCGTCTTTCGACTATCAAGCAGGCAGATCGGATTTTGGTGATCGAAGGTGGCAAGATTATCGAGATGGGGTCGCACGCCGAACTCATCCACCAGCGCGGTCATTACTACAATTTGTATACCCGTCAGTTCCGCAAGGATTTGGAAGTCAAGTACGACATCTTCAAGACCAGCGAGCAAAAAGTCGTGGGTATTGAAAAAGGGGCGGCTGAAGAATCGCTGCCGGACGCGGTGGGGTTGTAAAGCAACTATAACGCCAGAGGGTCAAACCCTCCGGCTATGAATAAGTGAAAAGCCTCATCGAATGAGGCTCGGAACAGCGGGTAGATGACTGCCATCTACCCGTTTTCTTTTCTAAAAACTACAGCACCCGTGTGACCTTTAAGAAACCATCGTGGGATTCATTGGCCTGCTCGATAGATTCCTGCGATCCTAACACGACCACCTCCCCCGCTTCGGCGACTTTATCGAGTACATTGGCGAAGGCTTTGAAATCGGCGACGGTAGTGGACAGCACTTGTTCGCGGCGAACTTGGCGTTTTTCGTCACTATCCCCCGACAAATAGCGCAGCATCGAGTTATAACCTTTGGCATCGGGCAGTTGATAGGTATCCATTGCGCCGATGATGCCGATGATGGCTTTGGTCACTTCCTCCTGTGGCAAATCGAGTTGGCGCAGGAAATTGCCAGTGGAATCGTAATTTTCCAATGAGCCGATCAGGTTGGGGTCGCGGTAGGAGATGTAGGTAAATACACCAGAACGGAAATCGAATACGCTGAATCCGCCATAGGCCCCGCCCTGTACGCGGATTTTATCCCACAGCCATGTCGTGCCGAGGAAACGATTAATCACATCTACCGAGCTATGCAGTTTGTAGCCAAGATCATAGAGATTTGCGCCTTTACCGACGTAATTGACCTGCGCTGGAATAGTCAGCCCCTCGTGATAACCGCCTTTAGGCCGTAACCATTGTTGGGCTTTTAACTGCATCGCTGGCAACCCGGATAGGAAATGATTGAGACTGGATCGGATTTTGGCCCAATTCGCGCTGTCCAACGTCACATTGCAGATGACCGCATTGCGATTGACCAGCAGGCGGCGGATGTCTTCCAACGTTTTCAGGACGGCAGGCCAATCTTTTTCAATCTTTTCGGCAAGGTCACGCAGGAAGAACAGATAGTTGACACCGCTCATTTGTTCATTGGCCCACGCCGCCTCATTAAAATGGGCACGCAGACGGGTGTTGACGACGATATGCCCCGCCGGGACAACCTGTGCTTCCTGACCCGCTTTTTCTTCCAAGACCATCTGGAGGAAGCGTTCGGGGTTATCGAGATTGACCGTCAGCAGGACATCGCGCAGAATCGCCAAGAGGTCGTCGGTTTGGGCAACGGTGGATTTACCACGCAAAAACAGCCATGCCGTTGAGCGATTGGATTCTTGCACGACAGAGGTATAGGTCGCGGTGTCAATGCCACCCGTTTTACGACCAATGCGCTGCGACAGTTTGACAAAATCCTCGGTGGCCGTCCCCATTTCAAACAGGGCACGTCCAAATAGGCTTACATAGGGCAGATAGTCTTGGGGCAGCGCGTAAAGGTTAAACCCGACATCCAAATAGGTGATGCCGTTGGTGAAAATGTCGTGATAGAGGACTTTGCTGCCCTGTTCCTCCAAGATTTCCAGCGGCACGATTTTATTCTGGCGGTCAATATCGCTCAAGTGGAGGACGGGAATCTTGGCAAGGGCTTCGGGCGTATCCGGCGTTTCTTGGGCCAGTTTCAATTGACGAGTGTTTTCGATAATCGCTTTGAGATCGGCTTCGTTCAATCCGGCCTTGATTTTTGCCAAGCGGGCGACTTCATCATCTTCCAAACGCTGGCGATAGTCGGGGTCATGTTCCAAGATGACAGTAGCACGGTGACTATTCTTGAGCAGGTATTGTTGAATTAGCCCCTCAAAATAGCGCGGGTTGCTGGCGAAGTGATTTTTGATGGCGTTTAATGGGCCTTCATAGGCTAATGGGCCAAGCGGATCGCCATGATACACCCATGAGGTCAAGGAGGCAATCAATAGGGCAAGGCCACGCGGGAAGCTGCCCGTATTCAGTTCACGCAGTTGAAATTCAATCGTGTTCAAGGATGCCTCGACGGTATCGGGGTCAATGCCGTCCTTAACAAGTGCTTCCAAAGTTTCGGCAATGAGGGCCTCGACCTTACCCACATTTTCCGGCAGGACACCCTTCAAGCCCGTTGAGAAATACATCTGGCGCAGTTCATTGACCAAGCCGCTACCTGCCAAATCTTCACCGAGGCCGGATTCAATCAGGATTTTACGCAGCGGGGCGGCGGGGGTGCCAATCAAAATATGGGTCAAGACCTGCATCGCCATGTTGATTTCCGAATTGGCGGATTCGGGCAGTAGCCAATTGACCGTGACCATACTGTTGGCTTCTTCCCCGGCGTCATAGGGATAGGTCAGGCGCTTGGGAGCATTAAATGGCTTTTGCAGCGGAATGGTCGAGTCAATTTCTAGACGCTGAAAATCTTTCAGATAGTCATTGGTAAAACGGAGACGCTCGGCGGGGTCATCGTCACCATAAAAGAAAATCATCGAGTTGGAGGGATGATAGTGCGTGTCATAGAACTTCTTAAACTGCTCAAACGTCAGAGTGGGCATGACCGCTGGGTCGCCACCGGAATCGAGGCGATAGAGATTATCGGGGAACATGGTGGCCTGAATGCGCTGGCGCAGCAAATCATCGGCGTCGGAATAGGCCCCTTTCATTTCATTAAACACCACGCCTTTGTAGGTCAGTGGGTCGTCGGGGTTCTCTAGCTCAAAATGCCAACCCTCTTGCTGCAAGGTTTGGGGGCCAAAACGTGGATAAAACACCGTGTCCATATAGACATCCACGAGATTATAAAAATCGCGGAGGTTCTGGCTGGCACAAGGATAAACCGTTTTGTCGGGATAGGTCATGGCGTTGACAAAGGTTTGCAGAGACCCTTTAAGTAACTCCACAAATGGGCTTTTGACCGGATATTTACGCGACCCGTCCAAGACGGAGTGTTCCAAGATATGAGCAATGCCTGTTGAATCTTCCGGCAGAGTACGGAAGGTGATACCAAAACATTTATTCTCGTCGTCATTTTCCATCGAAAGCAGTTCCGCGCCGGTCTGCACATGGCGATAGAGCCGGGCTTGGCTGTTTAGTTCAGGAATAAAGGTATCTTTGACGAGTTCAAAACCGTGTTGCGTCGTCATATGCTTGCTTCTCTACCTATCTCTTGTGGGGCATGATACTGACAGTAGTACATTCGGCATTGAAATTTTGTTCAATGGTACTTCGTTTAGCATAAATTGTCGAAAAATCAGGCGACTACTTACCCAAACAAAAACACGGCCTGCCCATCTCGGATGAGCCAAGCCGTGTTCCTCCCTATCAGAAATATAGATTTAGGCCATCGAGTCCTTGAGGAACTTTTTGACCACATGGACAGGGATGGCTACCCCCACATCTGGCCCACTAATCATGGTGTTGATACCGATCAGACGACCAGCGGTGTCAATCAATGGGCCGCCAGAATGACCGGGGCGCATGTGTAGGCTGACGACGACCCATTCCCGACTGCTAAACGGAATATCGGGCATTTCAGCCCCCATGCCGATCACGATGCCGCCGGAGACCGCATTGCGTACTCCCCAAGGATGCCCCAACGCCATGACCCATTGACCGGGTTTGAGGTGTTTGGAATCGCCGGGTTCGATGGTCGGCAGGCCGCTGGCTTCAATGCTGAGGGCGGCAAGGTCGAGTTCGGCGTTGTAATACAACACCTGCGCCGGAAACTTGCGCCCATCGTTCAAGGTGATGTTGGGCGTTTCGTCGTGGATGACATGGGCATTGGTTAAAATCAGCCCTTCCGAATGCCAAATCGTGCCCGCGCCAATGCTGCGTTCGCTGTTGGTAATTTGCACGAGGGCATGATAGGCCCGATCAATCGCGTCGGAAATATCGTCGTTGAGTTGACGTAGACGATCCGATCCGCCGATTTCCACTTCCCTGACTGCTTCAAACTCCACTTCCGCGATACCCATAGTCCCTGTTCCCCTTTTTGACGTGCCAAATCAACTCAAAATAGCTTTACTGGCGTTCGCCGACTGTAACTGTCACTTCATGGATTTGACCGCCGCGTACCAGTTTAATCTTGGCGTCCTTGCCGACCTTATCGCCGGTCAAGCCTGCCAACAATTCGTCGGGGACCCGCACGGGATGACCATCGAGGGCCACAATCACATCCCCCAACATCAGACCACCTTTTTCGGCAGGGCTGTTGGGTTCAACGGCGACCAACAGTAGGCCCGTTTCTTGCCCAAGCTGCTGCTCCAACGTGGCGGGCAGACGGACAGGCTGTGAACCAACCCCTAGATAACCACGACGCAGTTTGCCGTGTTTCAGCAGGGTGTCCACAATCGGGGCGATGGTTGTGGTGGGGATGGTGACGCTGACGCCACGCAACAAGGTCGAACTATTGATGCCGTAAATCTCACCCCCCACGCCGACCAATGGCCCACCGGAAAAACCGGGGTACATGGTCACATCGGTTTGTAAGTAATAATCTATCTTGCCACCCGCCGGGGTATGCCATTCTTCGGCAATTGAACTGATCACACCGAGCGTCGCCAGCACATTTTGACCCGGACGACCCAACGCCAGCACGAGATGACCGACTTTGAGGCTATCGCCACCTGTCCAATTTGGCACACTCAGATTTTTGGCATTCGAGCGCAGAACGGCGACATCCGTAGTGGGGTCGCGCCCGACCAGAGTGGCAGATACGGTTTCACCATTGGGCAGGCCGATATGCAGTTCTTCATCGCGGGTGACGACGTGGCTGGCGGTGACGATGACGCCGTCGCTGTTCCAGACCACACCTGTCGCGGACATACGTTTGCGGCCTTCGACGCGCACCAGTGAAGCGCCGACATTTTCAACTGCCGCCGCCATTGCATTCGAGAGTTCATTTAATACGGTCATGTGGGTTCCTCCCCCAATTGAATTGCATCACTCAAGATGATTTAGTTATAGCCGAGCGAGGGGGGATGATACATCGGCCCTGTGGTGAGTAGCACCTAGAAAAATGGGTAGGTGGTTATAAGAGAATTAGGCCAAAACGGGAGGCCCGCACCACTGCTTCGGTACGGCTTTGGGCATTCAGCTTGGTCATGATGGCGTTGACATGGAATTTTACCGTGTGGTCGCTGATGGCAAGACGTTGGGCAATGGCTTTGTTGGTGAGTCCCTGCGCCAGTAATTGCAGGACTTCCAATTCACGCGGGGTCAAGGCTTCGGGGGGTAATTCGGGAGTGGAGGCAGCAGATTCTAAGGTTTGGGTCGCCAATGCGGGGTCAAGCACAGTCAGGCCATTGGCAACCGCGTGAATCGCAGCGACCATCGGCTCGGTTTGCACATTTTGGAACAGCAGGCCGTTTGCCCCTGCCCGCCACGCATTCGCCGCGAAATCTTCGTCTGGCAAGAGGGCCACCACGCGATACTGGCTTTCCCTCACTTCCCGTAAGCGTTCCAATATGGCGGCAGGCTCCCAGCCTAAGTCCCAGACTATGACGGCAGGGCGGTAAATATCGAGCATGTGCAGCAAATCCCCATCGGCGGCGACCTGCCCAATCACATTAAAGCCCGGTTGGTCATTGAGCAGCGCGACCAGCCCCGTCCGCGCCAATGGATTGTCGGCGACAATCAAAAGGCGTAAATCCTCGTTTGCAATCGGTGAATTTAACATAACAGCCTAAAGAAGTCTGTGTAATGATTCCCAAATGAGTGATGCCCCAAAACCCACCAGCACCATCAAGCCGATCCATAAGCCAATCTTGACGGCTTGCGCTCCCAAGCGGCGGGCTTGATGGAACAGGATGACCAAACCAGCCATCGTCAGCAAAAACATCCCATAAAATCCCAGTACAAATAAAACAGCATGGGTCGGGGTATCGCGCCATGCGTCAATGACCAGTGGCCCCAAGACGGTGCCCCAGAACAACCATGCCCCCGGCCCCAACGCATTGATGATAACTGCTTTACGCAGGTTGACGGGGATAGGTTGTCGGATAGCTGCATCGGTATCAGCCGCCTCCGAAGGTAAATGTACCCCGTTGCGAAGCTGCTGCCACAAGCCCCACGCGATATATAGGACAAATAAGCCACCCAATAGGCCGATGGCATCTAGTAAATCGCTGCTGGCCTGCCCCAAAACGAGTAGGACGATGGTGACAACCGGGGCATCACTAATCAGCGGGGCCAAGATCAGCCATAGGGCATACCGTGCCCCGTGTCGGAGGGTGTGCATGAGCATAAAAATCTGCAACGGGCCGGGGGTCATGCCTGCCGCAAATCCAATGCTGATGCCACGCACAATCAGAGCTATCATCAATTCATCGCCTCTTGTAAACAGATGAACCCCTCTAGCTTACCTGAATGTCGTAGGGAATACACCTATGCGTTTGGGGAGGATTTCGGCTACACTACTGCCCCATGTCGAACCAAAAATCCCATCTCATCAGTCTCGTTATTTTTGTCTATCTATGTGTCGTCGGTCTGGTCATCCTTAAAGATTACCATCGGGAGGCCGATTTTTTGACGACCCAGTTGACCCGAAATCTCCATGATGGGCGAGGCATAGTCTATACTCCCGGCGAAAAGACGCTGCTGACGGCCAGTCCCTTACCTGTTTTGATTGCTGCCGTGCTGCCATTTGAGGAAAATGCGACATTGGCAATGGTGTCGGCGGTGGCATATGCCGTCGCGGGGGGCAGTCTATTGCGAATGATGCACCGCTGGGGATATAGCAGCCTTGAAAGCCTACTATGTGTCGTCTTATGGCTGGCCTCATGGGTCGTTTGGGCGGGGATACGCTCATCGGCGGGACTAACGGCGATGTTTATCCTCGGCGGATTGGAATTGGCGACCTATGCCAAATGGCGCTGGGCCGGATTAATGGCGGGCTTGGCGGTCTTAGCACAACCGACGGGCTTGATCGGGGCGGCGTTGATTGGTGTGTATGTCCTGACCCATGAACAGGGTCGGCGCTTCTGGCAAGTGGTGTGGCTGCCGGGGGCGATTTGGGCGGGGGTCGCCATTGGGGTCTATGGATTCGATGGATTAGCGGGGCTGGCGCTGGATTTATTCCCTCAAGCGGATTGGGCGTGGCTGGTTGTTGTATGGCTAGGTCTGTTGATCGTGGGTGGCCTAGCCATTTCGCGGCTCACTTGGTCGGATGAAAACCGCCCGATGCTGGTTTTGATTGGGTGGGGGGTAGGTGAAATCGTGGCTCGTTTCATATTCTCAAGCCGTGCGCTCGAAAGCACCGCGTTGGGGTTGGCGGTGGCCTTAATCTTAGTCAATCTCAGCCGATGGCCTGTCCTGAAAAATAGCCAAATTCCCATGTTGGTGGGGTCGGCTATAGCGATAGGCTTAATTTTGGCGATTGCACCCCCCGAAACCGAAAAATCGCTGCGAGATGACCAACGACTGGTGGAATATTTGGGAGAGGCCACAAGCTATGCCCATGATCGCAGTGATGCGCTGACTACAGAATTAGACGGTGATGAGATTTACCGCTTGGATGGTCGGCGCTCCCCGTTTATTGATGCGCTGTTGCGTCGGGAGGATCGGGAATCGCTGGTGGTGGCCCTTGCCCCGGAGGTGCTTTATTTTAATCGGGAGGATGGGCCACTGGCGGATATGGATATGCAAAGTCAGGGCTTGGTGGGATTGAATTATACGCAGCAGGCCATAGATGAAAATGCACCTGTGCGAAGGGGCGATGAATTATGGGTGCGCGAATCGGTGATTGGGGAATGGGAGGAGATACATATCCTCGATATTGATTACAGTCCTGATGTGACACTGGTGGGCTATGCAGTAGATAACACTTGGTTGCGCCCCGGCGAAACACTCCGATTACGCTTAGATTGGCAACTAGACCGCCCTCCCACGACCCAAATGGGGGTGTATGTCAGTTTATTGGACATCACAGGCAATCCGATTGTGTCCATCTTCCCCCGGTTCGAACCCGTGACGTGGAAGCCGCTGGAAATCAGCACCTATCATGCCTTGTTGATTCCGGCGGATGCCCAACCCGGTTTGTTGAATATCTCGGTGACGCTGGATTACAAAGCCGCTACGTTGAATCAGGCGACGATAGGCAGTGTGTTTTTGCATGGTACGGCTGTTACACCGCCCGCAACACAAATGGGCACACTCGGCCCGGCGATTTTGTACGCCGCCGAATTTTCCACTGCTGAGGGGCAAATCGCGGTTAATTTGATGTGGGGGGCACAGGAATCATTTAACCACGACTATGATATTTTCCTACATTTTTTGCCGACGGGTGAAGCCGCGCCGTTGCGACAGGCGGATGGGACTCCAGTGGGTGGTCGTTATCCGACGCGGTTCTGGCAGGCGGGGGACGTGATTGCCGAAACCCGTGTGCTTACGATGGCGGATGTGCCCGCCGGGGAATATCAGATTCGGGTTGGGTTCTATGACCCCAAGACGTTTGAACGCCTGCAAGGGCCATCTGGTGATTTTATCCCGCTGACAAAGGTGACGATTGGGAAAGATGGACAGATTACGGTTGCTCCGTCATCGCCATGATATAGGGCACAACCTTATGGGCGAACTCACACGTCGCGGCGGGGGTTAAGTGCAGGCCCGTGTTGGTAAATTGGTCATTGGGTGCAGCATCCCATAAATCGGTATAGTGCCAATTTTCGCGCTGGGCAATGCTGGCAAGCAGATCACGATAGCTGTCATAGGCCCATTTGGGGTAGTAGTCGTTATAGCGGTTTTCATTGTTAAAGCCGCTGGTACGGAAAATGGGTTCGTTGACCACCAAAACTGGCAAATCGTGATTTTGCGCGATGTCCATGCCTGCCAGCATCACATCGAACGATAACAAATCTTCCGTCCAGCCACCTTCAATGCGGGGCATCCCCAACAGGTCATCACCGGGGAGCAGATTTTCGACACGCTGCTCATGAAATTTGGGGTTGCGGTGGTCGTACCCCGTCGCCAACCATGCCACGCCATAGACTTGATGACGGAGCAGGTCGGCTAATTCGCGGCGTTGGCTGATAATGCTGCGTTCCCATAAATTGGGGTCGTCGGGAAGGCGGTTTACATCTAGGGCAAGGCTGTAGCGTTCGATTAGGTCACGGGCAAGGTCGGCGTTATTTTGAACGACCTGATGCTTTAGTTGGTCTTGGATATAAAACCCGGCAAGGGTCAAAAACCAGACCACCAAATCGGGCTGATATTGCAGGGATTCTTCCAACAGCATCGAATCTTTGAGGACATTGGTTACAGGATAGCCCAAATTGTAGACCACCAAGCGCCGACCATCCGGCATCCGATAATTACCCCGATTGATGCACGCGCTGAGAGTTTCATCTTCTTCCAGCAACCAGCCCCACACCGAAGAATCGCCCAAAAAAAAGACACGATATTCATCATCGGCCTTCGGGGTTTGGCTGAGTTTGATGGAGGCGAACATGCCCTCTAGTCGCTGTACCGAGATGTTGTAGTCGCTGGCGGGATTTTCGGAGTAGGGCAGACGGTCACGCCCCGGCAGGACTGAGTTATAGAGGGTGATGCGGCTTAGAAATGGGAGGGGGTTGGTGAGGGCATAACATAGATTGAGGGCGATAAATAGCAACACGCTTTTTATCACGACGTTGCGGACAAAACGTCGGTTATAGGGGGTTTGGGGCTTGGTCAGCCAATCCCATCCGGCCATTTAACGACCTCCTACCAAACGGGCCAGCATCGCTACACTGTCGGCGGGGGTGGGCAGGGCAAAAAAGACCCAACCGAGCGCGACATAATGAAAGGTGGTCAGCCAGCTAATGCCAAAAATAAAACGCCGTCGCCAGCGATGTTGGCTGATGTTTTGATACCAGACGCGGGTGTTATCCAAGATCAGTTTGTGGATGAATAGCCCAATGCCATGCCACAGCCCCCATAGGACAAAATTGACCGTTACCCCATGCCACAAACCGATTAAGACCATTGTGCTGATTTGGGCGATTATGACCATCAACCACTGGGGCATCTTGACCCCGCTGCGGAGCATGACGCGGCTAATGGGGGTGAAATAATAGAGTCGAAACCATGTGCTGAGGGTGATGTGCCAACGCTGCCAGAACTGCTGCAAATTTTGTTGCGTGTAGGGACGGTCAAAGTTTTCAGGTAGGGTAATGCCATACAAACGTCCGATGCCGATGGCGACATCCGAATAGCCGCTGAAGTCGAAGAAGATACGGAAGGCATAGACATACAGCAACAGCCACGCGCCAAGTGTGTCCTCGGTGCGATTGACGAGGGTCGGATTTAGGGCGACAAGGGCTAGGCTGTCGGCAATGACAAATTTTTTGAACGTCCCTACCATAATTCGCATTGTGCCTTCGATTAATCGGGCTGAATCGAGCGGCTTGGCCTGATTGAGTTCAGGGATAAAACGCTGTACACGGTCAATGGGGCCAGCGGTCATGGCAGGAAAGAACAGGACATAAATCAGAAAATCACGCAGGGCCATGCCGTCTTTGGGGAGGCGTCCGGCGCGGAAATCAAACAACACACTGATTAAACGAAAGGCGATATAGGAAAAACCCAACCATGCCAACGGGGTGATGCCTGTTGGGTGGAGGGCCTCATCGCGGTCAAGGGCAAGGCTGAAAAACCGAGCACTGGCGGGAATTTTGAGGATGACCAACATCACGATCAGGCCAACGACGAATAAGAGGCTCAGGCGCTTGTAGATTTCGGTGTTGGTAGATGGGAGGAGTTGGGGCAGATTCAACGCGCCGACGGTTGCTACTGCTATACCAAAAATGGGCATCAGAAAGTTGGAGGGTCGGTCAAAAAGGGTCAATATTAAGCCTGCAAAGAGTATCCCGATGCCGATAATCAAGAAAGTTTGGGTGTCAACGCGGCAGGTGGGCATGGTTTCGGCGGGCGGTTGGACAATCCACCACACGGCAATGCTAAGGCCGAGTGTGCCGATCAGAATCATGAAATCGAGGTGATTGAGGACATCATCGGCCAGCAGCCATGCTAACGCCAAAATGCTGGCAAAAAGCAGACTTTGGGGTCGCCAGCGCATCGGAATCAGCCACATGAAAGGCAGGGACGCCAGCGCAAAAACGAGAATGTGGGTAAGGGTCATAGCGTCGCTTTAGAAACCTTGATAAATCCACTGGGGCGCGGTATCCGCCGTGACGATAATCAGCAGGATGATGATGAGGCAGAGCATCACCGCAAAGACATTTTCCCGCGAAAAAATATGCCGCATGATTTTCCGAAGCAATTGACCCACTGTGCATTTTCCTATTTATTGAAAGCAAGGGCGAATTTTACAGATGGTGCGGCAACTTGCCAACAGGCGATTCTCGCACGGCAGGAAGGCGGGTTATTTTTTGGTATAATGGCAGGGTCATTTTCCCAAAATTTGGAGCAGACATGGACATTCGACAAGAACTCAAGACGTTTATCACCAAAGAAATTATGCGGAATCCGAAATATCCGCTGAAAGATGTCGAACCGCTGATTTCCGGCGGCCTGATTGATTCCTTCTCGCTGGTCGAGGTGCAGTTATTTATCGAGAAAAAATTTGGGGTGTGGATTGACGACATGGAAATGACCGTCGCCACCTGCAACACGGTTGATGACATCGCCAAATTAATTGAAGCTCGCCAATAATCTGCCAACAAAAAACACCTCTGGAGCATTATGACCGCACCAAGTACCACCCACGTCCCGATTCGCCTTGACCATCCGCTGCCCGAAACGCTGAATGCCCAAATCCGGTATCTGTTGGAAACACAGCCAGATGCCACCGCGCTCTATTTTATAACCCCCGATGGCGAACAGGTTATTTCGACCCGTGCATTTTTTGAACATGCGGCGGAGGTTGCCCATGCCCTACGGCAAAATGGGATTCAGGCCGGGGATTTGGTGGTGCTGGTGTTGGAACACAGTCTGGATGTGCTGTACAGCTTTTGGGGAGCGATATTGCTGGGGGCCGTGCCAAGCATCTTTCCATTTTTGACGGAAAAACTCGACCCGGATCGTTATTTCGAGAGCCTCCATGCGCTGGTGGAGCGTTCGGGGGTGCGACTCATTATCACTTATCCGGCCCTATATCATCCCTTAAATTCGGTGCTGGTGGATGTCGAAGGGATGCTGCCGATATTGGTGACGGATGCGCTGACCCCCGGCGGTGATCCCGATGAATTTTTGACTTATACCCCCACCGCTGAATCTACCGCGTTTTTGCAGCATTCATCGGGCAGCACGGGGCTGCAAAAAGGGGTGATGCTGTCGCATCGGGCGGTGTTGAATCAATTGGCGGGGTACAGCGCGGCGATTCGGTTGCAGGCCGATGATGTCATTTGCAGTTGGCTACCACTCTATCACGACATGGGGCTGATCGCGGGGTTCATCATGCCACTGATGCAGGGGATTCCGCTGGTGCTGATGTCGCCGTTCTATTGGGTACGCGCTCCTCATATCCTATTGCACGCCATCCAAAAATATCGGGGGACGCTGTGCTGGTTGCCGAATTTTGCCTATAACCTGCTGGCGACCCGTGTGCGCGATGTGCATCTGGAAAATCTCGATCTGAGCAGTATGCGGGCGTTTATCAATTGTTCGGAACCCGTCCGCGCCGACAGCCATCAAATTTTCCAAGAGAAATATGCCGCGTATGGATTGGCGGTTGATGCGCTGACGGTTTCGTATGCGATGGCGGAAAACACCTTTGCTGTGACCCAAAGCGGCATGGATGGCCCACAAAAGTACGACCGGATTCAACGGCGGCCCTTTCAGGAACAGAATCGCGCTGTGCCTGCCAATGGGAGCGATGCTGATGGCGTATTGGTGATGGTGTCGTGTGGCAAGCCGATTCCGAATTGCGAGGTGCGGGTGGTGGATGGCGACAAAAAACCGTTGCCGGAGCGCCACATCGGGGAAATCGCGCTGCGGAGTGATTCGATGCTGACGGGGTATTATCATCAGGCGGAAATTTCGGCGCAGGCCCTACATGAAGGGTGGTATCTGACGGGCGATCTCGGTTATATGGCGGAGGGGGAGGTGTATGTCACGGGGCGCAAGAAAGATTTGATTATCGTCGGCGGCAAGAACATCTATCCCCAAGATATTGAGGCCATTGTCAGCCAGATTGATGGGGTCAAGGATGGACGCACGGTGGCGTTTGGGGTGTTTAATGACAAACTCGGCACGGAGGACATCGCGGTGATTGCCGAGATTACGCAGGACGATGAGGAGACACAGGGGCGGATTCAGCGCGAGGCCCGGCAGCGGATTGTGCAGGCGACGGATGTGAATGCACGGTTTGTGCATCTGGTCGGCCCGAAATGGCTGATTAAGACCAGCAGCGGCAAGATTGCGCGGAATGCCAATCGGGAGAAGTTTTTGCAGGAGATGGCGGCAGAGGGGTTGCTGTAACCTTGAAATAGGACGCGGGGATAAATCCGCCGCGCTGAATTTAGCAGAGGCGAGGCTTATGAACATATGTTCTATAATTATGGATTATATGCGCCGAATTTGAATCCGTAACAATTGTTACGCATGAGTTTGTCTTGCAACCGGATACTTAATAAATGAATTGGCTTGGGTGTGGGGAATTGGGATAGAGGTGGGTAAAATCCTAACCGTTTGTCAATGGAGTTGAAACAATGGGAGGTGAGTATGGCGAAGCGCAAAACAGGGTATGCGATAGGTGTATTATTTTGCTTGGGTATATTGCTGACCGCCCTTCTGAGTTTGGCTGCCCCTACGCCGAATGCCAGCACGGCACAATCGCCAACAGTGACGCCTGACCCCGATGTTATCAATGCTTTGAATCAGTTAATCAGAGATGAAACGTGTCAATTGCCATGCTGGTGGGGGTGGACTATTGGCGAAGATAATTTTGAGACTACGAAATATAGATACGCCTGATGTGAAATTAAAAAGCGCGATGAGCAGGCCATAGAAAGGACTGGACATCAATACCATACTGAAGGCGTAGCCAATAGCGCAACAGATGGGCGGTGACTTTGGCAATCAGGCGAGTTGC
>JABFGB010000038.1 GCA_013112715.1 Chloroflexota bacterium
CCGGACGCACTGAATCGGGTGTGCCAGCCTCACGGAAAAACGCCTCCACCCGTTCGGTCAAACCGCCATGTTTCGCACCCTGCAACGCCGCCAATCCTGCAATCACCACTGCGTAGGGCGTCGAGCCACCCGACGCTACACACCGCGCCGTAAAGGAGGAGACGTTCAGTTCATGGTCGGCACACACAACTAAGGCCGCATTGAGTAAATGCGCTGCCAGTGGGTCATTCGGTGCCCATGCGGCCTGTAATGTGCGGGCAATATCGGTGCGGGTTGGATATTGGCCCGTCAACACCCCGACGATTACGGCGAGAATCCGCGCTCCGGTTTGGGCCACCGCGCTAGGGCGTAAATCATACGCGGCAAGGTCATTGGCAGCGGCAAGGGGCAGCGCGACCTGTAGACGTTCCAGCGGCGTGAGACCGTCCAGATGGGGGCAAATCGTTTCCCAGATGGGCGAAATTTCGGGGATATGCCCATGAAATAGGATTTCAGCATCCTCGATATGGCCTGTCCAAATCAGCGCGGCAACTTCTTCAACACTGTGGCTTTTGGCGAGGTCAATCGCATCCAATCCGCGATAATATAAATGGCCGTCTTCAATCAAGGTAATGGCGGTTTCAATGACAGGAGCGCCCCAATGCAGCGCCGAATCAGCGGCGGCGGTTGGATTGCGGCGGACTTCCTTGCGAGCCTTTAGTTTTTCAATATCTTCTAGGTGATACCGGCGGTTGCGACCACTGCCCCCCGCCGACTCTGAATGAATCAGTCCTCGGCTGACATACGCATACAGTGTTGGCAGACTGACACCCAACTCCTCAGCAGCCTCTTGCGCGGTCAGATAGCGAGATTTCACCATCAGGTTTCCCTCATTTATGTTTTACGCACACCAAATTTCATGCTGTTCAACAGTTCTAGGATACAGATAATTGATTGAAGAATCAAGATTGACAATCTATACATCCACTCATCGGATTTTTAGCGCATTCTAATCAAGGAAGCTCCCCTAAAATATTGATTAAACAATCAACGTTGACAATATAAGGGCGGCCTTCTATTATAGAGCCTTGTCACATAATCGCACCATCAATGACCTCGATCTAGGTCTGTTTTTTAAAGGGAGAGGTCGCACAGGACACTTATCCCAACGCGACCAATTTAGCGAATTGTATATAGGAGATACTGTACATGGCACTCACCGATTACAAACCCGGCTTAGAGGGCGTCGTCGCAGCCCAGACCCGCATGAGCATGGTAGATGGTCAGGCTGGCGTCTTGGTGATTGGCGGCTTTCTGCTTGAAGAATTAGCCCTCAACGCCACCTTTGAAGAGACTGTTTTTTTGCTTTGGAATGACCGTCTGCCCAACGTTGCGGAACTGAAAGATTTTCGGCAGCAGCTTGCCTCGCGGCGTGAACTCCCCCCCATTGCATTTGATGTGTTACGCGCCGCCGCTGCCCAAAAAGCTCCAGTGATGGACGCCCTCCGCATGGCTGGCAGCACCCTCAGCCTACGCACCGCAGGCGAATCACTCGATGGTCTTGATGCCAATCACCGCGATGCACTTGTGGCCGTTGCTCGCTTCCCCACCATTGTCGCGGCCTATTGGCGCATTTTGAATGGTCAAGAGCCGATCAAGCCACGTGCCGATCTCAACCATGCGGCCAATTATCTCTATATGATTTTTGGCGAAGAACCCACCGCTGAACGCACGCGCGGGATGGAAACCTATCTAAACACCGTTATTGATCACGGCCTGAATGCGTCAACCTTCACCGCCCGCGTCATCGTGGCTACCCAATCCGACATCATCTCCTCCGTCATTGGAGCGGTAGGTGCGCTCAAAGGCCCACTGCACGGTGGTGCTCCCGGCCCAGCCCTTGACATGGTATTTGAAGTTGGTACCGAAGAAAACGCCGAACCCGTCTTGCGTAAGATTATTGAACGGGGGGATCGTTTGATGGGCTTTGGACATCGGGTATACAAAGTCCGTGACCCACGCGCCGATGTATTAGCGACGGCGGCAGTCCGGCTGTTTGAACGCGGCGGCGATATGAAACTCTACAATCTGGCCCGCCATGTGGAAAAAGTGGCCCTGCGCCTTTTGGAAGAATACAAACCGGGTCGCAATCTGCAAACCAACGTGGAATTCTTTACCGCACTCATTCTGCACGGCTTAGGTCTAGAAACCGACCTATTTGCGCCGACCTTTGCGGTCAGTCGTGTGGGGGGTTGGACGGCCCACTGCTTCGAGCAAATTGGTGAAGGCCGCTTGATCCGCCCACAGAGTATCTACACTGGCCCACAAGATCGCAAGTGGGTGCCCGTCGAAAAACGCTAAATTACAGAGGTTTTCAACCACTCGAACACGGGGCTAAAGCCACTGTGCTCAATCTAGCTGGATCTGTGGGTCAACCAACATCAGAAACGCCTTAGATCGGCAAAATATAAGAGAGGGCAGCACCCCTCTCTTTTTGTTTTGTTAGGGCAAGTTTAGGGATGCTGTATGTTTTTAAATTACCTATCACACCGCTCATAGGCATATCCCCCTACCCCGGTGGCATGGGATTTGGAGGCGCTTCGCACCGAACTTGTGACATTCATCACGAACTAAAGGTGTGTTTTTGACTATCTTGCATACGAGACATCCGGTATCCTTATAAACAGCGTAGTGAAAAAATATCCCCCTTAAGCACTACCACAAGTAATGGGTACGGCCTAGCCCCACCAACACCAGCGTGGGGCTTCATTTTTTCTCCACCCAAAAGCACCCGGTAAAACCATCAGTTCTTATTTGGATGATTCACACAGACGCACCTAGCCCCAAAAATCCTTGAGTGCTATCATGGCGGGCTTGTTTGTTTATCGTAATCTACTAAGCCGAACCGAGTCCGTCGTCATGACAACCCAGTCCCACACCAAAACTTATACCCAAGAACTCCAATCATTTGAAGAAGCCATTACCCCCGACGAACGCAACGCCATGCGAGCGTATTTGCAGCGCAGTGAGGTACGTCTTTCGACACTGCATCGCATTGCCACCGCCTTTATTGGTGGGGCGGGTCTGCTCTTGCTCATCCCCGTGTTTATCAAAGATGCGTTCGACAGCATCATGCAAATCATGCTGGAGCATCTGACCAATGTCTATCCTGCACTGGGTACGACGGGGGGTTGGGCTTTAACCCTTATCCTCTATGCCATGATTGGGTTTCCCCTGCTGCTGTCGCTGGCGATTCCGCTGTATGGCGTTTATCTGCTGTTAAAAGATGTGGTGCATTTCTATTTCACGATCTATATGCCCGGTTTTCCAGCCAACCTGCTGAATCCGACCTTTGCGTTGACCGGGGTCGCGTTTTCAGTGGATGAATCGAAAGATCAGCGGGTCAAGCGTGAGGTCATGCGCTATCAATACAACATCCAGACTCGTATGGATTTTGTGCTGCCCTTTAGCCAGAAACGCCGCGCCGAATATTTTGACAGCATCATCGCCGATACCGAAGGTGACATCATCCCCGAAACGCGCAACCTCAAGAAACTGCGCGATAGTGAAATCGCCTCCATCAGCATCAAAGATCAAGATGTCGAACGTTTTGGAGCGGCGTTTGGCATTGCCCGCAGTCTTGACCGCCCGCTGGTACAAGAGGTCGCTATGACGGAGATGTCGCTAGTGCGGCATGTGCTCTATCTACGCCGTTTAGTGCTGCGGTATGTCAAAACCCTGTTGATGTTCATCTGGACAACGTTGGTATCGTTTATGATGCTGCCCATCCTTAAAGATGACCGCTTCCCGACGTTGTTGGTCATGGCTCTGACCTATTTGGTCTGGTCAATCGCCGTGATGCCGATAATGGGGCTGCCCATTCGTTGGATTTATCGCCACCGCCAAGAAAATGTGCGGGATTATCGCAATCATGTGGATCGTCAATTAACCATGTTTGAGGACGGCACGCGCAAAGTGGCAATGGTGTCGGTGGTGATGGCGTCCATTGGGGTTGTGTTGGCGTTTTTTGCCGAATATGCCTAAACAAAAACGACCCCCTCCACAACCCTTCCCGATACACCGAGAAGGGTTTTGATTCAAAGGGGTATGTCAGTATAGGGAATGGCTACGCAAAGCGGACTGAGAAAATCGGTGGGAAATAATTCCCGATACACGCCCAGTCGTCGCCCCGATTGTCCGAGACAAACACATTGCCTGTCGTTGTGCCAAAGGCTAACCGATCCCCGCGAATATCCAGCGCGTGGCGATAGGTCAAATCATAGCAGTTCTTTTGGGGGAGGCCGCTGCGAAGCTCCTGCCACGTCTTACCGCCGTCCTCGGTGCGACAGACCATCAGACTGCCATTAATCGCCATGCGGAATTCGTCGGCCACCGCGGGTACGACCCATGCCGTGTTTTCATCATGTTCGTCGGTAGCAATGGTGAAACCAAAATAGACTGGCCCACCCGGCTGCGAAATATGCTGCCAGTTTTGTCCGCCATCGGTGCTGCGAAACACCCCGCAGTGGCTTTGCTGCCACAGCACATCGGGGTTACTCGGTGAGCACGTCATGTAATGGGGGTCTTGGCCGCTTTCGACGTGCGGGTCAGGCAAATAGCAGGCCAATGTTCCTTTATTACGCGGCTGCCATGTTTCGCCCCCATCACAGGTTTCATAGACCCCGCCGACACTAATGCCAATCGTCACATGCCGACTGTCACGCGGGTCAACCACAATAGAACACAATCCGGCATAATCGCGTCCGCCCCCAAACCACGACGTTGGACGGGTCGGGTGATTCCACAGCGTCTCTACCAAATGGAAACTGTCGCCATTGTCATCACTTTGGAACAAGCCCCCCGGCTCCGTACCGATATACAGACGGTTGGGCTGATCTTGGCCCCCCGGCACAATACACCAGATATAACTGACGGTGGCGGGATGGCCCGGCTCGCGTTCCAACCCTTCGGGATATTTCGGCGCGGGCACTTCCTCCCATGTCGCTCCGCTATCATGGGAACGGTGCAGTTTTGTGCCCCAATGACCATGATCGAGGCAGGCCCACAGCGTATCGTGGCGCGGGTCACGCATGGCATACGACACTGGAATGGCCCGGTGGGATTCCGACACAAATTCCCATGTCTTGCCCCGTTTTTCGAGAATCAATAAGCCTTTGTTGGTGCCAAGCAGTAGACGGTCTGACATAAGTTCTATCCCCCTGAAAGTGCCTGAAAAATATACACGACCTCGGCTTCTGAGACGGCATCTTGAAGCGATTGGCGGTCTTGAATCAACTCGCCATCCACAAAAATATTGACGTGTTTCCGCAATCCCCCCTGTTCATCCACGATATAGGCGGCTAAACCGGGGTAACGGCGATCCAATTCTTGGATAATTTCGGCGACCGTCTGGCCCGGAATGGATTGTGGGGCTAAGGTGGGAAAAAAACGCTGAAGGTGGTGTGTGAATTTGATGATGGGCATAACGTCGAACACCTGTTTCTGAACACATGTGCTAAGTATAGGACAAAATGGTCTGTCGAGTCAAGCATTGGGCAAATCTAGTTGAAGCCATTCCAGCGAGGGTCTATACTCTATTTGGTGCGACTGACCTCTTCAGGTCAATCCTCCGCCTGAATTACGCCAGCTAGAGGATGAAAGACCATATGAGACCGATTATCGTGGTGGGCAGCATCAACATGGATGTGGTGACCCGTACCAGCCGACTCCCCCGCCCCGGCGAAACCGTCGCAGGCCAAAGTGTGCATTTTATTCCGGGGGGCAAGGGATCGAATCAAGCCATTGCCGCCAGCCGATTACAGGGGGCGGTGCGCTTAGTGGGGAAATTGGGTCAAGATGCCTTTGGGGCAAGCCTGCGAGCCTTTTTCCAAACCGAGTCGCTTGATGTATCGGGTGTCCAGACCATCCCCACCGCGCCAACGGGGACGGCCCTGATTGTGGTAGACGACCATTCGGAGAATGCGATTGTGGTGGTGGGCGGCGCGAATCTGCAAAACACCGCTGAGGATGTGGAAGATTTGCCCCTCAGTGGCAATGAAATCATCGTTACCCAATTTGAAATTCCGCAGGCGACGGTCTTGGCCCTCTTCCGAAAAGCCAAATCCGTCGGCGCAACGACTATTCTCAACCCCGCCCCCGCCGCCCAATGCCCACCTGAGATTCTGGCCCTCAGCGATATGTTGATTGTCAATGAGACCGAACTGGCCTTTTTCGCCAACAGCCCCAGTGTGCCCGAAACCCGTGAGGCGATTGCGGCACTTGCGGCACAACTGCGCACACGGCCCGAACAGATTATCTTGGTGACACTGGGGGCAAAGGGTGTTTTGGCTTTTACGCCAAGCGGTGTGGTCGAAGTGGCGGGTCGTGCCGTCAAAGCCATTGATACGACGGGTGCGGGGGATTGTTTTGTGGGGGCATTGGCCGTCGCGCTCTCCGAAAATCAGCCGTTGAGTCAAGCACTGGAATTTGCCAATCTTGCCGCCGCGCTGAGTGTGCAAAAACTTGGTGCGTCCAGTTCCATGCCTACCCGCGCCGAACTTGAGGCCGCCCACTAGCTAAAGAAAACTCCCCTCTCGTTATAAAATCACACCTAGAGAAGGGAGTTCAGATTAGTCAATCGGGGTCAATCTTCCATCACGGCACAGTAAACGACGCCGCACTGGAATTATTGCTGGTTACAGGGTCGGGCAGACTGGATGACGAAACACTGGCATCGCGGCTCACATATAGAGCAGCGCTCACCGTAGCACTAAACAAAACCCGTGTGATAGTCTGACCCGGATTCATCACGCCAATTGTCCAAAACCCAACACCGCCTACTCCTACCCCATTGGAGATTGTCGCATCGCCGAGAGTTAACGTTACGTCCGCTGCATACGGGCCATTATTTGTCACCGTCAATGTAATCGTGACGAGTTCCCCCGGCACAGGATTCGGGTTGGTTACTGTAACCAATACCGCAATATCGGCTTGGGGTGGTGGCACGGTGAATGAGGCCGCACTCGCATTATTGCTACTCACTGGGTCGGGCAGACTGGATGACATAACACTGGCGTCGCGGCTCACATATAGGTCGGGAGTCACGGTAGAGTTGTACAAAACCCGTGTGATGGTTTGGCCCGGATTAAGGATGCCGAGATTCGCTACTGCCGCGCCGCCAACACCTACGCCATTAGAGATCATTGCGTCACCAAGCAATAAGGTCACATTCGCGGCGTTCGGGCCATTGTTCGTAACCGTCATGGAAATCGTGACGAGTTCCCCCGGTGCTGGATTGGCATTCGTTACTGTGACCGAGACGGCAATATCGGCCTGAAGTGGGTCACACGCATCGCCCGGCCCGTCACCATCCGTATCCGTTTGGTCAGGATTCCACGTCATCGGGCAGTTATCCATTGGGTCGTTTACGCCGTCGCCATCATCGTCGGGGTCGCAGACATCCCCAAGTCCGTCCTCATCCGAATCGTCTTGCGCGGGATTCGCTATGGTGGGGCAGTTATCCGTTGTGTCGCTCACGGTGTCGTTGTCGTCATCCGGGTCGCAAGCATCCCCAACCGGGTCTCCATCTGCGTTTGCTTGACTGGTGTTGGCAACTAACGGGCAGTTATCGCCTGCATCGCCAACCGTATCATTATCATCATCTGGGTCACACGCATCGCCGATGCCATCTTCGTCATTGTCACTCTGGTCGGGATTGGCAAGGAATGGGCAATTATCCCCTGTATCCGCCACCCCATCGTTATCATCATCCGTATCGCAGGCGTCGCCCGTCCCATCACGGTCAGCATCAGCCTGATCGGTATTCGCCACCACCACGCAGTTATCGGAGGCATCCGGCACGGTATCATCATCGGCATCGGGGCAGCCCCCTGCTCGCGGTGAACCCACTACCAATGGACAGTTATCGGTCGCGTCGGCTACCGTATCATTATCATCATCCGGGTCACACGCATCGCCCAACCGATCACCATCCGTATCGGTTTGGCTGGCATTGGCAACCGTCGGGCAGTTGTCAAAATCTTGCCGTACCCCGTCGCCATCATCATCCGGGCAACCCGCCGCTGTGCCGGGCAACAAAGGACAATTGTCGCTGCTATCGAGTGTCAGGTCGTTGTCATCATCGGGGTCACACAAATCACCGAGGCTGTCAAGATCAGTGTCCACTTGATCCCGATTGGCGACAGCCGCGCAGTTATCTACCGCGTCTTCAATCGTATCGCCATCCGTATCGGAAATTGGGTTTTCGGTTGGTTCGGCGGGTTCAGTCACGTTAATCACAACTTCAACGGTCGTATCGGCCAAATCCTTCCGCAAAGCAATCGCCATCAGGGTATAGGTGGTGGTCTCCGGTGGGCAGACATCCATCGCGCTGTTTTCACCCACCGCCGCCCCATTTAAGATGACCCCTTGGGCATCTGTCACCAACCACGTGAGCAGGGCACATTCACCACGCACGATCTCAGTCTTATCGGTGGAGAATTCAACCGTTGGGGATACAGGCGTCCATTCGGGTGGGGCTTGGATGCCATCAAAAGCATTCTTGGGATCATCGGGGTCGCCTAGTTCATTCGTCAACTGCTCGACAAATTGCGGCACATTCCCACTAGTGGGTTCAACATCGCCGATGTCGTCAGGGTCGCCCGAATAGCCCCCTTCATCATCCAGCGGAATTTGCACTTGGCCGCCCTCTGGCAACGGCACATTGCCATTGACCAAATCTACATTGCCGTCGAGACTGCTCACGGTCATGGATTGATTGTCTTTATCCACCGTGATAAACGCTGTACTGCCAATCTTCAACTCGACATTGTTGATCTGCAAATTAGCCGTCTGTCCCGTTGGGCTTTGAATCAAGAGACCGGATGGCACGGCGTCACAGCGGGCTTCATCGTCCACGCGCAGGGTGAAGGATTGCATCGGAGCGCTATAGAGGTCTTGCGAATTCTCAATCAAGCGCAACTCGTCGGGGGTTTCACAATCCAATGTACCATCGGCGGCGTAGACCCAGCCACGTGAGGAGCGCAACCAAGCCCCATCCGCCCAACGCCCATAGATGAGCAGAGTGTCGTCTTGATCCAACACATCAAACACCGCAAAATTTTCACCGGGGCCAGCCCGCAAATTGAGATTGTGCCCGCTGCTGTTGGTGAAATGGCAGGTCGGCGTGTCGGCGGCAAGCTGAGTGGTCGTGGGGGTCACTTGTGCCCCGCCGAACACCAAAATCTGTACGGAATCATCGGCGTCCGGCAAATCGGCCTGCAGATTGAGCATCGCCACCCCCCATTCCTGCGAATCGGGGTTAATGGGGCGTGTAATCAGGGCGTCAATCGCGCTGACTGGGATAATATCACCGGGGGTCTCAAACGCGAGCGCATCATCATTGAGAGTGGCACTGATCGCGCTGTTGCCATAACATGCTTCATTACGGCCTACATCGAGACAGCGAGCCGCGATCAGCCGAAGCGCCTCTTCGACCATCGAATTGCACGCATCCGCCTGTTGGCTGGTCTGTGCAAAGGTGGTGTGACGTGATTCTTCAAAGGGGCTACTCACCAACAGCGCCCCAAAAATTACCACCAAAGCCGTGCCCAGCATCCATTTTGAAGTCCATTTTGGAAGCATCGGGTTTTTTCTTTCTATACTTCAGAATCTCCGACGATAAACATAGTCCTCAATATTTTAGTCGGTGTTGGCATCGTTGTGAGGTTTTCGTTGACAAGCGGTCTGGTCTATGCCACCTACTTTAAGTTTATCCCATGTTTGTCGCAATCACCGATTTTTTTACACGAATTTAGGAAACCGCTGTCTTCTATACGACCACTATACCCCATACTAAGGTTTGGCAACCTACCACGACTGAGGTACATTCGGCCCCACCTAATAAATTTCTTGGAGGCCTCTATGTTCAATAGTTTTGCAGACCGGATGGCTCAGGTCATCGTAGATTACAGCACCAGAGTTCAGCCCAACGAAAAAGTTGCCATTCTCAGCAATCCAGCCGGCATTCCCCTCATCGAATCGGTTCATGATGCCGTGCTGCGAGCAGGCGGACACCCGATGGTACAGGTCAATCTGCCCTCCCTGACCGAGCGATTTTTGCGCCATGCCAATGATGCACAACTCGATTTTCTTGACCCACGTGCATTGCCCCTTTATGAGCAGGCCGATGTCTTGATCAATATCTATGCCCCCACCAACCCCAAGTCCTTATCGAATGCCGACCCTCAGAAACAAGCGCGTTCTCAGGCTGCGCAACGCCCCGTGGTTGACACCTACTTTCGGCGCTTTGGTCAGGGGTTAATGCGATTTTGTGTCTGTGCTTGGCCGACGGAAAGTGGTGCTCAAGAAGCCGAAATGGGCGTCTATGAATATAGCCAATTTGTGCATGATGCGTGTGGCCTAAGTCAACCCGACCCCATCGCCTACTGGCAGGATTTCCGCGCCAAGCAGACCCAAATTGCCGAATGGCTCAAGGGGAAAAAACATGCCCGTGTCGTCGGCCCCGGTATTGACCTCTCCTTTGATTTTGCGGACCGGGTGTGGATTAGCTGTCACGGCGAATATAACTATCCGGACGGCGAGATTTTTACTGGCCCAATCGAAAGCACCGTCAAGGGTCATGTCGAATTCAGCTATCCCACCGTCTACGGCGGACACGAGGTGGATGGCGTCAAATTCACCTTCAAGGACGGGGTTGTGGTCGAGGCCAGCGCCGCGAAGAACGAAGAATACCTACTTAGTCAACTCAATTTGGATGAGGGCGCACGCCGCTTGGGTGAATTTGCCATTGGCACAAACTTCTTTATTCAAAAATTCACGGGCAACACCCTCTTTGATGAAAAAATCGGCGGCACGATTCACATGGCGGTTGGACGCAGCATTCCGCAGTCGCTTGGTGTCAACATGAGCCAAATTCACTGGGATATGGTTCACGGGATGCAAGACGGCGGCGAAATTTATATTGATGGCGAACTAATCTACAAATCGGGTGAATTCCTGCTGACCTAATCATTAAACATCACATTTAAGCCTTTGGGATGGGGTCAACCGTTTGTCGAATTTAAGCTCCGCCCCATCCCAAGAAGCGGAAGAGCATATAACACCAGAAACCCGGTATTAAACACTGCATGTTCCACAAACCCCGTCGCCACCGAAAATCCACTGTCCACCGCATACCACACCCCGATAGACACAACGAGGATTTGCCATGTGCCACGCGGGTCGGTCTGAAAATGACGGCGCATGATCGCCAGCAATGTCACCATCCACCCGATCATCACTGCGCCCAACACGCCATATACCAATTGGATGAACTCAGGATTATTCTCGCCTACGTGCCGCACCTGCTTCGAGTCGCCAAAAAACAGCAGATTGAACAACCCGTGCATCGTTTGGGGCATCAGCATCAACCCCGCCGCATAGACCATTACCCCAATCGTGACCACGACCAACCACCCCCGCCAAAACCGTATGGTGTGCATGTCTGCCCTCCGATATTTTTATCTACACAACCTCACGCTACTCCCCCACCCACTGCCAATCGCAGACTTGCGACTGCCAAACACTGCCAAAGGACAAATTCCATGCTAAAGTATTAGGGGCTGTAGGACGTTTACACGGAGTTGGTTAGATGCTCGACCCAATCTTTCCCGGCATGGATCCATTTATCGAAAATCAGCGCTGGCCGGAATTTCACGAGGCGATGATTATTTACCTACGGGATAAATTGGTGCGCCTGTTGATGCCGAATTACGTGGTCTTTGCCGAGAAGTACATCCAACTTTCCCGCCCCGATATTTCTATATGGAAAGGCCGCTTGGATGAAGCGGAAGCCCTCGAACAATCCCATCTGAAAATCGCTGAGGCCACCCGATTGCACACTGCCACCCTGCCCGATGAAGAAGAACAGTCGCGCATTGAGATTTACGACACCACTGGGAAACTAATCTCGGTCATCGAAATGATTTCCCCAGCCAATAAAACGCGCAATCGCAGCGAATACCTAAAAAGCCGCCGTCGCATCCTGTTATCCGATGCCCATCTGATTGAAATAGACCTAACGCGCAAGGGCCGCCGGATTGAAGCCAATCTGCCCGAAGAAGGCTATAACATCTTCATTGCCCGTGCCCAAACGGATGGGCCACATTATGGCGAGATGTATGAAATCGGCCTGCGTGACCCCCTCCCCGTGATTCCTCTGCCTTTAGATACTGGCGATATTCCATTGGATTTGCCTAGCCTATTCAAACAGGCCTACATCAATGGTGGGTATCGCCTCTATTTGGATTATGCTCGCCCCCCTGCTGTGCCATTTTCTGAAGCGGATGCCGCGTGGGTCGGCCAGCTTCTAAAAGAAGCCCATTTGGTGAAATAGGATGGATTGACATGATACTTGAGCCAATCTTTCCCGGCATGGATCCATTTATCGAAGACCCCGACTGGTGGCCCGATTTCCAGAATGAGATGATTACGCGCATTCGGGGAGCACTGGCCTATCTGCTGGTGCCGCGCTATACGGTGGTATCCGAGACCTACATTCACATGTACGTCCGGCCCGATGTCTCAATTTTGCGAGGTCGGCCCGACACAGAACCTCTCCATATCTCAAATGTACAGGTTGCCGAAGCGACCCGCTTCATCACACCCGCCATTTCGAACCCCGACGAACCCTTACACGTTGAAATCATTGACGAGTTCGGACAGCTTACGACAGTGATCGAACTTCTATCGCCCTCAAACAAACTCAAACATCAAGACCGCTATCTTGCCAATCGGGATCGCATCTTGAACTCAGATGCTGTCCATCTGGTCGAAATTGACCTGCTGCGTGGTGGCAAACGCATGGAACCCAATTTGCCAATCGAGGGGTATGTCATTCTGGTAGCTCGCGCTCGTAAAAATGCCCCTCATCAAGGTGAGCTTTATGAAATCGGCCTGCGTGATCCTCTGCCTGTGATTCCCGTGCCCCTTCGCCCCGACGATGCGGATGTGCCATTAGAGCTACCACGCCTCTTCCGCGAAGCCTATATTCACGCGCTCTACCGTTTCCAACTCGATTACACTCGCCCCCCTGCCGTGCCATTTTCTGAAGCGGATGCCGCGTGGGTGGCCCAACTCTTAAAGGAAGCCAATGTCTAAGAAGTCTTTTGTGGTGGGGCATCGCGGGGCCAGCGGTCTCGCCCCCGAAAATACCCTGCCTGCGCTTGAGGTCGGGATTGCTGCCGGAGCGAATTTGGTCGAGGTGGATGTCCAGCGCACCACCGACGGCGTGTTAATCGTCTTCCATGATGACAATTTGGAGCGACTGACCAACGGCAAAGGCGTCATGGCCCAGAAATCACTGGCAAAACTCAAGGCACTGGACGCGGGTTCACATTTTTCGCCTCAATTTGCCGGAACAACCCTGCCAACCCTTGATGAAGCCCTTGCGCTGGTGATGAGCAAAGGCAAACATCTGGTCATCGAGGCCAAATCACCCGCCGACTTCCCCGGCATGGAAACACAACTGCTCGACACCATCCGCCAGCATAGCGCCGAAAAGAACGTAACCGTCATCTCCTTTGACCACGCATGGCTGAAAAATTTCAAAACCCTTGCGCCCCATATCCCTGTCGGCCCGATTGACATGTACCCCACACCCGCCCTACTGACTGAGCGATGGGCCGAAATCATAGACGTTTATTGGGTATCGCTCGTCGTGCGTCCACTCATCACCCACCGCCTCCGCAAAATGGGTTATGAGGTTTGGGTGTGGACGGTCAACCACGCATGGCAAATGCGCCTGATGCGTTGGCTTGGCGTAACGGGCATCACCAGCGACTATCCCAACCGCTGGCGCTAAAATCACATTTTTGCGTCATCCTGCTCCCCTCCCTAACACTTTGGGGTGGAGGTGGGGATTAGTTTCACCCGTTCATTTGTTGCATCACTGTGAACGTCAGTAACAAATGCGAAAGATAATCTCAGGCGGCTTATTACTATTTGGTGTGCTAATTTTCATGCTCAACATGCTTTTGGCATATTTTGGGTATGCCTCACCTAGACATTGGTTACTACTCTATGAAGTCCCATCTGGTAGAACTGGAAAAATGACGCTGCATCTAAATATGAGTGGGGTTGAAGATCAACAACTCAAGTTTGAGGGTGATGGAGTCTATACACCAGTTCTTTCTCCTGACCAACGTCAACTTGCGTGGGCAGCGATCTCTAAATCCGATGGTCGTAGCCGGATATACTTTGCGCCAGTTGTAGGAGTTGTTTCGCACCGTGCTACCAAATGGGTGCAATACGATGAACAATATCCAGCTTGGTCAAAAGACGGCCAATGGATCTATTTTATTAGTTGGGGAATTTACCGTGTTTCCTTGGAGAGTGGAATTCCTGAGTTGGTAGTCCAACCCACAGATCCAAATGCCTATATTTCAGCCTTTAGTTTATCTCCCAATAATAAACAGATTGCTTTTATCCAATCGGGGAACAACGCAAGTTATCGAACCATTGGTATTTGGCAATCGAATGGTACCTTGATGCGACCAATCTTGGAAAACGGGTATGAAATTGACTCTATTTTGAATTGGTCGGCGGACGGAAGTTCAATATTGTTTTCGGCCATGCAATCACTAACGACTGACGCACAGATTTATCGTTTTTGGCCCGAATCCCAACATTTGGAATTAGTGGAGGAGTTAAATGCTGCTGAAGAATCTTTTCAAAAATGGTCGCCAGATGAGAATTGGATTGTTTATATTGACGGCAATATGGGAAATCGGTATCTGATTCGAAAACAACGTATAACTGGAAAAACGGAGAGGCTTACCTCTAGCTTTGACCAGATATGGGAGGTGGTTTGGTCACAGGATAATCAATGGATCGCATTTTCAGCGAGTGGAACTCATGGCGGTCTTTATGTAATGCGCTCAAATGGGGAAAATATGCAACGTGTAGCCCCAAACGGTGTTGCTGACGTTTTTTGGTTTTCCTCTAACTACCAGACGACTGAACCAACCCTATTCTCGTTCACGTGCGGAATCATTTCCACCATTTCGGGTATGATATTCTTGCGATTCCCCAAGAGGTGCTAAGGTTCACGGCTTTCATGCACCCATTTGCACCTATTCACCAAATTCCTCCAACCTGCCCTACAATAGAAGTATCATTCAGTAGCGCTTAGGGGATAACCCATGAATCCAAACGATGTCATGAAATATGGTCATTTTCATTTTTTGCGTGCCCTCGAAGGCCTGCCTCACTCCGAATGGGAGACAGGCGGCGTATGCGGTATCTGGTCAGTCAAAAATATCGTCTGCCACATTGCCTCATATGAAGTATTTATGGACGAGATGCTGATCAAAATTTTGGGGGATTCACAGCCGACCCCCATGCACGATGCGCTATCGGCACAGGGGCCAGAAGCCTATTTCGCGGCCTTTAACGATGTCGAGGTCAATCAGCGCCAAGCCTACACCGCACAGCAGGCGCTTGATGAATATCTTGCCGCCTATGAGCGGGTCGCGGCCAAAGGGTTGCTGGTGGATGGCGAGACATGGCGCAAAAACGGCACGATTGGTTGGTATGGCGACGCTTATTCGCTAGAGGATTACGTGGTCTATTCCCAATATGGGCACAAACGCGAACACCTCGCCGAAATCAACGCCTTTAAAACCAATTTATCCAAATAGTGCATTCAAGCCCCTCCCTAATGCTTTGGGGGGTTACTTCACCCCCCAGACACGCACCGTACCATCATCGCCCCCGCTTGCCAACAAGGTGCCATCGGGGTTGAAAACGGCCTGTGCCACCGTGCCTACCGCGTGATGGAAGGTCGCCAATTCGACACCACTGGTCACATCCCAGACGCGCACCGTGCCATCACCACCCGCCGACACCAACAGCGACCCATCTGGGCTAAACGTCACCGATTCTACAGTTCCCGTGTGGCCTGTCAGACGATGCACCTCTTCATCCGTATCCACTGACCAAACATGCACCACGCCCTCACTGTCGCCAGCAGCCAACAAACTCGAATCGGCATTAAAGGCCACACTACGCCCCTGTCCGCCGACGGAATAACTCGAAAGCTCATGAGCATCTTCCGCGCTCCACAACCGCACTGTGCCATCCCGACCTGCCGTCGCAATCAGCAAATCCACACCGTCTATCACGGCGGCGTTGATCAGTCCTTCGTGTCCATGCAGCAGTTGGCGGTTGGCTTCAATCGTATCCCGCAAATCCACTACCTGAATCACGTCGTTTTCGTAGATGCGGAACAGGGCCTTTGTCCAATCCTTGTTGAAAGCCATCAGCGTGCCCGATCCATAACCCAAGTCACGCCCATCCGAAACAGCCCATTGGCGCAAAATGCCATCATTGCTGGCCGAGGCGATTGCGTCCCCCTCTGGCCCAAAAAAGACCCGTGCAAGGCTGTCGCGCTGTTCGGAATGAAAACGTTCACTCAAATCATTCAAATCCCACAGGCGCACATTGGAACTGCCTAAGCGCAATAATCCAGCGATACTGGCATCCGCCGAGGCGATGAGTGAGCCGTTGGGGCTAAACGCAACACTGACGACCCGCCCGGTGTAGCCCTGTGTTATATCGAGTTGGGCCGCCGTCGCCACATCCCACACACGCACCGAGTTATCCCAACTGACGGAAACCAATTGGTTGCCATCGGGCGAAAATGCCAGTCCACGTATCCAATCCGTGTGCCCCATAAGTTGCGCAAGCTCACCTAGTGTCGTCACATCCCATAGGCGGATGCTTTGGTCAATGCCACCCGACGCCAACACGCTCCCATCGGGGCTAAATGCGAGGCGATTGACCTGCCCAATATGCCCGGTCAAAATGGCTAATCGCTCACCCGTTGCCACACTGAGAATGTGAATGCCTGCTTCTTCGCCGCCGACAATCAATAGCGATCCATCGGGGCTAATCGCCAGACTCGCTAACCCTTTATCATCTTCAATCGCGTAATTAGCAACTTCCATACCTTGCACTACGTCCCATATTCGAATGGTCAAATCGTTGCTGACCGACACGACCTGTGATCCGTCGGGCATGAACGCGACATCAGTGACGGCGGCAGTATGCCCATTGAATAAGGTCGTTTCATCGGCGACCACGTTCCACAAGCGCACACTGCCATCCTGCCCCCCAATCGCAACCGTTTGGCTGTCGGGGCTAAAGGCGACCACATGAATCAGCGACTCTGGATTTTCAGCGTTCAAGGTGGCAATCAGTGAGCCGTCCTCCACATTCCAAACCGCGACCTCACCTTGTCCATTGCTGGTCGCCAATTGTGTACCATCAGGACTATAGGCAAGACCCAGTACATCCGGCGTTTCAATCCACAAAATCGGCATAACCGAAATATTGGCGGCGTCATGTACCCACACCCCCAATGTGGTCGCCACCGCTACGGTCTCCCCGTCTGGTGAAAGGGCCACCTGATTAATCGTCCCCCGGCCTAAGCGTGCCAATTCCACCACCTCCGTCACATTATCCGGCGTGATGACGGCTGCCCCTTGAAGCGCGGACGCGGTGGGTCGCCCGATCACCAAGATCACCATCAAACCAACCACGAGCAATAAACGTTTTGGCATAGGGTTCACCTTATTAGAATCGCTTGCACTCATCTCATATCTACCGGATAGGCCCTATCGCGGTTCAATTAGCTCTATTATTGCTTCTATTAATGAAAAGGAGTATTATAGAAATCACCGGGTGGTAACATAGCAGTCAAGCATTGCACGCCGCCACCCGGACACATCCCTATTTCGCATTCCGGGCCGTTTCTTTGACCGTCTCGCGTATTTTTTGCGCAGATGTTTCCTGCCCCAAACCAATAAATGCACTCATCCGTTCCGTCGCCCTCAATGAAAAGCCAACCACCTGCAAGCCATCATCCTCAATTTGTGGCAGGGGTGATTTAAAATCGGTAATCTCGGCTTCCTTCAAGCGCACCGCCAGCGTCGCAGGGCCATGTTTTTCATCGGTAGTAGACCAAATCAGCAGACTCGGCGTCAGCACCATCGCGGTATGGCGGATTTTATCCCCCCCACCCGTTAGTTTTGCCATGAAGCCCTTTTTGAGATGTTCGGAGGTCGTCTCGGCACACAACACAATCGAGCTTTCGACCCCGCCAAATTCATCCTTATCCAGATGTTTTTCAAGATATGCCCGTATCGCCGCGACCAACTCAGGGCGCAGTTCCCCAAGCCGACATTCTTTCGTACTCCGCTGATATTCGCGCATCATGGCTTCTCCCATAAAAGTAATTAACCACTCTCGACAGTACACAATCCTTTGTACTTTTTCCAGACCTGCCAATATTTGTCTGCCAACAACATGCAGTTATCCCGATCTAATGCCTGAAGGTGTTCAAACAAAGAGGTCTTTTCAAAATCAGCCGCCTTCGTATGACCAATTAGCTTGAGAGCCGCATACGCCGATAGGACGGTTTTAGGGCGGGATTCTTCGGTTGCAGTTTCAAGACAATGCTCCAAAATGGCGTTCGAATGGCAGTCCGCCAAAATCACAAATCCTGCTGCCAATTGAGGCGCAATCCAACTCCACTGAGTGATTCTCCAAGCCATATCTGTTGTGAAGTTGGCATCACCCTGCAAAATAGCCAATACATTTCCAAACGTGTTATAGCGCCAGTTATTATCTCGTATCAGTTGACGTACCAATTCAGAATTAGTCGCAAGTCTTCTGCCCAAATCAATAAAAACATCCAGTAGATATGCTTTGTATTCAATCCATATTGCCTGCTTCAATCGAACATAGAAAAAACGTTCACCTGTGTGTTCAGTCAGCCACTTGAATACCTCGTCTTTACTCTCCAACATAGCTTGCCCCCTCCTCATGCCGTCCACAAACAGCCAATAACTCTGCTTGTCCTCATCTCGAGGACATGAGCCTTGTAGCCGGGGATTTCTAATCCTCGGCGAATCCCCCAGCATCCAATTTTCCACTACACTGTAACAAATCTACCCCGTTCCGTGAATATCCAATAGCCAGACTGGTAGCACGTACTCTACAAGGCGGCCCATATGGATCGAACAACCGGATCAACCCGGTTACGCCAATTTATTGAAACCGAAGCCGAGTCACTGGTCGGTATCCTACGCTATTACCTGTTCCGTGCCAACACGGATGGCGATAGCTTGGAATCTGCCGCCAGCGAACTCTTGAACGAGGTGGTGATAGAAGCCTTGCAACACGAAGCCCGATTTGAACCCACCGGACAGCCCCGCGCTTGGCTGCTCGGCATTGCGGCCAATCTTATCAAGCGCCGACAAGTCGAAACCGCCCGTCGCAATCAGCGCGAACCGTTGGTGCGTGATCTTTATCCCACCCTCGAAGGCGATCTGAGTGACGGCGAATTGTTTGACCGTGTGGTGAATTTGGTCGGCATGACGGAGGACGAACTCGATACGGATAGCCAAGTCGCCGCCCTGCTGCAACCCCTTTCGCCCGATGACCAGCACATCATCCGCCTTGCTATTCTGAATGGCCTTGATGGGGATGCGCTGGCCCATGAACTTGGGATTCACCCCGGTGCGGCACGGGTTCGCCTCCATCGCGCCCTAAACCGCCTCCGCACGGCTTATTTTGCGGAACAGGACGGTGCATTATGAACCAACGCAACCTTGCCCGTGAAAAAATGCTCTTTCGATATACCAATGCCCTAGAACGCGGTGGTTTCGCTACCGTTGAGGCCATCCTCCAAGAGGCCCACCATGATGCCGAATTGGAGCGCATGATCGCCGAAATAAACGCGGCCCTCAGTCAAGAGATGCCTAAATTTTCGGCCCGACCTGTGCTGAATAATCACCGCTATAACCATAAGGATTCCACCATGTATCAGAACCCGACTTTTCCCCGCACTGCCATCATGCCGCGTGAGAAGCGCTTTCCCTATGCGCTGGCGGCGGCGATCCTAGCCGTTGTGCTGGTGGGTGGTCTGCTCATCACCGCAAGATTCGGCTTTGATAATCAGGGGGATAATACTGGCGGCGCATCGCTCCAACGCGAAAGTGCCACACCCATCGCTTCCATGACCCCCTCCCCTCTGAATCCTATTGCGGTGAGTGTTACGCCGACAATCTTTCCCGTTGACACCAATCCAGCCGGGTTGACATCTACACCTCTCGCAACTATCTTGCCTCCAAGCAACGGTGGCTTTGAGCCAATCCCATCGATCTGTGGGGGTATCATTGTGTTACCTACCGCTGAGGCAAATGGGATTCTAATTTCTCGCCCCGGTGCGACATGGATTGAAGTTGGATGGGTTAACAACCAAGACTACGTTGCAATTCTTGACCAAACATATTGGCCCGGTGGGATCAGTGCTTGGTCAAATACTCCTCCCGGTCTTTATTATTTCGTACAGGGAAATCGCGCTGGTTATAATCAAGGGTGGCTATCAAGTGCTTTTGTTAATCTAATTTCCGAATGTCCTCCCCTGCCTGATTACGAAGCTGATTATTGGACATCTGGGGTGGATAGTTCTGGCATCTCGGATATGCCCAGTACCGGAGGGACACCTCCCCCAACCGTCGCTTCAGTCGAAGTGACTGCTCAAACTCAATACATCAACACTAATGACCCCGACGATGACGGCCTCTCCAATGATGATGAAACCGTCCTCGGCACCAACCCCTACTCAATGGACACCGACGGTGATGGATTAACTGATGGTGGCGAGGTTAGGGCTGGTACTGACCCATTAAATCCGGACTCGGATAAGGACGGTGTGGTGGATTCACAAGACCAATTGCCCACTGACCCTAGTAAGTCAGCGTTTGACGCTACGGCTACCCCCTTGCCAACGATGACATTCACCAACACGCCAACTCCCACCATGACTCCAAGCGTGACATTATCGGCTACGCCCGCCTTTAGCCCAACGCCACCCGTATGCTCCCCCCTCACCCCAACGCGCATGGCTGTAGGAGATCAAGGCCGTGTCATTGGTGAAGGCCGCACAGGGGTTAATCTGCGGGATAATTATGGCTTCGATGCTCCACTGATCCGCCTATTGGATGCGGGGACTGAATTTGAGGTGCTCGATGAATATACCTTCTGCGATGCCACTCCCATTTGGGGAGCGCAGTGGTTCAAGATTGCGATTGATGGTGAGGAGGCAGGCTGGATTCCCGAAACCATGTGGGTGATTGACAACGGTGCAGCCTCCAACGTCTATGTGATCGAACCGCTGGATTAACGATCTGTATACCGTAGGGGCGATGTCTCAGACTCGCCCTCTTTTTTGTCCGCATCCCAATATTTAGGGAAAACTACCTGTCATTTTCCCTAAATCCATATCATGAACACCCCATCAATCCGCCGCTTACTCCCCACCTATATGCTTTGGGGGTGGGGACTTCTCTATAGACTCTACACCTTCTTCCCATACAACCACGCCCGATCCACCACTGCCATCCCCAGTGACTCATACACACGGGTCGCCGCCGGATTGCCCGATGTGGAATAGACGATGGCCGTTTCTGCACCACGTGCCTTTAGACGTCGCAGCCCTTCCGCCATCACCTGCCGCGCAAATCCCTTGCCCTGATGCGCTTCGCGCACCCCGACTGGCTCAAATTCTCCGACCTTATTCTCTCGATCCAGCCAGCAAATGCAAAACGCGGCGAAGGTATTTTGGGGCGTCACCAGCACTAGGTCCAAGCCGGGGTTATAGCGCGGGGCATTGCGAATCCGCCGATACAATTCCAGTGTCATGCGGGACGGTGCGAAGGCATCCCGATGCACGTCCACCCGTTCCGCCATCTCATGCTCCAAAAACACATTGCGCACCGACCACCCATCTTTGACCGGATAATCGGGCAGCGGGTCTAATAAACTGCGTTGATGAAAATTGGTATAAAAGCCATCGGGGTCGCGCTCAAATCCCCGATTAATCAGAGCCTCGGTCATGACATCATCGTGTTCAAAGGCTTTCATCCACAGTGATTCTTTGCCGTTACGTGCGACCTTATCCATCCCCCACGCTACGATTTCATCCACCAGCCCGGCGTCATCCCGATAATGCAGGCCAATCTGGGTAGTCATCAAATCCGATTCGACCAATGCGAACGCGGCAATCTCCCCTGCCCCATTTTTCCACACCTTTAATTCGGCGGAGGGGTCAAAATGGCGGGCCGTATAAATCCCCCACCACAAATCGCCCACGTGGTCATAGCGATAGGGCAGCCCTCGCGTCACGGTCTCCGCCCAATTCGCCTGCAAGAATTTATCAAGCGCCTCAAATTCACTCATCTTCGTATCATCCACAAGGGTGCTCACCAATTTGGCCCGTTGGGAATGATTTTGGTCTCGGTTCATCTCATATACTCCAGTTTATTGCTGTAAATCAATAAAGATTCACGTCCCCACCATTTGGTGAGGATGCTTAATCCGCCATCATCGGCTCGATCACGTCTACCCGTAACGCCCCATCGGCCACAGTCCACACCGTCGAAGCGTACTGCTCTACAAAATACCGATCATGCACCACCGCGATGACACTGCCTTCAAAATTTCGCAATGCCTGTTCAAAATTCTCGCGCGACGGCACATCCAGATGGTTAATCGGCTCGTCCAAAATCAACAGATTTGCGCCGCCTGCCACCACTCGCGCCAGCATCAGCCGCGCCCGTTCCCCAAAACTGAGTTGATGAATGGGCCAGAACACCTCATCGGCCTTGAACAAAAACAGGTGCAGGAAATAGCGGGCCTCGTTGTGATTAAATGGCGCGGTGGCCTGAATCACATCGAATGGCGTGCTATTGGGGTCAAGGATTTCCTGCTCCTGTGCCAAATACCCAACCTTCACACTCGGCCCCATGCGCACTCGACCCGCCAGCGCAGGCAGTTCGCCCACGATAGTCTTAATCAGCGTGCTTTTGCCGTGACCATTTGGCCCGACCAGCGCCACCCGTTCTCCTGCGCGAATACTGAGATTTAAGTCGCTGAGTAAGGGTGATTCGGGGGCATATCCCACGCTCAATCCTTCCAGATACAGCACATCTTGCCCCGTCAACGCCGCCCCGCTCAAATCCATGCGCATATTCCAGCCCGGCACTGGTTTTTCGACCCGTTCATCCGAGGCCATATAGCGGTCAAGTTTGGTTTCGCGCGCTTTCATGACCCGCATGGCTTTTTTGGCGCGATCTTCGGAAAAACTCTTGGCCCGTTCGTGGCCCTGCATCTTGTTCATCATCCGTTGTATATCCGCCTTGATTCTGGCGATTTCGGCCTGCTGCTGCCGCCATGCCGCCCACTGCTTATCCAATTCCGATTGCGCCGCCGCCACATAATCCCGATAGTTGCCTTCATAGGTTCGGGCGGTGTGCTTACCCGCACGGTCATCAATCGCTACGATTTTGGTCACGGTGCGATCCAGAAACGTCCGGTCATGCGACACCAACAGCGCAGCGCCTTTGAAATTCACCAGCCAATCTTCCAGCCATTCCAGCGCGGAAATGTCGAGGTGATTGGTCGGTTCGTCTAGGATCAAGAGTTGGGGATCATTCAGCAGCAGGCCCGCGAGTCCAAGTCGGGTTTTCTGGCCTCCCGAAAGGATTCCGGCGGGGGTATCCAGCGACAAATCGCCGAGTCCCAAGCCTGCTAAAATTGCTTCTCCCTTTCCCAAGTCTATCTGACGATGGAGTGCCTCAAATCGTTCCAACGCTTCCCCATACGCCGCCAGTGCCGCGTCAAAATCGCCATCGGGATTTGCCATCGCTTCGGCCCATTTTTCAACGTCCGCTTCGGCTTGGTGCAGTACCTCCATCTGAGGATAGAGTATGGAACGAATCGGCACATCGTCAGCTTCGTCCATCCCCTGCGCCAGATACCCCACCCGCAAATTGGGCGGATTAAACTGCACACTCCCATTATCCGCCGTCTCACGCCCCATGATGATTTGGATGAGTGTCGTCTTGCCTGACCCATTTGGCCCAATCAACCCAACGCGCTCCCCGCTGTTTACCGTGAACGAGATATTTCTTAAGAGGGCCTCGTCCGCCCCCGCATGTTTTTTCGTGATATTGCTGACCACCAGCATCGTCATACTCCCCTGTCATTGCTCACCCCACGTTACAATTGGAAAAACAGAGGTGAGGTCAATTTCCGCTAATGCCATTGAATTTCCTTAAGGGATGGCCCTGTGCCATCTTGTTTTTGGGCGGGCACGGCAACCCGCCCCTACGAATTCGGCTATCTATGCTCCTTAGCCGGGAAATCAAAAAAACGCCCCACAGAGACAAACTCCATGCGACGTTTTGCATCATTCAAATCAGTGTATTGTCAGGCGCGATTCACCAACATAAACCTAAGCGAATCGTCACCAAACCGCTGGTACGACACAGGTCAGCATAGATAGTCCCAATTGACTAATTGTTGACCTGTCCGATCACCCGGCGACCTTTCTACATTAGCAAATAAAATCTGGGGGAGTATGACTCGCCAAGACGCTCTGATTGTATGATTTTTTATCCTGCCCTGTCAAGCGGTATACTCCCCTCATACCCGCCATCTCTCATTCCTCAGGGAGGGGAATCCATGAAAATTAAACGACTAGGCCGTACTGGATTAAAAGTTAGCGAAATCTGCCTCGGTACCATGACCTTTGGCAATCAGGCCGACGAGCAAACGGCTTTTGCTATCATGGATATTGCCGACCATGCTGGGATCAATTTTGTTGACACCGCCGATGTCTATCCCCTTGGTGGCAATTTAGATCAGGTCGGGTCAACCGAAGTGATTGTGGGTAATTGGCTCAAACAGCGGGGAGCGCGTGACCGGATTGTCCTAGCGACCAAGTGCCGAGGGGCGATGAGTGCTGACCCTAACGACGAAGGCCTAAGCCGCCGCCATATCATCGCCGCGTGCGAGGCCAGCCTGAAGCGCCTGCAAACCGACCATATTGATCTCTATCAAGTCCATTGGCCCGACCCCAACACGCCGATTGAAGAAACCCTGCGGGCATTGGACGACCTTGTGAAATCGGGCAAGGTGCGCTATATCGGCTGCTCGAATTATCTGGCGTGGCAGCTTGCCGAAGCTCTTTGGACAAGCGATAAATATAATCTGGCCCGTTTTGAATGTGACCAGCCACGCTATAACATCCTCTTCCGCATGATTGAGGACGAAATCCTGCCCTTGTGCCAATCGCAAGGGGTCGGCGTCATCATCTACAATCCGCTGGCAGGCGGCATGTTGACCGGGCGGTATCAGAAAGGCCAAGATTTGCAGCAAGGGTCACGCTTTGGGCTGGCAAACAGTGGCGAGTTATATCGCAAGCGTTATTGGAACGAGGCCGTTTTTGAAGAGGTCGAAGCGATCAAACAATTTCTTGCCCCGCGTGACAAGAGTCTGACGCATGTGGCCCTCGCGTGGACGTTGCGAAATCCGATTGTGACCAGCGCGATTATCGGGGCGAGTCGTCCCGAACAGCTAGAGGACAGCCTGCGCGGGGTTGATCTGGTGCTGGATGACGAGGAAATGCAATATCTGGATGAAGTCTGGTACAACCTGCCCCGCGAACGTGACACCACCATCGCCCGCCGCTAAACCGCCTTCCATATCGCATCTTCACCCCTCTCCATGCAATGTGGGTTGGTGTGGGGATTCTTCATTTTGCATATTCCCCCACCCTGCCCCATAATATTCTTTATCTATTAACTTTCAGGAGGTGTATTGCATCCGATGTAACAAAAGGCCAACGGGACTTTATAATAAATCACCCTCTTTATCCAATGTTTCCCGACCTTCTCCACGCATTATTCGAAGGCACACCCGAAAATCGTTTCGAGCATATGCGTCAGCAGGTGCGCCCCGGCGACAGCATCAAAGCACTAATGCACATAGAGGGGTCAACCCCGCTTATGATAGCCCTTAATATTCAACCAAACATACCAGTAGCTGAGGCCCTTTTAGCAGCAGGCGCAGACATCAATGCCCGCACGTATAAAGGTGAACACGCCCTACACTACTGTATCTATTCGGAAGAAGCTGTCGCTTGGTTGTTAGATCATGGGGTTGATCCCAATGTCCCTATCCAAGAAGGCACCCAATCCCCTCTAGGTCATAGAGAGCAAGCCCATACGGTTGGCTGGACTGGTTTACATAGTGCGGCACAACATGATAACCTTGCCATCGTCGAACTTCTCCTCAAATATGGCGCTAACCCTAATAGCGTAGACTATCGGGGTGAAACACCACTCCATAGCGCGGCACAATGTAATAATCTTCCTGCGGTTGAGCTTCTCCTCAAACATGGTGCTAATCCCAACAGCGCAGACCGATATGGTGTGACGCCATTGCTTATTGCGTGTAGAAGGGGTTATCCCTATAAGCGCCTTATCCGCACCTTGATTGACGCCGGAGCAGATATTCATGCCACTGGCCGTGATGGGCGAACCCCTCTACACCTAATTGCTTGGTTTGGTGGGCGATACTCCAAAGCCGTCCTCCGAATGCTCCTCTATCGCGGGGCTAACCCAATGATAAAGGATGCCAGTGGTCGCCTGCCGATTGACCTCACCTCGAATTCAGCACGTGGTCAATCCTTGAGGGCCATCCTACAAAAAAACATGACCCACCGCGTCCGTATTTGGTATATGCATGTCCAAAAACCTTAGCACGACGCCATAAGGGATTGCAGCCCTCAGCCATGCAATGGGGAGGGGTTAGCTGATGCTCTGATATTTGCCATATAAAACATTTGTGCTATTATGGAATGACGATTCAACATTATGGAGCAAACATTATGAGAAAGATCGTGGTGTCGGAATTCCTTTCGGCGGATGGGGTTATGGAAGCGCCCGATACGTGGCAGTTTCCGTTTCAATCGGAAGAAATGGGCGAGATCACGGTGCGCCAAACACGCGATACCGATGCCTTTTTGCTGGGCAGGGTCACGTATGAGATCTTCGCCGGATTCTGGCCTAACCAGACCAATAATGAATTCGGGGTTGCGGATAAGCTCAACAGCGCACCCAAGTACGTCGTTTCGACAACGCTGCAAAAAGCCGATTGGAATAACTCGACGCTGATCAAGTCCAACATAATCGAGGAAATCCGCAAGCTGAAGCAGCAGCCCGGCGGCAAGATCGGCATTATCGGCAGCGCGGTACTCGTTCATTCGCTTCTTGACGCGGGCCTGATAGATGAGATTCAGGTGTTGGTACACCCGATTATCCTCGGCAAAGGCGTCCGCCTGTTTGTCGAAGGAGGCCGTCCTTCGTCCATGAAGTTGGCAGACTCGCAGATTCTCCCCAATGGCGTCGTGTATTTGTCGTATCAGATCGAGCACCAAGCGTAGGACTTCCCTAGCTCAGTTATTCCTCGTTACGCGGGCTGTCTGCTCAAAAGTTCTATCGAGGGCAGCCTGCCACGAATTGGCTCTTTCAGTTCACCTTTTCTTGTGTCCCACCCTCACATAGTTGATTTTGTACTCCAACGCCATGCCCCCCGCGAAGATCAGCGCATTGTCTGTTCATCGGGCAACACTATGGATACTGGCCTTCCGGACAGGGACACGCCCCGCCGGAATCTGTAAAATTTGTGTAAACTGATCAATTTTCTCACGAAACACTTTGGTAAGTTGTGTACTCTTGTAAAGTTAAAAACGGAATTCAGTCCATATATTGGTAAGGAGTCGGAGACGATGGGTAAGTTTAATGCGCCGGTAGCAGTTGAAAAAAAGGGAAATCCACGACGGCGGCTTTTCTTGAGAATCGTGATAGTTGGCGCGGTAGTGGCATTAGCGGTATTCGCTTATGCGTTTTACGAGGTGATCATTAAGGGCGGCAGCGGTGAGGCCAGCCGGGACACGGAAGCCCAAGCCATCAATGCCAGTACATTGGAGGCCCTAGCTAGTCGTCAGACGCCAAGCGCAGAAGCGACAGATGCAACGGCTGGCCCTACTGAGGCCGCGCCCAGCACTACCGAACCTGCTGTTGATCCCACTGAAGCATCTACGGAGGTCGCCGCCCCCAACACCGACCCGTCTGGTGGCGTTCAGATTGGTGGTTTCCGTTATTTCAGCATCGTCGGCGAAGAATCACGGGTGCGTTTCATGCTCAACGAGGAACTGCGTGGTCAGCCAGTGCGTGTCCGAGCCGAAACCGATCAGGTGGCGGGGTGTATTTACATTGATGTCGCCAACCCGCAAAATACGCTCCTAGCGCCGATTGAAATTAATCTCCGCACGTTGGAGACCGACAGTGAGAATCGTAACCGGGCCATCCGTAGCCAAATTTTGGAATCGGCCAAAGATGAATATGAGTTCACCCAGTTTGTCCCCACCGCGATTACTGGTCTTCCGACCTCTGTTACCATTGGGCAGCCGTTTACCTTTCAAGTCACAGGTGATCTAAAACTGCGCGAGATCACCAATTCGGTCACGTTTGAAGTCACTGTCACGCCTATCACGGAAACCCGCATCGAAGGGATTGGCACGGCGCAAGTCACCCGCGAAGCATATGATCTCAATATCCCCAGCGTGCCCGGTGTCGCCAATGTCTCGAACGAGGTGGATTTGGAAATCGAGTTTGTCGCTATTGAGGACGCCATCTGCGCTCCCCAGTAAAACCGCTTAACCTGATCATGTTTCACACCGAGCCGTGTCCCACCCACTGCATGGCTCGGCAATCTCTATCACGGGAGCGCGTAGTTCCCAACGTATTTAGGCGCACTCCCCCTTTACCAGAGAATCCCCGCGATAAAAATGACATTTGCCTCATTTCAGTATGACCTTGAACACCATGCTTTACGTTCAATGAGGGCTAAAATTTATCAATAGGGATCGGCTAGTGCCGACGTGCATCGAAAGGAGAACTGGTGCGGTCACGACAATGCCATCTTCGGCTATTTGGGTCGAACTGCACCATGTAAGTTGTTGTTCCTCTGCCGGTTTTCTCTTAGCGTTGACATGGCGCTGCCGTCTTCTTGAACTTTCCTGAAAGGGAACCATTAACTGAAGGGCAGATTTACATGCAAGCAATGCAGGGTATCCAGACTTTTGAACAGATTCTCATCTACGCCGTACTCGTCACCGCTTTTATCGCGCTAGGGTATGCGTACTGGTTAGCGCGTCAGACTTTCTCGGCAGACAAAGGCAGTCCACCCATGCAGCGGGTTTGGGGGTTCATCAAAGATGGCGCCAATGCCTACCTCCGTACTCAGTTGCGTACCATCGCCATCCTCATCCTCGTGCTAACAGTCGCCATGTTTCTCAGTGTGGCACTCGTCCATCCGACAGGTGAAGCAAAGGAACGCTTCTGCCGTGCGAAAGTCGAGAGTGCCTATGTCGCCGACATTGTCGCCCATTCTCCCAGTAATCCGTCCGCAGCGGAGGTAAGCGCCGTCCTTGATAAAGGCGAGTTGACCCCCAAGCAGATTGCGACGGATTTTGGGTACAAAGATTTCCGACCCGAGCGGGTGGCGGCAGACGTCGAATGTTCGTCGGCTGTGACAGGAATCGCCATTGGACGAGCGTTGGCTTTTGCAATGGGAGCGAGCTTCTCCGCATTGGTCGGGTTCTTGGGCATGAATATGGCCGTACAAGGCAATGTACGGGTGGCCGCCGCCAGTCGCGTTGGTTTCAAACGTGCTTTGACCATCGCTTACCGCTCCGGCACCATCACCGGGATGCTGACCGATGGTTTGGGGTTGCTGGGTGGCACAATGATTTTTATTATCTTTGGTAAGGCCTCACCGGATGTGCTGCTTGGGTTTGGCTTTGGCGGTACCCTACTGGCGTTGTTTATGCGCGTGGGGGGTGGTATTTATACCAAAGCGGCAGATGTTGGCGCTGACTTGGTGGGTAAAGTTGAGGCCGATTTGCCAGAAGATGATCCACGCAATGCAGCGGTCATTGCTGACTTGGTAGGCGATAATGTGGGTGACTGCGCGGGGATGGCGGCAGACATCTTCGAAAGTTATGAAGTGACGATTGTCTCTAGTCTGATTCTCGGTCTCGCCCTGACTTCGCTAACAGGCGAACTTTTCTGGATCGTGTTGCCGCTGTTGGTGCGCGGCATTGGAGTGATTAGTTCAATTATCGGCACCTACACAGTCTCGATGTGGAAAGTGGATGATGCCGAAGAAGCAATGTACAAGAGCTACGAAATTTCCAGCGCCATTACCATTGTCTCGACCTTCGTGCTGGCCGTCCTCTACGCAGGCAACCAAGCTCCGGATGGGGATATGCTTTCGTATCTATCGCTGGGTGCAATGGTCGCCGTTGGTGTGGCCCTCGCCGTAGCGTTTAACCCCTTGACCGCCTATGCGACTAGCGCCAAGAGTCCGCGCGTTCAGAAAATCGCCCGTGCCAGCGTCTTTGGCCCCGCGCTCATTATCTTAGAAGGTATCTCACTGGGTTATTTGTCCAGCATCTGGTCAGTGCTCGTGATTGTCGCCTCGATTGTCGCTTCCATTCTCGCTTTTAGTGTGGACTTCCCATCTGAGTTGTATTTACCCGTCTTTTTGGTCGGCGCGGCTCTCGCCTCGTTTGCCATCTATCGCGGGTATACCAAGAAAGACCTCGTCAGTGGGATGTTTAAAGCCCTCTGGATCATGGTCTTCGCTTTGTTCCTCATCAGTATGCGCGATGTCGGCTCTGAGGATCGTTTCCTCTACACCCTCTTTGGTGTTACCTTGATTGGCGTGGGGATGCTCTCACACACGGGCAACAATGTCTCAATGGACACCTTTGGCCCCATTTCCGACAACGCCAATGGGATTGCGGAACTGGCCGGAGACGATTTTGACGACAAGGCCCGCCAGACCCTAGCAGATTTGGACGCAGCCGGCAACACGACCAAAGCCATTACCAAAGGCATTGCGATTGGTTCAGCGGTGATTGCGGCGGTGTCGCTGTTCGGTTCGTTCTTCATTGACATCGAGCGGGTCATGCCTGAAGATAAGTTGGATGATTTCACCCGCACCATCAATCTAGCCGATCCGATTGTGTTTGTAGGGGTACTGCTCGGCGCAACGCTGCCGTTGTTATTCGCCAGCCTCTTGATCAAAGCCGTCAATCGCGCTGCCGGGTATATCATGACCGAAGTACGCCGCCAACTGCGTATCCCCGAAATCATGGCTGGTACGAAGACCCCGGATTATGCCCAAGCGGTCTCCATCTCGACACAGGCTGCCCAAAAAGAGTTGATTCCACTCGGCTTAATTGCCATTGTTTCCCCCATCGTCGTTGGGTTGCTGCTCAAGGAACAGGCACTAGGTGGTTTCTTGGTTGGTGTGATCGTGTCCGGTCAGTTGCTCGCCGTGTTTATGGCGAATGCGGGTGGGGCATGGGACAACGCCAAGAAGTACATTGAAGACGGACATATGGGCGGCAAGAACAGCCAAAACCACAAAGCGGCGGTGGTTGGCGACATTGTAGGTGATCCGTTCAAAGACACAGCAGGGCCAGCCCTGAACCCCATGATTAAGGTGATGAATCTGGTCGCACTGATTATGGCTCCCCTGATTGTTCAAACGCAAACGGATGACGCGCGAATTCCCGTTATCATCGTTTCGATCATTGGGATAATCATCATCGTTTTGAGCGTGCGCCGCAGCGACCGTGAGACCGAGGAGATCGAAATCGCGCCGAATACTGTGCCAGAGGTAGCAGTTCCTGCCCCCGTGCCCGGGGACTAGCTAATCGCTGTTTTGGGCGATTAACAATTTCCCCTCACCTAGACAAAAACAAGTGAGGGGAAATCTCTATCTTCATCCTATTGGGCAGGGCTTTCCCATCCACCCGCTCCCTCGCTAGTCAAAACACTGGCAAAGGGGGTCACCGAGTTATGGGCAAAGCATTGCCTTTGATCAACTAGTTGTGTCTAGTTACCCAAACACGCTCGCCACTCAGGATTTGCTGAAGGTGTTCATGGAAATAGTCGCTATCTATCGGCTTGGAGATGAACGCATCGAATCCCATCGCCAGCGCAGCATTTGATTCACTCATATGGACAGTGTGAGCCACAATGGGAGCTGACATCCCGATATCGTTCTTAAGATATTTGAGTACATTGTAGCCGTCGGGGGCCGGCATTTCGAGGTCAAGAAAAACGATATCTACCTGCGAGAGACCTGCTAAAGCATCATCAATCAGTCTTGAATCTTGTACGGCGGTGAATGTAAACCCTTCCAGTTCGAGTAACTGGCTCAAAATTTCCAGACTCATGGGGTCGTCATCAATGATCAGGGCATGTTTTGCCATTTCCAATTCCTCACGTTGCAATTATCAATCATAGTACCATACCTGTTTCCCCTCAATGATAGCTTGTAACTGCTTAGGAAACAACTCATCGTCAATCGGCTTTTTGATAAATCCAGCAAATCCCAGTGTGCGAGCTTTGGGGACAGCCGTTGAGGTGTCAGCCGCCGAAACAGCCACAATGGGTACCGATACCAATTCCGGTAGGGCATGAATTTCTTCAAATACATCGAACCCACTGTGTTTGTTGGGCAGCATGAGGTCGAGGAGAATGATATCAATCGGCAGGGCCTTTAGAACTTTGTGACCCTCCCCTTTTGCCCACCAGTCCACCTCAACAATGGCCCCATGCTCGCGTAGAATAGTCAGGAGGATATAGATGTTGTCGGCATTGTCCTCTACAATATAGATACGTTTACCTTGTAACAGCTTGGTTTTCCCCATGTTTCCCCACGATTCTCATCTAGTACAAAGCCAATACTCCATCAAGTATTGGCATAAAACACACGTGCCCAAGATGGCACACCTGCTAGGCAATGATTTTCCACACTTCCTCACGGCTCATAATGCGCCGGATGGTTTCAGGAAATGTATCACTGTCAACTGGTTTGGCGATGGCCCCATTAAACCCGGCCTCTTTTAGGAGACGGACTTCCTCGTTCATCACACTCGCGGTGAGGGCGATCACCTGCGAGGCCGCAAACTGGTTGTGCCGCCGAATGATTTCAAGGATTTCGAAGCCGTTAATCGGTTCCATGTGAATATCCACAAAAACGATATCAGGTATCGGGGACATTTTGATTAACTTGTCCTCAAAATCCCTACTATCCTCAAGAATCGTGACATGTTTGAAGCCTAGAACATCCACCAACAACATCTTCATGACTTCGCGGCTATAGAGATCATCTTCGATATACAAGAATACAGGCATCTTACTTTCCTTTCCGACCTATAAAGTTGGTTTCAAATGACTGGGATGGATGGGCAAGGATACATAGAACGTTGCCCCTTCGTTGACTTTGCTTTCGAGCCAAAGTCGTCCTCCATGGGCCTCGGCGAGGCGCCGGGAGATGGGTAAACCAAGTCCGGTCCCTTGCCCTTGTCGCAAACCATTCTCCGTTTGTCGGAATGTTTCAAAAATGGCGTCATGTTCTTCGGGTGGAATGCCGGGGCCAGTATCGGACACCGCCATCACGACATTGTCCCCGTCTTTATGGGCTTTGACTGTGATGTGTCCAGTTTGGGTAAACTTACTCGCATTCGAGACGAGATTCAGCAGAATCTGACGGATCCGTTGTTTGTCCCCAGTCAGCATAGGTAGAGACTCATCTATCTCTTGACGCAGTTCGACTGGTTTGCCTTCCAACAGACTTTCCCCGGCTGCACAGACATCACGGATTTCCTCAGCCAAGTTTACATTGGATTCCACAAATAGCTGTAGAGAACCTGCCTCAATCTTCGAAATATCCAGCACGTCATTGATGAGGCCCAATAAGTGCTTGGCGCTTTGAACAACTTTGTTCAGTGCCTCTGTCTGCTTTTCATTCACCGGCCCAAGCACACCATTGGATACAAATTTGCTGAAGTTGATGATGGCATTTAGCGGTGTACGCAGTTCATGTGAGGTCGCCGCCAAAAATTGGGATTTCACTTGGTCGGCGCGTTCGGCTTTGAGTCGAGCCTCTTCAGCTTCACGTGTCCGTTCCTTAACGCGAGCCTCCAATGAACTGATCAAATCTTGAAGTTGGTGCGTCATGCCATTAAACGCCCCAACGAATTGACCAATTTCATCTTTGCGATGCATCTCGATACGTTTTGAATAGTCCCCACCCTGAATCGCTTGAGCAACACGCGAGATTTGGATGATCGGGCGAACGACACGATTGACGGCGAAGATGACAATGATGCTGGCGACGAGGAGCGTGATGGCCGTGATGGCCGTGGCAAGCTGGGCTAGGTCAAAGGCCAACGCGGTAGCTTCAGCATAGTCCTTTTCGGCCACTACAATAAGCTCTTGGTTTTCCAGTTGAATATTGCTCTTGGCGAGAACAATATCGTCACCCTGCAAACCCTCATGCCGCCCTTGCGTATTCGGTAGATCAAAGACAGTTTCCCGAAGGACGAAGCTGGGATTCCGATGAGCGATTACCAAGCCCGTGTTGTCTACAATATAGACATCTTCGCCTTCGCCAAGATTCAAACTTCGGAGGATATTCTCTTCCACGTTCTGGAAGCGGACTTCCGCAACGAGGACATCGCTAACTAGACCTGTGGTGAGGTCTTCAATCGGAACCGCCATCGTAATCAGACGATCACGCGCCTCTTCATTAAAATGCACGTTGCTGAAACTGACTTGAGCAGTCTCTACAGCTCTTTGGAACAATGAATCGTCGGCGCGGCTTGTGAGATCGCTATCAGTGACGACTGACCCGCGTGTTAACCGGATAGATTCTTGCCCATCCGCTTTGATGAGAGTTAGCTCATAATAAGCGGGTTGCTTGCTGAGTAGCACGAGTAGGACATCTTTTTGGGCGGCTGGGTCCAAAGAGGTGAGGCCATAGACCTCCGTCAGCACGGATAACTCATTTTGGCGCTCGCTAAAAAAGGCTTCGAGACTGATTGCCGTCTGCCGTGCGAGGTATTCTTGGGAATTGACCGATTCTTTCTGAAGGGTATCATACCCTTGCAGCGTAATGAGCGTACCAGCAATGACCAATGGGATGATGGTCAAACCGACAAATAAGAGGGTTAAGCGGATGCGCAAGCTGTTGAACATGAGGTTATCGATCCTCTTCTCTGATGATCTTTATGCGATATGCAGGCATCAGCCTAGCTACCCGGCGTTGGAGTGGCAAGCGCTTCGAAATAACCCGGACGGACAATCATGTTGGCTTGGCGCAAGATTGCTTCAGGGATGGTCATATTGATGGCCGCCGCCGCTTCAAGGTTGATGGTCAAGAAGTTCTCAGCAGTTTGGACCGGCAACTCGGCAGGGCTGGCACCACGCAGAATACGATCAACGGTTTGGGCTGCCTGTCCACTACTGGCGGCGAGACTCGGCCCATAGCTGATGAGGTATCCCGGAACAGGCTGATCAATGATATACGCCAATCCAAAGCCCCGTTCAACCGAGAGAGCCATTAGTTCAGCCGTTTCTTGTGGATCCAAAAACACGAATGGCGTCATAAACACCCAGTCAATATCTTCCGGCATATTTTGGATCAGTTCCGTCCAACTGGCGGGATCCACCGAAAAGGTAGCAGGCGACATAGCAGCAGTAAAAGGAATGACCTCTACGCCCAATTCCTCCGCCACAGCCTGCACCTGCTGCAACGTGGCCTCCGCACCAAGGGCATAGGTACTGATAATGTAATATATCTTCTTGGTGCTTGGCTTGATTTCAGTCAAAAGCTGCAAACGACGCTCATGGGGACGATTTGTGACCGTACCGGTGATGTTGCCACCCGGGGTGACCAAATCGGCCACAGCGCCAGTTGCCACCGGATCGTCGGATCGAGCAAATACAATCGGAATTTCAGTGCCCACCAAGTTACGAAGGTTGACGGCATCGGTATCCGTCTCGGTGACAAACACATCAACTCCGTCATCAATCATTGCTTGGATTTGTTTTTCATATTCGGTCTGAATATCTTCTGGGGGTACATCTTGCAGATTCACATACAGGTAGGTGATGTTTTCGCCTTCTACATACCCATATGCGGTCATTTGGGCGATAAATCCATCCGTACCACCCCACAGCAAGAGTGCGACCTTATAGGTATCATCTGCTCCTCGTGCGTAGGCGGGGCTCCCGATGCTGGTGATTAAAACCATGAGGGCTAGAGCGATTTTGCCATATTTCATTACGTCACTAACTCCTTAGTTGTTAACTTGACCCCAAAGGGTCATGAAATGTGAGACAACAAATCAACACACCAAACAAAATCTATCAAGACGTCTCAACGTTGATGAACTTAATAACTAATAAGGGTCTCTTTCTTCATTTTTGTGGGTGCTCCCATCCAATCTTGGAGTTTTATTAATGGTCACACCCAATGATTTAAAGGGGTTGTCAATGGCACTGACCTAGACCCCTAACCGTTGCTTGGCATTGATGATAGCGTGGGATGTCGCTCGGCAACTCCCATACCAAGCAACGTTCAGTTATCTCAACGATAGTCCGCTGCGATAAAATCCTAATAAAATTCATGTAAAGAAATCAATACAAAATTACTTCTTACTGAATCAAATAGCGATAATTTTCTTATAGATTATCTATTTGACATAGTTAATAATATTAAGTACCGGCTATTGCTATTTAGAGCCACTCCCAAAACCTCTTGCCAAATTGCAGATAATCGGTCAGACGCTTCACGTTTTTGGGTGCTTGACAAACTCAGGTGAATGGCATAATATTTTACAAGCGCTTGCAAGTTTTTTTACGCTCTATAATTTATTGAATATATTAGCAAGTCTTTGCAAGAGCGAATGCCTCTTGAAGCGTAGAGCTTTTTAGTAAACAACAAGGCGAACAAACCAACCCGAGGTTCGCCGAAAATTGCGATAAGCTGATCATGGCAACAACCATGCCTAATTTGACCGCCTATGTTATTTGCATGGTCAGCGGATTTTAGGAGGGTGGGTCATGGTAGGCGGAGTAACATCTCAGAGGTAATGCCCCGTGTATCCCAGTAATCTAATGGATTATTCGGTCATAATAACGTGTGCCGTTGCCTGTAGAGTACCTTTAAAACCTTTGAGTCATCCAATACAATTAAGGGTTAACCCGCATTCGCTCGCACAGACTCAAATCCAATGCCCTCTGATTTCCAATCAATACCTCTGGAAAATAATTCCACCTGCACGTGGCTGCAATTATTCCTACAGTCAAGCAGTTGCCGCCCGTGTCTTACGGTTATTAAGCAAGGCCAACTGGATCCCTCAGCCATATCCATGCCGGATTCAAGCACCTAAATGGAATCATAAGGTTGGGGTTATCCCAGTTGGCCCTCTGCATCAATAGTTGCTGCACCGCTGTTATTGGTTATGTCGGTAGACGACTTGCATTGTGATTAAATTTGATATGTGTGTGTTTTTTTGAGTTACAATTGCAAGCGCTTGCAAACAACATTCGCTTTTAGATAATACTTTACGAAACTGCTGACAGGCAGCCTATCCGCAGTTTTATGCTAAGCCACTAGTCGAAAGTGATCAGCGAACAAGAGACGATCAGGGTGATGCCAAACATTCTGTTGGGTGTGCATAAAAGCATCAACTGAAGCCTGCAACTCATCCAAGGAGCGATGCAAACGATTAG
>JABFGB010000039.1 GCA_013112715.1 Chloroflexota bacterium
CAGGTGATTGACCCGGCCCAGGCGGTTGCCCGCCAGGTGCAGCGGGTGCTCATGCGGCATAGCCTGGAAACGGATGCTGCTTGTGTCGCCTGGCATCGCTTCTATACCACTGGTCAGCCAGAACCGCTGGCTACTTTGGTCGCTCACTTGAGCCGGCAGCGGGCGGAGGTAACCCGGGTTGAGACGCTCATCTTATAACATAATTGAAGATTTAGGAAAGAGCAGAAAACATGCAAGACCCTAAGGCGTTATTTGATATTTGGTTTGTGCAACCTTTAAAAAGTCTTGAGGCCATACCAAATGGTGCTGGTGCATTTATTGCTCTTGCAACCAGTTGTTTTCTTTATGAAAGATATGCAGATGCAGCGATTAGGGAAGCCGGTAGCCAGTATACTGTAGAAAAACAGTTGATGATTGATTTTAATATTAGCGAGGAAACAGCCAGAGAGTTTTGGACGATAATGAGAAATGGCATCTTACATAAAGGTATGCCCAAGAAAAAAGATCGCGGTAAAAATTTATCTGGTTGGCGATTTGAGGGTGAATTTACTCAAGCTATAAAACTGGATAAAACTAACGGATCATTCCAAGAATTGCAGGTTCAACCCTGGCTGTTTATGAACAAAGTAATAGAGTTATGGCAGGACAATATTGACCTGATAGATCGCAATGAAAGTTTTCCCTGGGCGAGGATAGTTGATTGACATGACAACCTTTGATACCACATTTGACAAAAAGAATATTTGTAACTATCATAGTTACGAATTGTAGGATACGTTATGGGGATCATCAGCAGCCGCTTTACGGTAGCGGTACATATCCTGGTTTTGCTGACCATTGAAGGTAAAGCGGAACCGACAACCTCAGAATATTTGGCTCGCAGCGCCAGTACCAACCCGGTGGTGATTCGGCGCATCCTGGCGATGCTGGGCAAAGCCGGTTTGGCGGAGGCGCATCCGGGTGCCAGCGGAGGTGTTCGATTGGCCCGCTTGCCGGAGCAGATCACCCTGCTGGATGTTTACCAGGTGGTGGAGAAGGGTGAAATCTTTTCTTTTGGGTCGCGCGAGTACAACCCTTTCTGTATCTGTGGACGCAGTCTGGAGCCGGTCATGAGAAACGTCTTTCACCAGGCTGAAGCGGCCCTGGAACAAACCCTGGCTGAAATGACCATCGCCCAGGTGGCGCAAGAAATCAAAGAGATTGACGCCCGTTCGCCTCAACCCGCCGCCGATTAAATTTTTTATTCAATTTAGTAACAGTATCAGTTACTAATGAAAATTAAAGGAGAAAAAGGATTAAACCCATGCGTTATAAACTATTTGGCAAAAGCGGTTTGCGTGTCTCCGAGTTGGCGTTGGGGACCATGACCTTTGGCGAGGAGTGGGGTTGGGGAGCCTCCAAAGAGGAGTCTAAAAAGATCTTCGACGCCTATGCAGAGGCGGGTGGAAACTTTATTGACACGGCCAACCGTTACACCGAGGGTACCGCCGAAAAATTTGTGGGCGAGTTCATTGCTGCCGACCGGGATCATTTTGTGCTGGCGACCAAGTACACGCTCTTTATGCGGCGTGACGATCCCAATTTCAGCGGCAATCACCGCAAGAATATGGTGCAGTCGCTGGAAGCCAGCCTCAAACGGCTCAAAGCTGAGGCCATTGACCTCTACTGGGTCCATGCCTGGGATTATATGACTCCGGTTGAGGAAGTAATGCGGGCGCTCGACGATATGGTCCGGGCTGGCAAAATCCTCTACGTGGGCATCTCCGACACGCCGGCCTGGGTTGTCGCCCAAGCTAACACGCTGGCCGAGCTGCGCGGCTGGTCTCGTTTTGTGGGCGTCCAGCTCCAGTACAGCCTGATTGAGCGTAACATCGAGCGGGAGCTCCTGCCCCTGGCTCGTGAAACGGATATGGCTGTTACAGCCTGGGGAGCGTTAGGAACCGGGGTGTTGACCGGCAAATATAATAAAGACGCCTCTGCCGAGGGTCGGGCCGCTCTTTGGGGCAGCATCTCTGAGAAAAATCTGCGGATTGCCCAAGCGGTCAGCGAGATTGCCGGGCAAATCGGACGCAGCCCGGCCCAGGTAGCCCTCAACTGGGTCCGGCAGCAGCCGGGGGTTATGATTCCTATCATTGGAGCTAAAAAGGCGGCTCAAGTGAGAGATAACCTGGCCTGTTTGGATTTTACGCTCAGCGGGGAGCAGTTGGCGCGTTTGGATGAGGTCAGCCACATCGAGCTGGGCTTCCCCTACGACTTTTTGACATCAGAAGGGGTTCGGGACCTGGTTTTCGGAGGCACTTTTGCCCAGATAGATAATCACCGCAATTAACAGGATGGACCTGTCAGGTTTCCAAAACCTGGCAGGTCTGTTTTATGCTTTACGAGCCAGAAGATAAGCGACAGTTGACGTCCAGGGCACAACCTGGCCTAGCAACTGGCGTTCAAACAATCGTCTTAGCTCGGCTAATTCGGCCTGGTTAAGCCAAACTACCTCCCGGACCGTACTAGTTTCCGGGACAGCGCCGAGCAAATGTTGGGCAAAGGTCGGCCGGCGTCCCGACCCTGCGCTCAGGGCAAACCAGCGCTCAAGCTGTTCGGCCCCAATGGCTAATTCGGAAGTCAGTACTTCGACGGCAATTTCGATTTGGGTCAGGCCGGCAGCTTCAAAAATGGCCTGCAAATCAGGCGTATCCCAGTTGAGCATGGGATCGGTGGGGTTGGCGTAGATGGTTTCTTCGGCGGTCTGCACCCGATCGGCTAATTCCGCCGGCAGCCCGGATAGATCAACCAGTTGGTGCAGGCGCGGGGTGTGGCGGGGAATAATTTCGGCCAGGGCCAGCCGCCCGCCGGGCTTCAATAGATGGGCGATAACCTGGGCGGCGGCAGGCTTATCGGCCAGTTGGGTGAAGACATTCCGGCCAATAAGTATATCGTAGGACAAGCTGTCAGCTTGTCCGCTGCTGGACAAGCTAACAGCTTGTCCTACAGATGCCGCAATAAGCTGCGGCAACTCTGTAACTGTCCCCGTCAGAATAACCGGCTGTTCCAGATTCTCTAAATTGCGGGCTTGTTGTTCCAGGGCAGCGGCCGTCTGCGGATTGGCGGCCAGCGCCCAGACGCCGCCAACCGGAGCGCGGCGCACCGCTTCCCAGGTGAGCAAGCCCGTCCCGGCATTCAAATCCAGCACCAAATCGTGCCGCTCCACTTTAGCCAGAGCAAAGACGCGGTCGCGGATGCGGCCCAACTGCTGGCCGACATTGCTCAACGTGCGCTGCAGCCAGCGATTTTGGGCGGCCGGCCCTTTACCCCCAGTCTCGACCTGACCGGCCAGGGCCTCCTCGGCTTCCAGCATGGCCGCTAACTGCTCCTCGCGCCGGCGGGAGACTTGCTGCCGGATCTCCGCCTCATATCCCTGATCGCCGGGTTGATAAAAAACTCGCCCCTGTAAGGCTTCGGGCAAATACTGCTGCGCTACCCAATGGTCGCGGTAAGCGTGCGGATAAAGGTAGCCCTGGCCGTGTCCCAGGCCTTCGGCGTCGCGGTTGGCATCGCGCAAGTGGTCGGGCACGTCGGCCTCGCGTTCTTGCTCCACCGTGGCCAGGGCATCAAAAAAGGCAAAAGTTGAATTGCTTTTGGGCGCAGTGGCCAGGTAGAGGCAGGCTTCGGCCAGGTGAAAGCGACCTTCGGGCAGGCCCACGTAGTCGTAAGCCTGGGCTGCCGCCATCGTCACTCGCAGCGCGTTTGGATCGGCCATGCCCACGTCTTCTCCGGCGAAAATAATCATCCGCCGGAAGATAAAGCGCGGGTCTTCGCCGGCGTAGACCATTTTAGCCAGCCAGTACAGGGCGGCATCCACATCGGAGCCGCGCAGCGATTTGATAAAGGCAGAAATGGTGTCGAAGTGAGCGTCGCCGTCTTTGTCGTAAAGCACGGCCCGGCGCTGAATCGACTCCTCGGCTACTTCCATCGTGAGATTAATGATACCGTAGGCATCGGGGGGCGTGGTTTCGACGGCCAGTTCCAGGGCATTCAGCACGGCCCGTGCATCGCCATTAGCTACGTTCACCAGGTGATCGAGGGCCTCGCCGGTTAAATTTACCTTGAGCTGGCCGTAGCCGCGCTCTTTGTCGGCCAGGGTTTGCCGGGCCACCGCGCGCAGGTCGTCTTCGGTCAGGCTGCGCAGTTGAAAAATCCGTGACCGGGAAACCAGGGCTTTGTTGACTTCAAAGTAGGGATTTTCGGTGGTGGCCCCAATCAAAATGACCGTGCCGTTTTCGACGTGAGGCAGGAGTGCATCCTGCTGGGCTTTGTTGAAGCGATGCACCTCGTCAATGAACAGGATGGTTTTCTGGCCGAACATGCCGCGCTTATCGCGGGCCACCTCGATAGCCTCGCGGATATCTTTAACCCCGCTCAGTACCGCGTTAAGCGCGATAAAATGGGCGTGGGTGGTATTGGCAATAATGCGGGCCAGGGTGGTTTTACCCGTACCCGGCGGACCGTAGAAGATCACCGAGGAAAGCTGGTCGGCCTGGATGGCGCGCCGTAATAACCGGCCTGGTCCGATGATGTGTTCCTGGCCAATGAATTCATCAAGGGTGCGCGGACGCATCCGTGCGGCCAGAGGCGCTTCTTTTTCAATTTGCTGCTCACGGGCGTGGTCAAATAAATCCATAGGCGTTATTTTAGCACAAAATGGGTGGGAGCGAGAAAAGAATACAGAAGTCTTGTGTTCTTATTTGCTATCGTTTTGCAGATGTAATAGAATTGTATTTAATGTTATTCTCAATTCAGCCGTGAGGGCGAGTAGGGGACGGTTGAACTATTTTTGATGATAGAGAGGTTTATGAACAAAGGACAAGGCAGTTTAATTGAAGCATTACAGGCGCGGGGCATGCGGGTCACGCCGCAGCGGGCCATTATTTTTGGGGCCATCGAAAAATTGGAAGGCCACATTACCGCCGAAGAAATATTTGAGCAGGTGCAGCAGGTCAATCCTTATGTCAGTTTGGCCACGGTTTACCGCACACTGGAACTGCTGCTGGAACTGAACTTGATCAATCAAACCAATTTTGGGCGGAGCCAGGCCTATTTTGCCCTCAAAGACCACGGGCCGCATCATCATCTGGTTTGCAGTGAGTGTGGTTATATAGAGGAATTCTCGGACACCATCTTTAATCCGGTTCGAACTGAGCTGGAGGAACAGTATGGCTTCCAGGCGCACACCGACCACTTGAGTATCTTCGGTATTTGTAAAGGCTGCCGGGAAAAATTAGCGGGCGGGTAAAAGAATATCTGGCAGCGGATTGATATAAAAAACAGGCTCAAGAAGAACACGCTTGAGCCTGTTTTTGTTAGCCAGCAATATTACTCTTCGGTGGGCTGTTTGGGGACGCGGTACACGCAGTTAGAAGCGCCGTTGGCGATACAGGCCACTTCTTCGACTTTATAAAATTTGCCGGTCGTCCAGGCCATTGCTTCCATCAGGACGCCCATGGTGGTGTAACAGCAAGGTTTATCGTGAGCGGGACGCCACGCGCACGGGCACTGGTCCACGACGAAATAAAAAGCATCCTCTTCTTCAATCAATGTCGTCGGCTGGTTGACCCGCTCGACGGCTGCGTTAGCCATCCGCTCCAGGATCAGCTTCATGCGGGTCTTTTCAGGCAGCGCTTTTAAGGCCACGCCGACCAGGCCCAAAATGGCGGGTTGGTCGCGCAGGCCAAATTGAAAGGTGGCCCGGCCAATGCGCAGCAGCATCGCTCGCGCGCCACGCGGGCCATAAAATTCTTCGACCGCCTGCTGCACCGCGCCATACTCGGCAAAAGTGGCCTTCATTTCCAGGTCTTTGGGGGGATAATTGTTGATATACTTACTCAAACCCCCAGCGTTTAACACGGCCTTGGTGCCGTTTTCTCCCATAACTTCTTCAATAGCGTCTAACAAAACACGTAGGGCCGCATTCGGCATAGGCCGCTCTTCAGGCATTGAATCACCTCCCTGGGGTATCTTAATGATACAGTGGATTCATTATACACAATCTTATAAAATCCGGCTAATCTATTTTAATACAGCCAGGGGAGTATGGTTTGGGGCTTGAGGGATGAGCATGGACCGGGGGAGTTAGCGAGTTCGACGCCGCCACTCCTCCTTTAATTCCAGAACGGATAGATCGTTTTCGACATCCAGAAAATCTTTGAGGAGGCGATGGAATTTGGCGGCTTCATCCAGCATGGGGAAATGTTTTGAATCCGACAGGCCAATCTGGCGAATATTGGGCCAGTTACCGTTGAAGTCACGGGTGGGACTGGGATCAATGACGTCGTCTTTCTCACCATAAACGGCCAGCAGCATTGAATTTTCCCGCTGGCTCAGGTTTTGGATATAACTTTTGACATCAACTTTGGCCACCGATTGAATGCTGAGACTGATGGCCCCCTCACCCGCTTTTTCTGCTTCTTTTTGGACCTCTTTGTAGGTAATCTGACGCCACCACATCATTTTGGCAATAACCGAGTTATTCGCAAAATCAATGAGTTTGCGGTTGATGCAGTCGGCGTTCATAGGCAGGCTGACGGTCATCAACTTTTTGACGCTGTCGGCATGCTGAATGGCGTATTCCAGAGCGACACTGGCGCCCAGGGCGTGACCAATAATCGGCGCGTCCCGGATGCCCATATTTTCGACAAACTCATGCACCAGAGTCACGTAGTCTGCTACGGTATAGCGTTGTTTCGATTTGTCGGAATCGCCAAAGCCCCACAAATCCAGAGCATAAGTGCGATGCCGGTCTGATACGGCCTCCATCGTTGGCATCCAGTAGCGCCAGGAGCCGAGCCAGCCATGCAAAAATAGGACGGGCCGCCCCCGTCCAAAGGCTTCGTAGTGAACCAAACCGCCATCTATGACTACTGCACTCATGAAGCGACCCGTATTGTCCAGAAGAGATACAAACAAAGTGAGTTACGAGTCAAAAGTTTACTATCTTTTGCTACTCAAATCAAGTCGAGCAGGTTTATTTCTACAGCTTGCCATACTTGGTTAAAATTTTGTTGACGCGCTTAATGAGATCGTCAGGCGCAAAAGGCTTAAGGAAATATTCCTCGGCGCCCAGGTCAAGGCCCGTGTTTATCTCCGTTTCCTGGCCTTTGGCCGAGAGGAAGATGACCGGAATGTCTTTGGTGGTTTCCTGTTGTTTCAAGGCTTTACAGGCTTCAAACCCGGTCATCTTGGGCATGCGGACATCCATTAAAATGAGATCAGGCTTGACTTCCGGGGCTTTTTTGACTGCTTCTTCACCATTCGGCACTTCAACGACATTGAAACCGGCAATCTGCAAGGTAAAAACGATAAGTTCCCGAATATCTCTTTCATCTTCGGCTACTAAAATCAATGGTTCGCGCATGCTTTAAACTAACTCCTGCTTCATGCTGCTCATTAGCATCGCCTGAAGCCAGTTTGAACTCAATACCCAAAATCTGTTAAATCTTGGCCGGTTTTTGGTCCTGGCTGAGGCCGGGCTTACCGCCAATCTGGACGATTTCGGCCACTAAAACATCCGTTACAAAGGGATGTCTCATTTTAGTCCAATTTTCTCGACCGAGCATTTTTAGCTTATCATCATTTTCTGGCAGCGGCACCGACCGGTCAACAATTCCGATAATGGGCAGACGCTTAGGGGCAGCAATCCGGCGAAGCTGGGAAATGACACTGGCGCCCTCCACATCCGGCAGCTTCGGATCAATCAACACCAGGTCGGGCTTGTCGCCCGCAGCAATATCCAGGGCCTGTTGGCTATTAAAGGCGCGCTGCACTTTATAGCCATGAGCTTCCAGCGCCTCTTTAAGCCGCTTAACCGTACTCTGGCTGGAAGCGACAACAAGTACCTGATACCGCCCATTTCTCAAGGACGACATCCCAGCCGGGCCAATTTCTTGGGTCTCGCCGGTGGCTAAGGTCAAAGCCCAGCGGACTCGCTCCAAAACCTGAGGGTCTGCAAAAGTGCTGCTGATGTAGTCAACCACTTCTATGGCTAAATCCTGACCGGTGTCATCAACGCCGAGTGACGTAACCAGGATTGGCACCGCCTGGGCCACTTCATCTTGCTGCAATCGTTCCAGCAGGGCAAAACTGTCGCTGTTTTTTAACAGGAGGTTGAGCATAACCAATTTAAGGGTTGATTGGGCCTGCCGGGCTAAATTTAAGGCATTTTCGCCTTCAGTAGCAAGGGTTACCTGGTACCCGGCCCGTTCCAACTGAGGCTTTAAGAGGTTAGCAACGGCCACGTTATCATCAATCAGTACCAGGGTTGGCAGGGCCTGCCGTCCGGCTTCATCCGACGGAATCTCCGTTTGCGCCTGGACGACATCTATTGGCAAAGTAAAACTAAAGGTGGTGCCAACATCCAACTGGCTTTTAAGCCAAATCTCCCCCCCTAACATCTCAACAAACATCTTGGTAATGGATAATCCCAGGCCGGTACCATCAACCACCTGCACTTCGGTGCGCTCAGAGCGGAAGAAGCGATCAAAGACATATTGAATATCTTTTTCCACAATGCCGATGCCACTATCCTCAACATCAATTTGGATAAAGCGGTGATCGGCTACTTGGGCATGGATGGTAACGTTACCCCCTTCAGGGGTATATTGCCAGGCATTACCAATCAGGTTGACCAATACCTGGGTCACTCTGGCTTTATCGGCATAAACGTGAGGCAGCTTCTCCGGCAGACTCAGCGACAGATTCATCGCCTTATTAACCATTTGCCCTTCAAACGAAACGGCGACCTCATTGATGAGCTGGATAATATCCAGCGATTCAAGTTCCAGCTTCACTCGCCCGGTTTCAATGCGCGAAATTTCGAGGATGTCATTAACAAGCTCGGTCAGGCGATTGGCGTTGGATTGAATCACCTGCACAAAGCGGCGCTGGATAGGATTCAGCTCGCCGACTTGAGGACTGCTGGAAACGAGCAGGTCAGCATACCCCTTAATCGAGGTCATGGGCGTGCGGAGCTCGTGCGAGACGGTCGAAATAAATTCATTTTTGATCCGGTCAATTTCGGCTTCACGGCTGATATCCCGCAAAACAGCGACCACACTGGGCTGTTCCTCCGGAGCCAACGTGACCGGGGCCAGTGTGACCGTGACCACTTTATTGGCCGCTTCAACCCGAAATTCGGCGGAGCTTTCCCCCGCCTCAAGGGCAGCCAGGGCTTTCAAAAGTTGAAGGTAGAACAGGTAAGGCAGTTCCGGCTCATCACCTGACCCTGGCTGGCCGAGACTGTACGGGATAGGCTGGTTTTCTAGCCTTTCAGCCTCGATCTTCAAAATCTCGGCGGCTTTAGGATTGACCAGGACAATATTGTGCTTGGCATCAAGCACCAGCACCCCATCGGTGATGCCTTTTAAGATAGCCTGATTTTTGGCGGCTTCGGCGGCCTGGGTGCGGAGCATGACCCCCAGACGTTGGGCTTGGTCGGTGATCAGGCGATAAAGTTCAGCATTGTTAATAGCTGTCGCTACCTGCGCTCCGGCGGCAATAACCAGTTTGAGGTGATCTTCGGTAAAGTAATCTAGCTCAGGATGGAAGAGCAGCAAGACCCCCAGAACATCTTCGCCGGTAATGAGCGGCACTGCCAGCGCCGAGCGGCGGTCGGACGTTTCTTTTGTTGACACCCAATCGGGATCCATAAACAGATCAGGCACAATTCGGGCCTGGCGGGTTTCGATCACCTTGCCGGCCAGGCCGTACCCCGGCCGGTATTGGGTCTTGTGGCCGCCCCGCGGCAGCGGCTTGTCGCGGCCCAGAGCAGCGCGGTAAACCAGGCTGCCCGTTTCATGGTCGAGCAGCAGGATGGAGCCGTGCGAAATCCCTACAGCACGATTAATCAGGCTTAAGGCTTCCACCAAGACCCGATCCAAATCAAAGCTGGCCGCGAGTTCACGGGTAATTTGATACAAGGCATTGACCCGGTCACGCTCTTCGGTCAGGTCTTGCAGCGTTTGAGCTAACTCTTCGGTTCGCAGGGCTACGCGCCGTTCCAATTCTTCGGTCAAGAGGTTGAGTCGCTGCACCAATTGGGCATTGCGCACAGCTACGGCAGCCTGGTTAGCCACAAACGACAGGAGTTGAATATCGCGCTCATTAAAGCTCCGCGCCAGCAGGTTGCAGACAAAAATTGCCCCGCTGACTTCATTCTGCACCTGAATTGGCACCCCCAGAATCGCCCGAACCCCCAGCGGCAATGCCGGTTTACTGTGACCGTTAGTTGGCCGTGGGCCGGCTATAGCCCCAGCACCTTTCCCGGCAGCCAGAGGTTCGCTCACCAGCGCCGTTGATGCTCCCAGCATAATTGGCTGGCCGGTGTCAATAATTTGCCGGGTTAAACGAGACCACAATAGTTCTTCGCCCGCCGCCGACGGATCTAGTTCCAAAGACTCTTTTGCTTCATTCAGGATCAATTGGGCTACTGCGTCATCCGTATTGAGTGCGCCGTCTATAAGGTAGCTCTTGGCTTCTTCATCCCACAAAAGGATAGTGCCAATCTGGGTATCGGTTAAGGTAAGGGCATTATTCACTACCGAACCCATCACCTGGCGTACATCAAGCAGGCCGCTCACTTCGACGCCCAGCCGGTAGAGGTTTTGCATCTCGTTGGCTCGCCGGCGCGTGTCTTCCAGCAAACGGGCATTATCAATGGCGATAGCGGCCAGGTCGGCCAGCGTGGTCACCAACTTGAGCATGTTTTTATTGTGGATGACCAGTTCAATAGCCAAAATCCCAATGACCCCGGCCTCTGTTTTCAGAGGCACGTAGGTCACATCGTCGGGAAAGGGCAACCCGTAATGAGCAATGTCATCTTTACCGGACGTGCCCCCAATGACCAGGACTTGCCCGGATTGAATCACCGAGGCAAAAGGTTCTGAGTCAACGGAAATGGCGCTTTTGTTGAACAGTTCCACTAGAAATTGGGGGACATTTTTGGTATCGGCAATTTTTACCGTGTGGCTGGCGTGGTCAATGAGCCAAACTGAACCTTTGCTCTGCCCAACCAGATCAAAAACTGCATCCAAAACTAAATTCAGAACCTCATTCAGGTTGAGCGCGCGGTTGATGGATTGGGCTACTTGGGTCAGGGCTGCCAGTTGGCGCACCTGCTGCCGGGCCTCTTCAAAGAGGCGAGCATTTTGCAGGGCAACGGCAACCTGGCTGGCAAAGGCCAGCACTACCTTGGCGTCTTCTTTAGTGAAGAAGTTATTTTGGGCATAACTCTCAACAACCATCAAGCCCAGGACGTTAATGCCATAGGTTAAAGGAACACCCAACCAACTCCTGACCCGGTCGTGGGGCGGCCTGGAGAAAGCCTCGGGGTAAGCCAGCGGGGCATTGCCGACAATGAGCGGCTCCTGGGTTTCGATCACCCGCCGGTTGGGATTTTTGCCCTCCATTGAAAAAGTGGTCCCAACCACCTGCTGGCTGTCTTCCCAGCCGCGCCCGCCGATAATGACCAATTGATCTTCTTTGAGCAATTGGACGCTGGCGCTGTCGTAATCAATGACTTTGGCCAATTCCTGTAGGACAATGTTGAGCAGTTCGTCAAAATCGAGCTGAGAGCTAATGGTTTCGGCCACTCCGCGCAGGGTGTCGGCCAGGCGACGCCGCTGTTGTTCAAGTTCAAAGAGCCGGGCGTTTTCAATGGCTGCGGCGGCGTGATTAGCAAAAATCTCCAAAGTTTGAACATGCAAAATATCCGGCCGCTCATCTACATCTGGATTCGCCACGGTAAGCAGCCCAATTGTTTTATCTTCGGTATCGGTTAGAGGAATAAACAGGACATCTCCGGTTTGCCAGGCGTTATATTTTGTGGCGGCAGCGTCCAGAATCAGTCCTGTGTTTTCGCTGAGTAAGTAGGTATGCGGGCGAGACTTTTCAACCTGGGGCACGTCTAACTTACTCTGCCACACTTCCATCCGCTCAACCGGAATGAAATAAGAGTTGCTGATCCGGAATTCTTCAAGCATGATCGCTTGCAGATTGGTTAGCGGCTGCTGAGCCTCATGCTGGAGTGTTTTGAGCTGCGCCAGCGGGATACCGGCCCCTACTTTGGGCCGGATCAGGGGTGGATTCCCTTCAACCAGGCTCACCAGAACCACGCTGTAGCCAACAGTTTCGGCGATGGCGTAGGCTACATCCTCAAGAATCTGGGCCAGCGGCCGGTTGGTGCGAAAAGCGTTGCTGATTTCCGAGAGTCGCGCCAGTTGATCGGCCCGACGATTCGCTCGTTCGCGTTCTCGTTTTTGTTCCTGGTAAGCCTGGGTATTACCCATGGCCACTGCCGCCTGGTTGGCCAGCGCCTCCAGGTAACGAAGTTGGTCATTGTTGAAAAAGTTGAGGCGTTTGCTCTCCAAGTTTATGACGCCGGCTGGCTCGCCACCGTAGAAAATAGGGACAACGACTTTGGAGCGGGTATCATCACCCAAGTTAATATAATCTTTATCTTTCGATACATCGGGTGTCAGAATAGCCTGCCCGGTCTTCAAGGCGCGGCCCATAATTCCCTGGGTTGTCGCTGCGGTTCTGGAAAGGGATATATTACCTTCATGCGCGTGATCCGGCCAGCCCTGCTCTTTATGAGCTACCAGATTGCCGGTTTGGACATCATACAGGTTAACATTACCAAAATCAGCCTCGGTGACGCGAATGGCTTCTTCTAATACGATATCGAGAATTCGGTTTAGATCGAGGGTGCTGTTTAGCTCACCGCTGACACGCTGCAAGCCAGCCAATTCATTGACCCGTGTTTGAAGTTGCTGATCGGTTAAGTTAAAAAGGAGGGCGTTTTCGATAGCAATATTGACTTGACTGGCCAAGGATTGGGCCAGCCAGATTTCATCTTCAGTAAAAGCCTTGGAATTAGTCGAGAAGAGTTGAACCAGACCGGTGACTTGATCGCGGGCAATTAAAGGGATAGCGACCATCGCCCCGTAATTTTGCTGCCTCAGCCACTCGGTTTCATAAGGAGGAGACTCTTTATCCCCGAGCCGAACAATCAGCAGTGACCGTTCTTTAAGGACGGCTTGCAGAGCGGGGAATTTGGAAACTGCCAACGACGAAGCTTCTGGGTCCACATGGAACCGATGATTATCATCAGGGGTAGATTTAAGGTATTGCTGAACTAAGGTTAAGATGCCAGAGGTTTCGTCAAAGTTATAAACAGCGCATTTGTCGGCAGCAAAGGCTTCCGCCATTTGGCTGCTTAAATCGGCCAGTAATTCCTCATAAGAGAGCGTAGAGGACAACTCCTGGCTGGCATCAAAAAGAAGCGATAACTTGGAAAGATTACGCTGGGTTTCTTGAAACAGGCGAGCATGATCCATCGCCACGGTGGCGTGATTAGCCACAATTTCTAGCATGGTAACATCGCTGTCCTCGTAAGCGGCAATAGGCGCAGCCACAAGTTCCAGGGTTCCCAGCAGTTTAGCTCCGATTTTCAGCGGTACGCCCAGATATGAGCGATAAGGGAAATTAGCTAAACCGGCTCGGGGAGTAATTTCGGTGTAACGATGGGTATCTTCGATAAGCAACGATTGTTGGTGAGCGGCAATCCAGCCGGTGTAACCCTCATTGAGATGGTATGTACGGGCATAAGCTTGAACATCTGGACTGCCATCTACCAGGCGCAGGGCGGTGGTCAGAATTTTAGCTTGCGGATTCCATAAACATATTTCCGCAACATCAAATTGGAAGATGTCTCTGAGGTCAGGAATTTGTAGAATGGCTCGACAGACTGAGTCTACATCCATGAGGTGCAGCGAGTTATTAAGAGTTTGGCTAATGTGACTGAGGATAGTTAGCTCTTGGCCCCGGTCACGTTTTCTGCAGACCAGATTGGCATTTTTAATGGTTAAGGCAGCATCAGCCTGGTTAACCAGGGAAAGGAGCAACTGCTCGTCTTGAGATGAAAATGCGGGTTGATCAATTTTGTCGGCTACCACTAAAACGCCGACAGGCTGTTCTGTTGAAGCAAGGGTCAACGGCACGGCTAATGCGGATTGATGCGGCCAATCTGGCTCAATTGACTTCTTGTTTTTAGACTTATTAAGCCGGACCGGGCGCTTTGACTGAGCCGCCAATCCCGCAATTCCCACGCCGATAGCTCGTTCAGTAAAATAAGTTTTGCTGCTCCGAACAGGCCAGGAGAAATAGGGGCGTAAAAGCTGTTGCTTTTCATCTAAGATATAGAGATAGGCAGCCTTAGCCGCTAAAGCTACCGCTATCTCTTTGGTCAGGGTGTCCAATCTGGAGGCAATCTCCGGCCAATAGGGAGAAAACACTTGGACCGAAAGCACATCATCGGTTGCAGGTGCATTCGTAAAATTGAGCTGAGTTTGGGTAAGTTTGGCCGAGTCTTCCATTACCGATCCTTGGGTACACCCAAATAAACCTCTGGCTACATCCTAACCTTGTGGCCGACCCGTGATACATATAATTAACTTGATAAGGTTCAAAAAATCAATGAGACAATGGTAGAGTAGGACAGGAGAAAATTGTCCTATTCTGTCTCAGCAGGACATCCCGTATTGTGCCGCCGGTTTTCAGCGGCATCCTCTGTAATTTGTACAATATCGGCAAAGGGGCCATTTTTGCTCGGCACAACGCCGACGGCAATCTTCATGAAGTCCGCTTTTTGGGTCACGCCGTCAATATCTTTGTAGGTGATGTATCCCTGCTCCTTATCTTTAAAAGAGTAGAAGACCTTGCACTCTTCGTTAAAACGCTCGGTAATTGTTCTGCAAATCGCGGACGCGGCTTTGGGGGTCGAAATGATGATAAAATCATTGTCAGACGCCTGGCCAATAAAGTCATTTAACGTGCCGTTGGCTTCAACCGCCTCGCGCATAATGTCGGCCAGGAAAATTAAAACTTCATTGACCTGGATTGGGCCGTAGATTTCTTTGAAGGCGTTGACATTCCTGATGCCAAAGTAGAGGAGAGTCCACGGTTCTGCCGAATCTTTGACCCGCTTAAGTTGTTCCTCAATCAACTTACCGGCCGGTAAATTGGTTACGGGATGGGTCAGGGCTTCGCGCAGAGAGCGACGAATGGCCCCTTCGACCCGCAGCTTCAACTCCTCGATGTCAAAGGGTTTGGTAATGTAGTCGTCCGCGCCCAGCTCTAACCCGGCGATTTTATCACTTCGCTCGTCCTTTTGGGTCAAAAAAATGATCGGCACGTAACTGGTGCGAGTATTGTTCCGCAAGCTGCGGCAGACCTCATACCCATCAATATCAGGCAACTGGATATCTAAAACGACCACATTTGGCAGCTTGGTCCGGCAGATATCGAGAGCGTCGCCGCCGCGGTTAGCAACCAGCACTTCATACCCCTGCGAGTCGAAATAGATGCGTAACATTTTTGAAATATCAAGGTCGTCTTCTACGACCAAAATGCGGCCTTTACCCATAGCTTACCTCGCTCTTGAAAATCACAAATTTGGGATTACAGTATAATTTTGGGTTACAAGTTGGCCCAGTTCAAATGAGCCTGTTTTTGCATTAAACGCTGCTGATGCGCGTTTTGGATAATCTGGTCAATTTTTTCATCGGTAATGGCTAGCTCAAAGCTGCGAAAGCCGCTGATTCTAAAGCCGTGCTTGGCTGCCACAGCGCCCATCGTTTCCACTTGCTCCAGGCTAATCTCTTTGCCCAGAGTATAACTTTGATAGCAGCCTTCCAGAGCCAGGGTAATAGTTTCGGCCATACAGGCAAAGGCCATACCTGGTGGAAAACCAAAATCAAAATTAAAATTGACCGGGCCGGGCACTTTGACCATGCCCCCCTCGATCACCAATATATCGTCACGCTCTTCGACCACGCGGCGGGAAACATCGCGCGGACGAGCGACATCGCACACAACTGCTCCGCTTTTGAGGTGTTGCGGCTCAATGACGGCTTCAATAGCATTGGTTACGGTCAGGACCAATTCGGCCTGCTGCAAGTCCTGCATCGTTGTGCTCAGTTGAACCTCAGCGCCGCTTTGGGCTTCAATCAGTGTTTGTACCTGTCGTAACGATTCTAAATTACGGCCAATCAAAACAATTTTGCGGACATGGCGGGCTAAAAGTTGGGCGCAGACCCGTCCAATAGAACCCGTCGCCCCCACGACAGCACCGGTAGCTGTAGCCGGGTCAACCCGCATCTGCTGCGCTGCCTTGAGGGTAGCATCAACAGCAACGGCGATGGTGTAGCTGTCGCCGGTGGTGACCGGGATATCCAGATGCTTTGAAATCGTTATCCCCGCATCACCGACCACAGAGGTGAAACCACCCAGCCCTAATATTTTTGCGCCCAGCTCCTGGGCCAACTTGCCCGCAGCGATAATTTTTTTGTACACGGTTTCTGCTGGCAAGGAAACCATTTGCCTGGGCGTAAAAGGGCAGGCAATAAACCAGCCCTCGATTTCTTTACCCGTCGCCAGAGAAGTTATACCGGTAATATGTGAAATGTAAAGCGGCGGGAAATATCTGGACAAAAAATCTATGGCCGGTTCAGGCAAAAGCTTCGCCAGAACTGGAAATTTGCGCTGCGCATCTCGTTTTGGGTTAACCGGATGAATGATAAAGGCAAAGTTATCCATAGTTTTAGTTTACGCCAAGGACAATCCAAAAGAGCATTACTAGCCTGTCGAACTCGAAAATTCTTTTTCGGGCATTGTTTCCGGCTCTTGGGGTAACTCATCATGATACATCGCCACATGGCCGGCGTTGGGATAGCGGTGATGGTCACTCTCTTCATATTTTACATTTTTGGTGATGATGGTCCGATCCTGTTTTGCAAACAACACGACATCTGACTCAATAGAACGAGCCGGGAAAATCACGTGGCCGGAGCCAATTCGGCAATTGTGCCCTACACAGCCGCCGATAACTGGCAGCCCAACTTCATGCAGCTCACCTTTGTGAAAAACCTTAACCGGATTTTTGACCGGGTTGCCCATGATGTTGACATCAGTAAAGGTATTGCCTGCCCCAATAAAAGTGTGACGCCCAACCACGCTCATTTGCAAACATGTGTTTTGGGCCACCAGCGAGTTTTCCATCAGAGAAGTCATAAAGAGCGCAGCACGAAACCCTAGATAAGAGCCATCACCGACAACACTAAGGAGAAGCTGGACGCCCTGCATGATATTGACATTATTGCCAATAATCGAGGCATTAATCACCGAGCCAGGGCCAATGGTGACATTATCGCCGATAATGGTCGGACCCTGAATAATAGCTGCCGGGTCAATTTGTGTATTTTTGCCAACAATCACCAAAGCCGATGATGATAGGAATTGCTTGCGCTCAAGCAAAGAGCGCCATAGCACTTTAAGCATGGTTGGAAAATGATCCAACGATTTTTCAATCCGGGCGCCGTGGGCAAAGATCCCAAAGAGACAGTTGGCCATAAAAATATGCACCCAATGTTCAATGGAAAGAAAGGCGCGCAAAGGGACATTAAATCCCAAATCGCCCCGCTCATTGGCCATGTAGGTCGGGACACGATAGTAACCCATCTCTCTGGATTGGGTGTCTATAACTAACGGCTGGGGTTTCTCCGTAGCAAAATTAGCCCCTTCCGGATAGTAGAATAAATCAGCTACATACAGGTCATTCTCCAGGTGAATGTTATCCTGTAAAGGCAGGGCGTGAGTGATAATAGCTTTGTCATCTGGGGAAAAAGCAATCTGAGCGGCCTGGCCCAATTGCCGGGCGGCTGTGATAAATGCTTCAATAAGCGAGGCGTCGAAGTAGAGATTATCCCGATAGGCCAGCATTTCGCCGGAAAGAATGGGCGTGGGGAAGGTGGCGATTTCATCAAAGGAGTTACATTCTAGCTCTTCCCGGCAATATGTGCTGAGGACATCGCGCTGATGCAGCCATAAAGGTTTGTTCATCACGCGCAGGTCACGGGCTGGCTCGTTAAAGGGCGAAATGTGTGTTTGATTCCGGACGATAATCTTCTTCATCTGTTAGAGTTCAAAAGAATATAAAAATTCTGACAAATTCTTGACCTGATCTGGAGACCCCCGCCTGAGTTTGAAGAACCTTTCAAGTAATAAGGCCCTATCTGCGCCAACCGACCAACTCTTGACCAGGGAAGAACTGAGGTTCTATGGATGTTTTAGCTAATTAGCTGTGGCAAACTTGAAAGATAAAAATTCTGCCAGATAGTTGTTGAACGCCTGAGGCTCATCCAACATCGGAAAATGACCTGAACCAGACATCATTTTTACGCGAGAGATTGGCGCGTTTTTAGCAATCAAATTAGCTTGATTGGGGGCAACAACATTGTCGCTAACCCCATAAATGCCCATTACTGGGGCGGTAATGCCTGGCAGTTGGGCGCTCAAGTCGGTTTTGTGCAAGGAGTTGATGCTTGAAAAAAAAGCTTCCAGAGTGGTTTGAGAAAGATCACGGGTAATCATGTTGTACCACTCGTTCCAATTTTTAACCACCAGTGGGGAAAATACTTTGATACCGAATTGCAGGGCTACTGGTAAATGCCAAACAATTGAAGCAATCCAGGGTTTACCGGCCAAGCGAAGAAAGATGTTCAACGAGTCGCCAACTACAGGCGAGCCGACAACAATCACTCTCTGTACTCGCTTTGGTTTGGTCAGAGCCAGGCACATGGCGACGGTACCGCCCATCGAATGGCCTACAATTGGGGCTGCTTCAATCCCCAGCCGATCCATGAATTGATCCACCAAGCCGACAAAGTCATTTACATGGTAACTACTGCGTCGTTTGCCAGAGTCACCAAAGCCCCAAAAATCCAAGGCGTAACAACGATATTCACTTTTAAGAGTCTCCATTGTTCTCAGCCAATATCCCCATGAGCCCAGCCAGCCGTGCAAAAGGATTACAGGTTGTCCGCGACCATAGGCCTCGTAATGAACAATTCCCTGGTCAGTAACTATCGAACTCACGGGTAGCCTCAATACTACAGAGCACTCAATTAGAGTGGGTCTAAGTCTTCTCTGGAATAGTGCCTTTCACAGAATTAAGCTTCGTCGCCCTGCATATTTTCCAGAATAGAATAGAGAAGTTCCAGCAGTACGGTTTTAACGCTTTCCTTATCACGAGCGACACAAGCAAGAACCTTAATATCTTTTTCAATCTTTAGGGCAATTCTTAGATCTTCTGGGGACCAGGCGTCGGGTAAATCCTGTTTATTAGCGGCAACAACATAAGGGGTAGAGGCATAACCTCTGAAAACCTCCAAGATGTGCTTGGCCTCCCTAAATGTTTCCGGTCTGACACTGTCAACCAGCACGATAAAACCAAGCATCCCCTCCGACAAAATCTCCCACATAAAATCGAAACGCCGTTGTCCAGGCGTACCAAATAGATATAGAACCAGGTCATCATCTACCGTAATCCGGCCAAAATCCATGGCTACGGTAGTCTCCTCCTTAACCCGTTCCGCATCGCTGGAGATTTTTCTTTCAGTAGTGACAACGTCAATCTCGCTGACGCTGCTGATAAATTCAGTTTTCCCGGCACTAAAGGGACCCGTGATGACCATCTTTACGGTTTGCATCGGATCGGCCTACCTCATAAGGACTTTGAATAATTTGTAGAAATATTTCGGCAGTTCATAGGTCGAGCAAATGGAGTTAACCTGGACCAAGAACTGTAATTACTGGGTTTTTACCTGTACATAGGGTGCAGCAAACAACCGGCCTAGATACGTCTAATTCGATCAATCAACTTAGTAACCACGCTCCGCTTTTCCGCCGGTGATTGACTGGCTGCTTTTCGGCCCGCTCGGGTGATTGGCGCAATCGTTTTCTTTTGTTCGAGTCCTTCAGGCCGGATAATTTCCACCAGTCCTGCTTGCAACATGCCATAGACGATTTTCCTGATCTGGAACTCGTCCATATTGTTATTCATGGCAATTTGTTTGACCGAATTACGCGGATGGATATGGGAGATAACCCGCCAGTCATCCTGGGTAAGTTTGACATCTCGCAGGGGCTTATCCGTAATTTTTAGGGCAATAATTCCCAAGTCAGGCAACTCATCTTGCAGCTTTTCAAACTGTTCAATGCGCCGACTGCCTTCCAAAATAACATTATCCAGGTTAAGTGGAACCGTAATTCTATCATTAGCAGGCAAAGCGTCTTGTTCAAAAAAGAAATCACCATCTGTCCAGGTAAAAAGATCATAGACAATCTCAAGCATGTAATCTTTTACACCCTGAACAATATCATCCCTGGAAACCAGCCGGGCATCCATCAAGTATTTGCCCATGACTCTATCGGATGAGTTGGCCGCCTGGTTGTTTATAGCGTCTGCCTGTTCTCTGGTTAATTTACCCGTTTTTAGAAGCATGGCGGCCAGATGCCCTTCTTGGGCGTTGGTGGCGGCATAAACCAACCGGCCCTCTCTAAAATACAGGGAGGCATTTTCACTTAGACCATTGATGGTTAGTTTCCCGGTTTTGCGAGCCAGGTTAACCAGGTTTAGAAGTTGCGTGGTGCTAAAATCCCGTAGATTTCCTTTTAACGCCATTGCTACTTACCGTGTCCTTAAGGGCACCCTGTAGATTTTTAGGATGGCCTATTATACCTGCTCAAAGAATTTGAGTCAACCTTATAAACAGCCGTTAACATGGAAAAACAGCCGCCCCTACGGAGCGGCCAAAATATCAACCATTGAGCAGGCTCGGTCTATTATAAACAGGTCAGAGTAACCCTACTTTGTACAACTCTTTTTAATATAGCACGCCCGTTTTAAGAATCCAATAGAGCGAAAGTCCCACAAAATCAGCCGGGCTTTTTAGGTGAAATTTGTTCGCTTTAGCGGCAATTATTCCCTCTTCAGCGAAGCTTGAGTAAAGATAAAGTGAATTCTGACCTTCACCTTGTAAATTTGAACTTGATCCTACCTCATGCTATTATAGGTAAACTGTTGCAATGACTCTTTGCGCCTAGATTATCAGGTTTATGGCTCAACTGGCAATACATTCCAACTCAATATCTATTTACCAACCCGTTTGGATCGACTCACGGCTCAGGTTGGACCAGCTCCTGAAAGACCTGACAGAGGAGCCTTTGATTGCGGTTGATACCGAAAGTGATAGCCTTTACAGTTACTTTGAAAAGGTTTGTCTGATTCAGTTTTCTACGCCCCGGGCTGATTACCTGGTAGACCCTCTCAGTATGGATGTTACTAAACTGGCCCCGCTTTTTGCCAATCCAGCCAGTCAAAAAGTGTTCCACGCCGCCGAATATGACTTGCTCAGCCTCAAACGTGATTACGGCTTTACCTTTACTAACCTCTTTGATACGATGTTGGCTGCCCGCATCTTGGGCTGGTCACGTTATGGGCTTGGGCCGATTTTGGAAGAATATTTTGAGGTCAAACTCGATAAACGGTTTCAGCGCCACAATTGGGGGCAGCGGCCTTTAAGTCAGCAAGCCCTGGATTATGCCCGGCTCGATACCCATTATTTGCTACCCTTGCGTGAAATTCAACTAAATGCCTTACGGAAGCAAAATCGCTTACAAGAAGCTCTTGAGGCGTTTGAGCGCCAAACCCATGTTCAGCCCTCGGCTAAAGTCTTTGACCCCAACGATTTCTGGCGTATCAAAGGCAGCAAGGATTTGGAGCCACAGCAGCAGGCCATTCTGCGGGAACTCTTTATCACCCGTGATAAAATTGCCCGCAAAATTGATCGCCCTCCTTTTAAGGTGATGAACGACTCCGTTTTGGTGCAATTAGCTAAAGAACAACCCCAGAGCGAAAAGACTCTTCACGAGATCAAAGGCTTGGGCATCAAACTCCTCCAGCACGATGCCCAACACATCCTCCGGGCGATTTACGAAGGCCGAACTGCCCCCCCACCGCAATACCCCTCCAACCATCATCGCCCTGACGACGAGACAATTGCCCGCTATGAAGCGCTGCGCCACTGGCGCAATACCCTGGCCGCCGAGCGCGGCGTTGAGCCGGATGTCATTATCAGCAACAACGCCTTGATGGACATTGCCCGCCGGAACCCTAAAACCCTCAGCATATTGACCAAAATGGGCGTGCTGGGCAACTGGCAATTTGAAACCTACGGCCAAACTTTGCTGAATGTCTTAAAACGAGCGGCTGTGCAGGTCAATTAGCGGCTACAGTTTCAATAGGGGTAATAACTCCCTTAATTGGCGAATAGTGACAATCCCCATCGGAGGATCACTTCCATCGGGACTCATAAAAACAGGCAGCATGCCAGCATTCTGCGCGCCTTGAATATCCGCAACCAAGCTATCGCCGACATACAAGACCTGCTCCGGAGCAACCTCACCGGCCAACTTTAAAGCCGCCAAAAAAAGGCGCTTGTCCGGCTTATGATAGCCTGCCTCTTCCGAGACCAGCGTAAAATCAACATGCGCGTCCAGTCGGTGGCGTTTGATTTTGCCCCGCTGCAAAGTGGTAAAGCCGTTGGTTAAGATGCCAACTTTGTACTTGGCTCGTACCGCCGCCAGTACCGCTAACGTATCCTCAAAGGGGATCGCTTCCTCCAGTACCAATTCATTCCAGCAATTGACCATCGCCTCGGCCAGCGTAGTGTCCTTTTTTAGGGCGCGCAAGGTATTGACGTAGCTGTATTTGGCGGCCATATCCCCACTAAGGACCCCATCCACCATCATATACCACATGTCCTCGTTGCGAGGCCAAAAACATTCAAAAAACTCATCATGGGTGAGCGGGGCGAGCTGGTCGGCAAAGCGAGCAAACAATGTTTCCGTAAGCTGGCTCAAGCGCCAGGTATGTTTGATGAGCGTGCCGTCCATATCAAAGATGACGGTGGTGATGTGGGAGTAATCCCGGTTATGATGAGTCTCAGTCAACGTAATATCCTTCCTTACAAAAGTTAAATGTTGAACGTTGCCCGTTCAAATGCTTCAAGCTTCGCTCGCATTTCCGGCGAAATGGGCATGCTGCTTTGGGTAACATAATCGAAATGAACCAGAACGCCATCACCTTCAGCAGCCAGTTCGCCATCAGCCTCGACCCGATGAGCCAATCTCAGGCTTGACCGCTTGATTTCGACAATCCGCGAACCAACTTCGACCCGCTGGCCATAGAAAATTGGCTTGCGGAAATCACAATTGATGTGCGCCAGAATGAAGGCCAAATCATTCCAACCAACCTGTGGCGAGCGAACACCGACATCTATCAAATACCGAATCCGGGCTGTCTCAATGTAGGTAAAAATGACCCCATTGTTGACATGCCCGAAAACATCTAAATCTCTGAAGCGGACTTCAATGGGGGTCAGGTGGCGAAAATTGTCCATAAGCTATGAGGAATGAATTAGTCGTGGCTTACTCTATTTCCGTGTATGGCCCCGCGATAGCCAGAGCGTAGACCTCATCGCTGAGGTATTGCTGGGCGGTGGTTTGAATTTCTTCGGGCGTCACGGCGTTAATTAAAGCGGGGTAGCGGGCGATGAAATCATCGCCAAGCCGGTAAAGGTGCGCCTCCAGCAGCAGTGAGGCAACGCCTTCGTTCGATTCCAGTTGCAGAGGCAGCGTGCCGGTCAGGTAGGCTTTGGCATCGGCCAGTTCCTGGTCACTCACCGGTTCGTTCCGAAAGCGGCGCAGTTCGGCCAGCATAAGGTCAACGGCCTTATCAATGTTGGTTGGATTGACGCCGGCGTAAACTGTCCAGGGGGCAGGCCCCAAATTACCGCTTAGGCTCGTCCGAGCATAGTAGGCCATGCCTTCCTTGTCTCGCACGTTAAGGCCGATGCGCCCACCCAGGCCCAGTTGTCCCAGGATGGTATCTCCCACTTCGGCAGCGTAGAAGCCTTTGTCCTGGCGGCGCGGCCCGATCGTACCCAGCACCAGATCCGCCTGCGATTTGTTGGGCATAGGGTGAATGTAGCGAACCTTTTCTACCAGCGGTGCAGGTTCAGGCAAAGCGGTATCGGGGGGAGGATGGCCCGGCTGCCACTGCCCAAGAGCCGCTTCTAGGGTGTCGTAAACGGCCTGGCTGCTCACATCACCAACCACCACGACGGCCCCGTCGTGCGGGTGGAAGGTCTGCCGGTAGAAAGCGAGCAGGTTCTCCCGGCTGAGGCCGGGAATGCTCTCCAGCGTGCCATTGGCCGACCGGCCGTAAGGATGGTCGAGGCCATAGAGAAGCTCGCGAAAATAACGCCCGGCCATACTGCGCGGGCTGTCCTCGGCTTCTTTGAGACCCGTAATAATCTGACCGCGCACCTTTTCCGCTTCCTCGGCCGGGAAAGTCGGCATTAGCAGAATGTCAGACATAATTTCCACCAGCACGTTGAAATCCTCGGCCAGACTTTTGCCGCCAAAGCCGGTGAGGTGCCGCCCGGAGTTGACATAGACGCTCGCCCCGATGGACTCAATGGTTTCATTGATTTCGGCAAAAGTGCGCCGTTCCGTACCCCGGCGCATCACACTGGTGCTGAAAGAGGCCAGACCCGCCCGCTCCGGTCCATCCAAATTAGAGCCTCCGTGCAAATGGCCCCGGACCACCACGCTCTGAGCGTGATGATTTTCTTTGACAATCAAGGTAATGCCGTTGGAAAGCATGTATTTTTGAAAGGTTAAGTCCACAATCTTAACTCCAAATCGTATTGCGTGTTGCGTGTTGCGTGAAACTTATAACGGAACACGCAATACGCATCACGGAGTCTCAATTTAGGCTTCAGGGGTCGGTTCAAACCAGCCCGTGGTGCGATTGACCGGTTTGAGATAGGTTTGGGCAACCCGCTGAACATCTGCCGCTGTGACCGCCGAGAGATTATCTACAAAAGTATCAAAATAATGCCAATCTCCCAGCATTTCTTGCCAACCAAGCCAATAAGCCTGGCTGCTGACCCGCTCGATGGTGTAGGCAAATTGGGCCTTGACCTGTTTGCGCACTTTGGCCAATTCCTCTTCGGTCACCGGCTCCTGGCAAATACGGTCAATCTCGCTGTTAAGGGCGGCTTCAAATTCAGCCAGGGTGCGACCGTGACGGACGGTGCCGCTAAAATGAATCGCGCCGGGGTCAATACTGGGACGATAGCTGGCATTAGCCTGGGCAGCAATTTCGGTTTCTACCAGGGCGCGATACAGGCGGGCACTGCGGTGGGTTGGCGTGCCGCCGAGGCTGGCTCCGGACACGATGGACTCGAGCATAATCAAGGGAAAAGAGTCAGGATGGTTGCCGGCGCAGGTGTGGTAAACGGCATGAAAGTAAGCTGTTGTGCCGGGTTGTCGCATCAGCACCCGCCGCTCGCTCTGCTGGGGTGGTTCTTTGGCCAGTACGGGCGGTGGGGGTGGTCCGGCTGGGATTGAGCCAAATAACTCGTCAATCCGGGCCTGAACTTGGGCCACACTAATATCGCCGACGATAATTAGAACTGCGTTGTGCGGGCCGTAATAAGTTTGGTAATGCTGGTAAAGGTCATCACGGGTAATATTGTGCAGATCTTCTTTCCAGCCGATAACCATATGTCCGTAGGGATGTACCCGGTATGCCGCCGCCGAAACTTCTTCATACAAAGCCCACTCCGGGTTATTCTCGCTGCCTTCACGCTCGGAGATAATCACGGTTCGCTCGCTGGTCACTTCGTCTGGGTCAATCACCGAGTTAGCCATGCGGTCACTCTCGATACGCAGGCCCAGGTCCAGCCGGTCGGCGGGCAGGGTTTCAAAGTAAGCAGTATAATCCTGGCCGGTAAAGCCGTTTAAAACGCCGCCATTGCGGTTGACTTCGAGCATAATGCTGCCCTTGGGAAAAGTCGGCGTGCCCTTAAACATCATATGTTCAACCCAATGGGAGATGCCCGTTTTGCCGGGATGCTCATTCCGCCCACCGACTCGATACCAAATCCAATTGCTCACCACCGGCGCCGTATGCACCGGTTTGAGGATAACCTGCAGGCCATTGGGCAGAGTATAACTTACGATTTCAGAATTATTGGATTCGGGCAAAGTTACCTCCTTTTAAATGATGATAGCAGGACCAGGAAGTCTGGCACATTTCGTTATAAATTACCGCAAGATGCAGTCCGTTTTACATTTCATATTTCACAGCTTCGGCTAAAGCTAGAATGAGCGCCGCATAGGCAACCACGGCCTCGTTCATTTGCGTCAGGTTGATCCGCTCCTGGTTGGTATGGGCCAGGCGTTCGTCGCCGGGACCAAAACCGATGGTTGGAATGCCGGCGGCCATAAGGTGGCCGCCATCGGTGGCAAAGCGCCAGATGTCAATTCCCTCGTCTCGGCCCAGGGCTTCAGATAACGCAGTTCGAGCTGCGCCAAGCAAGAGATGATCTTCCGGCAAAAGAAAAGAGGGAAAGATGGATGGAAAAGTCTCCGCCATCCCGGTATAAGTAATGAGTTCGTGGGTAGCCACCTCAACCATGGCCTGAATGTCATGCAGCCTCGAAGCAGCAAGACAATGATCCAGCAAGTTCTGCACTTTAGCCACAATTTCAGGGGGCGGCTCGCCGGGCACGTTGCGCCAATCCAGGGTGAGGTAAACTTCACCAGGAGTTACATTAGGGCTGATTTGATCGGTGGCATAGAGGGTCGGGGCAACGGTCGAAGCGCCCAGGACTGGATCCATCGCCATGGTTAGTGTGGGCAATTGGGCCAAAAAAGCTGCTACGCCGTAGTGAGGATTAGCCGCCAGATGAGGGACACTGGCATGAGCAGAGCGGCCCTTAAACCTTGCCGTTAACTGCACCCGTCCCCGGTGGCCCCGCCGTAAGATATTGCGGCTTGGCTCACCACAGATAGCTGCCTGGGCTTTGAGTTGAGAAGCCAGATAGTGCGTTCCTAGCCCGCCGATTTCTTCCATGACTGCAACTGTCATCAAAATGTCGCCGGGTGGGGTCAGGCCAACCCGCTTGAGCAGGCTGGCAGCATAGACCATGCAGGCCAGCGGGCCTTTCATGTCCACCGACGCCCGGCCCCACAATTCACCCTCGACAATTTCGCCGCTGAACGGAGGATAGGGCCAACCCTCGTGCGGGCCGGGGTCAACATGATCCATATGACCGTTCAACAGCACCACCGGTCCATTGCCGCCGCTAATCTTGCCGACAATATTGCCGGCCTGGTCCGTCCAAACCTGGTCGTAGCCCAGATTGTTCATTTCATGGGTAATGGCTGGCATAACCTCATGTTCCTGGCCGGGCAGGCTGGGAATGCGGACAAGTTGTTGGGTAAAATCTACCAAGGCTGCCTGTTGCTCTTGGGCAGCCAGGCGAATATTTTCTAGAAGTGGCTCCATGTTCAAATCTCTTGGTTAAAAAGGCTGTTTGATTAGATAAAAAAGCAGTGTAACCTGCTGGGTAACACTGCTTCTGGAAAGGGCGAGGAGATTAGGTCAGACTTTAACTGGAAGATTTAAAGCCTGCTTTAAGTTTTCCAGAGTAGGGAATGGTCCCTCTTTGGTTGTTAGGGTGATAAGGGAGACCTTCATAAAAGGCACTTTTTCTTTAGGGCTATCCTCTCCGCTGCGTCGGACGTAACCCGCTTCACGATCATGGATGGGATAGAAGTAATTCATCGCTTGGTTGAGACGATCTTCGATGTGGCGGCCAAGCGGAACTACCTTGCTGGGAACGGTAATGATGGTGAATTGGTTTTCGCTGGGGTGGCCCACAAAATCATCCATACTCCCCAACTCGTCAACGGCGCTGGTAAGGGTCAGGGCGATGGCTCTGAGGACATCATCACGGGCGACAAAGCCGTAAATCTCATTAAACTTGTCCAACCCGTGGATGTAAACCCCCAAAACCGCCCACTCAGGCCGTTCCAGCATCACGCCCAGGCGATCATCGGTCAGTTTTTCACCCGGCAGCCCGGTAACCGGGTTATTCTGGCTGCCCGCTCGCCGCAGGGCATTGCGCACTCGCAGGCGCAGTTCTTGCACATCAAAAGGCTTGGTAATGTAGTCAATTGCGCCCAGTTTGAGACCGGCAATACGGTCATCACGGCCGCGACGCTCGGTTACAAAAATAACCGGCAGACGGCTGGTTCGGACATCATCTTGAAGCTGTTGCCCCACTTCAAAACCATCAAAGTCAGGCAGGCGCACATCGAGCAGGATCAAATGGGGAGGATCAGATTGACACTTCTCCAGGCCGGCGCGGCCGGTTACCGCAGTTACAACGCGATAGCCTTGCGCTTCAAAGTAGACTCGAAGCATCTCTGAAGTGTCCAGGTCATCCTCAATAATCAACAGGGTATGTTTCATGGTTGAGCCGTCCCTATGGGGCGATCAAATGCAAATTCCAGTGCCCGATGCTCAACTAGTTGAGGGGTTCTTTATAAACGTGGAAGACGCAGAATTCATCGCCGACAGCGTGGCATTGGATTTCTTCGACCTTGAAATCTTTACCACCGCTAACCCAACGGAGACCTTCTTGCAGGATACCAACAGCGCCATAGCAAATAGGTTTCTCACTGGTTCTGCCCCAACAGACCGGGCATTTACGAATGGTATAAACAAAATACTCGTCGGCTTCCTCAACGTCGCTGTGTTGATCGCTAAATTTGGAAAAGGTTTCGGCCATCGCTTTGAGACCAACTTTAACCTTAGTTCCGAGGGGGATAACCTTAAAGGCGAGTTCGCTGGCGCCAATAACCGAACCAAATTCACTTAAACCTTGAGCAAAAGAGGCTCTACCGGCCCGTAAGGCTAATCCCCGGCCACCGCGTGGACCATACATTTCCTCGATGGCTGAGCCAATCGCGCCAAAATCAGCAAAGTCAAATTCGCGAGACAAATTGTTGGGAGGGTAATTGCCAATCAACTCCGGCGTTTTGGCTAAATTCAAAACGGCTTTGATGCCGTTAGTGCCCATAACTTCTTCCATAGCCATCAAATAGATGCGTCCTATTTTATTCGGATAATAGAGCCCACTTTTTTCTCTGGCCACCGTATTTACCTCCGGGAGTTAGTCTTGTTGAGGAGAATGAAACCTTGCCTTAGGATTTCATCCGAAGATAACAAGCTCAAATTAAAAGAGTCCTGAACCGAACTCTTTATGCTCCTAACTTTCAACTCGATCATGTCCAAGCTTATGCAAAGCACAACTAAGTATACCCTAAGCTACCGTAAAATGTCAACTGACATTTTGTTTCTTAAACTTTCAGCAGCCGATTTCCAATCTCGTTCCCAAACTCAGTTTGGGAACGAGATTGAAGTTATTTAACCACAATCCTAAGCAAACATCGCTTCAAAAGTTTGCGAGTCCAGGGTCTCTTCTTTAAGTAATCGCTGCGCAATTTCTTCTAATTTAGCTTTGTTTTCTTGAATGAGCTGCGTGGCGCGATTATAGGCGGTCTCGACAATCCGGCGGACCTCATGGTCAATTTGGCGGGCAATTTCTTCGCTATAATTGCGCTGTTCGCCAATCTCTTTGCCCAAAAAGACCAATTCATCTTTTTCGCCAAAAATTAGCGGACCCAGTTTCTGGCTCATGCCGTATTGAGTAACCATTGCTCGGGCCATTTTGGTCGCCCGGTCCAAATCGTTGCTCGCCCCGGTTGTAATCTCGTCGAAGATAACCTCTTCAGCCACCCGGCCTCCCATCAACGCGGCCAGGTCTGCTTCAAACTTGCTTTGATTCTTGAGATACCGGTCGTCCACCGGCATGGAGAGGGTATAGCCACCGGCCATCCCTCGGGCAATAATACTAACTTTATGGACCGGGTCACATTCGGGAATCAGCTTCATAACCAGGGCATGGCCTGCTTCGTGATGAGCAATAATGTTGCGTTCTTTTTCGGGGATGATCCGGCTTTTGCGCTCCGGCCCGGCAATCACTTTTTCGATAGCTTCTTGAAATTCCAGCATGCTGATCTGCTTTTTGTTGCGCCGGGCCGCCAAAATCGCTGCCTCGTTGACCAGATTTTCCAGGTCAGCCCCCACAAAACCGGGCGTTTGCTTGGCCACGACTTGCAGCTCAACATTGCTGGCCAGAGGTTTGCCTTTGACATGAATACCTAAAATTTGCTCGCGACCCTTCCGGTCCGGGCGATCCAGTACCACCCGGCGGTCAAAGCGGCCGGGCCGTAACAAAGCGGGGTCAAGAATATCGGGACGGTTGGTAGCGGCCACAACAATGACATTGGTGTCGGTGTCGAAGCCGTCCATCTCCACCAAAATTTGGTTCAGGGTTTGCTCACGCTCGTCGTGACTGCCGCCTAAGCCCGCGCCGCGATGCCGGCCTACGGCGTCAATTTCGTCCATAAAAATGATGCAGGGACTGTTGCGTTTGGCCTGGTCAAACAGGTCGCGCACCCGGCTGGCCCCCACGCCGACAAACATCTCGACGAACTCGGAGCCGGAAATGCTGAAAAACGGTACACCGGCCTCCCCGGAGATGGCTTTGGCAGTCAGGGTTTTGCCGCAGCCGGGCGGCCCAACCATCAACACGCCTTTGGGAATGCGCGCGCCGAGAGAAATGAATTTCTCAGGTTCGCGCAAAAACTCGACAATTTCGGCCAGTTCCTGTTTGGCTTCGTCCACCCCGGCCACGTCATCGAAAGTCACGGTCGGTTTGTCGCCGGTAAACATGCGCGCCCGGCTTTTGCCAAAGTTAAGGGCCTGGTTGCCTGCCCCCTGGGCCTGTCGCAGAATAAAGAAGAAGAAGCCGCCGATGAGGATGAGTGGCAGCAGGGTGCCCAGTATGGTCAACCAGCCATCCCAGGCGCTGCGGGGGGCAACGCTCACCTTGATCTTGGAAAGGTTTTCCTCGCTGACTCCCAAAATACGCAGCGTTTCGACAATGCCAATTTCGGGCTCTTTGGTTGAACTTACTTCAGAGCCGTTCCTGAGCTTGATAACCAACTCATTTTGATCAACGATAACGGTATCAACCTGGCCTTTGTTGGCTAACTCGGCCACTTTTGAAAGCTCAACCGCGTCGCGAGTTTCAGCTCGTAACACAAAAACACCGTACAAAAAAGCCAGCACGACTAAAATTAAAACCGCGTATAAGGCGCGTGACCATTTCATAATCTTTTGCTTACCTCAATTGTTGAATGCTCGACATCACAAACTATACCACGCGCGATAGTCAGAGTCAAGACATTAAAAAGTTGGATGGTTCGGCTTGGGTTTATTCCGGTGGAGCCGTTGGTTTGGGATGAACCGGCGGCTGAGAGGAGAACGAAGATTGGCCGGGGCCGGCCGCCGGTGTAGGTGGCAGCCCAACCTGTTGAGCTTGTAGCCCTCCGCGCCGGCGGCGGGGTACGGTGAGGATTTGCGTTCCTCCCCCACCAAACAAGGCTCCCAAACATCCCGGCTTGGTGCTGACTGCTTTAATATCCGGCATTTGGATCGAACTGGCGGTGTTCACCGCTTGAGCTGCCAACTGCTGCACGGAGGCAATCTTAGAATCAAGCTCCTGGCGCAGAGCTTCCCGCCGCCACTCTTCTTCTTGACGGGTTTGGGCTGCACTCCGCTCAACTTCCAAAATCCGCTCCCGCAGCCGGTTGTTTTCTTCCTTTAAGTTAAAGTTGTCTTGAATGAGCACGCCCATCAACTCGCGGTTGGCTGCCTGGCTGTTGAGAATGCTCTTCTGGCCGTCGGAAAGCGCCATCAGGGTATTGGTCAAAAAAGCGATGGCTGGCGACTCCCCGTCGCTGGCCACCAGGGCTGTTTCTTCGTTCCGGTCAAAATGGTCCCTGGTTTCAGGAGTGGGTGATAACGGCAACGACGCCTCGTTTGATCCCAAAGGCTGCTGCGCCAGTTGCTGGCGGACTTGTTCGTAGGTCATGCCGTTGTTCATTAACTCTTTAACAAGCGTCAGGGTGGCAATATCCTGCTCAGAGTAGCGGCGATGGCTGCGCCCCTGGGCCGAGTCCGCGCCTTGGGAAAGGTAGTCGGCAAACTCGTCGGACCAACGCCGCAGCGTGGCCGGAGAAACGTCCAGCTCCCTGGCTACCGCTTGCGGCAATCTATAAGTAGATGATTCATTCATTTGGCAAGGTACCCTTTACCTGGTCATTCTTCATCCATGACCCGGTAGCTGGCATCAACCGTTTCACGGTCATCCTCAGGGCCATATTCGAGCTGGTTTTGGTAATACTCCACGATGTTTTGGGGGCACAATTTTACAAACAGAGCCATCCCCAACAAAATAACTCCCAGGTCGTCTAATTGGCCAAAGCCCAGGGCCACATCAGGGATAAAATCAAGGGGTGAAATCAAATAGAGCAGCGAGAGCGGAACCACCGATTTCATCCACAGCGGCACCCGGCTATCCTGCATGAGCAGCCAGACTAATCTGAACTGCCTAAACAATCCGGTTAAAAAACCCAGGTTCATCCCTGAGTCGGAACGGGCTGGTTTTTGTTCAGCCATGGTCATCTCCTTCTGAATAAAGACGCTAAAGCTATTCTGCGCACTCTCGTTGCCGCGCTTCGCGTCAGTTTGGTAACGAGAGTGGGCGCAAATCTTGCTGCCTACTCCCTAGTTCTGAATACTAACCGCAATTATCAAAATTATAGACGCGACTCCTGATTCCTGCAATTGATTTCGCTCACAAATTGAGCGAATTTTAGAGTCCTTTAACTACGCTTTCCCTGCCCTGGCACTGTTCCGCTCAAAAAATCAATGCGATGAGCGGCGTTACATGGGATCTCGAACTGCCTTCCTTTTGGCTGTGAGCGATTTTGCCACCACTTCTCATTCTAATAATACGCTTGTAGCGGCTGAACCTTGGGTTTATAATAAACGTGTGAAAACCTTGTACCAGTCACTTCTTGATTATGAAATGGGGCTGCTTCAGGGCATCGCCAGTTGCCGGGCAATCTCCCTCAATACCCCCAGGCATGCCCAGGCAGTCGAACGGCTGGCTGAAGCCCTGCTTTCGCCCACGGCGACCGCCATTGTCCTGGGCGACCTTGCGGCGGAAGAAAGGGAGGCGCTGCAACTGCTGTTGAGTCACGGCGGCAGGCTGGAAGGGCCGCGCTTTGCCCGCGAGTACGGCTACATCCGCCCGATGGGACCGGCCCGCCTGGCCCGCGAACAACCCTGGCGCAGTCCGGTCAATCCCGCGGAAGGGTTGTGGTACCGGGGACTCATCTTCAAAACATTTCAGGCTACGGCAGAAGGCAACCTGGAAATGGTTTACATTCCCAACGATCTGCTGCCGCTGCTGGAATTAGCAACGCCGACCGCCGACCGCCGACCGCCGACCGCCGATGTTTTAGAGGTTGCTCTCGTCCCAACTCCCCCCGCTGTGATAAGCGGCGAAGGCCGGCTGCGGGAAAATATGTTTAACCTGCTGGTCTATCTGCAAACCACCCCGGTGCGGTTGGAAAGTAAACCCAGAGCGCCGGATGTCACGTACCAGGGCTTGGCCGCCAAAGACCGCCAGGCCCTGGCAAATTGTCTGTTGCCGCCGCTGCTGCCAGCCTTTCCCCAGGAAGCCGAGTTGGAGTTTTTGCTGCACCTGGGGCAGCGCGCCGGCCTGCTGGTCGCCAGACATGGCCGGCTCCGGCC
>JABFGB010000040.1 GCA_013112715.1 Chloroflexota bacterium
AACGGGCACTCAGCCATTAGCCCCCATGCCCCAAACACCGCCGCCCCAATATGCGCCGCCACCGCCGCAACAACAGCCACCCATGCAACCGCGTCCTCAACAACCACCACAAGGGATGCCACCGCAAGTCCCACCGCAACAGCGTCCGCCACAGGGAATGCCGCCACAGCAGCAACCACCAATGCAGCCGCGTGCCCCACAGCCGCCACCCCAGCAACCCTACCAAGGACCGCCTCCCGGTGTCCCACCGCAGGGGGGTGGGCAGTACACCCCGCCGCCGCGTGCGCCCATGCCTCCCCAGCAGCCCGGTCAGCAACCGCCGTCACCGTTTGGTGACACTGGCGAGGTCAATTACTAGTAGCCTGATTTTTAGCAATATTCAATAGGGGCGGGCCAAAATCCGCCTCTATTGCTGTATAGGAAACAAGACGATGATAAATTGGCAAACGACTGCTCTCGTTTTTCCCGGTCAAGGTTCACAGGCGGTTGGCATGGGGGCTGAAATCGCCGCCCAATATCCCACTGCCCGTGAAGTCTTTGCTCAAGCCGATACTCAGCTTGGACTGCCGTTCAGCAAATTGTGTTTTGAAGGCCCTGCCGAGCAGCTAGACGAAACGTATAACACGCAACCCGCCCTTTTTATCACCGGGATTGCCCTGCTGGCTGCCCTCAACGCTGAACTTGCCGCGCGGGGCCAATCACAGGCAACGCCCGCTAATGTTGCAGGGCACAGCCTCGGTGAATTGACAGCCCTAACCGCCGCCGGAGCAATGGAATTTGGGCCGGGGCTTAAATTGGTGCGCGAACGTGGACGCCTGATGCGTGAGGCAGGCGAAAAATCACCCGGAGCAATGGCGGCCATCTTGGGTCTCGATATTGTTGTGCTGCGTCAGCTATGCGAGGATGCGTGTGCTGCAACAGGCGGAATTGTTGTAGTCGCCAATGACAATTGCCCCGGTCAGACCGTGATTTCTGGCGACGACCACACACTCGATCACGCCCTAGCCCTTGCCAAAGAGCGGGGCGCAAAACGGGCCTTGAAATTAGCCGTCAGTATCGCCGCCCATTCACCTTTAATGGCGACTTCACAAGAAGAATTCCGCACCGCCGTCAAAAACACGCCCATCACGGTCCCGGCGACTCCTGTGATTGGCAATGTATCAGCCGCCCCGCTCACCACTGCCGCCATGATTCAGGACGAACTGAGCGCCCAATTAACCTCACCTGTGCGTTGGACAGAGAGTGTTCAAGCGATGGTGGAATCGGGCATTACCCATTTTGTGGAACTTGGCCCGAAAGCCGTTTTGGTTGGATTAATCAAACGTATCAACAAAGAAGTGACGGCTGTTGGCATCGAAAATCCTGCCCAATTAGCCGCTTGGCTAGATGGTTAACGCGATTTTCGCAGGTGGAATTTGTAGCAAGTTTTAATGTCAGGAATCATTTGACATTAAAACCGAACCTCCCTATACTTTAAATAACTTTAAAAAGCTGTTTAAAGGATTGCGGGGTATGCTGAAAATCCCCTCAAAAATCTACATCAAAAATCGTCCTATTGGATGAACAAGACACGCCTGCGTAAAGCGTGTCTTTTTTATTTTTTGTTTAAGCCCGTATTTTTGTATCAACCGAATGATTAATCTTAGGAGGCTCCCCAATGGACAACGCAATGATCGGAAAAATTGAAAAAGCCAAACGTTATGCCGAACAACCGGATCGGGTCGAGTTCACTCAATTTCAAGTAACATTTCACGGTGAAAACGACCAACACCACATCGCCTATGACAATGGGCAGTGGTCATGCACATGCAGCTTTTTCCACACACGCGGCGTGTGCAGCCATACAATGGCACTCGAAAAATTGATTGGTCACAAGATGGGTTCACACCTAGCCGGTAGTCCGACTCCCGTTGAGTCGGGGGACTAATTCCCGACGGCAACATTTTTCATAAACACCAATAAAAGAGCCTATCTTCCATCGTGCGAGACAGGCTCTTTGTTTGCTATTTTGCTAAGGCCTTAAAAATCGTGGCTGCCACCGGGGTCGAGCACAATCGCAGCCGCTTCGGTGCGACGTGTCACCATATTGGCCCAGTCCGCAGCATCTTGCACAATCGGAGGGAATGTATTGTAGTGGGTCGGCATCACATAACGCGGACGTACCAATCGCACTGCCCGCACGCATTCTTCTAGCCCCATCGTGAAAAAATCCCCGATAGGTAACATGGCAACATCAATGCCGAACTCACCGATCAACTGCATATCTGAAAAAAGAGCCGTATCGCCTGCATGATAGATTCTTAAATCGTTATTGAGGGTAATAATCATTCCATTGGGCTGTCCGCCATAGCTTCCATCAGGCATAGACGAGCTATGGAAAGCCAAAGTCAGCTTAACAGTACCAAAATCGTATTTGCCTGTGCCACCTGTATTGGGGGAACTAATATTTTTTACGCCCTGTTTACCAATCCAATTCGCCACCTCGAAATTACCAATGACAGTGGCGTTAGAGCGCTTGGCGATACTCACCGTATCTCCGACATGATCGCCATGTCCATGTGTCAGTAGGATGAAATCGGCGTGCAGTTCATCTGCCCTCACAGGTGCCAAAGGGTTTCCACTGATAAAGGGGTCAATAAGAAGTGTATGTGTACCTGTCTCAATCTTAAACCCTGAATGGCCCAGCCATGTAATTTTTGTAGCCATACCTGCCCTCGCAATTGAATTTATGGTATGTTTAAGCAGTTCAATGCGATTATAGTGATCCTGTAATTATCTCACAAGAAATTGTTTGCTTTTTTTCATAAGGAGAGGTCACATTGATTAAACTCCTACATTTCGCCGATGTACATATTGGAATGGAGAACTATGGGCGCACCGATCCTTCAACAGGGCTGTCTACCCGTGTAATGGATTTCCTGCGCCGCATGGATGAGATGGTGGGGTTTGCCGAACAACAGGCTATTGACCTTGCGATTTTCGCCGGAGACGCCTTTAAGACACGTAACCCCAATCCCACCTTTCAGCGTGAATTTGCGTGGCGGATTCTAGACTTAGCCAAAATTTGCCCCGTTGTACTGCTGGTTGGCAATCACGATTTACCTATCAACATCAAGAAGGCTTCGAGCCTCGAAATTTATGATACCCTGCGTGTCCCCAATGTTACACTTGGCGATCAATATAAGCTGCATCTCATTGAAACCAAAAGTGGGACAGTCCAAGTGGCGACTGCACCCTATCCGGTTCGTGCCCGTTTGTTGGAAGGGGATGATGAACTTAGCACCCGCCGCACCCTGTCAGATTTGGATTCGGCCCTGCGTCGTCAGCTTGAATTGGTCATCCGCGAACTTGCCCAGCAAGCAACCCAATCGGATGCGCCACGCATTTTAACTGGACACTTTTGGGTAGATGGGGCAATGACGGGCAGCGAACGCCAAGTCATGATTGGACGGGATGTGGCGATTGGCCTTGCCGAGATTGCTGACCCCGCGTGGGATTATGTGGCGTTGGGTCATGTACATCGGCATCAGAACTTGACTGCCGGGCGCAATGATGCTCCACCAGTCATCTATAGTGGGAGCATGGAACGCATTGACTTTAGTGAGGAGGGGGATGAAAAAGGGTTTATTTATGCCGAGATTGAACGTGGTTATACCCAATGGGAATTTGTGCCCCTACCCAAATCTCGGCGTTTCCTGACGGTGCGGGCTGATGTACGTCATGCTGGCAACCCTACTCAAGTCGTGTTGGAGGAAATCGCCCGAATGGATATTGAGGACGCGGTAGTACGGGTCATCATCAAAACTGATCCCGAAACCCATAATCTCATCCAAATGAAAGCTATTGAGCAGGCCATTCGGGATAGTGGGGCCAGTATTATCGCCGCCATCCAACGCGATATGCAGCATCCAGCCCGAATGCGACTTGGCCCAACACCCGAAGGATTAAGCCCGCTAGAATTGATGGGACGCTATTTCCAAAGCAAAGAAGTGCTGCCAGAGCGCATTGATGAACTGCTACGGGTAGCTCAAGAATTTTTTGTGGAGGAAGAGTCGGCAGGTTATTAAAACAAAACCCCCATTGAAGGGGGCTTTGTTTTTGTATTCGCGGTTGCAATTAGAGCGAGCGAATAATTGACGAGAAGATATTCCCGATGGCTGGGCCAAGCACGATGAGGATGATGATCACGACTACGGCGACCAGCACTAGAATAAGTGCATATTCAACCAGACCTTGGCCTTTTTCACGTGGAAGATACAGCATGTTGGAGTCTCCTCAATAGAATGGATAATTCTTTGTTGATAGTTACATTCTAAATTATTTCTCAATTCTTTTGCAACCCCTTTTGTCTTGATTTTGTCAGACATAGATTGAGAAATCTTAATTTTTTCTTTACGAATTTCGTTTTAGGATACGGGCCAGTTCGTTAGCAACCAGCCCCGTCCGTTCATCCCGCAGCACAGGCAACCGTGCCCGAGTCCGTCGAATCTCGTTCAAATCAATGGTGTGGGTGACAAGGGTTTCCTCAAAATAGGGGGCTTTGACCAAAAACTCGCCATTTGGGTCAACGATACTGCTGCCGCCCGAAAAATTAAACCCATCCTCGAATCCCACCCGACTGCAATGTACGATGTAATTGGTAAAGAAATTCCCATAGGCTTGATTGGCGATCTCCACCCAGCGTGAACTACCCAAGCGTTCACTTTCATCCAACCCGCGCCCCGGACTAGCACTGTGTAACAACAGCAAATCCGCCCCATCCAACCATAATAGATAGGGTGGTGAGATGTGCCAAAAATCCTCACAAATCAACATGCCAATCCGCCCAAAGCGTGTATCAAAGGCGCGGATATGATCGCCCCACGCAAAGAATCGCCCTTCTTCAAACAAATGATAGGTCGGCAAATAGACTTTGTGATGCACATGCAATAGTTCCCCTTGTCCAATATAAGCCGCCGCCACATAGAACCGACTGCGGGCATCAAGATCTACAAAACCGACCATGATGTCTATATTAAGCTGCTTGCTGGCCTCGCGCAGTCGGTCAAATTCAGAACTGGCAGGAGTAAGCGCTACTTCTGCCACAAGGTCTTTTAGCGCATACCCTGTCAGGGATAGCTCAGGAAATATCAGTAAATCTACTTGCTGTTCGGCGGCCTGTTCCATCAATTCCATATGCCGATTGATGTTGTACGCGACATCACCAAATTTGGGATAGGTCTGTGCTAATCCGATATGTACACGGGTCATGAAATCACTCCTGTTGAAGAAAATATTTTAGGGTTTCGCCGCTGGTAACAAAGAAAAATATGGTCTACACTAGCGAAAATTTACACTCTATTTACTTTGAGTAACCGCATGACCATTATGAATGATCCTCTTTTGAACTGGCGCGACCAGTTTCCTATTTTGCAACAAAGCAACTATCTTGTCAGCAATTCGTTGGGGGCAATGCCGCGTGGTGTTTATGACAGCCTGCGCGAATATGCCGATACATGGGCCAGTCGCGGTGTCCGGGCATGGGGCGAAGGCTGGTGGGATTTAAACATTCGGGTGGGCAATCACGTTGGTGAAATCATCGGTGCGCCACCCAATACTGTGACCATCCACCAAAATATCTCGCTGGCCCAAGGGATGCTGCTGACGTGTTTCGATTTTAATGGCCCCCGTAACAAAGTCGTGATTGAAGCGGGCATTTTCCCATCGGTCTATTATGTCCTACGTGGGATGCTGCCGCCACATATCGAACTCAAAATGATTCCTAGTGAGGATGGCATCTCAGTCAATGTGCAGCGTATTGTGGACGCCATTGATGAACGCACCCTGCTTGTACCGATTAGCCATGTATTGTTCCGCAGCGCCTATATTTTGGATGTGAAGCCGATTATCGAAAAAGCGCATCAGGTCGGCGCGACGGTCATTGTAGATGGCTATCACGCGGGTGGGATTGTGCCCTTTAATGTCACTGACCTGAACGTAGATTTTTACCTCGGCGGGGTGTTGAAATGGATGTGCGGCGGGCCGGGAGGGGTATTCCTCTATGTGCGGCCTGACCTCATCAATAAATATGAGCCGAAGCTCACCGGATGGATGGCCCACAAACGCCCCTTTGATTTTGAGGTGGACGAGATTGATTTCCGTGACGACGCCTTCCGCTTTTTGAATGGCACACCCGCGATTCCCAATCTTCATGCCATCCAACCCGGTATAGACATCATCGCGCAGGTGGGGGTCGAAAATATCCGGCGCAAATCCATGCGTCAGACCGCCAAACTCATCGAAATGGCGGATGCGGCGGGTTATGAGGTGACAGCGCCACGCGACCCAGAACATCGGGGGGGTGCTGTAGCCCTGAATCCACCCCACGCCTACGAGGTCTCAAGGGAATTATTGGCCCGCAATATTGTGATTGACTATCGCCCCAAAGCCGGGATTCGTATTTCGCCCCATTTCTATAACACGGACGAAGAAGTGCAGCAGGCGATGGGCACGATTGCCGAAATTCTCAGCAGTGGGTCGTGGGAAAAACATGCGACCAGCAAGGCATTTGTGACGTAATGCGACGATTTTTCTTGTTAGTACCGATGATATTTCTCAGTTTAGGATGTTTTTGGATACCCCCAACGGGTACTCCTACACAGAATCCAACTGAGAAAAGTAACCTCCTCTGGTTCAATCCTGAAGGGTGCCATTTACCATGTGTCTGGAATATCGTTCCCGGCGAAACCAGTATGGATGAGGCCATTCACATTATCGAGACTACTGTCCCACCTGAGCAAATCGTATATTCAGGGCTATTTTGGATAACAGATGCAGATGGCAGTCAAATATATATCGAGGTTAGCCAAAGTGTCTCGCGTATCGGAAACTATGTGAGGCAGATTGCGGTGAACAGCTATATCGATGGAGAAATTGCGACATTAGGGGAATTTCTGGATGCTGGTTATGTCCCAAGTCAAGTCTTTAGAAATAAGGTAAACGGGCCGGGAGGAGTCTCCCTATTTATCTTGTTTGACGATAATCGTACTGCTGTGGGGGTGTTTGACGATTTTATTTCAGCGGATACTCCCATTATGAATTTAGTCATCATTGCGGAAAATGAAGAAGAGTATTTGCTCGGCGGCAATAGGCTTTTCCAAGAATTTTTTACATACGAATTATCATGGATTGGCTATGCGTCAGCCCAAGAATATTTAGACTTAGCGCCAATAAACTGACAATAGGTAATTGATGTCTAAAATTTACGACGTAACCCGTACTATCAAAAATACACTTGCCGTGTGGCCCGGTGATGCAAACTTCTCGTATCAGCAGGTGCTGGACATTCAAAAAGGGGCATCGGTCAATCTAACTACCCTGACGATGAGCGCCCACACCGGAACTCATGCCGACGCACCATATCATTATGAAGATGATGGCCCGCATCCCGCTGAACTGTCGTTGGAAAAATACATCGGGCCGGCCCATCTGGTCACGATTACACGGCGCAATGGGGGCATTGTGCCCGCTGATTTCGATGGACATGATCTGACTGGATTACAACGGTTATTGATCCACACATGGGTCAGCGATCTACCCGATGACCAATGGCCCGAAGATTTCCCCTATCCCACGCTAGAATTGATAAATTGGCTGGGGGCGCAAGGGGTGGTGCTGTTGGGGGTGGATATGCCATCGGTGGATCGGTTTGATGATACCCAATTGGTGTGCCATCACCGCCTCCGCCATTATGGGATTTTGAATCTCGAAACGATGATTTTTCGCGGTGTGCCAGATGGCAAATATGAATTGATAGCTCTGCCACTAAAAATTGCCGATGTGTGTGGCAGTCCGGTACGTGCCATTTTAAGGGGGAGTTGATGTCCGAAAAGCGTTTGACCAATTACGCCGATTATTTGCATTTGGAGACCCTGCTAGAGGCTCAACAACCCCTGTCTGACCACCCCGATGAACTGCATTTCATCTTGATTCACCAGATTCACGAATTGTGGTTCAAGCTGGCCCTGCATCATCTGGAACGCGCCCGCACCGCCATGCAAAAGGATGAAATTTTGGAGGCGGTTCGGCTGATCGGGCAGGTCAGCGCGATTTTTGAAAATGCCCGCCATACGGCTGAACATTTGCATACCCTTCCGCCGATGGCCTTCCATCAATTTAGGCAACTGCTGGCGCCGGGGTCGGGTCTGCAATCCTATCAATTCCGCGAGATCGAATTTTTGGCGGGGCTGCGCGATAAACGGCATGTCGAATGGGTACGTCGTCAGCTTGCCAAAGACAGCCATTGGGAAACGGTGCATCGGCGTTTAGATGAGCCATCTATCCATGATGTGTTTATCGAACTGCTGGCCCGCCACCATGTACCGGACATCGCCAGCATCTACGCCGATCCCCATACCTACCCTGAATTTTATGCCCTTGCCGATACGCTCTCGATTTTAGATCAGACGGTACAGCGATGGCGCTATAGCCACATCCATCTGGTACAGCGCACCATTGGGGCAGGGGTGATGGGCACAGGCGGCACAACCCACGATTATCTTGTCTCGACTTTACAATGGCAGCTATTCCCTGAACTGTGGGAAGCCCGTAATATTTTGAGCAGTCGGTTTGATGAATCGCAAGAAACGGTGAATCAGAAAGGGTAGTTCATGAACGGCCTATCAATCATTTTTTTGGTGGTGTTTTTTGCCAGTCTGGTCGGGGGCTATGTCGCTATCCGGCGCAATCTTTCGACCATCATGAATGTCGGTCTAATTTCAGGGGCGATTAATGTGTCCTCGCTGACGATTGTTGGGTTGGGGCGTGACGCGGATACGGCCCTTTCGGTCATCGGGGGGATTGTGGTCGGTATCGGGTTGACGGTAGCCATGATTACAATGGCGGCTTTTTTCCAAAATAACCAATCCAGCACAACCATCGCGGCGTTTGATGCAGCCTCGAAAGAAAAATCCAATCCCCAACAATAAGGAATGTTTGAGGGCGGTGAGCAATCATCGCCCTCATTTTGGTAGCCATATTCCCAATCCGCCACCCGGCACACAAACCACTCGTAGTCCAACACTACTATGCAACTCCCAAGCCTCGACCATATAACGAGGTTTGACCGTAAATTTTGAATCGTCTTCAAGGTGAATCTCCAATACTCCCTCCTTGCTAAATCGAGCAAGTTTGATAGCGCGATTTAGGGTTGTCAAAATAGGGCAAAGTGAAGGAGGATCGGCAATAGTCAAAATTCGTTCTTGACCGCCTGCTTCAAATAGAAACTCGCCCTCAAAGCGGAAAGTTAGAGTAAAATCCTCGAAAACTTCAATTTCAAGGAACGTAAAATCAATGATAAACCTTGAGATTGCCATACCTCGGATTGGTATTTCCCAATATGAGGCATGTTCCACAAGTTGTAGTTTTTTGCTCATTTATCCTGCCTTCTAACGACTTGAAAAAATGTAGCAGAGCCATCCGACCCTGCTACATAGTGTACTGCTTATTCAATTGGATTACCGACGTGATTTCTACTCGTTGGGGTCAGCCGTCTCAATCGTAAACAGCAGCCCCGCGCCACGCCCGTACACCTCTGGGAAGTAAAATTCAAAACCTGTTGGTGGGATGACATTGTATTCGCCAGCCAAGCCCATCCGTAGGGTGTAGCTGTAGGTATACGTCCCCGGTGGCAGATAGGTGGCATACATCACGACCTTTTCATCACGGAACTCGGTTTGCGAGAACCACCACCAACCCCACCCACGACTCAATGGGTCATCTCGTTCGAGTTCTGGCCCATCCGACAAAATGCTGGTAGTCAGCAAATTCGGGTCAACGGCATCCGAACCAGCGGGAATGGGGTCTTCGATCACTACATAGTGCAGATTGCGCGGCGCGATGATGGTCAATTCGACCACGATTTCTTCACCCACGTGTGCGCTGGTAATCGGCGTCTTATCGGGGTCATTGGCGCGATAGTAGCGGCGTTCAATGATGATCCCGCGTGAGGCAGGTTCAACCGATGGCACATCCAAGAATGTCCGCAATTGGGCGGTGTAATACAAATTCCCCGGCCCTTCATCTTTGATAAGGGTCAGACGATTGGCTTCATCGGTCAGCAATTCCGCGACGGCCACCGACAGCACCTCATGTTCTTTGGCGTTTTCGGGGGAGGCCATATTATCGGGAATATCGAGTAAGCCATCATTCAGCCGGACATTGAACGTGTAATCGGGGTTGAGTTCGCCCGTCGTCACCATCCAATTTGTCAAGGACATGACGGCCCATGCGGTTTCTTGGGTGGTTTCCCACGCATCGGCTTTGCGGGCAACCATCATCCAGCGCACCGCCCCCGGTAGCAAATCGTTGGAGGGGTCGTGCATGACCATCGCCATCAAAATGAGCGCAGTGGTGCGGGTATTGGTTGTCCAGTTGTAATAATCGGGACGGTCTTCCCAATGTGTGCCCGTCGCGCTGAGGGTAGCGGCATTGGCGAAGTCACTCATCAAAGTTTCAATGCGTGGGTCGGCGGGGTCAAGCGTCATCATAGACATGGCAAGGAAGGCTTTGGCGTCGAGATTGAGCCGTTCGCGCAAATCATACACGCGGGAGATACGCGAGGCATTGGCTTCACCCGCCCGTGTAAAGGCATAGAGGATAAAAGCACGGCGATTTAACTGCCAATTGGGGGCGCTTTGGGCCATGACATCTTGATCAGTGAGCAGCAGGTAATCGCGCAGGAAATTCTTGGCGCGATTGATGACGGTCTCATCTACCGTGAAACCGCTGTTTTGGGCCTCGACCAATGCGATCAAGGCATAGGCTGTCGTCAATGGATTGGAATCATCACGTGGGAACCAACCCCATCCCCCATCATATTTCTGCTCGGCATAGAGGCGCTGGAGGCCATAGTTGACCTGTGTTTGCAGGTTCGCTTCCAATTCCGGGTTGGATTGGTTGAGCGACACCAATGCCCGCATGGTCATGACATTGGGCAGGAACTTGCTGACAGTCTGCTCAATGCACTGATAGGGATAGTTGCGTAGAAAATCCAAGCCGTCCAACATCGGGCCAGCCAATGAACGGTCAAGGCGGATGTCGAGTTGGCCTTGCTCAGTATCAATACGATCCGGTAGGGCAATCACTTCGGTAAAACTAAGGGCGTCTGGCCCTTCGAGTGTACCCGCTGTGCCAACATTTTCCGGAACGACATATTTGTAAACGGGCAGGAGACGATCATCACCTTGACCAACAGGGGGTTTGCTGGCATCACTCAGGCTGCCATCAGTCGTGCGGGCGGCAAAGGTTACATCTACATTGCTGACATCTAAGGCCTGCACGGGCCAATCCACCCGCACCCGTCCACCCGCCGGAATCGTAACTGTAGTGGAGAGGGGCGTATCTTCTAACACATTGAACCCTGTCCCCTGCATCAATACTTCAACTTCTTGATCTTGCTGAGTGTTGTTGTTGACGATCACGCCGAGGGTCAATTTATCACCGACGACCATGAAACGGGGTGTGACGGGTCGGACGAGCAGCGGCTTGGTGCTGATGAAATCCTCCAAGACCTGCCCCACCAACATCGGGCCGTTTTCGCCAGATGTGACCCCGCGTGCATCAATGCGCCATGTGGTCAGATTATCGGGCAGGGTCACTTCGATTTGCGCCTCGCCATTGGCATCGGTCACGACAGTAGGATTCCAGAGAGGGGTATCCACAAATTCTTGGCGGACTTCAAAAATACCCGCCTCGTCGCCGCCGCCGCCGCCGCCTTTGATGGTATCAATGATTTCTTGGGTCAATTGATCCACCGAGACGGTCAGCGAGGTCGAGGTACGGGTGCTGAGGCCCTGTTCGCCATAGAAATATTGCATCAATGGGCCAGAATTGGGAGCAGCGATGCTCAAAACCGCCAAATCGGTCACACCAACCCCAACTTCCGCGCTAACCGGATTACCCTGCCAATCAGTCGTCTTGACATTGAGGGTTACAGTATCTCCCGGCCCGGCGGTTGCGCCTTCGGGCAGATCAGGCGTGACTTGCACATTCATGGCAAGGCGTTCGGTTTCGACACCGAGTTGAATCAGACCAGCACGGAATTGGGTATAGGGCGTGTTTTCATCGAGACCCTTAACCACAATCACCGAGACATAAATATTCGGGGCAAAATTTTCGGTGATGGGCAGGCGGTAGACATAGGAATTAGTGTCCATATGGACAACTTCAGTTTGCAAAATGTCGCCGCGCTCAACGGTTACAAGGGCGACGGATTCACCCTGAAATGGGCTGGCGATGAGAATTTCCGCAACTTCATCCACTTTGTAATTGTCTTTGTCGGAAATCAGGTCAATGCGATTGCTGTTTTGCTGACGCCATGGCACATAATCTGACCCCGCCACCCACATATAGGCACTGCTGTTGACACGATTGCCATCGGCATCATTTGTCACAGCGTAAATCTTAAATACGCCGCCGTTAGGGGGGACAAAGGTGATATGGGCCAAACCATCGTCATCGGTGGTAACGCTACCACTATCGGCTTCGATTTCTTCAACCTCATATGTCCACACCGTTTGCCCGCGAGAGTCTTTTTCTTGCACACTCGACCAGCGACGCTCGACAATCCGGTAATCCACGACCTGCCCCGCGACGGGTTCGCTGTCCCAATCCACTGTTAGGACTTGGAAGCCGGTCTCATCCCCGGCGGTAGCGACATACTCATCGGAGGCTAGGCCAACATAGACCCGCCCCTGATGAATAATGATTTGCGTGCGCCCCGCAACGGCTTGGTCACTCTCATCCGTAGTAACCGCCTCAAGGGTATAGACTTGGCTCTGGGTCTTTTCACCCAAGTCAGCAGGTAGTTCGATCAGAAAACGTCCTTGATCGTCGGTAGTGCCTTCACCATCGGCTATCCGTTCCTTCTCTTGGCTGTAATACTCGCGTGCGCCTTCATCGAAGCTGTAGTCAATAAACTGCCAGCTACCCGGGCCATCATAGGGGAAATAGTAATTTTCACCCACGACAGCCCATGTGATTTTCGCATTCGAGACAGGGGCACCGAAGAAATAGCGGCTTTCAACCTCGACCTGAATCGTCTCGCCCTGTGCCACTTCGCTGGCAGCAGGCGTCACGAGTGTTTGGAATTCAGGAGCGCGATATTCCGCCACGCTAAAGCCGATGCTGAAATTGCTGTTATAACTAAAGCGCGGGTCTTCAGAGTCAAATTCGACGGCGATGCGATAGTAGCCAAGACCTGCGCCCTCATCCAAGTCAAATTGACCGGAAAATGTGCCGAATTCGGTGAGGCGGGCTTCGGTCTCATAGATAATCTGTGATTGATTGTCGTAGACTTTGACGGGCACACTGCCAATGCCATCGGGTAGGGTATAGGTTACATCGTCGCGGTCACGGATAATTCCCCGGAAATAGACGGGCTGACCGGGGCGATAGAGAGGACGATCTGTGTTCAGATAGATACTCATCTGGCTGGGTTGATAATTCCCATTCAGGCCAAATGACCACGGCTCCACCCCGCTCGAAAAGTCGCTGATGACATAACCAAAATGCTCTGGCGTGTCAATCACCGAGTAGATGGTCTGATAGAGGTCTTGCAGGCGTGGGATATTGACTTGGGCAATCCCATCGGCGTTGGAGGTTGCCATGCCGATTTCGTCAAAAGCACTGGTGGCCGGATTAACATAGTAGAAGGTTACAGGGACGCCCTCAATTGGCTGACCACTGCTCATATCCGTGACCCATGCCATCGCCTGCTTGGGGGTGAACTTCATGGTGATGTTGGCTGTGGCAACTACCAAAATATGACGGCTAGGCTCGTATTCCAACGCGCGGGTTTGGGGTGATTCGACCCGTAAATAATAAACTCCCGGCGGCAAGGGCGGTAATTGATCGGCATTCGTTCCGTCAGGGTTATGAATCGGGGAGGGCGTCGTGACAGGTTCGATAAAGTAGACGCTGGTATTGCCTTCGGCCATCCAGCCTGTTACCCCATCGGCGGGATTTAGAATTTGCCACCACAAATAGTTATCGGCACAAATCGGGCCACCCTCAATAACTACCTCGGTTCCCGGCGCATACTCGGTTACAACTGTGCCGCCTAGATTGGGTTCGGAACGTACCCGTAGCGGTGTGGGGTCATCCTCACTGACTCGTGCCAGATAGCCGATATTGAGGCGGGTGGGTGGAGCACCAACACAAACGATATTTTCGATGCCACTTGCCCCTTCTAGCGACAGCAGGGCTAGATCATAACGGCGTTGATTGAGTTGGGATTCAACCGGGAACTGCCATGAGCGCAGGAGGTAGGTAGGATCAGGCGTATAGTCCTGTCGCCGTTCCCACCCATTCGGCCCCGTCAGCATCGCCAGTGTGGGTACATCAATCCCATAAAGCTGCATTTCTAGCTGTTCGATGTTGCGGTGAGTGATAAACAACCGCGTTTGGGGCAGATAGGCATTATAGAGACCCACAAAACCGGGAGTATTCAGCGTCAATTCCGGAGAATAGGGCGCAGTACGATACTGAATGACGGTGGTTTCATTGATGACATTGCCATAGGGGTCGGCAATGCCGGGAGCAATCGTCACGGTGTAGTCGGTGCTAGGCTCGGTATCAAAATACAGGGCATAGCTGTTGTCATAGGTGTAATAGTAGGTTTCGTATTCGCGCCACGGCTCTGGCTCAATGGTGAATTTGCCTTCCAGCGTGTCTTGATCAATCGGGGCGCTGAAATAAATTCGCATCCCACCATAGGGGTCTGAGCCTTCCGCGCCATTTTCGGGATAGGTACGGACAATGGAGGGGTAAGGTACAGTAATAAAACTGACCAGATAATCTTCAGGGATGGACGCACCGCTTTCACTGCGAATAATCGTGGAATCTACGATCACATCATAGAGAGTATCCAATTGCAGTAAGCCGCCGCTGGTCGTTACCGTAACAGAACGATGATCTTCACTCCATTCATATTCCAGCGTTGGAACCTGTGGGCCTTCGATGCGAATCCCATTCTGTGTGGTGGGATCCATGGGTTGGGTAAACGTCACCACATATTCGGGTTCAAGCGGCATCAAGGGTAAATCTTGATTACGATTCGCGGCGTAACTGGAAGTCGAGTTACGGGGCGACACAGATTGAACTTCGGGAACTTGGGTGGTGAAATCCCAAATGTATGGCTCGTTTAGAATCGCGCCATTGACGTCTTCTAAACCCGCACTCACCGTTACGGTATAGGTCGTACCGCCACTTAAGGGTGGGTCAGGTCGGAAGACATAAATAGAGGTGTTGAGCCATTCGCCCTTCCCCTCCGCCGCTGGTTCGAGGGTAATCGGGCTGGGCAAGTTTGCTTGGTCGGCAATGCTAACCAACGGCACAATGGGTCGGCTAAAAATAATCGTGATGGCAGCGTCCACTTCAATTTCGGCGGAATTCGGCGCAGGCAGCACATCGGCAATTTCAATATAACCAACAGTCGTCAATTTCAGTTCGTAGGGTTCATCCATTGCCCGCTGGTCTGCCCCTACCGCGAACAGGCTGAAGGTATATTCGGTGTCACGGGCATAACCGCTGGCAGGGGGAGTAAACGTGAGGGTTCGGCCACTTTCATCCCACGTAAATGCCCCACCGTCTAAGGCAGGTTCGACTGAAAACGCATTCTCAGGGGCTTCTGTGTTCATCACCCGATCAAAGGTGAAGGTGACAGGGCTATCGAGCAATAATTCTTCGCCGGGAAGGGGATTGGTATCAATCACTTTTGGCGCAGAAATATTGCTGCTGCCTTCCTGCCCCACCACAATAGGTACAGCGATGAGGAGCAGGCTCGCTAGGAGTAGCATCAAAAACCATCGGCTTTTTTTCATGAAACATTTCCCCTCAGGAAAGTTGCAAACAGATATGGGTAGACAACTGTGGTCAATAGAAAACAGGCGAATGCAGAATAAACCTCTATTTAGTTTATAGCACACTTTGAGGGTGCGAAAATTCAACGTGGCGGGTACGCTTGTCCTGCTGTTTATTAGACGGAATAGATTCGTGGCTAAATATACTCTTTCGACATTCACCCAAAATCCAATAGCCCGCCGTATCAGCCGTCAATCACACTGGCCTTCCGCACGCCTCAGCTTTTGGCTGGCTTTTGGATTGGGCCTGCTGACACTGGGAGTAAGTGTATGGGCCTTATTGCACCTACCAGAAGCCTATCTGGAATGGCTACTGATCGGTGGGTGGGGTGCGGTGTTGGTTGGCCCGGTGCTGATTGCCCCCATTACCGCGCTATTGACACGACACGATTTGAACGGCGACCAGTATCAATTGCTGTATCTCACCTCGCTTTCGGACGAAACGCTGGTCGCTGGATATATTTGGGGGACACTCATGCGGCTGCGCTTGTTAATGGCCGTTGGGGTGGGGTCCATGCCGATGGTCACGATTGGAACGGTTTATTTGGGAATACGTTATGAAGCGGCGATTGAAGCGATGAGCGGTTTTTATCGGCCCAGACCGGAACAAATCATTGCCCCCACTACGGCTGAAATCGTATGGTTAGCCATTGTCAGCATAATCTTCGTTTTCATAGCCCTAAGTTTTAGTTTACCCTCAGCAGCAATCGGCGTGGTGACGGCGCTGCATTGGAAAAACCCTATCTTGGCAAGTGCATTGGCGCTTGGTTGGTCAGTTTTTAGTTTGGCGGTGGTGGCAGGCGGTTTTAACTTGGTTGTCCTGCTGTCTTTCGGCAATCCCTACCTACTCGGCTTCTGCCAAACCATCTTTTTATTGATCTGTATCTACGGGCTGTGGATGCCAATGCTCTTGAATGCCCTTAAATATGTGCGCCGCCCTATCTATTGAGGCTCACATCTATTCTGCCATGTGCCTCGATAAATCTTCACCGGACGGTCAACCCGCTCGCGTTGATAGCTGGTGATGAATTCCCATTGCACTCCATAGATATTCAACACGGAGTCGGGATAACCACTATATGCAAAGAGAGCATCCCCGCAATCTGGCATTTCGGCATTGAGGTGCTTCGTCAAATCGCTCATGATCAGATTACGGTCAAGGCACGTTAACGCTTGGTGCGTGTAGAGGTATAACATCGGGCATAGTGACCAACTCACATAAATACGCTCTGGTTTTGGGGACATTTCATCAAGCGCGGCACCGGCCTGATGAATCGCATTATCCGCTGAGATGTACCCACTCAAATACTCAATCCAACTGGTTTTGGTTAACGGGAGTGCCAGTGGGTCGTTGGTGGTATCGCGGGTAAAAGGATAGGCAAAGCTGGCAATCCAAAATAGGGATACCCCGGCCACAACGGTTCGGGTAATGGGGGTCATCAATCGGCCCTCCCATAAACCAACCAACATATGGGCGACAATCAAAACGAATGGGGCGGATAGGGGCATAAAATAGCGGGAAGTGATGATCGTCGCCGCGTGTAAAGTCGGCAATGACATCGCCAGCAACCACCCGATGATATAGAGGCCATGCCGCATTTGCCGGGCATTGTCCCGCCCCACCCCCAACCAGTAACCCGCTGCCAATAATCCGATGAGCATCAATTCACGGGTTACAAACTCACTCACAATCGGCAATACTGCCCAGAAATAATCGGCGATAGTATGTTCATCGGCATTGGTGGTTTTGACGTTATGGGTGTCCACAATTTGAAAAGGCGGTTCATCATCCCGATGGAGGTAAGCCGGAATAAGAATCGGCGACCACAAGGCAAGGGCAATCCCACAGGCCAGAGCCAGCGGCAACGCATAAGTCTTGAGCCAAGCGATCCATTGTCGAAAAAAATTACCTTTGCCCCACTGCCAATACAGTATTGAGGCCGCAATCGGCATCCCCGGAACAAGACCCATCGTCAGTTTTGCCATCGTCACAGCAGCCATCAAAATCCCGACGATGGCCGCCTGCTTCCAAGTAGGGTGTTTTGCAAAAACCAACCCGCGCCAGACCACCAGAGTAGCGACAGCGGCGGCAAAGGGGTCAGACATTGCCATCCGTTCAAGAAAATAGGCGAATGGGAAAATGGCATAAAAACCCAATGCTACAAGGCCAGTCTTATAATTCACCAGCCAACGACCCAACAAAAAAATGACCGACCCGGTTAATAGTGAAAAAAGGGCCATTGAAAGACGGGCCGGAGCTAAGGCTTGGGTGGAGGGTGCTTCAAAAAGGCCCAGCCAATAATAGAGCAGCAATTTACCTTCGGAGATGCGTCCCGGATTTACATCAAAATCCCAAATGAATGCGCCGCGTGAGATATGAAAGCCCTCATCAAGATAGGCTTCAACACTCAAAATATGATGGGAACGGATAAAAAAATGCAACAATAGGAGCATAATTACAGGCAACAAACGACGCATGAATTAGAATTCCTTGATGGGATGCAAGCCAAGAATTATCAAGCCGAGAATTATACTGGCTTTGTGGGGTATTTAGCATAGGTTAGACTATACATTGCCTCTAATCCCAAAAGTGCGGTTTTGTTATAATGGGATTGGCATATCAGGCACAAATTCAGCATAATGGATACAAGGATTGTCAGTAAGGAATTGGGTGCATGGCAGAACAAGCAGTTCCAACATTTGTGGATGAGGAAAGCTACGGCGTAATTGCCCCGGCTGCCCCACCTCTCCCCAAACTCGATAAAACGCGAGCCGAACAAAGGCGGCGGCTGTTCGCCCCCAATTTTGACCTCTATTTGTTATCGGTGGTCGGTGTGCTCTGTGCCATCGGCCTGCTGATGGTCTATTCTGCCAGCATTGATGCCTCATTTTTGGCAACCGAAGATGCCAGCACCACCTACTTTTTCCAGCGCCAACTGCGGAATTTTTTCATCGGCTTGGTTATCATGTACGTCCTGATGCGGCTGGACTATCGCATCTGGCGGCGTTTAAGTATTTGGATGATGCTCGGTACGATCATGATGCTGGTGTTTGTGCTGGAATATGGGGATCGGCGTCTGGAAGCGCAACGTGCCCTTTTTCAAGGGTCGTTCCAACCCGGTGAGGCAGCCAAGCTGATTGTCGTGATTTATATGGCGGCATGGCTGGCTTCCAAGCGTCACAAAATTCGCCAAGTCACTTATGGCATTATTCCATTTAGTATTATGGTTGGGGTGGTGGCGTTTTTGGTCGTTTTGCAGCCCGACCTTTCCACTGCTGCCAGTATTTTGGCGACGGCGATGACGATGTTTTTCCTCGCTGGGGCAAGTTGGTCACAAATTATTATTGTCATGGGGAGTGCCACTGCTCTCGGTATTACCATCGCGCTTAAACTGCCTTACGCCAATCAACGTATTGAAGCCCATTTGAACGCCATCAACGACCTCACGCAAGCCAATGACCATGTGCAAGCCGCCATCGCTGCATTTTTGAATGGTGGCTTATTCGGGGTCGGGCTAGGGCAGGGTCGCCAGAAATTCGGAGCACTGCCATTTCCCCACACCGACAGTGTGTTTGCGGTTATTGGGGAGGAATTGGGGCTAGTTGGCTGTGCGGTGGTGATTGCACTCTACGTCATTTTGGTCTATCGCGGCTTTAACGTGGCCCGCAACGCCCGTGACAGCTTCGGGGCACTGCTGGCAGCCGGGATTACTTGTTGGCTGGTCTATGATGCCCTGTTGAATATCTCGGTGATGACGGCTCTTGCTCCGCCAACGGGTGTGCCCTTGCCCTTTATTAGCTTCGGCGGGTCAAGTTTGGTGGCAGCAATGGCAAGTGTAGGCTTGATGTTATCGGTCTCGCGGGTCTCGGCCCAACCGCAAGCCCCTGAACGTCGCCAAGTACGCGAAGTTTTGGACAAAGGTGCTCCCGAAGAAGCCGCCCAACCGAATAAAGCCGAACTCAAGCGTGAACTGAAACAGAAAAAAGCCGAAGAAAAGTTGGTGCGGGACGCACGCAAAGCCCGCCAGAAGATGCGCCAAGAAGAAATTGACAAAGTACGTGAGCGCCTCGAACAGCGCAAACATGTCGGGCCAGAGGCGCCACCCATTAACCCATTGGACAATATTTCTGCCAAAGAGTTAACCGCCTCCACGTCGCCTACCCTTATGCAACCCAGCGTGCCAACTGCGCCGACAACCCCTGTTGAAGGAACTGAAGGAACCGAAGGAACAGAAAGTGACCCGAATTCTAATCTCGGCGGGAGGAACCGGCGGGGGCGTGTATCCCGCATTAGCTGTCGCTGAAGTCCTCCGCCAACAGCCCGACGTGGTACTGCATTTTGTCAGTAGTGCTACTGGGCTTGAAAATGATTTACTGACCAAAGCGGGTATTCGTCTGGATGAGTGGGATAAGGTGCAAGCTGGCCCATTACATCGGGTAAATCCAATTAAACTTATCCGCAGCATTTTTCGATTGTTTATTGGCATCGGGCAATCGCTGGCCCTACTGCGTCGCAAAAAACCTGCTGTTGTTTTTTTGACAGGGGGTTGGGTCGGGATTCCGGTGGCGATTGCGGCATGGCTCTATCGCATCCCGATGGTGATTTTTGTACCGGATATTGAGCCGGGGCGCACCTTAAAATTATTGGGACGCTTCGCCAAAGTCATCACCGCTACCAGCCGTGACACCGCCCGCTATTATGGTAAAAACAAGCAGGTGGTCGAGACCGGGTATCCGCTGCGTTCATCTTTGCTGACGGTCACGCGGGAACAGAGCATCCAAGCATTGGGACTCGACTCGACCAAAAAGACATTGTTGGTGTTTGGGGGAAGTCAGGGTTCACGGGCGATTAATCGAGCCGTGATGAGTGGTCTACCGGAACTCCTTAAAAATACCGAGTTGCAGATTTTTCATGTTTCGGGCAAATTGGATGCAGCAGCAGTGCAGTCGGCCCATGATGAATTGCCAGACGAACTGCAATCACGGTATCATGTGCGTGATTATGTACATGAATTTGGCTATGCACTGGCTGCCGCTGATTTAGCCATTAGCCGTGCCGGGGCCAGTACATTGGGTGAAGACACGTTTTTTGGGCTGCCCGCCATTCTGGTGCCACTTGCCAATACATGGCGCTATCAAAAAGTAAATGCCGATTGGTTGGCCGAGCGTGGAGCCGCCATTCATTTGGAAGAAGAACGCATGGCGGAAGAATTGGTTCCGCTGGTCAATGCCTTATTCAATGACCCAGCCCGCCTGAATCTGATGAAAGAGGCCGCTCGCAAACTTGCTTATACCGATGGTGCGGCTAATATTGCAAAAGAAATTCTTAATCTAGCAGCATTTTAAGTTAAGGCAAACAACCAATGGTTCAATTAAGCACAGCGCTTTGGTCTACAATTGTGATGTTCGCCATTATTGGCTATCTGCGTGGTTTTACCAAAGAATTTATCGCCCTCGCTGGCATTATTCTGGCGCTGTTTACCCTCGTCCAGTTTGAAACGTTTTTTAATAGCCTCGGCGCAGGGACAAATATTGACCAGATTTTTTATGTCAAAGCGTTCTTCTTGCTGGCAGTCGCGTTCTTTGCCTACCAAACACCACCAGATCGCTTTAGCCTGACAAAGAAATCATCGGGTCGAGACGCATGGCAAAATAAAATTTTGGGGGCAATTTGCGGCGGCATCAATGCCTATTTGGTGTTGGGGTCATTGTGGTATTTTATGGATCAACTGGCCTACCCCTTGTCCCCGTCGGTGTCTACACCTGTTCCTAATTCATCCAGCGCAAATATGGTGTCGAGCCTGCCGTTGGTTTGGCTGCAAGAGGGCAACTTGCTGACGATTGTGGTGATTGTAATGTTCCTGTTTATCCTGATTGCCATCATCTAAAAACAACGCTTTTGAAAACAACATTTTATGGAATCCACCTTTCCTCACAAGGACGGGTGGAAATTGTTTATCCCCGATGCAACTTTTGAATCAGGCCCTTTCTAATCAACAGGGAGCATGGTTTTGGACTTTTTACTCATTCCCGGTCAGCGGATTCACATTGTTGGAATCGGCGGTTCCGGCATGTCGGCAATTGCTCGTGTCCTCTTGGAGACTGGCTATGTCATTAGTGGGTCAGATGAACATACCAACCCAATCACCGATTCGCTGCAAGCCGACGGTGCGACCATTTTTGCCAGACATGACGGCCCAAATATCATAGGCGCGGAGTTGGTGATTGCCAGCAGCGCCATTCCGGATAGCAATGTGGAACTTCAAGCGGCCCGAGCTTTCAAAATTCCGGTGCTGCGCCGCCGTGAAGCTATCAGCCTAATTACCAACAATCTGCGCACCATCGCTATTTCTGGCACACATGGCAAAACCACCACCACCGCCTTGATGACTCACATCCTAATGGAAGCCGGATTAGAGCCGTCGTATATCATTGGGGGGGTACTGAAAAATACCGGAACCAATGCGGGGGCAGGCAGTGGGGATTATTTTGTGATTGAGGCCGACGAATATCAGGGAATGTTTTTGGGGCTTAATCCAGCGGTGGCAATTGTGACCAACATTGAATTTGACCACCCCGATATATTCCCAACATTTGAGGACGTGGTAGAGATATTCCGCCAATTTGTGGCACGCCTGCCTGAAGACGGTTTGTTGGTGGCGTGTGCGGATAATCCTGCCGCTTATGCGATGGCTCAAGAACGCCAAGCAAACATGTTACCCGTCGTGACGTATGGCGTGCAGACCACTACTGCCGATTGGACAGCCACCCACATTACCCCTAATCAAGACGGCAGCACGACCTTTGTGGTCAAACAGGCGGGTGGGCGTTTGGGGGAAGTCACCGTGCCATTGGCAGGGAAACATAATGTGCAAAATGCGCTGGCGGTCATTGCAACGGCCCGCCATCTGAAAATCCCGTTTGCGATCATCACCAATGCGATGCAAACGTTTAGCGGGACTGGTCGGCGCTCGGAAATTATGGGGCAGGTGGCAGGGGTCACAGTCGTCAGTGACTATGCCCATCACCCCACCGCTATTCAGGTGAATTTGGAGGCATGGGCCAGTCGTCCCGGCCTTAATCGTTTATGGGCAGTGTGGCAACCACACACCTATAACCGCCTGCGGGCACTCGCCCCGGAATTCGCGGCCTCGTTTCAACAAGCCCATCAAGTGTTGGTGACGGATGTCTATTCGGTACGGGAAACCGTGACGCCCGGCCTCGCACCGCCTGATTTGGTCAAGATGATTCAAGCGGCAGGGCAAACCAACGCCCGTTATGCGGGTAACCTTGAACAGACCGCCGAATTATTGGGAAATGAAGTCCAGCGTGGCGATTGTGTTCTCATTTTCAGCGCGGGGGATGCACCCCAAATTGGCACGATGCTGCTGAACACACTAGGCGGTAAAAAATGATCTTTGAACCCCTTAAGGCTATCACCGACCTCACCTTATCCGAACAGGAGCCGATTGCTCGTTATACAGCCGCACGCTTGGGTGGCCCTGCCGATGCACTGGCGGTGGCGCACAGCACGGAGGCCCTTGTCCAAGCGGCACAGTGGGCACAGCGGGCAAAGATTGCATGGGTAGTGATTGGCGGCGGAGCGAATGTGCTGGTCTCGGATGCGGGATTTCGCGGCTTAGTCATTGTCAATCACAGCAAAAATTCCAGTATTGATGGGGAGACCGGAGGGGTGGAAGCCGACAGCGGGGTTACACTGACACCCCTAGCTCGTCGGTGCATGGCGCAGGGTCTCAAAGGATTGGAATGGGCGGTGAGTGTGCCGGGAACACTTGGCGGGGCGATTGTCAATAATGCCGGGGCACATGGCGGGGATATGGCCCATAATTTGATGCAGGCTACCATCCTCGATTTGACATCTGACAGCCTTACGCCGGAGATATGGCCCGTCGAAAAAATGGCCTATGATTATCGCCACAGCGCCCTCAAAGGTCATCACCAGCGGTATCTGGTCTTACACGGTGTTTTGCAGCTTGAGCCTCACCACGACCCCGCAGAACTCGCCAGCACTGCCGATGGATTTGTGGCACATCGCAAAAAGACCCAACCCCCCGGAGCAAGTTTGGGCAGCATTTTTAAGAACCCTCCCGGTGATTATGCAGGACGATTAATCGAGACATCTGGACTCAAGGGTTATCAAATTGGCGGCGTTCAGGTGTCTCCCATCCACGCCAATTTTATTGTCAATCTTGGCAATGGCACGGCTAGTGATTATGACGCCTTGATTCAGCATGTCCGCCAGACCGTTCAAGTGAAAACGGGCGTACTATTAGAGTTAGAAATTGAGCGCATCGGCGAAGGGTTCGATGAATAGCCTGTCCGGTTGTGATACAATGCAGTGGATATAACCTGTGAAGTTTGGAACGGTAAGGCTGTGACCTCGGTAGATAAACGTCGGCGCGAACGCATTCGAGCAAAACAGGCAGCCCGTTATGTTGCCAGTTCTCAATCTCCTCTCGATCAAGTGGATGAGATTGAAGGCGAGGCTATTGCGCGTTCCCGGTCAGTCAATCCTTCCCCCGATGGGCATGTCCTTAAAGCACCGGGACGGAATGCACGCCGCCGTCGGTTGGAAGCACGCCGCGAAGCCCGCACCCAAAGCCAAGAAGTGCGGGCCGCCAATGAAACTCGGCCTGCCCAACCCTCGCGCATGTTTTTTAGTGTGGGAGCCAAGGCGGAGAGCAAACCCGCATCCCTTAGCAAACGGCGCAGTGCCCGCCAGCGAGAACATTTACGCCGTCAGGGGCTTGACCCGGCCCGGCCTGAAGCACGGGTTCGGCCACAGGGGGTGGTATGGGTCTCATGGCGCTGGTTTTCGGGCGCGTTGAGCTTGACGCTGGTCTTTGTCCTGTACGCCATGTTGGGCACAAATGTTTTTGTGGTCAATTCAGTGGCAGTGGGGGGCGAAAAATACCTGACTGCCGAGCAAATTTTTGAGGCGGCGGGAATTGCCAATAAACATCTATTCTGGGTGGATCCGCTGGATGTCGAAAAACGCTTAGAATCCAATCCCAGCATTGCTGATGCCCAAGTTTTTGTCGGCTGGCCGCCCAATATGGTCTCGATTTTGATTAGTGAGCGCGAACCGGCCCTCATCTGGGAACAGGGCAATTTCCGCGTGTGGGTAGATGTCAATGGCATTGTAATGTTTCAACGCGAGGAGCGCACTGAATTATTGCGTATTGTCAGCCGCGAACAAAACGCCGAACCGTTGGGGGTTGGCTCAACGATTGACCGCGAAGTGATTGCTGGAGCGTTGCAATTAAAGGCTAAATTCCCTAATATAGAAGAGCTATTATATGATCCCGTAAAAGGGCTTGGTTATCAGGATGGGCGCAACTGGATTGTCTGGTTTGGGGTTGGCACGAACATGGAAATGAAAGTATTGGTCTATGATGCCATCGTGCGGGCCTATAATCCAGCCATTCAGTTCCTCGAAGTGGATGTCTCTGACCCCGACCATCCGAGTTTTATAGACCGTTTTCCAACAGACCAATAGGAACCCACCACAGGTTGAGGTTGAATGGGTGAGCTAGTTGTCGGTATTGATATAGGTACTACCAAAATTTGTACCATCGTCGGGGAAGTCCGCACCAACGACACGTTTATTTTAGGCGTGGGCGTCGAACCCGCACGGGGAATGCGTAAGGGCATGGTCACCGATGTTGACCAACTCAGCGCCAGTATTTCATCGTCGGTACATAAGGCCGAACGCGCCAGCGGGTATGAAATCGGGCGGGCGTTTGTATCCCTTTCCGCCAACCATATCCAAAGCACCAATAATATGGGTGTGACAGGTATTTCGGGCACCCGCGAGGTCGAATTGGGCGATGTAGAACGGGCGATGGATGCGGCACGGGCTTTCCCCATTCCACACGGGCGCGAAATTTTGCATGTCATCCCCCGCCGCTACAACTTAGATGAACATCAAGGTATCCGTAGCCCTTTGGGAATGCACGGTTTCCGCCTTGAGGTCGAATCGCACATCATCATGGCGTCCAGTTCCAGCCTGCGTAATCTGGAAAAATGTGTGGAAAATGCGGGGGTCTATGTGGATCGTTTTATTCTAAATCCGCTGGCCTCCGGGGATGTCACCGTGACCCCCACCGAGCGCGAATCGGGGGTGATGGTGCTAGATATTGGCGGCGGCACAACGGACATTGCTATTTTTAATGAAGGCACAATCTGGCACACCGCCGCGATTTCGGTTGGGGGACAGCACGTCACCAATGACATTGCGCACGGCTTAAATCTGCCGTTTGAGTTGGCAGAAGCGGTTAAATTGGAATATGGACACGCCGACCCGCGTGAAATCAATCCACTGGAAACCTTCCCCGTGCAGCCGTTTGGCGAAGAACATCTCAGCAAGGTCAAACGCAGCGATTTGGTGATGATTATCAATGCACGTGTCACCGAATTATTTGAATTGATTGAACAAGAGGTTCAAAAAAGCGGGTTTGATGGGATGCTTCCCGCAGGGGTTGTGCTAACGGGCGGGGCCAGTTTGCTCCCCGGCATGAAAACCGTTGCCAATCGCATTTTGAAGGTTCCGGCGCGTTTGGCCCAACCGGATAACGTGACAGGCATGTCAGATATGCTGCGGAGTCCAGCGTATAGTACATCCGTAGGGTTGCTGAGACTGGGCCTTATCATGGATATTGAAGATACCCGCCGCGCCAATTTACGAAAAAATGGGCGCACCCGGCAAGCAACGGATAACAGTGCGGGGATTGGCAAAATTTTCGGGAAAATTGTAAAAAGATTCTTGCCGGAAGATGAAAATTTGCCTTGAAATGAATTCTGGTTTAATCTGATATTCATACATTGTAAACGTGGTGCGTGGCAAAAAAACAAACCATGCCCCAACATTTCATAGTCAAGAAGGCCGTTTGCGCGTCCTTCACAAATTTCATAAACTGGTAATGGTAACGCCCTGAATCCTAAAAAGGCAATGATTTGCCTTAGGGGGAAGTAGAGAATTTTATGTCAACAGACTTTTTGCACTCAGCCGCCGAAGATAATTTCGCACACATTAAAGTAGTCGGCGTGGGGGGCGGTGGTGGTAATGCCGTTAACCGCATGATTGACGAAGGTATGGGCGGCGTTGAATTTATTGCAATCAACACCGATTCTCAGGCACTTATTTTGAGCAAGGCCAAAACGCGCGTTCGCATTGGAGACAAGCTCACACGTGGGCTAGGCGCAGGCGGCAACCCCGAAATCGGGCGTAAAGCCGCTGAAGAAAGCGCTGACGAAATTTACGAAGTCCTACGCGGCGCGGATATGGTCTTTATCACCTGCGGTATGGGTGGTGGAACGGGCACGGGGGCTGCTCCGATTGTGGCTCAAGCCGCCCGCGAACTCGGTGCTTTGACCATCGGCGTTGTGACTCGTCCCTTTACCTTTGAAGGCGCACGGCGTCAGCAATCGTCTGAATCTGGTATTGAAGCCCTCAAGGGTCAGGTAGATACCTTAATTGTCATTCCCAATGACCGCCTACTCCAAATTGTGGATAAAAAAGCCAGTCTGCAACAAGCCTTTGCGATGGCGGATGATGTGCTGCGGCAGGGTATTCAAGGTATTTCCGAACTGATTACCGTGCCCGGCCTGATCAACCTCGACTTCAATGACGTGCGAGCGATTATGAGCGAAGGTGGCGCGGCATTGATGGCGGTTGGACGTGCCAAGGGCGAGGATCGTGCCCGCCAAGCTGCCGAAGCAGCCATTTCCAGCAATTTGCTCGATGTCACCATTGATGGCGCACGCGGCATCCTGTTTAATGTGACAGGCGGCCCGAATATGAGCCTGTTTGAGGTCAATGAAGCGGCGGCCATCATCAAAGAGACGGCCCACCCCGATGTTAACCTCATCTTCGGCGCGGTCATTGATGAAAATATGGGTGATGAAATCCGCATCACGGTTATTGCAACGGGTTTTGAACAGGGCACCCGGGTTGGGGTTCGCCGCCCAAATCAGCCTGCCAATGATTGGGCACAACCGCGTCAGCAATATCAGCAACCCCAACAACCGCAATATCAACCACAACCGACCTATTATCAACAGCCACCTACGCAGCATCAAGCCCCGCCTCCGGCCCAATATCAACCACCACAGCCCCCACCGCCTGCTGCCGAGCCACCCG
>JABFGB010000041.1 GCA_013112715.1 Chloroflexota bacterium
CTGGAGTCAGTCCAAGGCCAACGCTGCAATTGGCTTCAAGACCATCCTGAACTCGTTCGTTCCGCCACTTGTTTTCATTGGTGGCCCGCTTATGCTTAAATCTCTACCCTTTATCCGAATCTGGTATGAGTCATAAAAATAACCTTCAGAGGAAAGCGGCCCTTTTTGATGACGCACCTCACGCGGATTGTGAAAGCCATCTATCGAAGCACGAATGATAGGATGTCCGGCCTGCTGCAAAAACACGGCCAGTTCATCAGCAAGGGTGGTTTTGCCCGATGCGTCAATGCCATCAATCGCAATTTTGGCAGGCGGGGGACGTTTTAACCGTGTGATATGGGCGGCGATTTGGGTAATTAATTCAGCGCGGTGCATAGAGATTTTATGACCCACAGGCGCGACCTGACAACACATGGATGTCAAAGCCGAGCAGTTGATTCGACAGCATCACCCGCAGCAGATTCTCGTTGGGATAGCTACCAATCCAGACCTCATTCCGATAATCCCCCCAAACACTGACCTGCCCTAGTAAATTCCCAGTTTGGCTATCAAAAGCGAGGATATGCCCTGTTTGGTCAGCCAACACGAGCGTACAGGCATCGGCTTGGAGCAGGCGGGCATGGCTTAGATTTTCGACACCGACCTCCGTTGTCCATGCTACTTCGCCGTTGGGGGAAACTGCCGAAAGGGTATCTTTGCCATTCACACCCCACAGTACCAATAGGCCGGAATCGGTGACAAGCATGGTGCTGTCGGTACGGTTGATGTCGAGATTTTCCAATACAGGCGTGTGTATACCATCGGAGGTAATAATTTCAAGTGTGCCCTGATTTCGCAGGTAGATACTGCCATCTGACGCGGGGGCCAGATCAGAATTCGGCAGCGCGTTGGCCCGTTCGAGCAACCTACCATCTGGCGAAAAAACCAATAACTCGTTGCCGCTGGTTAATATCGCATGGAGTTGAGGGGTGGCGGCTTGCGCAGTGATTCGGCTGATTTCCGCATACTCGGCAAGGAATTGGCGCTGCGCATCATATACATGCAGGGTAGAGTCCGTATCTATCAGCAAAATAGACTGTCCCAATACGAATGGCCCTTGCGCAATGCCTTCTAGCCCTGTTGACCACTCCTCCCAAAAGCCGCCATATTGATTCCAAATTTGCACCCGACCATCGGCTGCACCAATCAACGCGACCTGTGCATCGCCATCCGTCAGGCCCGCAAAGCCCACCACCTCAATCGAATCGGCAAGGCGATATTCCCAAAGTCGCCCGCCTTCGTTGTTATAGGCACGATATTGATTATCGTCCACAAACAATACCATGCCATCTTCACGGAAAATGGGGTCAAAACGTGGGCCGCTTTCATCAATCAGGGTCGTGTGCCAACGATGGGCGGGATTCAGCCAGCCGCGCCAATTCTCGATAAACTGGCGGGGGTTCAGCCAGCCCCGCAGTCGGGGGTCAACTGCCCAATATCCCGGCCCCGGATAGTTGGGCCATATGATACGAATTTCGAAATGCAGATGCGGAGCAGGGCGGGGGTCACTAATCACCCCAACGATATCGCCTTTGTTGACACATGTCCCCTCCGCCGGAAATAAATAACCGCCGCTTTCTTCCATATGCCCATAAACCGAATAAACCGTGCCAGTGGGGAATGAATGTTGCACAATCACGACACCGCGATCTCGGCCCCACCCTTCGGGATTCGAATAGGTGACACGGCCCGGCGCAAATGCTCGCACAGGCAGCCCAAGCGATGACTCTTCGCGTCTAACCCAATCATCCCCGGCATGAAACTGACCTTCAAAACGGGCATTCGGGCGCATAAAGGGATTAATCAATTGAAATTGGGTGGTATCAATCGGGTAATCAAAATCGTCGGGGGAATCTACAACGCCGCAACCTTGTTGATAAGGTGAGTCTTGGATTGGAGCGGGCGGGGCATCCGCCGAAACGAGTGCCCCACCATAGGTTATCGCAATGAAAACAAGCCAAAGACGCCAAAACCGTCGCATAGAGAGCTAATCAGTATAGTCTTGGCCGGAAATCCACGACCAATCACTCGGCGGCCAATATTTCATCAGAACCTTGCCGATAATCTGGGAGCGTTTAATAGGGCCAAAGTCATGACTGTCACGGCTGTGGTTGCGATTATCGCCCAAGACGAAATATTCGTCGTCACCCAAGACCCATTGACGATCTTGGCAGGAATAGGTTTGGCACAATTCAGCCACGTACGGCTCATCCAGCGCAACCCCATTGATAAAAATTTGCCCCTCATCCATCGTCACGGTTTCACCGGGGAGGGCCACAATGCGCTTCAGCAAATCAATCTGGTTATCCAAATCAAGCACGACTACATCGCCGCGCTGAGGATCGCCGAGGATATAATGGAGGCGTGACACCACAATCCGCTCATGGTCATAGAAACTCGGCTCCATGCTGTGGCCTTCAACGATATAACGCGGAATGAACAGATTGAGACCCGTATACAGGATAATTACCAATAGAGCGGTCTGGAAGACTTCTCGAAATAGCCCACTGCTACGCTGACGCAGGCTTTGACCTTCCTGTGGAGGGGTTTCATGTAACGCGGGCATAGGCGTCATATCCATAGGGGGTTGTTGAGAATCGTTTTGATACGGGTACACGTATTAAGCTCCTTCGCATCGTGAGTTTTTACTCACCCACACCAACTCATTATACACTGGCAGGAATCTCAATACGCCGCAGAATTTGCAAAAAATCTGTAAAACGTCGGGTTTCGTGCAGAAATAAATTCAATCATTTTCGACAAAATTCACCAAATTCAAAAAGTGATCGTGACTTTTTGCCAAAGCGAGTGTTTAATTCTGCGAACACTTATGTGACACATTTCACAGGCCGTACTGTTTAGCAAAAGGATAGATCACTCCATGCAAGAGACAACCGTTAAAAAAGCCAAGCCGACATGGGTGCGGATTGTTGCCGCGTATCAAAAACCAACCATCAATACCAGCGTAATCCAAATAGTCAACAGTTACCTACCGTTTTGGTTCTTTTTGATCTTGGGTTTTGTTTTAGCGGATATTTCGATCCTGCTGTCACTGCCCTGTTCACTGTTGGCGGCGGGCTTTATGATGCGCGTGTTCATTATTCAACACGATGCAGGACATGGATCATTTTTTAAATCGAAAAAATGGAACACGATCATCGGCAATATTTGCAGTGTCGTGACCTTAACTCCCTATGATATGTGGCGCACTAACCATGCCATCCACCACGCCCACAACGGCGACCTCAACCATCGGGGTACAGGCGATATTTACACCATGACCGTCAACGAATATCGTGCGCTACCCTCATGGAAGCGTTTTGGCTACAAACTCTATCGCAATCCGGCCTTCCTGTTCCTGTTCGGTGCGCCCTTGATGTTCCTTGTGTTGTACCGTCTGCCATTTGCCTATAAACATGCCCATAACCGTCGCGGCATTATGAGCATCATCCGTACGGACCTGCAATTTGCGGCCCTGATTATCAGCATGTCGCTTATTTTCGGGTTCGGCAATTTCCTGATGGTTTATCTGCCAATGGTATTGCTGGCGTCAAGTGCCGGGGTCTGGATGTTTTACGTTCAACACCAATTTGAAGATGCCTATTGGTCAAAAGACCCACATTGGACCTATGAAGACGCTGCTTTGAAAGGCAGCACCTACTACAAACTACCCAAAGTTCTCCAATGGTTCACAGGCAACATTGGTCTGCACCACATCCATCATCTGAGTCCTCTAATCCCCAACTACTTGCTGCAAGAGTGCCACGATGAGAATCCTGAATTCCAACAAGTTGTGACCCTCACTATTGCAAGCAGCATCAAGCTAGTTGCCAAGAATTTGGCATTGTGGGACGAAGAAAAAGAAAAAATGGTCACTTTCCGTGAATTTGAGCGCAATGAACGATTGTCCCGTCAACTAAACCAGACACAACCAGTCAATGGCTAATCACGTTCGCTGGGGGGTCATCAGCACGGCTCGGATTGGCAGGGTGCGGGTCATTCCTGCCATTCAGCAATCCTCGAATGGTCGGGTGGTTGCCATTGCCAGCCGCAACCTCGAAACCGCACAGGCCGTCGCGGGAGAACTCAATATCCCCACGGCCTATGGCTCGTATGAAGCCCTGCTGAATGACTCAAATGTAGATGCGATTTATAATCCCCTGCCCAACAGCGAACACGCCGAATGGAGTATTCGTTGTGCCGAGGCAGGCAAACCCACCCTCTGTGAAAAACCCCTTGCGCGGGATGCTGCCGAAGCCCAACAAATGGTGGATGCCTTTGCCCAACGGGAGGTGCCATTTGCCGAAGCGTTTATGTATCGCTTTCACCCCCAAACGATTAAAGTACGTGAACTACTGGCAGAGGGGCGGATTGGTGACGTTCAGCTTATCAATTCTGCGTTCACCTTCACGCTGACACAGGAAAATAATATCCGCCTGAGCAAAGACTTGGCGGGTGGGGCGCTCATGGATGTGGGGTGCTACTGTGTCAATGTCATGCGCCTGCTGACGGGTGAAGAACCCATTCAGATGCAGGCCTTCGCAAATTTTGGCGAAAAATCGGACGTGGATGAATCGCTGGTGGGGTTGCTGCAATTCCCATCGGGTATCTTGGGTCATTTTGACTGTGGCTTACGCAGCTATCGGGCAAATTATTATGAAATTCGCGGTTCAGCGGGTCGTATTCTAGTCGAAGAAGCCTTCACGATGCGCCCCGGGAACACCTATACCATTAAACTGTGGCAAGGTGAAGAGTATCAAGAATTTAAAACCCCGGCAGTGGATCATCATCAATTGATGGCTGAAGATTTTGCCGACGTCCTGCTCAACAATCGTCCACCGCGTTTCCCAGCCCAAGATGCAGTAGAGAATATGCGGGTGATTGACCAATTACTCGCCTCTGCCCGCCAACACGCCTAAGCAATCCCCCAATCAATAGGGTTTGAATAGATAGGGTTCTCTGAAGCCCTATCTATTTTCACATCCCTCCAAAAAACCTTGTATAATCAGAGAACATATGTTTGAAATACACAGGGATATTTTATGGCAAGTAAAAATAATCGCAGTCAGTTGGATAACTGGTTTCCACGTGACGCGGGTGGGCGACCCGTTATTACCGATGGCCCCGGCAAACGCTTGGGGGTGGTAGTCGGCGGCTCACTGAGTAAAGGGCTGCAAATCAAACTTGACCGCGAGACCTCGATTGAAGATTTGGCTGTCGGGCGCTATGTAGTGGTGCGCGGCCTGAAAAAACGCTTTTTCTGCATGGTCACCGATATTCAATTGGATGTCACCAATGCCGCGATGATGGCGAATCCACCCGACTTGCAAGACCCATTTTTGAGCGCGATTTATGCGGGCACGGCGGCGTTCGGCACGCTGCACATCGCCCCCATGCTGATGATTGATGAACTCTCCAGTGAACCCCGCCCGGTCAAAACCATCCCCAGCCATTTTATGCCAGTCGAAATTGCGACGGTCAAAGATGTGAACGACGTCTTTGGGCAAGAGGACGCCACCCATTTTAATGTCGGTGCGCCGTTGGAACTTGAAGAAACGCAGATTAATCTGGACTTGCGGCGCTTGGTTGAACGTTCGGTAGGTGTTTTTGGCAAAAGTGGCACGGGCAAAAGTTTCCTTACCCGTATTTTGTTGGCCGGCGTCATTCAGCGGCGTATGGCGGTCTCGCTGATTTTTGACATGCACAACGACTATGGGTGGGAAGTGACCGATGAACGCGGCCCGAAAGCTAAAGGGTTAAAGCAACTATTCCCCTCCGAAGTGGCGATTTTGACCCTAGATGAAGAATCATCGCGCCGCCGCAAAGCCAAATATGACTATGTGGTGACGCTGGGCTATGATGAAATTGAGCCGCAAGATATTGAGATGCTTAAAGGCACGCTCGATTTGACTGATTCGATGATTGATGCGGCTTATATGCTCCGCAAACGCTTTGGCGAGGAATGGATTTCGACCTTTTTGCGCCTGAATGCCGATGCGATGGAAGAACTCATGGAAACGTCAAGTGTCAGCGGGGCATCCATTCAAGCCTTAGAACGCCGTCTACGCCGTTTTGAACGCTGGGCCTTTTTAAAACCGGATGGGGCTGTTGGCGACAGTGTGAGCAAAATTATTGAATTGATTGAACAGCGCAAAAGCATCGTGCTGGAATTCGGACGCTATGGCAATATCCTCGAAGCCTATATTTTAGTTGCCAACTACCTGACCCGCCGCATCCACCAATATTATGTCGAGCGCATTGAAAAGGCGCTTGGGGATGATTCGATGAAGCCGCCCCAGTTGCTCATCACGATTGAGGAAGCGCATAAATTCCTTGATCCCATGATTGCCCGCCAAACGATCTTTGGCATCATCTCGCGTGAGCTGCGGAAATATAACGTGACACTTTTGGTGGTAGACCAGCGGCCCAGCGGGATTGATGAAGAGGTTATGAGCCAGATCGGGACTCGTGTAACGGCCCTGCTTGATAATGAGCGCGACATTGTGGCGGTGCTGACTGGGATTAGCGGCGCATCGGCCCTGCGCGAAGTGTTGGCCCGTTTGGATACCAAACAGCAGGCGATTTTGTTGGGCCATGCCGTCCCCATGCCCGTCGTGGTCAAGACCCGTGCCTACGATGCGGCCTTCTACGCGGCGATGGGGTATGTAGATGATGAAAATTTGGCGGATGCCGCCCAACAAGCGCGTAAAAATCTAGGGACGGATGGCGGCAAACGGAGGTTATAGGAGTAATGACACAGGCAAGCATTCAACAACTGGCCGAAGTAATTGGCAATTCGCAGCGATTGGTCGTTTTGACCGGGGCAGGTGTGAGCAAAGAAAGCGGCATTCCCACTTTTCGGGATGCCCTTGATGGTTTATGGGCAAAATATGACCCGACCCAATTGGCGACGCCGCGTGCCTTTCAAGCCAACCCCAAATTGGTCTGGGATTGGTATCAATATCGGCGTGAGTTGGTGGGCAAATGCGAACCCAACCCCGGTCATTATGCCCTTGCACAGTTGGAAGATTTGCTACCACAAGTCATCATTGTGACCCAAAATGTGGACGGCTTTCATCAGATGGCGGGCAGCACCGATGTGATCTGTTTACATGGCGATATTCGCAAGGATAAATGTTTTGCCAATTGTCAGGGCAACCCGACCTATGCCGATGTCGCACAGTTGGTATGGGATAAAGAAAGCGGCCCACCCATCTGCCCTCACTGCAAAACGGCCTATCTGCGCCCCGATGTGGTGTGGTTTGAAGAAGCCCTACCGCAGGATGCCCTGTACCGTGCAGTAGATTTAAGTCAGCAGGCCGATGTGATGCTGGTGATCGGCACCAAAGGCGCAGTCTATCCAGCGGCTGAACTTCCCCTCTATGCCGTAGAAGCAGGGGCGACGGTGGTGGAAATAAATCCGCAGCGAAGTGACATCACCCCTTGGGCTACCCATTGGCTGCCGATGCCCTTCGGTGAAGCCCTCCCGCAGATTGTTGATCTCATCCGCAAGGCGAAAACGGCATGAAAAATATTTTGCTGGTGTTTATGCTGGTGCTGTTCATCGGGCAAGCCCTTCCGACCTCCACTCATGCACAGGGGGCAGCCCCATTGGATGTGTTTTTGGGCTACAACAGCGAGGCACAGTCGGTTACGGTCTATTTTGCCAATGCCGTCACCGGATTGAGTGCCATCACGACCATTGACAATTTCCCGCCCGAACTCAATTTATTAGAGGAATTTACGCTGACCGCCAATGGGGTCATTTATCGTGAGCCAGCGGGCATTGTGCCACGCCTTATTACTCCCAATGGCAGTATCTTTGACCTCAGTTTTATCCCACAACGCATTGATCAGACCCTGCTGCGGATTGAATGGGTCATCTCCCCCAATGGCCGCACAATTGCATGGGCTGAGATGTATTTTGAAAATGGCTGGCAGGCTTCACTGTATGTTGCGCATTTGGATGGTTCAGAATTACGTACCCTGCCCACTATCCCATTGACTGATGCGCGTTCCTATTCACGGGTGGCGATGATTGCCGTGTCGAATGATGGCAGTCGCGTATTTTTCGACTTAGAACACCCCACCGAACCACGCCGCCCAGAAGATTTATTCCTCGATTACCAATTGATTGAAGCCTATATTGAGCAGCGCCAGAGCTATTTTCACCTCCCCGGTGAACCCAACTGCTTCTGCCCGGCCTCAATTGCCGATGATGGCCGCACCTTGATTCGTTTGGAACGCACCGCCAGCGGGGTTGGCTATGAATTACGCTTGGTCAACTTGGAAAATAATCGGGAACGCCGTATCGAGGCCGCGCCGGATGTGCTGTTTACGCAGGCAGGGGATATTTTATTGAGTCCGGGGGGTTCGATGCTGCTATATGCGATGGGTGGGGTACAGGGGGCATTACCCGATGACCCACCAATCTTCGGATTAGTGATGGCGGATTTTGCGACAGGGGAACAGCGCGTGGTCAGCGCTTCATCCGAACAACGCCTGCGACCAATGGCCTTTATTGACCGCAATACCGCTGCGATTGTAGTAGATTTGAGCAGCCAGACCACCTACAAAATGGCCCTCGACACCGGCGAATTGGAACAGGTGGCGAATCTTATTTGGTTAGGCAGCCTACAGGGTTAAAATGTAAGACCGATGCGCACCTGCGTGTCAGAGGTATGTTTGTTGGAGTTTATTTAAGGGAGAACGATCATGCCAAACATTGGGGATATGGCCCCGGATTTTGAATTGTTGAATCAAGATGGACAGAAAACCAGACTTTCAGATTTTCGCGGCAAGACGGTGATTTTGTTTGCCTATCCCAAAGCGGATACCCCCGGCTGCACGACGCAAGCGTGTGGTCTGCGCGATGCCTTCCCGCGTTTCCAAGATAAAAATGCCACCGTCATCGGCATCAGCCCCGATGAACCTGCCGACTTGAAAAAATGGATTGCCAAACAAAATTTGCCCTACACGCTCGTCTCCGACCCCGAACATGAAGTTTTGGAGCAGTGGGAGGCATGGGGCGAAAAATCCATGTATGGCAAAAAATATATGGGCGTGATTCGTTCACATTGGGTCATCGGGCCAGACGGCAAGATCGTGGATGTGCAGTTGAACGTCAAACCTGAGAACAGCGTCGAATCCGCGATTAGGGTAGTGGTCGGGGAATAAGAATGTGAAGGAGGGGTGAGTGTTTCTAGATCACCCCTCTTTTCGTTCCCATCTACTGCACACAATCCAGATTAATCGGCTGACAGCGGGTCTTGGTTAATGTCCACAGGTCTTGCCACAGTCTCCATAATTCCTCACCAGAGCGCTCCAAAACACGATTGATTACCGTTGGGCGCGGATGTAAATAGAAATGCTCCCATAGCGCAATACGTCGCAGACTCCAACTCTCAATGCGCGTTTGCAGCTTTTTGAAGCAGGGCGGGACAGCGACACGAGAGAATTGTCGGCGGTTTTGCTGGGCCGTCTCTTGTGAATAGTGGTCTACTGTGTCCACTGTGTTGATGAGGCTGTAATAGGCATCCCGGGTAGGCTTGGAATCGGCGGAATGCCACCATTCGGCACAAGTTGGGGGAGAATATAGCATTGGACGAACGGCCTCGGCATACGCAGCCTGACCCGCCAGCAAAATAAGGACAACGACAAAGGGGATAAAAGTTCTATTGGTCATGGCTTATCACCTCAACTTCATATCACGCCATCGGGCGCAGGTCATGACAGATAAAGGTCTTAAAAAACAAAGACTGCTGCGAAATAACCTTCTTGTTCTGTCAAAATCTCGACCGCCCCCACCGACGTGGTTAAGGTCATAAGCAAGGATTCCGATCTATTCGATAAATTTTCTCCTGTTGCCTCTGAAGAGGTAACAATATAGATAGAATTAAGTTATCACGGATTAAAGTTCATTGGTTCATTTTATAACAATTCTTTTACGTGAAGTTAACAACCTCTAAAGATAGAACTTAAGTTGCCAGTGGAAACAAAAGAAAGTCACCATGATAAATTTAGTCTTGAGACATAGGCAAAACTCAGCTACACCTTTTTGGTATCCGGCCTTATAATTTGAAGGGTGGGATAATCTCAAATCGTTAAGGAGCGATGATGACTGACGACAGTCGCCGTACAACTCGCCCATTACCCCCCCGGCAGCGCCCCCCAACTGGGCAATTACAGCCTGCAACAGGGCATACCAAAGATTTGCCTGCCCTCCCATGGATGGTGCGTCTTGAAATTATGGGGCAAGCGTTGGCGATTCAATTGGCTGTACCCAGCAAAATTGTCATTGGTCGCACCGACCCTGAGGCAAATATGGTAGCAGATGTTGACCTTGGGCCATTTCGGGGAATTGAAAGCGGGGTGTCGCGCCGTCATGCCGAAATTCAGGCCAATGAGCAGCATCTCTTGATTGTGGATTTGGGTAGTACCAATGGCACGCGATTAAATGGACATCGTCTCTTGGCGCATGAACCCTACCGCCTGCGACATGGGGACACCCTCAGCGTGGGGCTTGCCGAACTCAAGGTCTATTTCACCATGCAGCCTGTTCATGAAGGGGTCAAGGTCTCTAAAAGCAATGTTCCACCTGCCTTGACACAGGAAGAAGAAGAGACTGAGGAAATTAGTCCACGCCGCATCTTGGTAGTAGACTCCGATGAAGAAATGGCTGACGCACTCAACAGGGTGTTGGATCGTCTTGGCTACAGGGTGACAGTGGCTTCCAGCGCCGGGGACGCCATGCGGAATATCGCCAGTCAACTACCCCACGCCGTTTTTGTAGATTTAAATATGCCTGATTTTCCCGGTACCGACATCTGTCGTATGATTCGCAGCGACCTCTCCCGCCAACAACTGCCTGTTTTTATGCTATCCAAAGTGAGCAACGATGAGGATATCCAAAGAGCGATGGATGCTGGGGCGACACTGTTTTTGAGCAAGCCAGTGGGGATGAATGAGCTTGTGGAAGCCCTAAACACCTATGTCGGTGATCCAACCCCACCGAGTATCCAATCCAGCCCAGACAGTTTAGACGCCTAACCAAATGCAACCATAAGCAGGCAGGCGCAGGGTATAAGTGCTGCTACCCAACTTTGGATACGCCTGTCCGGTCAGAAGATCAACTGGGGTGACATTGCCATAGGTGCTGGTATCCAACACAACCTCTTGTTCAGAATCGGCAAGATTGGCGACTACCAAAACCCGTGACGCGCCGAGTTCCGGTTTTTCTTGGAAACGCTCAAAGGCAAAAATCGCTTCGTTGGCAGGGTACAAAATTTGAAAATCGCCCTGGCCAAAAATTTGATGCTGCTTCCGCACGCTAATTTGATGGCGGATAGCATTAAACAATGACCCTGCATCCTGACGCGCCGCTGCAACATTCACCCGATGATAGCCATAAACATCATCTGTAATGACATCTTCGACAATCTTATCGGCGGTTGAGAATCCGGCATGTTTACTGGTATCCCATTGCAGTGGGGTGCGCACGCCGTTGCGGTCATAACGCCAAATGTCATCCCCCATGCCGATTTCATCCCCATAATAAAGGATCGGCGTCCCCGGCAGGCTGAACAAAAGTGCATTCAACAAATCAATCCGGCGGCGGTCATTATCTAATAATGGGGCAAGGCGGCGGCGAATACCCAAATTCAATTTCATGCGTGGATCAGGGGCATATTCTTTCCACATCCATTGGCGCTGCTCTTCGGTGACCATTTCCAGCGTCAATTCGTCGTGATTTCGCAGGAAGATGCACCATTGCAAATCTTCAGGGAGCATTGGGGTTTCATTTAAAATATTGATGAGTTCACGCCGATTGTGCTGACGAACCGCCATAAACAAACGTGGCATCAGAGGGAAGTGAAACCCCATATGGAATTCATCCCCCTGCAAATAGGGCATTAAATCTTTGGGCCATTGATTCGCTTCAGCCAACATGATCGTACCGGGGAATTCTTTATCCATCATGGCCCGCATCTGTTTAATATAGGCATGGGTTTCGGGCAAATTTTCACCATTTTGCCCTTCGCGCTCAAATAAATAGGGCACGGCGTCCACGCGGAAACCATCAATGCCCATCTTGAGCCAAAAGCGCATAATATTGAGCATCTCGGCCTGCACTTCGGGATTATCGTAATTCAAATCGGGCTGTTCTTTATAAAAGCGATGCCAGAAATACTCGCCAGTGAGGGGGTCAAGCGTCCAATTGGAGGGTTCGGTATCCACGAAAATGATGCGTGTGTCCTGATATTTTTGGTCAGTATCGCTCCACACATACCAATCCCGTTTGGGGTTGTCTTTGGAGGAACGAGATTCAATAAACCAAGGATGTTGATCGGAGGTGTGATTCACCACTAAATCTACCGTGACCCGAATCCCGCGCTTATGAAATTCAGCGAGTGCCCGTTTGAAATCATCCAATGTGCCATAGGCGGGGTCAATATTGTAAAAATCGCTGATGTCGTAGCCATTATCTTTGAGTGGCGAGGGATAAAACGGCATCAACCAGACCGCCGTAACGCCTAATTCGACCAGATAATCCATACGCTCGATCAGGCCAATAAAATCGCCGTGTCCATCGCCATTGCCATCCGCAAAAGCCCGAAGATTGAGTTCATAAAAAACTGCGTCTTTATACCAGTGATTTGAAGACATATGTGTTTATACCAGCTTTGGTTGAATTTCCGCGGCACCATCGCGGATGTGAATGATTTCAATGGGTGTAAGATGACCCGTCCGTTCAGACCGGATATACAAGTCTAGTGCTTCGATTTGCTGCTCGATTGTATCCAATTCTGATTCGAGCGAGTCAATAATATCTTCCAATTCTACCAAATCGGGGTCTTCATCCAACTGCTCTTCAAACCCCTGTAATTCGTCCCACAGGCGATTTTGCTCGTCAAACCAATGCCGGATAGCGTCAAAGTGTGGCGATGGGCGAAAGGCATAGATGAGCCAAGGGAACTCGTGGTGTTTACCGCCGAGTCCCCCCATCACTTGATTACCTTGCATCAAGACTTCTTCATATGAATCAAAATACTGTTCGCCCATCGGCCTCCCATCCTTGAATTATTGCATTCGCAAGGGTATCGGCAGCGGGGATTCACCTGTCACAATCGGCAAATTCGCACGACAGGCTTCGTCCAATCGTGCATTTTGATTGGGTAGCCAGCCAATTTCGCCATTCCACACCAGTTCAACCCAATTACCATCTGCTAATTGGGCCAATATTTCGATAGGCTGGTCAAGCGCCGCTGTGCCAACGAGTCCCGCTGACTCTGCCGGAAAATTATAAACCCGAACTGGGCTAGAGCTAGGGCTATCTATTGTTCCGGCACAAGTTTGGGCTACCCCCGCAATCAAATCATTCAAAATCGGATCATTGCCTGCTTCGCTAAAAGGTAGTGGATCAGATAGGTCAACGACAACCAGCGATTCCACTTCGCCACCATCATCAGGCGGACTGTCCGAAGCATTTTCTGAGCCTGTCGGTGGGGCAGAAGGCGCAAGGGCGGTCTGAACAGGCACCGAAGCGCGTAACCAGAACCCAGCCTCGACCTGTTGTTCATCTTCACCCTGCGACACTGCCACAATGCCAGACCCTACCGCGATAGTGGACTGCGCATCGGCCTGCACGTCAATGCCAAACGTCGTACCACGTACTGCTGCCTGCATGGTTGGAGTCACAACGGTATAGCGCGAATCTTGATTGATAAGATGGGCGACATTATTAAAGACCTGCCCCAATATCACTTGGGTTTCAATTACAAATTGATCGCCATCGGGGTCGCCATTGAAGGCATTAATCACAATCTCGGTATTGGGGCGCAGTTCGACTAGTGTGCCATCATCAAACCAGATAATTATCGCCTCGCCAGTCGCGTCGGTACGAATACTGTCGCCAGCGGCCACCACCGCCCGACCTGTAACCGCAATCCACTGCTCCGTTTCGGCACGCTTGACTTGAACCCCTTCGGTATAAACTTCGAGCGTGGCGGCGAATTCGGTAGATTGATAATGTGGGGCGGCCATGACCAATGATGGAGCAACAGCGACTATGAGAATGACCAAAAGAGTGCTGTGCAATAGTTTAGTAGGCATCAATCGGGACATAAAACGCCTCCTCGATTTTCGCATATCCGTTCGATAAAAATCCTAGCATAAGACGATGATAGGGATATTCATGTTCCCATTTAAGCGTACCATAGGTCGAGAGGTGGTCAGTAGGTTACTTGGCGTGGGTTAACAAAAAACTTGACAGTCGGGCATGATAAGGTTAGTCTATGAAGAACTAAACCAATACAGGCGTTGAACCGGATAAGTAGTTGTGATGGGTCTGCCCCAGAGAGCCGCCTCTCTGCTGAAAAGGCGGTGCAGCACATAACAATGAAATGGGCCGGGGAGCCGCGACGGTGAATGGCAGTAGCCGCCGACGGAGAACACCACCGTTATCAGGGTGATAGGCAAGGCCACAATCATTTTGCGAGCTTGCCTGCCAAAGTGAGATCATACGATCTAAGCTAGGTGGCACCACGGGAGACGCTTCTCGTCCTAGAACAGGAGCGTCTCTTTTTGTTTCCCAGTTAGTGAGAGAGGAAATGGGTGAATGGGCATACAAAAGGCAATTCGCAAAGTCTCCCAACATGAGCATCTAACCCAAGAAGAGGCCCATGCCGCGATGGGGGAAATCATGAATGGGATAGCCACCCCTGCACAAATCGGCGGTTACTTGATGGCGCTCCGTATGAAAGGCGAAACAGTGGAGGAGATTACGGGCAGCGCTCGTGCTATGCGTGAAGCCGCCAATCATGCCCCGGTCAAGACGCCGAATGTGATTGACACCTGTGGGACGGGCGGGGATGCCAGCAATACGTTTAATATTTCGACCACCGTCGCTTTTGTCGCCGCTGGGGGTGGGATTCCAGTCGCTAAACATGGCAACCGCGCCGCCAGTAGCAAAAGTGGCTCCGCTGATGTCTTGGCCGCCTTGGGGGTCAATATCGGCGTCACCCCTGAACAAGCCGCGCTGTGTATAGATGAAATCGGCATCGGGTTTTTGTTTGCTGCCACTTTTCACCCCGCCATGCGCCACGCTATCGGCCCCCGCCGCGAATTAGCCGTCCGCACCATTTTTAACATCCTCGGCCCATTGACCAATCCCGCCGGGGCACGTCGTCAATTGATGGGAGTATTTAGCAGCGGTTTGACCCAAACGTTGGCGGAGGTGCTCAGAGAACTCGGTTCAGAAGCCGTTTTTGTCGTGCATGGGGCAGGGGGTTTGGACGAAATGAGCACCCTCGGCGCAACCTATGTCAGCCAACTTCATGACGGACGGGTTGAGACCTATGAAATCGAGCCGAGCAAACTGGGCCTCAAGAAAGCGGCGCTTGATGAAATTCTCGGCGGTACGCCTGAAGAAAACGCCACTCTCACCCGCGAACTTTTATCTGGGCGTGGAACAACCGCCCAACGCGAAATCGTCATGTTAAACGCCGCCGCCGCGTTTGTGGTCGCGGGGGTGTGCAATACGCTGGATGATGGCTTGCACCAAGCGGCACTGGTACTCGACAGCGGCAAGGGTTTGGAAAAATTGGAGGCGCTGGTACATTATTCACAGCAGTTCGCTCCGGAGGCCAAAGCATGAGTGGTTTTACCAAAACGGGCACGATTTTAGACCAGATTATAGCCCACAAAATCGAAGAAGTCGCCGATGCCAAATCACGCCTCCCCGCCCGTGAATTGCAGGCAAAATTGGCCGATGTCCTCCCGCCGCGTGATTTTATTGAGGCGCTGCGCCGTGATTCAGTGGCCTTGATTGCCGAGGTCAAAAAAGCCTCCCCATCCAAAGGGGTGTTTGTCGAAAATTTTGACCCGGTAGACATCGCCACGACCTATTACCAAAATGGGGCGGCGGCGGTGAGTGTGCTGACCGATGAGCAGTTTTTTCAAGGGCACTTGGATTATCTGACACAGGTTAAGCAGGCGGTCAACTTGCCCGTGCTGCGTAAAGAATTTGTGATTGATGGCTATCAAGTGACCGAAGCGCGGGTGGCCGGGGCGGATGCGGTGCTGCTAATTGTCGCCTGCCTCTCGGACTCGCAGTTAGCCGATCTGCAAGCCCAAATCATCGAAATGGGCATGGCAGCCTTGATTGAAGTCCACGACGAGGCCGAGATGGAACGCGCCCTTGCCCTTCAGCCGCGTTTGATCGGGGTCAATAATCGTGACCTGCGTAACTTTGAAGTGGATTTGCAGACCACCGTTCAACTTGCCCGTTTATGCCCCCCCGAAATCACACTGGTCGGGGAAAGTGGTATTCATCATGCCGCCGATGTTCAAATTCTCGCCCATGCGGGTGTCCATGCGATCTTAGTGGGCGAGTCGCTTATTTTAGCCGATGACCGCGCCACCAAAGTGCGCGAACTCAGTGGGGTAGCCCGATGACCAAAGTCAAAATTTGCGGATTGACTACTATTGAAGATGCCCTATATGCCGCCGAACAAGGCGCGGATTTGTTGGGGTTTATCTTTGCCCCGGTCAGCAAACGGTATATCGAACCCGTCCAAGCCGCCCAAATTATCCAGCAGGTGCGCGAAGCCATGCCGGGGAATGCGCCCTTATGTATCGGGGTATTCGTCGTAGAGCAAATGACCGCCGCCGAAATTTTCAGCCAATGCCAGATCAGCGGAGTGGATGCAGCGCAATTGGTGAGTTTGGAGCGTGCTGCATTGGTCAAGGAATTGGAATTTCCGGCCTATGTGGGGGTGCGACCTGAAACGCCATCGCAGGCCATCGCGGATGTGGCCCAGTTTGACCGCGCCGATTTGATTGAACCCCTGCCCACGCTCCAATTAGATACCTTTGTCCCCGGTCAGCATGGCGGCACAGGTGAAACGGCCCCGCCAGATGTCATTCGCACCGTCGCCGCCCATACCCAGCGCCTGATGCTGTCGGGCGGGTTGACCCCCGACAACGTAGCCGAATTTATCGCCCTCGCCAAGCCGTATGCAGTGGATGTTTCTAGTGGCACAGAAGCCAGCCCCGGCAAAAAAGACCCCAATAAGGTTCGCGCCTTCATTCAAGCAGCTAAAGGAATTGCAGCATCATGACTACCATGCCAACCGTACCCGACGCACGCGGATATTTTGGGCCATTCGGGGGGCGATTTGTACCGGAAACGGTCATCCCCGCCCTTGAGGAATTGACCGCTAAATATCTGGAAATGAAAGATGACCCAGATTTTCAAAACGAACTCATCAATCTGAATCGCACCTATATCGGACGGCCCACCCCGGTGACATTCGCGGCCCGTCTGACCGAATATCTAGGTGGGGCAAAAATCTACCTCAAGCGCGAAGATTTGGCCCACAGCGGCGCTCATAAAATCAATAATGCCCTCGGTCAAGCCCTGCTTACGAAACGCATGGGCAAAAAACGCATCATCGCCGAGACAGGCGCGGGTCAGCATGGCGTTGCCTCTGCCACTGCCGCCGCCTTGCTTGGGCTTGATTGCGTGGTCTACATGGGCAGTGTCGACATGGAACGCCAAAAGCCGAATGTGTTCCGCATGAAATTATTAGGGGCGCAGGTCTGCCCGGTAGAGTCCGGCAGCAAAACACTGAAAGACGCCATTAACGAAGCTATCCGTGATTGGGTGACGAATGTCCGCAGCAGCCATTATCTATTGGGGTCGGCACTTGGCCCACACCCCTATCCCATGATGGTACGTGATTTCCAATCCGTCATCGGCATCGAAGCCCGCGAACAAATTCAGCAGATGGCAGGCACGCTCCCCGATTTTGTGGTGGCCTGTGTCGGCGGGGGCAGCAACAGCATCGGCATTTTTTATCCCTTCCGCGATGACGCCAATGTGGAATTGATTGGTGTGGAAGCTGGAGGACACGGTATTGAATCCGGGGAACACGCCGCCCGTTTTGCTGACGAAAAAATTTCGCGTTTGGGAATGCTGCACGGCACAAAATCATATGTGATGCAGACCGAAGATGGGCAGATCATGGAAACGCACAGCATTTCAGCCGGGTTGGATTATCCCTCCGTCGGGCCAGAACACGCTTTTTTACGTCACCAAGAACGCGCCGAATACACCTATGCCACCGACGAAGAAGCATTGGAGGCGTTTCAACTCCTCTGTAAATTGGAGGGCATTATCCCCGCGCTGGAATCTTCACACGCTGTCGCTGAGGTCATCAAATTAGCGCCGAAACTGTCCAAAGATGCCGTGGTGTTGGTCAATTTGTCGGGCCGGGGAGATAAAGACCTCGATACCGTGATTAACGCTTTGAATGAGAGGGGTGAATAAACATGGCAACTGCGATTCAAACACACGGATTGGCCGCAATTGAAAAAGCCTTTGCACAAGCCAAAACCGAAAAACGGGCCGCTTTTATCCCCTATTTCCCGATTGGCTATCCCGATTACGCCACTTCGCTCGATGTCATTACGGCCTTTGCGGAAGTTGGCGCGGATATTATCGAAGTTGGCGTGCCTTTTTCTGATCCACTGGCGGATGGCCCAGCTATCCAAGCTGCTACCCAAATTGCCTTGAAAAATGGTACAACTCCGCAGCACTGTGTCAAAGCGATTGGGGAACTGCGCCAGCGTGGAATCCAGACCCCAATGGTCTTGATGGGCTACGTCAATCCATTTATGGCGTATGGCTATGAAAAGTTGACCGCCGACGCCAAAAAATTCGGCATTGATGGATTCATCATCCCCGATTTACCCGCCGACGAAGCCGATGATTTCCAGAAATTGGTAGACGGGTACAAACTTGGCTTGTCCTATTTTGTCGCCCCGACCAGCAGCCCAAGCCGGATTCGTCTGGCGGCGCAAAAATCTCGCGGCTACATTTATCTGGTATCCATCACAGGCACAACAGGTGCAAAAGAAGCCTTGCCAGAAGAGCTAACGCAAAATGTAGCGGCGATTCGCACCGTTACCCAACACCCCATTGCCGTTGGGTTTGGGGTCAACACTCCCAACCAAGCTAAACAACTCGGTCAATTGGTGGATGGGGTGATTGTGGGAACTGCCTTAGTCAAAGCGGGCGGTAAAAGTGTGGATGAAGCGCGAAGTCTGGCGGCTGCACTGAGAAATGCCCTTTGATTTTTAACAACTTGATGCCATCATTGGGACAGATATATCCAGCGGTGGTATCAAGTAGTTTCTCAAGGATAACTCATGGGTGGCCCAAATCACGATGAGTCTTTGGCAACAAAGATACTATCAGGCATCAAAGCATTATTGTCATCTTTCGCTGCTCAAAAAGATGCTCACGATTTTGCGTTGGATGCGATATATTCAAATGCCGACGAACTAACAAAACGCATTGAGCAGGCAAAATCATTGCCTAACTCCATAACTGTCCGCTCCGACCATCTTCCACTAGAAAATTTACAGATGGAGGTCTATCTAACAGCGCACATATCTAGTTTAACCCACTTAACGGGTATGATTTTGCAGGAGCAAAGCTCTCCAGATTACTCCCAAACGAGGCTCAGTTCCACCCTTCGCCGACTAGTCTACGAGTTTGATGGGATGTGTGATGCCTGTGTCTTTGCGCTTGAAGAAAATGCAGGCCTAATTAACCTTAAAAGCAAGCTCACTTGGTCAGAAAATTTCGTAATTAAAAGCCTCGCCGAAAATCCACAAGGCGATATGTCTCCTCTAAATGCAACTCGTCAGTATAGAGATGGTTACAATATCGGGCTTAGGGAATGTATCAACAAAATTGAATCTATTCTTGCTGAACACGGTCCATAGTGCTGATTCCAAATTCTCACTACTTCTTGGCATAAAACGGGGGATATAGAACCTACATCCCCCACCAAAATTTACTTACCAAGCATATGCTTCTGGCGCAGTACCACCCGGTCCCGGCCAAATTTCGTCCAACGTGGTCATCTGCTCGTCAGTTAATTTGATTTCCAACGCCCGCAGGCTGCCATCCAATTGTTCCATCGTGCGTGGGCCAATGATTGGTGAAGTCACCACTGGATTTTTTAGCATCCATGCCAGCGCGATATCGGCAGGTTTTTCCCCAATATCCTTGCAAAACTGCTCATATTTTTGGAGTTGAGGGCGGTGCTTCTCGATATCCTTTTGGATATTCTCAGAAGCGCGGCGACCCTGCTGCTCTTTTTCCAAGACGCCACCCAACAAACCACCTGCCAATGGACTCCAAGGAATCAGGCCCAATCCATAATGCTGACAGGCGGGAATCACTTCGAGTTCAATCATGCGGTCTTTGAGGTTATACAGGCTTTGTTCGGAGACCAAGCCCATAAAATGGCGGACTTTGGCGGCTTCATTGGCCTGTGCGATGTGCCATCCGGCAAAATTGCTACTGCCTACATACAAAATCTTGCCCTGCTGCACCAAGACTTCCATCGCTTGCCAAATTTCCTCCCATGGGGTGTCGCGGTCAATGTGGTGCATCTGGTACATATCAATGTAATCGGTCTGCATCCGGCGCAGGCTTTCATCTACCGCCCGACGGATATGCAGCGCAGAGAGTTTATTTTCGTTGGGCCAATCGCCCATCGCGCCATACACTTTGGTGGCAAGGACGACTTTTTCCCGCCGCTTGCCGCCCTGTGCAAACCAGCGTCCAATAATGTTTTCGGTAATGCCTTCGCCGCGTTTCCAACCATAAACATTGGCGGTATCAAAAAAGTTGATGCCGAGTTCAAGCGCCTTGTCCATAATGGCAAAGCTGTCGGCTTCGGTAGTCAATGGGCCAAAATTCATCGTACCAAGACATAGACGGCTGACTTTCAGCCCGGTTCTGCCAAGGCGTGTATACTCCATCTTCAACACCTTTCAGTTTGATTTATCCAGTACATCTTTGAGTAACGAGTATGACGCAAGATTCAGCATTTGTCGCGTGGGTGGGGTTAAGTCTAGTACCGCGAGTCGGGGGAAAATTAATGGCCCGACTACTGAATCACTTTCAGGCACCCGAAAATGTGCTTGCTGCCTCCCCTGATGACTTACGGGCCGTGCCGGGGATTGGTTCACGCACTGTCGAATCCATTCAGAATGTTAATCTTGAGGAGGTCAGTGCAAAAATCGAGGCATGGCAGATGGCAGGGATTGAAATTCTGCCCCACTATGTCGCCGATTATCCGCCGATGCTCAAAGCCACCCATGACGCTCCACCCTTGTTATTCAAACGCGGCAATTGGTCAAATGCCATACTCCAAACCGTCGCCATTGTCGGCACACGCGAACCCAGCCCCGCGGCCCATGATTTTGCCTATCTACTCGGTGAAAAATTGGGTGAGGCTGGCTGGACAATCGTCAGTGGTATGGCAGTCGGGATTGATACACAGGCACATTACGGCGCATTAAAAAATGGGGCAACCGTCGCGGTGTTGGGCTGTGGAGTCCATAATCTCTACCCACCCGAAAACAAATCGCTTGCCACACAGATTATCCAACAAGGCGCACTATTTTCGGAGGTCGCGCCGGAAGTCAGTCCCAGTAGCAGTCAATTGGTGGCGCGTAACCGCATCATCTCAGGTCTAAGCCAAGCCGTCATTTTGGTGGAATCCGATGTGGATGGCGGCGCGATGCACACCATTCGTTTTGCGCGGGAACAGGGGCGAATCGTATTCGGGGTAGATTTCGCGGCAAGTGGCAATCAGCAATTAAAAGCAGAAGGGGCAGGCATGATTACGCCCACCCCATCTGGTATTGAAAATTTCCTAGCTCTATTCTGATTGCGGTGGAATCAAGAAGGTTAATTCCATATTCACATCGGTAAAGGCAACTCGCGCAAACAAAAATTCACCCGGCGGCACACTGTTCAACAGCAGCCCTTCACGCAGACGGAACAGCAGGTCGCGGATGGTGTCCATATCGCCCCAATCGCTGCCAATCGTATAACTCACCGGGGTTAGTACCAAGTTGCCTTCATCCGCCTCAATATCCACCAGCAGCACCACACTTTCGCCACGTTCGACCCAGCTATAACGTAACCGCCCCTCGACAAAATCCACGCCAATTGGTAAATCCGGCTCGGACGCCAAAATCGAAAGTTCGGCGGGTGTCCACCGTTCCACCGAGATCAACCAACCATCGGGGGCTGAAACTGGCCCCACCGTATATTGACCGGGAGGGGAACTCGGCAACCGAGCCGGAACTTGATAGGTAAAAGTGATGTTGATGTCAGTGATGTCTACCTGCGCCAAATAATAAGGGCCGGGGCGGATGCTGTTGTGTAGAATCCGATCCCGAATGATTACGTCAAAGCCTTCTACTGCGTCGGCAGGGGCAGGAAAATCATCAATGGTATACCCCACAATGGTGGCTTCAAGGGCACCGCGAATCGCCTCTAGTGCAATGGTCAAAATATGCGTGCCCTGCTCATCGTCCCATGTCAAACTCAGCAGATTGTCCGACAAGAAGCCTGAAATAGGTGCGGTGGTCAGCATACTCGGCACGACAAAGGCAAACTCATCGGCAATCCATGTCTCGCTGGAAATAATCCACGAATCCTCGGGCTGTACGACAGCGGTATAGTCCGAATCACCGCCTGCTGCATTCGGGGCAGGGGTAGTCGGTAGCGGAGTGAAAGTGGGCAGAGGGGGTGCGGCGGCCAACCCATTAAATACAGAGGTCGGGATATAACAAAAACGCGGCCAACGATTTTCGGAATAGGCGGTCAAGACAGTCGGGCGAGTCGCGGCCAAATCCACTTGTAAAATGGCGATCTGTTCATTCAAATCAGCCGAGACGAGTAATTCATTGGCACTCACCCAAAACGGCATCTCGACGCGACCCGCTGCTGTCACGACTGGACGGGTGTCACGGGTGGTCATGTTCAACAGATAAACTGCCCCTGTTTCAGGACTCCCCGGCAAGGTTTCCGCTACATACGCCAACGTCACAAAATCTGGAGATGGCGCAGGATAGAGTTCATCTACATCGGGGGTATCGGTGATGCGTGTTTCCAGATTGGCAATCAAATCGTAGGCGAAAATATCAAAGTTGCCGTCGCGGTTGGAACTGTAATACAGGGTCGTGCCCAAAACATCCCAGTTGGGAAAAATCTCATCGCTGCCCTCAATCGTGATCCGTTCCGCATTGCCGCCACCAGAATCCATTACCAAAATATCGGCGTCCCCATTGCGCGTCGAAACAAAAGCGATGCGGTCGGCGGAGGGCGACCAAACGGGATGATAATTTTCTCCATCGGTGTCGGTCAGGGGGCGAATTTGGCCGGTCGCATATTCGCCTAAATAGAGTTCGCGGTCTCCGCCCTGATCCGAATCAAAAATATAGCGCTGGCCTTGCGGATCACAGGCCAATACATGTTCGTTGCTTTCAGGGGCAAGGACAATCGGTTTGGCATCTTTATCAAACTCCGGCATAACCCAAATATCGTTTGTTCCAGCCCGATTGGAATTAAAGACGATGTAATTAGGCTCTGGATTGGTGGGCAGTTCGGGCGTCGCCGTAAAGGTATTGGATGGGGTTGGCGTAATGGTAGACGTGGGTGGGGCACTGGCGGTCATCCCGATTTCCGTTTGGCGGGCATATACCGCCGTTGTGGTCAACTCAATCGGGTTAGGCGTGACGGTTGGGGTAATCGTTACCGTCGGGGTATTGGTGGGGGTATTGGTGACAATTGTCGGGGGGGTGGGGGTATCGGTTGCAGTGGGGGCGCGGGCAGTAAGGGTGGCATCAATAATCTGCTGGGGAGGAATACCTAGTGTCGCCGCCACCTCATTGACATTTGCCAACGTCGGCAACACCTCCACATCATGGTCTTTTTTGCAGGCCGCTAAAATAGCCATTAACCCGATCACCAGCAGGGACATCATAAAAGCCGCCCGATTTCGTTTTGACCGCATACCCTTGCCTATCCTCTCAAATTTCCTTCACCAAAACCCCCGCAATTTTAAAAGCGGTAGATGTGGTACGCAAATTAGTGTAAACTACGTTCGCAATTTTTGTCACAAATCACATGGATGGTGACACTATGAATTTCAACGCTGATGATCTGCTGCCGCAGCCCATCCCCGAATTACCTCCCCAGATGGTGGTCAAAATTCAGCTAGAGGCGTTACAGAAAAATGATGACCCCGAACCAGATTACGGTATTCGGGTCGCCTTTCAATTTGCCTCGCCTGCCAATCGTGCCGTGACTGGCCCGATTGATCGTTTTATTCAACTCGTCCGAAACCCAATCTATACCCCCATGCTCAACTGGGTAGGGGTGGAGTATGGGCCTATCAATGTGATGGATACCGAAGCTCAACAGATTGTGACCATTATGAGCGCCGAGGGCGAAACCATCCACTACGTTTTTACTTTGTCCCGTCAAAAACTGCCGCCTTATATGGGCTGTTGGATGACGGATAATGTCTTGAGGATTGATCTTGATGAAGATGCACTATAGCTGGCCTGTCTTGATACTGATGACCCTCGTTTTGGGGTTAACTGCCTGCGAGGATGACAGCAAAGAAGCGGCCTTTACCGTTGCCGATTTGCCTACTGAGCGTGATGCTGAAGCGGGTAAGGAACTTTTTGAAAAAGGCGATGGTGATGCTCCGGCATGTAAATCCTGCCACAACACAGGCAGCGAAGATGGCGCAACCGGGCCGGGTTTAGGTGGGATTGGCAGTGAAGCGGGAAATCGGGTAGATGGCGAATCGGCGGAGGAATATTTGCTGAATAGTATCATCGCCCCCGGTAAACATATCGCAGAGGGTTATCGCAACAACATGTTTTCCAAATATGACGACAAACTCTCAAAACAACAGATTGCGGATGTAATCGCGTATCTGCTGACCCTAAACTAGCTTTATAATGAAGAGAATGGTCTAGCACTACATTGCAGCTTCTTGACTCTGTAAAACATTCAGGAGCTTGCCTTATGTTGAGTGATGTTCTGTTCTATCTGGGGGCAATTGTCATTTTTCTTTGGGGAAGTGCCCATATCGCCGCTACACCCCCTATCGTTAAGGGTTTTGGTGAGATTTCACTTGATAACCGCCGTATCATCACAATGGAAGCGGTTGCGGAGGGATTATTGCTGGGTTTTATTGGCCTACTGGTCATCACCACAACCCTCCTGAAAGATGATAGCGAACAGTTGGCAAATGGAATTTATCTGCTTTCCGCCGTTGCCCTATTTGTCATGGCAGGGTTAAGTTGGATGACCGGAGCCAAAACACCCATTTTGCCGATGAAAATATGCCCTATCATTCAAGACGTGCGTCGGCTGTTTATGGACTATCGCCGTAATCATCTAAATAAAAACCAGCATCTAGATAATAAGCCACATCCCTGTTGACGTAGAGAATTATTGTCGGAAACACTCCTTTTTCATCTTACTCAACGTAGGCAGCAATTATCATGGGGTGACTATGACACACTGGCAAGATTATCTGCTGGATAAAGACCCGGAACAACATACCGTTTTGGGCAATCTCCAAATCAAGACGAATATCTACAGCCCGCAGTTGCAAAATACGCGGGATATTTTGGTTTATCTACCCCCTTCATACAACTGGCCCGAAATGAGCCAACGGCGCTACCCCGTCCTTTATATGCAGGATGGGCAAAATCTGTTTGATGCCGCCACCAGCTATGCGGGGGAGTGGCAGGTAGATGAGACCATTGAACTGTTATCCGCTGAGTATGGGTCGGACGCCGAACTAATTGTGGTCGGTATCCCCAACAACGAACAGCGGCAGCAAGAATACAACCCCTTTGACCACCCGCGTTTTGGTAAAGGGCGGGGAAATGATTATCTGCGGTTTATGGTAGAAACCGTCAAACCAGAGGTTGATCACCAATTTCGCACCCTACCCGATCGGGCAAATACCGGAATTGCGGGGTCATCAATGGGTGGCTTGATTAGCCTATACGGGTTTTTCCATCGTGCTGATGTTTTCGGTTATACTGCTGTATTCAGCCCAGCATTGTGGGCAGGAATGCCGCGCATCCAAGAATTTATCAATGGCCTCGCGTATGTCCCCGGCAAGATTTATTTAGATGTGGGTACAAATGAAGGCAGTCGCCGCAAAACCAATATGAGCATCAGTTATCTGATGTATCATGCGCGTCAGGTCGTTGAATCGCTGGGCAATAAGGGTTATTCATTGGGCGATGACCTGCTCTATTTTGAAGAAGACGGCGGGGGGCACAGTGAAGTGGATTGGGCACGGCGGTTCCCCGATGCTCTAAAATTTCTCCTAAGATTAGGCTAAAATCTCGATTTGAGAAATCGGCACGGATACGCCATATCTCACCCAATATCCGTGTTCATTTTTCGGTGGAAGCGACAGTGGGTTAGCCTTACAATTCAGCCCATGCAAGCTAATGCGGTGTATGGAGCAAATTCCCATGATTAGCCTACTGCCTCCGGTTGAAGAAATGATACGGGCCTATCAGAATGGTGATGAGTCCTATGATGGCATCTTTTTTGTTGCCGTGCGGACGACAGGCATTGTGTGTCGGCCCTCATGTCCCGCCCGCAAGCCATATCCTCAGAATGTTGAGTTTTTTGCTACTGTCCGCGAAGCACTTTTCGCAGGGTATCGGCCATGCAAACGCTGCCACCCTCTTGAAATCAAAGGGCAGCTACCAGAGTGGGTCGCGCCATTGGTCAATGAAATTGAAGGGAATCCTTCACTTAGAATTCAAGATGGAGATTTGCGGGCAAGAGGTGTTGACCCGGCACGGGTACGGCGATTTTTTATCAAACGCTATGGCATGACCTTCCAAGCATATTGTCGGGCGCGACGATTGGGGGTAGCATTTGAGGCCATCCGCGAAGGGGCGACATTAGATCATGTCGTCTTCGAGCATGGCTACGAATCACACAGCGGATTTCGGGAGGCATTTAAGCGCATGTTTGGACAAGCACCGGGGCAAAGTCGAGAGGGTCAATGTATCTACACGGCATGGCTAGAAAGCCCAATCGGGCCACTCATTGCTGGAGCTTCTGATGAAGGGGTTTGTCTCTTAGAGACCAAATGGAAAGGGAAAGGATTAAGAGTATAATGAGGGTGTCAAGGTTCATTATACCGGAAGGCGAGCCAAATGAAACGACCAGCTTATGCGACCGACTTGAGTGATGCGGAATGGGAGATA
>JABFGB010000042.1 GCA_013112715.1 Chloroflexota bacterium
CTGGAGTCAGTCCAAGGCCAACGCTGCAATTGGCTTCAAGACCATCCTGAACTCGTTCGTTCCGCCACTTGTTTTCATTGGTGGCCCGCTTATGCTTAAATCTCTACCCTTTATCCGAATCTGGTATAACATCCTCTAAAGAGTTTATGTGAACTCCCCTAATAATGCAAAAACGGCGCTTTACTTTACGACTCTAGTTCTTACAAAAACGGCGGTGGGCGCACGGTTTTCGGCTTTTAGCGGGGCTTCTAGCCCCGCAACCACCGTCGGGCTGCAAGCCCGACTGCCTACCCGAGAGGTTGAACAGGCTGGCGAGCTTTTTTCAAGAATTTCATAATTTCCTAAAAAACGACGTCAGCCTGCAACCGTGCGCGACCACACCGCTCGACGATTTTTGAAAAAAATGTGCGGTGGGGGGCGACCCCGGTTGCTTCGAGAGTGGGCAGTCGGGCTTCGGCGTGTGCCACTTGAACCCCGACGGTGGTCGGTTTTGGGAGTGGTGGGGTTTGCACCGTCACCTCGCCGTTCTGCCTGTATTGATGCAGGTGAACGGCTGGTGCGTGCGACCCTGCCCGATCAAAACCGAAGGGCTTTAGCCCCCCTATACGGGTATAGGGGACTTTTTAGGCACGTCAACACTCACCATTTACAAGGCTTCGCCGTTTTTAGGGTCTTCCCTTTTGACTTGTTCTCCCCTGCCCGTATTTCTATACTTCCCTCCTAAGCGTGTCTTAAGCGAAGCTGACGCTTCGTGATTTTGAATCTTGAAAGGTCAGTTTTTTGTGTTCGCCTGAAGTGTCTTCGACAGGTTTTCGGCCTGCTTATCTTGAAAGTTGCCTTCCAAGAAACGGTTCGCTAGGTTGGGTTTTTACAAGACGGTAGGCCGTTGCCCCTGCGCCGCAACGGTAGCGTGCCACTACCCCACTCTTTCAAGTGAGTAGTACGTCATTTAGCGCATGGGAAAAAGCTGGCTGCAAGGGGTAATTTGCTGTCTTGCCTTCGTGCTGTACTGCTGTGAGGACAGCGTGCTGTCAAGCTGTCATGACAGCGTTATTTGGGGGTGGATTGAATGAGTTCTTGAAACACTAAACTGCGCGTGGCATTGTGTTTAAAATCCCACAAGACTTGGGCTAAAGCCAATACAAACACCTCGTTCTTGGAGAGGGCTGTCCCATGTGTGCGTTTAATCTGGTATAACACCTCTTCCAACTCCGCCATAAGGGTTGGGGGATAGCGTAAGGTAGTTTTGTTGGTAGCCTTATTTTGCAAGAAAGCAGCCACATACGTATGAATGCTGTCAAGCTGTCGGGCTGTACTGCTGTCAGACTGTCGTGCCGTCGTGACAGGTTGCTGTCGCGCTGTCAAGCTGTCGTTCTTAGGGGAGTCGAAGACCACCTGTTTAGGCTGTTCGGGTTTGATGGGGGTATCTTGCAATTGGGCGTGCTGCCGTTGGCCTTCATCCAGTAGTTTTGTGAAGATATTGCTCATATTAATCCTCTAAAAAGCGTTTTTCTTTCACTTGGTTAATGATGGTAGGGGTCACACGACCTGTACCTAGTGCGGCTGTTTCAAGGGCGAGTTGGGCTAATCCGCACGCATTGCGGGGATGACCGTTCGTCAGTTCAAAAAGTCGTTCCAAAGCGGCCTCTTCAAACGGGAATGTTTTGCCACCCGCCTGTGCGAAACGCCAACGCAACATCTCGACGAGTTCCGCCCGATTCATTTCTTTAAGTTCTGAACGCCACAGCCGATTGCGGAGGGTCTTGGCATAGGCCAATTTGCGGGTAATAGAAGGGAGGGCAAACAAAATGATTTGCAGGATTTTTTGCTCGTTGGTCTCAAAGTTGAGATAGCCCCGCAAACTTTCCAGCACTTTGGCGGGGAATTCTTGAGCTTCGTCAATGAGGAGTATCGAGGTGATGTTGCGACGATAGTTCTCAAACAGCAGTTCTTTTACTTGGTCAAACCGCCCTTTCCGATGGTTATGAAGGCTTTTCTGTCCAAAACTCTCGAGTATCTCTCCGGCTAGTTGGAACTCGGTGGGGCAATGCCCGGCGTTTTCAATGACGCCAACCTGAAACTGATCTTGATAATCCCGCATTTCGGAGTAGAGGCGACGCATCAAGGTCGTTTTGCCTGTACCGAATTTGCCATAAACGACTGCGCCTCCTTCTTTATCACGGATGACCTTAGCAACCATAGCCACAGCTTCTTGATGGGTCGGGGTGAGGTAGAGGTAACGCTCATTGGGCTTGGTTGAATACGGCGCTTCGGAGAGGCCATAGAGTTCCAAATAGGGTTCAGCAGTGAGTAATCCCATAACAACCCTTTCAAAGTCTGATTATGTGCCGACCTTTGGGGAGAATGCAATAAGCAAAACTGAGGTAAGCTGTCATGCTGTTTTGACAGCACGACGGCATGACAGCAGTTAAAATAGTTGCTCGGCTAAGTCTTTGAGCGTCGCGGTAAAACTGGCATCTTGACCGTGTTTGTCACGCCATTTCATGGCAAAATCGAGGATTGAGCCACCGCCACAACCTGCGTAACACGACCAATAGTTTTCCTGAAGATTCACTTGGAAACTTTGCACGCGGTCATCATGGAATGGGCATAGACCCTTCCCACGTTGGTCAAGTGTCACATACCGACTCACAAAGTCATAAACACTGATGCTGTTTTTGATCCGGTCTGAAAGGCGTTCTCCTTCAGTCGCTTGGATTTTAGCGAATATTGGGGCTTCGGGTAGGGGAGTGGATGGAATTTGAGCCACTACTTCATCAATAAAGGTTTGAGAAATCCGGCTCGGATGCGCTAATAAGGCGACTTGCTCACGGATAGTCAGTGCCAATGGCTCTCCATTAGGCTTGATGAAAGAGTAGCGTCTGCCTGTTTTCCGATGAATACCGAAAGGGAGTCGTACTAATGAACCCGGCCCGGTTTTGAGAACATCTTGCTTGGGGTATAGCTCCATCTTAGGTAAATCATATGATCGCAGGAGTTCTTGCCCGAATTGGCGGATAATTGCACCGGGTAGGGGAGACGTGAATAACCATAAATGACCACCCCGCCTAGAAGGTTCAAGGTAAGATGTTATCGCTTGACCAGCAAGTTTGCTGGCTAACTTGATTAGCTGTTCCCATTGGTCAGAATCATCGGCATCTAAACACAACCAATGAGCCAGATTATCTGGCGCAAGCGCATATGCCCCTAGCGTTATCAATCCTCGGAAATGAGCCGTGACTAACTGAGGCGTTAAAGCCTCCCTAACGCAAATATACGACCCATTGGGGAGTTGCCTAGGATAACAGTCATACCGTGCAATAAATGTCGTTATAAAGGCGCTGAGGAGTTCAGGCGCAAGTTCAGCTAGAGGGGAGTATTCTGGATGTGCTGGCACACAGTCATTTTAGCAGTATAAGAAAAACAAAAGCGGACTCAACGCCCGCTTATTCTGAAAACTTTACTTACTTTCGCTTACCAGCGATTATCTGATATGCCCGCTGTTCTGAAATACCGTATTCTTTAGCGAGAGTAGGAACGGATTCACCTGCTCGGTAACGAGTAATTAACTCGCTATTTCTGGTTAGCTTGATAGCGGGGAAGTTTGGAACAGAAGGGGATAGCCCCTTATAAAGCAACGCCGCAATGCCATAAGCGCCTCTGAGAGCGGTATAGCGAGGTATCGCTTCCAAGCCCGTATGGGGCACCTCCATACACTCACTAGAGTAGGCTACAAAACTCATACTGCAATGGGTGTATCGAGACCAGCCATTACCTCAAGAGCCTATCAACAACAGCACTCCACAAGAATCTTCTCGCAATCAATTGGTTGAAAACCTCTATCAATCTGGTGTTTCTGTACCAGCCCTTGCCAAGCAATTTGGTATTTCCAAAGCACGGGTTTACCAAATTCTAAAAGATAGGCGCAAGTAGCTCAAAACAATACGAATAAATAGCAGCGGGTTTCACGACCCGCTTTTGTATACTGCTAGCCCATTGTTAAGATAGTAATGAGTAGAGAAAGTTCGGCCCTCGCTCCATTTGGCCTAGTCTTTGGGGGCAGATCAATACTGTTTTCGATGACCTACCAAAAACTTATCATCATGGGCAATCTCGCTGCTAATCTCCACTCTCACGCCATTGGCTATAGTATTCATAGACCGTGCTTTTGGGTGGAAAATCATGCGGCAACATCGCCCATTGACAGCCCGTTTTCAAAACATAAAAGATGGCATTGAGCACCTCCCGCATGTCCACTTCCCGATGCCGCCCGCCCCACTTCCCCGCTGGAATCAGCGGTTCGATGATTTCCCATTCGGCGTCCGTTAAATCACTCGGATAAGCTCATCGTTCCATTTGCTGACCCCTTTCGCTTGTCTCCTCCTTCTAGTTTACCTCAACTTCTCGGACGGCCTCTAAGTCTTAATGGAATATAACGCGACCAATGCAGTGACTAACCGCATTGGATTTATTGGTAACTATTTACCACGTCAATGTGGGATTGCCACCTTCACAACTGATTTATGCGAGGCTATTGCAGTGGGTTACGGAAAAACGACGTGTATTGCTTTGCCCGTCAATGACACAGATGCAGGCTACACCTATCCGCCCCGTGTTCGCTTTGAACTAACGGAGAAAGACATTGATTCCTATCGCCGCGCCGCCGATTTTCTCAATACCAATAACGTTGATCTGGTGTGCCTCCAACACGAATATGGCATTTTCGGTGGGCCAGCCGGCAGCCACATCCTGACCCTCTTACGCGAACTCCGTATGCCAGTTGTTACCACATTTCACACCATTCTACAGAATCCAAACCCAGATCAACGGCGTGTCTTGGTAGAAATCGCGGCTCTGTCGGATCGTGTCGTGGTTATGAGTAAGGGCGGGGTGGATTTTTTGCAGGAAATCTATGGGGTATTGCCAAGATTGATATGATTCCGCATGTCCCTTTTGTAGACCCCAGCTTCCACAAAGATGTGTTTGGCGTGGATGGAAAAATGGTTAAATTGAGCTTTGGCTTGCTCTCCTCTAGCAAAGGGCTTGAGGATGTTATTACGGCCCTTCCACAGATTGTCAAACACTATCCGAATGTCATGTATCTGATTCTCGGCGCGACCCATCCACATATGATACGACAAGAAGGTGAAACATACCGTTTATCATTGCAGCGTCTGGCACGTGATGAAGGTGTCGAGCGCCATGTGATCTTTTATAACCGTTTTGTCACTTTAGAAGAACTCAAGGAGTTTATTGGTGCAACGGACATTTATATCACACCTATCATAACGCCGCGCAGATCACTTCAGGAACCCTAGCTTATACGTTGGGGGCAGGTAAAACCGTCATTTCAACTCCTTATTGGTATGCTGAGGAAATGCCCGCCGAAAAACGTGGGGTCTTGGTTCCCTTCCATGATCCGGGGGCACTAGCCGAGCAAGTAATCCATCTATTAGATAACGAATCGAGGCATCATGCGATTCTAGCATAAGACCCTTGTAACGACCTCAAACTGCTCAGGTGACGGTCAGCCAATCGGAAGGGTACGCTGAACAAGAATTTTAAATCGGTTTGATAGGCCATGCCAGCACCTCAATTTTGCGGGCATAATGCACAAGGTCGGGTGTGTTGGTCAAAGAAATCGGCGCGACGGTGTTTAGGGTGATGTCGGTTTTCGCGTGCTGCACAGGCCAACGCACATGATGAATATCGCCACGTACAATCTGGCCCGCTCGACCCACTGTATAGAGACAGTAGCGTTCGACTAACCAATGATCAAGTGTTCCCGGTTCGACATGGAACACATCTGAGTCAGGGGCATAGGTCGCTTGGAGTTCACCTGCCGGAGCGTTTTTGTGTGTGCGCCGACTGCCATACGTAACCTTATCGCCATCTACCTCCACCTGCATATCAGCATTGAAATAGGGTAGATGATACCACTTCCGCCCCAGCCACACCCCAATCGGATTCGCCGCGTCGAGGCTAAAAAACACCACTCCCGGTTTACCGCCATTGAGAGTAACATAAGTCCGTACATTGAGTTCAGCAAAGGCCGATAGATAAGGGGCAGTGGGCGTGACCCGTAGGCGAATCCCGCGCATGAAAAACGGTACAACGCTGATCCAAGCCTGCCCGTTAAAGGTATCAAGGGTCAACCCTTTAGGAATGAGCGGTTGTAACTGGGCTGGGTCAAGCGACCAATGGGCAAATAACAGCCGATGCCATTCCTGCTTCATCAACCATGCCCCTGTCGGCAGTGGATAGGGACGGTGAGCAATATCTTTAATGAGGCGCATGAAATTACCCCATGTTAATGACTAATTGGCGCATCTCGGTCATTTCTTGCATGGTATAACGTACCCCTTCGCGCCCCAAGCCAGAATCTTTGATCCCACCATAGGGCATGTGATCTACTCGGAAGGTCGAGACATCATTAATCTGTATACCGCCAACTTCCAACCGTTCCCACGCATCCATCATGCGGCGGATGTCGTTGGTAAACACCCCCGCCTGCAACCCAAAATTGGAGGCATTGGCTTGCCGAATGGCATCATCCCATGTTTCATATGGAGAGAGCGTGACAACTGGCGCAAAGACTTCTTCAATACACACTTTCATGGTCGGGGTCACTTCCGCCAAAACGGTTGCGGGAATCATCGCCCCATCTCGCTTGCCACCCAATAACATCGCCGCGCCTTGTGCCACTGCTTCATTTACCCACGCTTCGACCCGTTCAGCCGCACGGATGTTAATAAGCGGCCCAATATCAGTGGCGGGGTCACGCGGATCACCCATTTTGAGAGCTTGCACTGCCGGAACAAAGCGATCACAAAAATCTTCATAAATCGGGCGATGCAGCAAAATGCGCTGAACGGAGATGCAGTTCTGGCCTGCGTTGGCAAAACTCCCGATCACAGTTTTCTGCACCGCGACATTCAAATCGGCATCTTCATGCACAATCGCCGGGGCATTCCCACCTAATTCGAGGGCTACCCGCTTGCGTCCGGCTTTCGATTTCAGCATCCAACCCACCAATGCACTCCCCGTAAAACTCAACATAGCGATACGGGGGTCGGTGACCAATTTTTCAGCGCGTGGGCCGGGGCAGGGCAGCATACTAAAGGCTTCGGGGGGGAACCCTGCCTCTAGTACCAATTTTGCCATAAGAAGTGACGAGAGGGGAGCGATTTCCGGCGGCTTAATGATAACCGCATTCCCTGTCGCAATGGCCGGGGCGAGTTTATGGCAGCCTAAATTAACGGGGTAATTAAATGGTGTAATCCCCAACACAATACCAACGGGATAGCGTCGGACAAATCCCCGATGCCCCAATCCCGGCTCTGTCCAATCGAGATCAAGCACTTCGCCATAATTCCGTCCGGCTTCTTCACTGGCGACCAAAACGGTCTGGCAAGCGCGGCTCATTTCCCCCACCGCCGTCTTACGATTTTTACCGCTTTCCAGAATCATCAAATCCACCATGCGGTCAAAATTCTCGCGGAACAGACGGTGGAGATTCCGTAAAATTTCTACACGACGGTAGGTCGGTAATTTGCGCGTGATTTCAAATCCGCGTTGAGCAGCCACAATCGCATCATCTAAATCTTTTTCTGTTGCCATATAAATCGTGGCAGACACTGAGCCATCATAGGGAAACATCACATCTAAGGTTTCATTACTGGTGCGCCATTCGCCACCCACTAAAAATTTTTCTGCCATCGCCACTGCTCCATTTTTTCAAAAATTTATGTGTCTATTCTACCCTGCCATGAAATTACCGTGAAAAATTGACTCTATCAGGCAATCCGATATTAATGCGGGGTACAATGAAGCTATAGCAAGGATAGAGATAGGGTAGCATCGGCATGGCACGTATACTTTTGGTGGACGATGAGCCAGATATGGTGGAAGTATGGAAGCTGTTTCTGCGCCGCGCCGGACACGAATTTATGCAAGCAAATGACGGCCTCGAAGCGATAGACATGGTACAGCAATTTCTACCTGACCTCATCATCCTCGATCTGATGATGCCTAATGCTTCGGGGGATACGGTGTTAGGATTGGTAAGGAGTACCCCGTCATTGGCCCGTACTCGTGTGTTGGTCGTCAGTGCCCATCACGAAGCGGCACGGATTTCGCAAAAATATAAGGCCGATGGTTTTTTGTCGAAACCCGTTCATTTGGAGCAATTCAACCGAGAAGTTGAACGCTTAGTCACAGAGGCTCAGTCCGAAGTCACGCAAGATTCATAAACCACTTGGCAAAACGCTAGACAAACAAGAGGGTCAAGTTTAAACTCAACAGGTGAGTCTATTTTATTTCGTCTTTATTTCGCCTGCCAAAGGAGAGTTTTTGTGACAGCACCACGCGGCCTCTATTTTGAAGAATTGGAAGTCGGTCATACTATGACCTCACGCGGGCGCACGATTACCGAAGCCGATGTGGTCAATTTTGCCGGGGTATCGGGCGATTATAACCCGTACCATACCGACGCTGATTTTGCGAGCAAGACGCCCTTTGGTCAGCGCATTGCACACGGCATGTTGGGCCTATCTGCCGCTACCGGGCAAGCCTATGCCCTCGGTTTTATGGAACGCACGGTCATCGCTTTTATGGGCCTCGAATGGAAATTCCGCGCCCCAATTTTGTTGGGCGATACGATTACTGTGCAGATTGAAGTCACCGAGAAAAAAGAAGCCAAACGTATGGGCGGGGGCTTAGTAACCCTCGACGTTAAACTCGTTAATCAACGCGGCGAAACTACCCAAAAGGGTACATGGACGGTATTGGTGGCGATGAAAGAAGTTGCTGAGGCTACCGAAACGAACTGAATCTGCATGTCCATTACACCCATCATCCATCAGTTTCCAATTCCCACCCCTTTTATGGTGGGGCCAGTTAATGTCTACCTATTAGAAGGCGATCCCCTAACCTTGATTGATGTTGGGCCAAATTCACCCGAAGCCTATGACGCACTGGTGGGAGCGTTGGCACAAGCAGGTTACACCCTCCGTGATATTCAACAAATCATCATTACCCACCATCACACCGATCATTTGGGACAAATTGGGCGGATTGCGGAAGAATCGGGAGCGAAAGTTCTGGCACATCCCCTAACCCGCGCGTTTCTGGAAAACCCAGCGACGACACATGAACGTTATAAGCTGTTTTCCCAAGTGATTTTTCATGAGGCCGCTGTGCCAGATGAGGTTGTTCGCCATATCAACCGCAGCTACGAATTTTTGCAACGTTACGGCAATCAGCCTACCTCCGTTTTCCATGTACTTGATGAAGGCGATATGGTGGAGGCGGGCAACGTCGAATGGCAAGTCTATCATACCCCCGGTCATGCGGGTGATCTGATTTGTCTCTGTCATGCAGCCAGCCAAACACTGATCGCCTCTGACCATATCATCCTAAAAATTAGCTCCAATCCGCTGATTGAACCCGCCGCTGTCGAGGGTCAATCCCGTCCGCGCCGCCTATTGGAATATATTGCCCAACTCCAACGTATGGCCGCTCTCGACATTCGAATAGCCTATTCAGGGCACGGCGTACCCGTTGAAGATGTGCAGGGCTTGGTCGAAAAACGGGTCGCTTTCCATCACCAACGGGCTGCCCAAATCTTCGACTTTTTTGAAGGCCATGCTTATCATCTGTGGGATTTGACCGAAAAAATGTTTGCCCATGTCCCTTCCGGGGAAAAATACTTGGCCCTATCTGAAGTCTTGGGGCATATTGACCTCTTGGAACGCGACGGTAAACTCATCCGTGACTACCGCGACGGTATTGTCTACTGGCAACCCCGCACCGAAGCGTATCAACACCGTTAGGTTTTTCTCAGCGCTAATGGGTGTTATAATACTCTTTAGATTTGGCTAAATTACGGTATGTCAATAGATTTATTACGTTTGGGAGACATCATTATAGTATGAGCGATAACCCCAACGAATTACCCATTAATTCCCAGAGTGATCTGCCCGAAATCAACACGGGGACTTCGGGAAATGGTGACACAGAGCCTCTACCCGGTTCAGGTGATACAGCGGGTTGGCGGCTGATTGCCCAAGAGACTTCCCGGCAGAGTTGGTACAAACCAGCGAACGCCCTCTCAACTGAGGAACTTGCCACGCGCAGTCAAGCCCCCGTGACAACACCGGAGCTACTCCCCGGCACCGTTCCTCTGCGGGAAGGCGGCTGGTATTCACCGAGCAACACGGTTGATTTGCCGACCATCGCGGCGAGCGCATCGGTTGCATTAAATCTCGACAGCATCCCCTCGGCAACTGCTGTCACTGAATCCTCTACCGAACCCTTAGAAACCACTGAACCGCCCGTTGCCCCCATTGCGGAAGTCACCGTTTTTGAGCCATTAGAAGCGCCAGAGGGGTTGCAATCGCCAGAGGGTTTTAAAGAAGCGCCCGAGGTGCCCCTTTCAATTGCATTGGAAGCAGAATCAAGCGGTCTGCGCGATGTAGAGCGTGCGCCGGAAGAACCCAGTCAGGGGTTAACACTTGAGGAAGCAGCGGCCCTCCGACAACAAGGAACGGGCGAGATTTTGGCGGTTGAACGTGGCTTAGGCGGCGTCAGCGATACACCGAAATCCGACACCAATCCGCTGGATGCGATTGCGGCGAATCCTCAAAGCACTCCTTTAACCACGGCAAATGTAACCCATGTTTTGGGAGATACAGGCGACATGCAAAAGAAACCCACGCCCCAATCGTCTGGTTTTCAGGCCCAAGAACCCCCTCAGATTACAGGAACTGGCCCCAGTCAACCGATTGCCCCACAGCCATCGGCCCGTGAAGTGGCCGCCGCCCGTTTCCGCGAGGTGGAGCAGTCGGTACAAATCCTGCGTGACCAATTTAAGCAGGGTCAGATTACCCGCGCTCAACTCGAAACCGAACTGCGCCGTTTAATGGTTCTGGACGATCAAGGACGCTGGTGGACGCTTGGTGTAGATAGCAACCGCTGGTATCGCTTTGACGGACGGGAATGGATTCCCGATGCTCCACCCCAAACCGGGTCACAGCCAGTGATGGCCGCCGCGCAGGGGGTACGCGGTAATTATGTGCCTACCGAAACCAATGTCCAAGCGCCTGTGGCTGCCGCTGGAGTTGGGGCGTTTGGATTGGTACAGCCCTCCCAAGAACCGACCAAAATCGCGCTGGATGAATATGGGATGCCGCTGCCCCAGCGTGTACCCGAAGACGACCCCAACGCCACAATGGTCAATATCCAAGCCTTTACGCCGCGTGCCGATGAACCGACATGGGGTGACTTTCAACAACCCAAACCTAGCCCCGATGTGGCTGCTCCGGCAGGGGGGATTAGTGACAAAACCATCCCGTCGGCGGGCACTCCAAGTTCGCCTGTCAGTGCGCCAACGATTGTTTCGCCTGTGCAAGCCGCCCAAGCCGCGATGGGTGCGACCATTGAATCACCCCGCCCGGTGGAGGCATCCGCCAATGTCCCGACCGCCGCTCCGCCTAAACAAGTTGGCATTCAGCCCGATTACAGCGCGGCCTATGATCATCCCTTTGAACGCAGCAACATCATTCGTTATGGGGTATGGGTCGGAGTCGCTGGCATTGTGGCCGGGCTTGGCATCACCCTCTGTATGCTGCTCGGCATGGTTGGTTACTATATGTCAGTGGTCGGCAAGTATCAGGACAAGATTGACAATCTCGGTCAACAGGCCTCCAATTTCCAGACCACCCGTATTTATGACGCACAGGGTAATGTACTGGCGGAATATAACGACCCACGTGAAGGGGCACGGACTTCCGTCCCATTGGAAGAAATTTCGCCTTGGGTCATTCATGCGACTGTCGCTACCGAAGATGAGACCTATTACGAAAATCCCGGTTTCAGTGTCTTTTCGATTTTGCGGGCGGTTTACACCAATGTGCGCGGCGAAGGCCCACGCTCCGGCGCAAGCACCATTACCCAACAATTGGTGCGCCAGTTAATTTTGGAGGAAGATTTTGCGACGCAGGTTTCTAGCGAGCGTAAAATCACCGAAATCATCCTTGCCGCTGAACTCAGCCGCAAATATGACAAGAACGAAATTTTGGAACTGTATCTCAATGAGATTTATTATGGCAATCTCGCCTATGGCATTGAGGCAGCCGCCCAAGCCTATTTTGATAAACCCGCCTCGGATTTAAATATCGCCGAAGCCGCCTTGTTAGCAGGTCTACCTCAAGCGCCTGCCACCTACAGCCCCATCAGTAACCGTGAGGCTGCTACGGGTCGTATGGAGGAAGTGCTGCGCCTGATGCAAGAAGCCAATGGGGATGGCTGTATTCAACTCGAAAATACCTTTAACGGCTACTCCAATGGGACACCATTTCCATTCGATCTCTCGCAGCCATTATGTGTCACCCCTGAATTTTTGAACACTGATCCCAACTTCCTAATAGACAAGGCGACTGTTCAAGTCAAAATCTTTGAACAACCCGCCCGTGATCTGCGTTATGCCCATTTTGTCAACTGGGTTTGGGATCAATTGACCGAGATGTATGGCGCAGACACAATTTATACAACAGGCTTTAATGTTTATACCACCCTTGACCCCACCATTCAAAACGCTGCTCAACAAGCAGTGAGTACCCAACTGCCGGGAAGTCGGTTTAATAATGGTTCTGTGGTGGTCATTGATCCACAAACAGGCGCTGTGTGGGCAATGGTTGGAAGTGCGGACTTCAATAACGAGGAAATTGATGGGCAGGTGAATGTAGCTTTCACGCCACAGCAACCCGGATCCTCAATCAAGCCTGTCGTGTACCTCACAGCTTTTGAGGGAATTGACCCAACCAGCCGTTGTTATGACCCCAATCACCCCTATTTCACAGCATCAACTGTATTGTGGGATACACCAACCGTTTGGGGAGTTCCACCAAGCGTCTATGAACCGGGAAATTATGATGAACAGTTCCGAGGCCCTGTCACCGTCCGTCGTGCCTTATCAAATTCACTCAACTTGCCTGCTGTAAAAACGTTAGACTGTGCTTTAACAGAAAACTTTACAAAGAAAGCAGAGGCAATGGGAATTACGTTTCCCTTGCAATCACCAAATGCGGTGGGTTTACCTGCGGCATTAGGAGCAACGGAAGTACGCTTGTTTGATATGGTAGCTGCCTATGCTGCATTTGCGAACGGGGGTACTCGACGCGAGCCGTTTGGTATCAATCGCATTGAGACAGTTACGGGCGATGTAATTTTCCAAGTGGATACCAATGCCACACAAGGGATCACCGTTATCCGACCAGAACACGCCTACCTGATTAATTCTATTTTGTCAGATAACCAAGCACGTTCAGAGGAATTTGGTAGCGGGCCATCCTCACCTTTGGAAGTACAGGGTTATACTGTTGCGGTTAAGACGGGAACAACGAATGATAACCGCGATGCTTGGACTATCGGCTGGACACCTCAAGTTATTGTGGGGGTCTGGATGGGTAACACAGACAATTCATCCACAGGAAGTCAAACGGGTTATGGGGTAGCCGCTCCGGTCTGGAATACGACGATTTCCGCCGCTCTTCAAGGCAAGCCAAATGTCGGCTTCCCACAACCAAGTGGCATTATTCAACAGCAGGTCTGTAACGATACTGGCACGACTGTTCCCCCGAATGGCTGTGGGCCGGGCGGGAGTTACACTGAATTATTTTGGACTTCACAGCCACCTGTACAAGGTACGGACAGTCTTTTGCAAGTCGTCAATGTAGACCCCTTCACCAATCGTATTGCGAACCAATATTGCCAAGAGTACGCCCAACCGCAAACCTACCTCATGACCACTGATGCCACCGCGATTAGCTGGATTAACAATCGCCCTGAAGGTCAAGCATGGGCACAGTCACGTGGGTTAACCCTGCCTTTGCAATCGCCACCCGTCGAACAGTGTACCGCCGACCAGCCGCGACCCATTGTCGTGTTGAACAGCCCTGCGCCGGGAGCAACTGTATCCGGCCCCGTGCAGCTACTCGGCCAAGTCAGCCTGCCGAACTTCCAAAAATATGAGTTCCAAATCGCTCCGGTGGGAACTGAAAATTTCACCACTCTCGCAGGACAGACCTACACCATTCAAGAACCAGATGCCAACTCGTTCTTGGGTGGTTGGAACAGCATTGATACCCCGGATGGACAATATGTGCTGCGCTTGGTAGCCTATGCCACCAACAACGCCTTTTTGGATGTACGAGTGCCGATCACGGTCTTTAATAATCAAGCACCTGCAGCGGTTTCTACGCCGACCCAGTAAAAAATTGGCAAATTCGTAAAAGTAGCCATCAACCGCCGGAGGGTACACTCTCTGGCGGCTATTTTTTATAAACAGGAATAGTATTTATGATCGGCACGATTCTCAATGTTATTACCGTCGCCATTGGCAGCGCCCTCGGTCTCATGATTGGTGACCGCCTCCCCAAAAATACACAGACTTCGGTCATTACCGGACTTGGCTTGGTCACATTGGTTGTCGGCATTGACAATGCTATGCTGTCGGGCAACATTATCATTCCCTTGATTAGTGTAGTCTTGGGGGTCATCATCGGGGAAGCCGTCAATATCCAAAAAGGCTTGGATAATTTTGCGAGTTGGCTTCAGGCATGGGTCGCCAAACGCAGTCAACCCGGTCAGGAGGGTGATTTTGATTCGGCCCGTGAGCGTTTTATCAATGGTTTTGTGACCGCCAGCCTTGTTTTTTGCATCGGCCCGCTGACTTTTGTCGGCTCGATTCAAGATGGCATCTCCGGTAATTACCAATTGCTTGCTATCAAAGCTGTTTTGGATGGGTTTGCGGCGCTGGCGTTTGCAGCCTCATTGGGAATCGGGGTCAGTTTTTCGATTGTCACCATCATCGTCATTCAAGGTGGCCTTGCGCTGGTCGGGTATCTCGCCGGGAACATTATGACGGATGATATGATTAACGAGATGAGTTCGGCGGGCGGCCTGCTGCTCATTGGCCTCAGTTTGATTTTGTTGGATATTAAACACCCGCGCATGGCAAATTATCTGCCTGCCCTCGTCATCGCCCCGCTGATTGTCGCCGTCGGGCGTTGGCTCGGCATTGATGTCTACCCAAATTTTTGACGTTTTCCTGCTACAATTACGGGTGTTGGATTATGTGGAGGGCTTTCGATGCGAAAAGTCATCATACACCGAGCCGAAGAGGATGAAACAGGCTATTGGGCCGAGTGCCCCAGCTTAGGAGTGGTCAGTCAAGGTGAAACAGTCGAAGAAACCCTCGCCAATATTCGAGAGGCGATTGATCTTTGGATAGAGGTTGCCAAAGAATACGGCGACCCCATTCCACCCGAAGATATTAATGATTTAGTGGATGTGGTGGTTGCCGTGTGAGCAAACTACCTGTTATCTCATGGCAAGAGTGCGTGGATGCGCTCATAAATGCCGGATTTGTCGTTGTTCGAGAAGAAGGCCATATTATTTTGCGTCGTAGCGATCCACCCCCAGCAAAAACCATTCCTGTGCCGAAACATAAAGAACTCAAAAAAGGCACTCTACGCGGAATTATCCGACAGGCCGGATTGAGTGTTGAGGAATTTATGGAACTTCTTGATCAATAATTTCCATCTGTAACAAAATTTTATTCGTGATAATCAGGGTTATCACTAGGTAATCATGACGGACACCTCAACACACCTCCCAAAAGCCACTTGTATTGCCACCAGCAATATCGCATTTGTAAAATATTGGGGGCGGATCAATGATGCCCTCCGCCTACCCATGAACGGTTCGATTTCGATGAATTTGGACTCGGCCTTCACCATAACCACTGTCGAATTTGATGAATCACTCACCGCCGACCAATTTTCACTGTCAAACCAACCCGCCGACACCAAACAATCTGCACGAGTGTTCAGCCATGTAGATCGCATTCGAGCCATTGCTGGCATTCAAACACGGGCACGGGTGGCCTCGGAAAATAATTTTCCTACCGGCGCGGGCATTGCCTCATCCGCCTCAGCATTCGCGGCTCTCAGCGTCGCCACCGCCAAAGCTGCCGGATTATCCCTCCCCGAACGCGAATTAACCCTTTTAGCGCGTCAGGGGTCGGGGTCAGCCTGTCGTTCCGTGCCAGCGGGATTTGTAGAATGGCACTATGGCGAAACCAATGAAACCTCATTTGCCGAACAAATCGCCGCACCAGAGCATTGGGACATCCGTGACTTAATCGCAATTACCCAGACCACCCATAAAGAAGTCGGGTCAGCCGATGGCAATAAATTGGTCAGCACCAGCCCCTTTAATGACACCCGTGTCAAATTGGCTGGGGCCAGCCTAAATGTTATCCGTCGCGCCATCCTAGAAAAAAATTGGACGATCTTTGGTGAAGAAACCGAACGTGAGGCCATCCGACTGCATGTGATTGCCATGACCTCTCAACCCCCCATTTATTATTGGAGTCCGGTGACGCTGGCAATTATCCAAGCCGTAACCGAATGGCGACGGGGTGGACTCGAAGCCTATTTTACGATTGACGCGGGTGCGAATGTTCATGTGTTAGCCAAAGCTGAGGATGCTGATGAAGTAGAGAATCGGTTGTGGCAGCAAGAGGGTGTCAAAATCGTGCTGCATAACAAACCCGGCATGGGAGCGCAGGTAGTCGAATCCCATCTTTTTTAGTGCTACTTGACCAGCAAGGCAGTTATCGCTAAAATGCGTAAGCACACAAGGGGCAGTGGCGAAATGGCAAACGCAGCAGTCTTAAAAACTGCGGAGGAAACTCTTGTGGGTTCGACTCCCACCTGCCCTACATCGTAGATGAAACGGAAAATTTTATAGATGTTACATCCAGCCTGATTCAAAAGTGATTTGAGTCGGGTTTTTTTGTTTAAAATGGACTTCACATTTGCTAGGGTTTGGTTAAATTAGATACTTTGTACAGGGATTCACGAAACTAGCGCGTCTTTGTCTGCGTAAACGACTAATAGATATAGGAGTAAAGGATGGCTGGTAAGAGCTATGATCTCTGGCTGAGAGCAACCCGCGACAATCTGAAAGACCTTTACAGTTTCATGGCAGCGGTCAGCGCGGCGCTCAATCTCGATGAAAAAACTCACTTCGATATTGAACTCGCCAGCGAAGAAGCAATTACCAACATCATGTCCCATGCCTATCAAGGTGATGAAGAGGGTCGAATTTTTATGCGGCTCACCCAGATGAATGGCGAGATTCGTCTCCACATTCAAGATTGGGGCAAGCCTTTCGACCCGGAGTCCATTCCCAACTATGACCCCCATGCACCGATTGAAAGGCGCATCAAGGGTGGGATGGGGATGCACTTTATGCGTACCTTGATGGACAACGTAGACTATAAATTTGATGGAGCAAACGGAACTACATTGACGATGACAAAGATTTTGGACTTAGACGCGCTTCGGGGTGCTCCCCAACCCGAAATCGAACGCGAATTACTGGTTTTTGAGGAGGTCGGTTGGGCGTTGACCAATGCCCGCGATGTAGACGACCTGCTCAATTTGATCGTGGACAAACTGCGCCAAGTGGTAGATGCGGATCGCGGTACGCTGTATTTGATGGATGAGCAGACGGGTGAACTGGTCTCCAAAGTGCTGCACGATGATACAGGTCGCCTCACCGAAATTCGTTTAAAAATGGGGCAGGGTATCGCGGGACATGTCGCCCAAACGGGCGAAACGGTCAACGTTTTTTCGACCAAAGACAATCCCTATTTTGCCAAATCCTTTGACCAAGCATCTGGCTATGTTACCCGCAATATGATTTGCACCCCTATGCGTGATGGCCGCCGACGGGTGATCGGGGTGATTCAGCTACTCAACAAACAACACGGTGTCTTTACCCCCCGCGATGAAACCATCCTCAAAGTGCTGGCTTCTGAAGCGGCTATTGCCATCGAAAATGCCCGATTGCTGGCTTCCGAACAATCCAAACGTGAACTAGCCGATACGCTGCGTGAAATTACCGCAATTATCAACAGCACACTCGAACTCCAAGAAGTATTGGATTTGATGTTGCAGGAACTGGAGCGGGTGCTGCCCTTTGACGGCGGGGCCATCCTGCTGACTGATGGTGAAGATATGGTCATTCGGGCCATTCGGGGCTATGCTGATCAAGAAATCAGCGATACTTTGGAATCACGTCTTTTCAAAACATCGGAAAATGTCTTATTTCAAGAAATGACTTCCACTTGGGAACCAATTATTATCCCGGATGTGGAGCAAGACCCGCGTTGGATAAAAATTAGCACCACCGCCGGGATGCACAGTTGGATGGGTGTCCCATTGATTGTGGAAGATCGTGTCATCGGAGAATTGGGCATCACCAGTCGCCAGATCAATTTTTATGCCGATGAACATGCCGAAGTCGCTCAAGCCTTTGCCAACCAAGCTGCCGCCTCGATTGAACGTGCCCGCCTCTATCAACAGACGATTTTGCAAGCCCGTCTGCAACAAGAGGTCGAGACCGCCAAGAAAATCCAAACCAGCTTTTTGCCAGAATTCGCGCCAAGCTACCCCGGTTGGGATATTGCCGCCAGTTGGCAGCCAGCCCAAGAGGTAGCGGGCGATTTTTATGACTTTTTTAACCTACCAGATGGTCGAATTGGTTTTGTAGTAGCGGATGTATGCGGCAAAGGGATTCCAGCAGCCTTGTTTATGGCCCTTTCGCGTACCATCTTCCGGGTATTGGCGATGTCATCGGAAGATACCCCTGACCAATTGCTGCATGAAGTTAATAATCAAATTCGCGCCGATAACCGGGCCAATTTATTTGTCACGCTGTTTTATGGCGTCTTAGACCCCATCAACGGCGAACTGCATTATTGCAATGGGGGTCATAATCCCCCCGTCTTTGTCGGAAACGACGGAAGTTATAAAATGATAGAAGCTGGCGGGACGGCGCTCGGCATTTTTGCGAACGTCCCCTATCGAGCCGAAAAAATAACTTTACAACCGGGCGATGTCTTAGTCACCTATACTGATGGTGTGACCGAGGCCATCAACCGCGATGAATTTGAATATGGCGAAGAAAACCTGATGGAGTGCATCTATCGCAATCGCCACTATACAGCGCAGGAAATCTCGTTGGCAATCGCTACCGATGTTTATACTTTTTCGCATGGCCTGCCCCCAGCTGACGATGCGACCATCGTGGTGATTAAGCGCAGCGAATAATCAAAAATCTATTTATCCAAACAAAGGCAGGTAAAAATCCCCATGTCTGCTGTTACATCTTCCGTCCCAAGCGACCTTGATATTGCGCAGGCCGCCACGCTCCAACCCATCCTCAAAATTGCTGATTTACTTGGTTTAAATGAGGATGACCTCGATCTATATGGTAAATACAAAGCCAAAGTCCATCTCGATGTCCTAAAACGGTTCAAAGATCGCCCGCAAGGTAAATACATTGAAGTCACCGCCATTACACCTACCCCACTAGGCGAAGGGAAAACAACCACTTCGGTTGGTCTGACCCAAGCGCTCGGCCAATTGAGGCGCAACGCCATTGTCTGTCTGCGTCAACCCAGTCAAGGGCCGACCTTTGGTATCAAGGGTGGGGCAGCGGGTGGCGGTTACAGTCAAGTCATCCCGATGGAAGATTTTAATTTGCACCTGACGGGTGACATCCACGCCATCAGCGCCGCCCATAATCTGGTCGCTGCTGCTATTGATTCGCGCATCTTCCACGAGAGCACCCGTACCGACGAGCAGCTTGCCAAGCAGGGTCTCACCCGCCTCGACATTGACCCCTATAACATTACATGGAATCGGGTGGTGGATGTCAATGACCGTGTACTCCGCAATGTCATTGTCGGTTTGGGGCCACACGCCGATGGTCTGCCGCGTCAAACAGGCTATGACATCACCGTCGCCAGCGAATTGATGGCGATTTTGGCCCTCTCCACCAGTCTGCAAGATTTACGGCAGCGGGTTGGACGGGTCGTAATTGGTACCAATCGGGCGGGCAAACCCATCACGCTTGAAGACATGAAAGTGGCGGGCGCGGTCACTGTCTTGATGAAGGACACCATTATGCCAAACTTGCTGCAAACCCTTGAGGGGCAGGCCGCCTTTATCCACGCTGGCCCCTTCGCCAATATCGCGCATGGCAACAGCAGCGTAATTGCCGACCAAATCGCCCTCCGTTTAGGCGAATATGTGGTGACGGAAAGCGGTTTCGGCTCCGATATGGGCATGGAGAAATTCTTCGATATTAAATGTCGGGTCAGTGGCCTAGTTCCAAACTGCGTGGTCTTGGTCAGTACCATCCGCGCCCTCAAGATGCACGGCGGCGGGCCAAAAGTGACCCCCGGCAAGAAATTGGACAAGGCCTATCTGGAAGAAAACCTGCAACTACTCGAAGCGGGCGCGGTCAATATGGTGGCGCATATCGAAATTGCTCGTAAATTCGGTGTGCCCGTCGTAGTTGCGGTTAATCGCTTTACCCAAGATACCCCGGCTGAAATCGCGCTGGTCAAGAAATTGGCCGAGGCCGCTGGCGCCCATGCCGCGATTCCTACCAACCATTGGGCCGAAGGAGGCAAGGGTGCGCTGGAACTTGCTGAAGCCGTCGAGGATGCCGCCAATCAACCTAGCAACTTCCATTTCCTCTATCCGTTGGATATTCCGATTAAGGATAAAATCCGCACGCTGGCCCGTGAGGTGTATGGCGCAGATGATATCTCCTTTGACCCGAAGGCTGAAGAACAAATCAAAGCCTATGAAGCCAACGGTTTTGGTGGTCTGCCAATCTGCATGGCAAAAACTCACCTCAGCCTCAGCCACAATCCCGATTGGAAGGGCCGTCCAACAGGCTACACCTTCCCCATTCGTGAAGTGCGTGCCAGCGTCGGCGCAGGGTTTATTTATCCCATCGCGGGTGAGATGCGTACCATGCCCGGTCTGAGCCTAAAACCCGCCTATATGAGCGTAGACATTGACGAAAATGGTCGAGTCATGGGTTTGTTCTAGGCGATGAATGATGAACTCCGGCTTCTATTTGAGGCTGATCAGGCCGAACGGATAGATCATCCCAAGTATGGGACGCCGGAGTATTGGGCGCTGCGTGAACGAGATCGTCTGCGACGGGTGCGGGTGATGGAAATCATCGCATCTGGTGGTCGCACAACCGCAGAAGATTTCTATCACGCGGCGCTGATCTTTCAGCATGGTGATGCACTTGAAGAAATCGCACAGGCCCATCAACTGGCGAAACAAAGTGCCGATTTGGGCCATGCCCCGGCCCGTTGGTTGGCGGCAGCCTCACTTGATCGTTGGCTGATGGTTCAAGGGCAAGCGCAGAAATACGGCACACAGTTTGTCCCGGATGGCAAACGTCATCGCCTGTGGGATGTTGAACCCACAACTACTGATGCCGAACGCGCCGCATGGGATGTCCCGACCCTCGCTGAACAATTGGAATGGGCTGAAGAACTCAACCAGAATGGCGAACCCATGCCACCAATGGATGACGCCCCACAGTGGCTTAAAGATGCTATTCGACGCTGGGAAAGCACAGAAATATAACTCTATGTTATGATTGGGGTGCAGCGTAAAAATCTTCTTTGAGGGTGAATGTTATGCCAGATGTAAACCAATTAGTCGAAAAAGCCATCACCGCTTATAAAGCCAAGCAAAAATCACAGGCCCGTGAATTGTTGATGCAGGCCGTTGATATAGACGACAAACATGAGCAGGCATGGCTGTGGTTGAGCGCGGTGGTAGATTCAATGGAAGATCAGCAAGTCTGTTTGGAAAACGTGCTGACCATCAACCCCAAGAATGATCGCGCCCGCAAAGGTTTGGAAGAACTCTGCAAAAAACAGGGCAAACCCGTGCCGCCTCAATTTGCATCTCCCGCAGGTGCAGCACCCTCCTCGCCATTAGGGAGTGGTTGGGACGCGGTAGATGATAGTTGGGGGGCGGTCAATACTGCCAGCAGTGGCACATCTAATCGCAGTAACCCCTTTGATGGAACAGGTTTTGATGCCAACCCTTGGGGATCGGATTCGAATGATGCGCTCTATGCAGGAGCCAGCCCGGATGCCCCCGCCACTAGTGTCGAATGGAACAAGGGTGGCGATAAATCGGCCTATGGCTCTGGACGGCAAGTCGCACAGCCGAGTTCGGATGAATATGACCAGTGGCTCGCCAGCCTCAATTTAGGTCAAGGGCCTTCTAGCACACCAGCCGCCACGCCAACACCGCCAGCGCCGCCACCCGCCGCGAGTCCTTGGAATTCTGCGGCCACACCAACACCCTCAACCCGTGCATTTTCATTTGATGAGGACGATCTTTCTAGCAATCTAAATGCCACTGTCCGTTCGGAGGGGCCAAAGAAGAAAGACAGTGATCCATTTGGCGGGGCTTCGGCTTTCGCCGACGATTCGGATGCCTCTTCACCATTTGATTTTGGTATCCCCACCAAAAAAACTACTGGCCGCGCCGCAGAACCTATTGAGCCATTTCAGGTGACCACCAGCATCTCTGATTTCTCAGAAGCCACCAACCGACGCACCTCCTTTTTTGATGACGAGCCACCCTCCATTTTTGGCGATGAAGATGACCCCTTCGGCGCAGGCACGAGCTTCGGTTTTGATGATGATCCATTTGCGGGAATCAACGAGAATATACCCGCCGCCGCTAGTAAGGCCGCCAAGAAGAAAGAGAAGAAAACCAGTTCCCGCAAGCCGACCATCTCAGCCGAAGAAGCCATGTACTATGCGGCGATTCCGGCGGACATCACGGCCAAAGCGAAAAGCGGCGGTCAAGGAATGCTGGTATTGAGTACATTGATACTGCTGATTCTCAATATTGCAGCGGTGGTCGGTCTGGTGATGAGCCTATAAAAATCCGCAATGGAAAGAAAAAGGGCGACCAACTACTGGCATCGCCCTTTTTTGTTCGTAGGATTAGACCACGACACTAATCATCTTGCGGTCAGCGATATAGATGACTTTGCGAGGTTGCTTACCTTCCAGATATTTCTGGACAGCAGGCGAGGCCAATGTGTATTGCGTCGCTTCCTCTTGTGTGACCCCCGCAGGCACAACGATACGGTCACGCACCTTGCCGTTCACTTGTATCACCAATTCAATCTCATCCTCGGCGGCAATGGCGGGGTCATACACAGGCCACTGCTGATTATGGATACTGTAGGGTTGGCCGATACGTGCCCATAACTCCTCCGTGATAAACGGCGTCACCGGAGCCATCAATTTCAGCATGGTTTCGACGGCTTCTTGCCATGCTTCGACGCTGACACTGCCTCCCCGTTGGATGGCATTCTTAAATTCCATCAGCCCTGCCACCGCCGTGTTAAAGCTGAATGCGCCCATATCATCGGTAACTCGTTTAATGGTCTGATGCGCCTTACGCCGCAGATCACGATCCGCTTTGCTAGTATCTTCACCCGCCGCAACCGAGGGTGGGCCAGTGTGGACAATATTCCATACATCCTCCAACCAACGCACGACACCTTTGATGCCCTGACTATCCCATGGGCCGCCTTTCTCCCAGCGGAAGGCAAACATCATATAGGCACGGGTAGTATCCGCCCCATACTGCTCCACAATCTGATCGGGATTGACCACATTGCCCTTGCTCTTGGACATCTTTTCCACGTCCAAACGATATTTGATTTGGTCAATACCGCCGCCTGCCCCAAACCCAGCGATTTCAAAAGTAGTGTCTGGGCCCGTTTCCACAATCACACCCCGACCTTCGGGTGTTTCAATAGTCAGGGTGTTTTCGCTGCGTTTGGTCACTTCACCCACGACGATTGTCGCGCTAGCCGAAGGTGCATCTTCAAATGAGCCAACGACGGCGACCTCATTAGCCATGAACTTGTGCCCATCATAGTGACCAGATGCCACAATAATATGTCCATCACGTGGTTCACCCAAAATGATGCCCTGATTGCGCAGGACGATCATCGGCTCATTGAAGATACGCTCAATCTCAGCTTCAGTCGCCCCGTTTTGGCGCATAACGGCGATGGTATCATCAAAAATGCCGCAGTCACGCATGGCTTTGGTGAAATAGCGTGTATACAACAGGTGCATAGTGGCATGTTCAATCCCACCCGTGTAGGTATCCACTGGCAGCCAATAAGCCGCTTCTTGAGGGTCAAACGCCTCGTCATTATCCCACGGGCTTAGATAGCGATATTGATACCATGACGAACACATAAAGGTGTCCATTGTATCGGTTTCGCGTTTGGCAGGGCCGCCGCACTTGGGGCAGGTCGTATTTAGGAAACCGGGGTGTGAGCGTAATGGACTTTCACCCGTTGGCATAAATTCGACATCGTCCGGCAGCAGTACGGGTAGATCACTTTCGGGGACAGGCACTGCCCCACAGTTGTCGCAATAGATAATCGGAATCGGCGCACCCCAATATCGCTGGCGACTGATTAGCCAATCGCGCAGGCGATAATTGATGCCCAGTTTGCCAATCTGATTTTCTTCCAGCCATGCCGTCACCGCCTTGATACCGGGATTCTTGCTGCCCTTCTCTTCATTCACCGGGGTGCCATTGAATGGGCCACTGTTGACCATCACGCCTGACCCTGACCATGCCTCTGTCATCGTATCACCATTCAGCGGGTCAACGCCTTCGGGCTGAATCACCGGAATAATCGGTAGGTTGAATTTGCGGGCAAAAGCGAAATCGCGTTCATCATGGGCTGGTACTGCCATAATCGCCCCTGTGCCATAGGTCAGCAGCACATAATCGGCAATCCAAATTGGAATCCGTTCCCGATTCACCGGGTTAATGGCATAACCCCCCGTCCACACCCCCGTTTTTTCTTTTCCTTCGGCGGTTCGGTCAATTTCCGACTTGCGTCCAGCCGCCTCAATATAAGCCGCCACTTCATTTTGTTGGGCTGGCGTCGTCACTTTTTGTACTAGCGGATGTTCGGGGGCCAACACCATAAAGGTCGCCCCCCACAGTGTATCAGGTCGGGTGGTGAAAATTTCGATGGGATCTTCATCTTCGGTCATGAAGGTGACATAGGCCCCTTCACTGCGCCCGATCCAATTTTCCTGCATAAACCGGACACGCTCCGGCCAATCAATCTTGCTGTAGTCCAGTAATTCTTCGGCATATTTGGTAATGCGGAAAAACCATTGGTCTAGGTCTTTCTTGATGACAGGTGTCCCACAGCGTTCACAGACACGATCTTCGCCAACAACCTGCTCACGTGCCAACGTTGTATTGCAGTTCGGGCAGAAATCTACCGACGACATTTTTTTATAGGCTAGGCCATTTTCATAGAACTTCAGGAAAAACCATTCCGTCCATTTGTAATATTCAGGGTCGCAGCTAATGGCCTCACGTGACCAATCAAACATCGCCCCCATCTTTTTCATTTGGCCTTCCATCCGTTTGATGTTGGCATACGTCCATGTTTTGGGATGGATACGGCGTTGAATGGCGGCATTTTCGGCGGGCAAGCCAAAAGCATCAAAGCCCATCGGAAACATTACATTGTAGCCCTGCATTCGCATAAAACGGGCACGCGCATCAGAGGGGGCCATTGGATACCAATGACCAATATGCAGGTCGCCGCTGGTATAGGGCAGCATCGTCAGCGCATAATATTTAGGGCGGCTACGATCAATTTGGCTGCGATAGAGATCATCTTGCTCCCATTTTTCGCGCCATTTGGCTTCTACTTCTGACGGGACATAGGTCATCGTTTTTTGCTGGTCAGTCATCGTCATCTCTCCCATTGCTCAAAATAAAATGCAACAAAAAACCGCACGGTTTGGGCCGCACGGTTCTTGAAAGTTCCCGGTTAAGTGTCTGAAGGGGGCTGGTCGCTTAACGTTTATCTAAGCGGCGTGAACGCTCCCGCACTGGAATCGGTTGAGGAACAGGCGGCGTCGGTTGCAGTATTCTACCAAGCGTATTAAGAAGCTCCCGCAGGCGGTCAGCGATACGAGTGTTATTTTCAGCTTTCTTGCTCACGGCACGCTCCTTTGACAGGTAAGATACAAAGCCGCTAGTTTTTACCGATGGTGTTAGAAACATTATAAGGGCATTTTTTGCAAAATGGTCAATTATTTATAATATTTTGATGTGATGTCTGTCACATTTCTTTCGTCGGAAAAAACAAAAATCCCTCTCATCTACCCTGTCAAGCCATTTTTTAGCTGACAGGAACGAAAGGGATTTCGCGGTACCATCCTGATTGATGACAATTCTCTAACAAATTTGGTGGACCTGAGGGGATTCGAACCCCTGACCTCTTCAATGCCATTGAAGCGCTCTCCCAGCTGAGCTACAGGCCCATATCATCCACTTGATTGCCGCGTAACGTGCGCTTTTACGGCACAGTCTACTTTATTATTTCAACTGTACGGCTCCGGGGCGAGTTTAGCCTTGTGTGGTGTGTGTCGAATCCACCATTGTCGGGTTTCCACCATCCCCAACTCGCTGCGACACTGGCCTACTATTCCCCTTCAAAGCCATTAACATATCAATTTGTAAGGTGTAAGGATTTTAAACGTCGTGCCCGCCAATTGTCAAGGTTTGGTTTGCGACTTTCATCCGTATCGGTACAGAAATTTTACCCCGGTATCATAAATTTTTTACATCTTCCTTTTATAGTGAAAACCACGTACCCATCAGTGAGTCTCCACATCGAAACAACCTTTCTGTGTTAGGAGAAATGATCTGCCCCCAACGACTAGGCCAGTTGGAGTGAGGGTCGAGCTTGGTCAGCAAAAACAGCCGGGGGTAGATAACCCAAGCTACTATGTGGACGATATTGATTATACTGCTGCCGCCATTCTTC
>JABFGB010000043.1 GCA_013112715.1 Chloroflexota bacterium
ACCTCCGGCCCAACTTCATAGCAACAAGGGCCGATGGCCGGCCCAATAACGGCGATAATATCACTGGCCTGGCAGCCGAACTGGGCGATCATCGCCCGAACCGTTGCCCCAGCCGCGTCTTTCATTGTGCCGCGCCAGCCGGCGTGGGTTAAACCAACCGCCCGGCGTAATGGGTCAAAAAAAATTAGTGGGGTGCAGTCCCCAAAGCGCATCGAAAGGTAAACGCCAGGTGTGGCAGTAATGAGGCCGTCGGCCTGGCCCATCACTTTCTGCCGGTTGGTCTGATTAATTGTTAAAACATCGGCGCTGTGGATCAAGTGGCAGGAAACGGTTTGCTCGGGTAAGATGTTGATTGCCTGGCAGACCTGCTCATAATTTTTTTTGACCGCTTGGGGGTCATCCCCCACCGATAGACCCAAATTGAGTGTGTCGAATGGCGCCTGGCTGTAGCCTCCTCGGCGTGTAAAAATAGCATGGGTTAAATAAGGGTGGGCATCGAAGGCAGCTACACGATAAAGGAGGAGGTTGTTTGCTGTAACCGGATACACACCCCTGGTAACTGCCGGCATCATCATAAAATCAGTGTAGCACATTCGCCCAGCAACGTCAATTTGATTTCAGCCCCCATTATAGCAAACTAGGCGACATAAGACAATGTGAAGCGTGGAGTGTAAAGCGTGAATTTGGCTTTTTTAAAGGCTCGGCCTTAAAATCTACAATCTAAAATCTACAATCTAAAATCTACAACCCTATGAGTGAATATAAAGAATTCCACGGACACGTTTTTTACCGGCGCATGAGCCACGCCCGGCCCATGCTTTCACATGGTGAGGGTATCTACCTGGTTGATGCGGAAGGCAAGCGCTACATTGACGCCTCCGGTGGGCCGGTATTAGTCAATATCGGTTATGGTGTGAGCGAAGTTATCCAGGCCATGACGGACCAGGCTACTGCGGCGGCCTACCTGCACGCGACGATGTTTACGACTCAGGCGCTGGAGGAGTACAGCGCCGCTCTGGCCGAAGTGACGCCGCTGGAAAATCCCCGCTTCTTTTATCTCGGCAGCGGCTCCGAAGCGGTTGAAACGGCGATTAAATTTGCCCGGCAGGTGCAGGTAGATCGCGGCGAAACTCAGCGGTATCTGGTTATTTCACGTTGGCACAGCTACCACGGCACAACGTTAGGAGCCTTGGCGGTCAGCGGGCGGCCGTCGCTGCGCCAGCTTTACCAGCCGATGATGGTCCAGACGCCCCCCATATCGAGCCACCCTACTGCTATCGCTGCCCCTTTAACCTGACCTATCCCGCCTGCGGTCTGCGCTGTGCCTATGCCCTTGAAGATGCTATCAAGATCACCGGTAAAGAAACAGTTTCCGCCTTCATTGCCGAGCCAATCAGTGGAGCCAGCCTGGCCGCGGCGGCGCCGCCGCCGGAATATTGGCCGCTTATCCGTGAAATCTGTGATCATTACGGCCTGCTGCTGATTGCCGACGAGGTCATGACCGGCTTTGGCCGGGCCGGTTACTGGTTCGCCATCGCGGCCTGGGGAGTCGAGCCGGACATCATCACCATGGCCAAGGGGGCCGGTGGAGGGTATTTCCCGCTGTCCATCACTGCCGTCAAAACAGAGGATGTCAAAACCATTCGCGCCGGCCAGGGTGACTTTGTGCATGGGGGGACCTTCTCGCACCATCCCGTCGGCATGGCGGTGGGACTGGCGGTGCTGCGCTATATTCAAAGCCACCATTTGGTGGAGGCCTCGCGGGTGCAAGGGGAGAAGTTGGGGCAGAAATTACGGGCGATCTTTGGCGATCACCCTCACGTGGGGGACATTCGTGGCCAGGGTTTGATGTGGGGCCTGGAATTTGTGTCTGACCGGGCCAGCAAAACCCCGTTTCCGGCCAAGCAGGGAGTGTCTAAAAAGATTGGCGACGCTGCCTTTGAGCGCGGCTTGATTATCTATCCCAGCAGCGGCAATGCCGATGGGATAAACGGCGACCAGGTAATGATCGCGCCGCCGTTTATCGTTACCGATGCGCAGTTGGACCAGATTGTGGCCTTGTTGGGAGAGGCTGTCAGAGCGATGATATGAGCAAAGGCAGGCTCAGAATTTTTATCAGATGTCCGGCCTCATAGGCGGTCCCGAAAGTTTTGTTCCGTCTTGCAGGCTCAGTTCATGCTGCTGTTGCTGGAGTTGTTGTTCCAAGTGGGTCTGGGTCGTCACATCGGTAATGATGACCAGTAAAACATGCCCAAATTGAGGGAGGGGTTCAATCTCCAGGTTAAAATAGCGGGTAGCGCCGTCCGGCAGGGAACGCTGAATTTGGGGTAACACAAAGGGTAGGTCGGGGTCACGTGCCAGTTGGCGCAAGATATCTTCGACCCCGATCAGCTCGGGGAACAGCTCAAGGAGCGACTGCTCGATGATGTTATTTGAACTGCCTACTGCCCACTGGGGCAGGGCCTCGTTGCTGGCCAGGATACGCAATTGTTCATCAACCAGAGCATAGGCAATATTTTGCTTTTTGACAACGTGGGCGTGGACCCAGGCTTCAAGCTCTTTATCCACAGGCGTTATCACCTTATTCCAGTAGCATTTGGCCCAGGCGTTGAAACATTAGCTCAACGGCAGCACCGGTTTTGGCGCTGGTCAGGAAAAAGGGCAAATTGAAACGGTTGGCTGCTGCTTCTACTTGTGGAAAAGCAATTTGCTGGCCTTCAACCAAATCAAACTTATTGGCCGCCAGTAAGAGTTTGGCTGTTGGGCTAAGTTGGCGCAGGTCGGTGATGTATCCTGACAGGCTTGCCAGGGTTGCAGAACGGGTTAGATCACAAACAAGGATAGCTCCCGCCGCCCCACGCAGGTAGTTGGCCCGGGCTTGAGTGAACTTTTCGCTGCCGGCCAGGTCCCAGACAATCATGGTGAGGTGCGCCGTTTCCCCTTTATAAGGCACCGTAATCGCTTTACGATCTACCTTCACCCCAATGGTACTGAGATATTTTTCGCTAAAGATACCCTCAATAAACCGGCGCACCAGGCTGGTTTTACCCACGGAAAAATCACCCAGGATACATACTTTTTTATTGAACTTTGCTGCCGCTTGTTTATCCTCAGCAATCATATGAGTCACAGGAGAATGATGTTTATGGTATAGGAGTAGGGGTAATTAGTTCTGGGAGTACAGGTTTGAGTAGAGTGACCCAACTCGCCTGAATCCAGCCGACAATTTCAACCGCCGGTTCTCCGGGCAGAACGATGCGTACCCGGTACCAATCACCTTGCTGGGCCAGAATTTCAACCGGCGCGCCCAGAGGCGCAACCAGGCCGGTACTTCTGGCCTCCGTTGAAGGAGCATTACGCAAGAAAACATTGCCAATCATCACGCCTGTAAAGGGGGATGGGGTGGGGGTAAAGGTTGGGGTGGTGGTTGGGGTTGGCGTAGCCGTTGCTGGTTTGGGTGTAACGGTAAAGGTGGGCGTCGGGCTATAGGTCGGGGTGGGGGTATAGGTGGGCGTCGGTGTGCTGGTGAAGGTTGGCGTCGGGGTGGGGGTATAGGTAGCTGTTGGAGTAGGGGTCAGGGTAAAGGTAGGGGTGGGGGTAAAGGTAGCGGTTGGGGTGGGTGAAGGTACGGCCAGAGCCGCCAGACTGCTTTCGACATGCCAGATCCACCCGCCACAAAGCGCAACCGGCGGTACAATCATAAACATGGCCAGCAACAACAGAATGAACTTTTGGAAACCCGAGAGACCCTCCCGTTTGGCCGGATTTCGAGAGATAGGAAAAAAGGAAGTCAGAATTTTATCCGCCGTTTTGACGAGGTCATCATCGCTGCCATCGTAGTTCTTTAGGCTGTTGTAGTGCTGCTCGTGAATAGGAATGAGCGCCTGGCGCATTTGTTCCCGAAAGCCGGGCGGTTCAGTCCCATCCAAGACCACGGCCAGGTAGGCAGCTCCACCTGCCTGCAAAATAATATGGAGCGACTCATACTCGATGGCCCCCAGTTCGCCACTTTCTCCCCGGCCAAACGCCTCGCGGGTAAAATCACGGATAGCGGTCAGCATCCCGCTGACCAGGTCACGATTTTGGGCTGCCACGGCTTCATTGGAAAGATGGTGAATCAACAGCCCTGACTCGCGCTGAATCAGAAAGATCTCTCTAATGGCGTAGGGCAAGAGCTGGCGCAAATTATATTCAGCCGCCGAGACACCACGCAAGCGGGCTAACCAACGCCGGATTAAATTCTGGGAGGGTTGAAAGCCCTCCCGGACCCGAGTATCTATGGTTCGGGCTAATTCCTGCACCGCCTCGGTCATGGCCTTGTTGACTGTCTGGCCAATAACGGGATAGAGGGCATCAATAATGTCCTCGCGGGCAGAATAGACCTGGCGGCGAATGGCCTCGCCAATCACGGGGGCAATGGCCTGGGCTACTTTATCACCCGATTGAGCGATCTGTTCTTCCAAAATGTCAGCGATGACCGGACTGATTTTGTCTATCAGGGCATCTGGTTTGAGCAGGACGCGGCGGAGTTCTTCCAGTTCCGCCGCGTATCCATTGTCTTTGCCGGTTGGCATGTCTTATTCCTGTGTCGAACTGGTTAGCCCTTCGAATAGACTGGCCACGTTGCCCCCAGTTTCCAGACGGGTGGCTACTTCGATCAGCATACTCGCTAGGGCTTTGCGGTCAGTTTTTTGCATGTTTAACCGCTCGGTTACCTGGCGCAACTCGGTCAGCAACTCATCCGCGCCGTGCTGCACTTCTCGTTTCAGACTATCCAACTTGCGCTCGTGCGTCATCCGATTCTCCTCCACCATCGCCTTAAGTGAGCGCAAATCACTTTCCTGCTGCGTTGCCGCTTTGCGTAAGGCGCTGGCTTGATCCTGGACACTTTGGCCCAGCATCTCTTGCTGGCGAACCTGGGTGTGAAGCTGTTGCAGCATGGCCTCGTGAGTGCGCAGCTTGGTCAACTCGCGCCGGAGTTCATCGTCGGCCTGATGCATCCCGCGCTCCAGCGTTTCCAGACGTTGAGTCTGGTTTTCTCAAAATCGCTAAGGCCATCCTGCATCTGGCGCAGACCGGCCAGAACTCGCTTCATCTCCCGTTCAAGGTCGGTAAAGCGCCGTTCGTACTCCTGGATCTGGTCGCCAAAAACAATCTCCCGCAGGCGGTTCACTTCGGCGCCCCGCAGTCTTTGCTGAACTAAATCAGGGCCTAAGAGCAGTTCACGGACTCGCTCCAGTTCCGCCTGGTTTGTGGGGGGCTGAACTGCCTTCGACTCTGGCGGCAAAGTAGCTGGTTTGCCGCTGCCTTCCGGCTCACTGGTTAGTTTGTCCGCCTTGGTACGCTCCTCGTCCAGAGAAGCCGCTTTGGGTATACTTGTTTGGGTTAGAGACGATTGCTGGGTCATTGGTCTATTCTCCTTTGCAATAGATAAAATGTAACGATTTAATTAATTGCGAGGCCCGCCTATCTTAATCTAACATGAACTATTGGCCTAAATCTCAAGTTCGGATAAAGGTTTCATTCCTATCGTATTGAGATTTCAAAGAACACCTTAACGTTGATGGTTTAGATCGAGAACTGCCCGCCGTTTTGTAAAAGTTGGGTCAAGGCACCGACAGGTACAGGAGGGCTGAACAGATAACCCTGGGCCTCGTCGCATTGCTGGCTCTGCAAAAAGCGAGCCTGATAGGCAGTTGTTACGCCTTCAGCAACTATTTTTAATTTCAAACTGTGGGCCAGACTAATGATGGCCAGGATGATCGCTTCATCGTCAGGGGTCATCTTTTTGATAAAAGACTGGTCAATTTTTAAGGTCGTAAGGGGCAGCCGCTTGAGCAGGTTAAGCGACGAACTAATCCCAAAATCATCTAACGAGAGATGCACTCCTCGGGTGTGTAATTCATCCAGAACGGTCAGGCTATGATTGTGCTGAGATAAAACTACCGGCTCCACCAGCTCTAATTCCAGCATTTGAGCTGGAAATCCGGTTTCTACTAAAGTTTGGCTGATGGATTCCAGGAGATGTTGCCGTTCTACCAACTGGCGTTGCGAGATATTGACCGCCAGGCGGAGGGTGGGATAACCCATAGCGTGCCAAGCTTTAACCTGGATACAGGCCTGCTGCAAAATCCACTTACCCAGGGGCACAATCAACCCGGTTTCTTCGGTCAAGGCAATAAATTCACTGGGTTCAATCAGACCCCGCTGAACATGCTGCCAGCGAAGCAAGGCTTCTACACCTAAAATTTGCCCACTTTGTAGCGAAACAATGGGCTGGTAGTAAACTCGAAAATCCTGCCGCTTGACGGCCTGCCACAGGTCTCCTTCCATGCGCATCCGGCTGACGGCCCGCGTGTGCTGGCCGGTATCAAATAGTTTGCATCTGGCCCGGCCCTCGGTTTTAGCTTCATACATAGCCGTATCGGCATCACGTAGCAGGTCTTCGGCATGCATATACGATCTATTACTCAAAGTAATACCGATACTGGCGGTCGGAAAAACTTTATGCTCCCCTAAATCAACCGGCTTGGCGACTTCTAATAGAATCCGGTCGGCAATCTGTTTAGCCAGCCGGGGATCTGTCAGGTGATTAAGCAGCAGGGTAAACTCATCACCGCCCAAGCGAGCGACGGTATCGCCGGGATTGAGGCAGGCTTCTAGACGATGAGCAACAGCCATCAGCAGTTGATCGCCGTAGGTATGTCCTAGACTATCGTTGATTATTTTAAACCGATCTAAATCCAGGAAGAAGAGGGCAAACGAATAGGTATCGTGGTCTTGAGCCTGTTTAACTGCTTGATCCAGCCGCTGCATGAACAGGGCACGATTAGGAAGTCCGGTCAGCGAGTCGTGAAAGGCAGCCTCGAATAACTGTTTTTCAAACAGTTTACGCTCGGTAATGTCCGTCACCGTCCCCATCATGCGGGTTGCCTTGCCTGTCTCTCTATTAATAATAGCGGTACCACGTGTATAAACCCAGCGTTCAGTTCCATCTTTATGTAACAGCCGGTGTTCAAGCTCAAGATTGGGAATCAATCCGTCAAGATGGGCCTGGGCAGTAGCCATAAGTTTATCTAAATCATCAGGATGAACCAGCCGTATCCAGTCCACCCCCAAATTTTGAATCTCATCGTCCTCATAACCCAAAATCGCCTTCAAACTGGACTGGAGATAGATGACTCGGGTTTCAATATGCAAATCCCATACGCCCACTTTCCCGGCATTAATGGCCAGGGCATATCTGGTCTGGTTATGCCGCAGGGCCTCTTCAATCCGCTGCCGTTCGGCGATTTCCTCCTTCAGGCTGATATTGAGCTGAGCCAATTCGGCGGTACGCTCCATAACTCGCCTTTCCAGTTCAGCATGAGCCTGACGCAGGGCTGCTTCAGCGCGTTCGCGTTCGATGATTTGCTGCTGCAAGGCGGTGTTGGCCCGCGAGAGAGCCAAGGTACGTTCTTTCACCCGATCTTCCAATTCCTCGTAAGCCTTTTGTAGAGCTGCTTCAGCCTGCTGACGGGCCGAGATGCTCAAACGCAGCTCGTTTCGCTCTTGCCGTAAACGCTGCTCCAGCCGCGCTTCTTCTGTAACCTCAATCACTACAATAAGCAGGGTCTGCTCAATTTCGAGAAACGCCTCCACATGAAGATCAAAGTAACAACCGAAATCATCGGAACTTGGACGATAGATTTGAGGAATGATCAAGGATTCGGCTGGATGTTCAAACAGCCGGCAGGCTCTGTCCTCAAGCCCAACCAGTTCGGGGAAAAGCTCAGGCAAAGGTCGCCCAGCGAGATTATCGGCTGGGTTGGCTATCCAGCGGCGTATGGCTTCACTGCTGGTTGTCACAGTCAAATCTTCATTTGCCAGGGCATAAGGCAGATTTTGCCGGCGGACAAATTGGGTCTGAATTTGTAGGTCAAGATACTGGTTCATGACAGGGCTTATTCTAAGGTTCGATGGACAGCCGTACAGTTACAGTAGTACCCTGGCCTATTTGACTTTGAACGTCAATAGCGCCCTGATGCATGCGAACAAGATGTTGGGTAATCGCCAGCCCTAATCCTGCTCCCTTCGCCCGCCGGGTCAATGAACCATCAACCTGGCGGAAATGCTCAAATTTTGTACTTGATTTATTTCGTTTGTAATCAGAAGTCATAATTTTGCTCTGAAATAGCGGCAATTCGAGGGATAGATGCCGGGTGTTGCATTCAGAGAGCCTCTGTGGGCAACCTACCTGGTTAATTTGCCCACGTATTCCGTTCCCAGCCTGGCATCATGCTGCACCCCAACTACCGTGACATGCCAACCACCACAAGCAGGACACTGCCACCAAGAGGCCCAATTCCCTGCAAACTTGACGGGTTCAATCATGCGGCTGACCACTTCCTCTTGGCTGCGGGGGCACTTCAGCAGCAGCCATGCGAGATAACGTAATCCGGCCAGTCTGGGGTAGGAGGCTAAGTGTTTCATCAGGTTCTCCATTTAACAGCGGTAAGATTGTGACAAAATGGTGCTCTCTGCACTATACCATAAGATTACCCCCGCCACTGTTTATGTTGCGTTACCTTTCTGTTGATTTTACATTTGCGAATTTGTAACTACCCGCAGACGACGCGCTTTTTCGGCTGAAATAGTCAGTTTTGCCTGCATTGGTTTATGCTCATTTAACCCCATCATGCGCTTCTACTGGCAGCAGAATAGTGAAGGTGGTACCCCGCCCCACTTCGCTGGTGACGGAAATTTGACCCTGGTGAGCCTCCACAATTTTGTAACTGGTAAATAATCCAAAGCCGGTTCCCTGTTCCTTGGTGGTGAAGAGAGGCTCAAAAAGTTGGGCTAAGACTTCTGGCGACATTCCTACCCCTGTATCGCTGAACTCAATCCGCACAACTGGCTGTGCTTGGTCGGAATGCAAACTGGCCTGGTCTAACGCAGTGACGATGCGTAACACCCCCTCTCCATTTTGCATGGCATCAGCCGCATTGAGGATCAGGTTGAGAAAAACCTGCTTCAAATAATCGGGGTTAGCCGGAATCTTGGGCAACTGGTCAACCCAGTCGCGCTCGATAGTAATGTTATTTTGTTGTAATTTCTTGTTGGCTAAGGCCAGGACACTTTCCAGTGTAGTGTGAATGTCTATCGGCTGTAACTCGGCTTCGGTGGAACGGTAAAATTCGTCCAGTGAATGAGGTTGTGGTAAAACATTAGATGGACGATAAAAATCGCGCATCCGGCGGACAATAGCCGCGATCCGGTCAATTTCACCTGTGGCAATATTCAGGTAATAGGTTAGCTTTTCCGGCCGGCGGCTCGCCGCCAACTCTTCTTCCAACAGACCCAAAAAACCTTGAACTGATTGGAGTGGGTTATTGATTTCGTGAGCAATCGAACCCACCAAACGTCCCAAAGCAGCCATTTTTTCAACGCGAATCAATTCGGCTTGCGACTCCTGAAGACGCCGGTATTGCTCTCGTTGCGCCTCGTAAAGACGAACATTTTCTAAGGCCACCCGCTTCAACTGGGTTGTCCGTTCCTCTACCCTTTGTTCCAGTTTCTCGTTGGCCTGGCGCAGCGCTTCCTCCAACCGTTTGCGTTCGGTCATATCCTGAATGACAACTGTAGCGAAGCTCGCTTCACTCTTCTGCCCGGTTTTGGCTAAAACAGGTCGAGCCTGCAAATAGAAATAGCGGCCCAGGTAGGTGTCTTCGGCCTCAGTCTCGGCCGAGCGACCTTCCATCAAGTTGGGCCAGGCCGCCTTTAAAAAGGTTGCCAGGTAGCAGGCTGGACGTAAACAGTCCGGGTGTAGGAGCTGGTGCAGTTCTCTGCCTTTCACCATTGTAACGGGAGCCAAATTCCAGTTCTCGACCGTGCGATTGGCCCGAATAATTTGCCGCTCCCGATCGAGCAGGCAGACAAGCTGAGGCAGGGAGTCGACTGTCGCCTCCCACTCTTGTTTGGCCTGTTCAATTTGTCTGAGGCTATCCTCCAGAAGTTGCATGCGTAGATGGACCTCCTAATCACCGATTTTTTGCAATAGTTCGGTTAGCGTTTCAGCAGAGACTGGGGGACTAATCAAGAAACCCTGCATTTCATCGCATCGCTGTGCTTGCAACCAATCTCGTTGCGCCCCTGTTTCGACTCCTTCGGCGATAACCTTCATTTTGAGGCTGTGGGCCATGGCCACAATTGCGGTGACGATAGCCTGGCTGTCCGGATCACTCACCAGGTCCTTGATAAGAGACTTATCAATCTTTAGGATGCTAACGGGCAGGGTTTTTAACCGGCTAAATGACGAATAGCCTGTGCCAAAGTCGTCAATTGTAAACTGTACCCCTATTGCACTTAACTTTCTTAGACAGACGAGATCAAGTTCAGTGCTGGTCATAGCCACACTCTCAGTAATTTCTAAATCAAGCGCCTCGGGCGTCAAGTTAGTATCGGTCAGGACTAATTTGACCATTTCGGCCAACTTTCTTGTTTGAAATTGGCGCATTGAAACATTGATCGCCAGGCGTAAAGACTGGTAACCCGCTAAATGCCAGTCTTTAATTTGGGCACAACTCTTCTCCAGCAGCCACTGGCCCAATGAAACAATGAGGCCGGTCTCCTCAGCGAGGGGAATGAATTCGCTGGGAGCAATATTGCCCAGTTGAGGATGGACCCAGCGCAAGAGCGCCTCAACGCCGGTGATACTCTTGTTGGCTAGAGAGATGATAGGCTGGTAATGGACTTCTAGCTCTTCGCGCTCAATAGCCTGGCGCAGTTCAGTTTCTAAGCGGAGGCGTTTTACTGCCTGAGTGTACATTTGGACGTCAAAGATTTTATGCTGGCTACCCCCCTGGGCTTTAGCTTGATACATAGCGGTGTCGGCGTCACGCATCAATTCGGCGGGCCGGTAATAATCCTTTACATCAGTCACAATGCCAATACTGGTGGTGATGGTGATCTCATGGGCTTCCAGGTTAATGGGAGAGGCAATTTGCTGGTGGATTTGATCGGCGATGCTGCGCGCTTCATCTACATGTTTTATATCATCTAGCAGTACGGCGAATTCATCTCCACCCAGGCGAGCTACGGTATCTCCGGGCCGGGTGCAGCTTTCTAAGCGGCGGGCAGTGGTGATGAGCAGTTGATCTCCCACCGTATGGCCGAGACTGTCGTTTATCACCTTGAACCGGTCCAGGTCTAACATAAGTACAGCAAACAAATATTTTCCACTCCGCCGGGCATGCCCCAAAGAACGTTCCAAATGCTCCACAAATAAGGCCCGGTTTGGTAGACTGGTCAAGCCATCGTGAAAGGCATCGTGCAAATATTGCTCTTCAGCTTTTTGGCGCCGGTTAATTTCCTCCTGGAGCAGTTGATTTGACCTGGCCAATTCAGCGGTACGTTCGGTAACCAATTCCTCCAGGTGAAGGCGGTACTGTTTTAACTGCTGTTCCAACTGGTGCTTATGCAGAGCCATTTCGATAATGGTGCTTAATTCTCGCTCATCTACCGGTTTAACAAGATAGCCAAAGGGCGCAGTAATCTTGGCGCGTTGAATTGTTGCTTTGTCAACAAAAGCCGTAAGGTAGATGATGGGGATATCCAGTTGAGCTTTAATTTGTTCAGCCGCTTCGATGCCATCTATCCGGCCTTTGAGCTTAATATCCATCAAAACTAAATCGGGGGATAACTGGGCGGCAAGAACAATGGCTTCTTCGCCAGAAGGAACCCAACCGACTACCATATAACCCAGGTTGTTCAGGCGGTGGGTCAGATCCAAAGCAATTAGATTTTCGTCCTCAACCAGTAGGATTTGAGTTTGGGTCACAAAACTTACCTCGTTTGATAGCCAACCCGGTTAAAGCGATCTCGGATTTTTCCAAGCAAAGCTTCTCGGGAGAACGGTTTTTGAATAAACGGAGGATTATCTGGCGACGCACCGTGACCGGTGTTTAACTGGGTAGAATAGCCAGACATAATCAGAGTTTTTAAATGGGGACGGTTCTTTAGCAAACTCTGGGCCAGGACCATCCCGTTAATGCCAGGCATGACCATATCGGTCAGCAGTAGGTGAATTTCCTGGGAATATTCCTGGGCTAGCCGCAGCGCCTCCTGACCATTGGCCGCTTCAATAACAGTGTAGCCTTGCTCGCGCAGGACCAGGGCAATGAATTCACGGACGGGGTTCTCGTCCTCAACCAGCAGGATTGTCTCTGCGCCTCGCGATAGAACTCCATTGGAGGCCACTTCTGAGGTTGAGGTAGGGGTTGTCCCCGCCCGAGGCAGATACACCTTGAAGGAGGCGCCTTGATTTTCTTCGCTGTTAACCAAAATATACCCCTTATTCTGTTTAACAATACCATAAACTGTTGCCAGCCCCAAACCCGTGCCTTGTCCTACTTCTTTGGTGGTAAAGAATGGTTCAAAAATACGGGCCTTGATTTCTTCGCTCATCCCCAGGCCGGTATCTTGAATAGTTAAGACAATGTATTCGCCCGGCTCAATTTCTGAATAATTGGCTGCGTCCGCTGCTGTAAGCGTCACATTGGCCGTTTCGAGGGTAAGCCGGCCCCCCTGAGGCATGGCATCCTGGGCGTTAACCGCCAGATTGAGAATAATTTGCTCCATCTGATGAGGATCAGCTTTGATTGACCACAAATTCTGGGCCAGATTTGTTTCAATCTGGATATTTTCGCTAATCACCCGCCTTAGCATATTGTTGAGTTCTAGCACCAGCGTGTTAAGTTCTAGCAGCTTGGGTTGAACGATTTGTTTGCGGCTAAAGGCCAGGAGTTGGCGAACCAGGCTGGCTGCTCGTTTGCCTGATTGCAGAATAGTACCCATCGGTTCTTGCAAGGGGCTATCTGGCGGTAGCTGCGAACGCACCAGCTCGGTATACCCATTGATAACGGTCAGGATATTATTAAAATCATGGGCAATTCCCCCAGCCAGCAGCCCCACCGCTTCCATTTTTTGGGCTTGCTGGTACTGGTCCTCCAGTTGTTGTTCCCGCGTTACATCCCGTCTAACGCCAACATAATTAACAATTTGGCCTCGCTTATCGCGAACAGGGGTAATGGTGGCATCTTCAATGAAAAGGGTACCATCTTTTTTCTTGTTTGTAAATCGCCCCTGCCAGACGAGACCGCTGCTGATTGCCGCCCATAACTCTTGGTAAAAGTCAGCCGGATGCTTGTTGCTTTTTAGAAGACGTGGATTTTGCCCCATAACTTCGGCCCGACTGTAGCCGGTGATCTGTTCAAAGGCAGGATTAACGTAGATAATGGCCCCCTTGCTGTCGGTAATAACCACGCTCTCCGCCGTTTGCTCGATGGCCGCGCTTAACTGGCGATATTCTTTGTCGAGTCGCATTCGGGCTAGAGCACTGGCTACTTGGTCAGCTACGCTCCAGGCCAAATTTGTTTCCGCAGCCGAAAATCGGTATAACTCCGGGCTTTCCAGGTTCAGACTTCCGAGGACTTCTCCATGAGCGAGCAGAGGAAGCATCAATAAAGAACCGGTGTCGAACCAGCACCCGGCCAGATGAGTCGGCGCTAGAGAGGGTTCACAGCCAAAATTATCTATGATCAATGAGGTAGGATGGGCCAGCAGATGCTGGAAAAGGGACTGGTTATGGAGAGGAATTTCTCTGCCCAGGAGAGAGGGCTGGCCTTCGATCAGGTATTCAGCTATCACGGTTGCATGCGTTTTATGGGGGTTAAAAAGGGTAGCTGTTACCACAGGAACATCCAGTGCTTGACCCAGAGCCTGGCATGTTGTCTTTAAGATTTCTGAAGCCTCCATATTGCTGGCCGAAGCGGCAATCACCTGATTGAGTAGAGTCAATTCCTGGTTTCGTCGGCGGATTTCCTCCTCGGCTTGCCGGCGATGGCGTTCGTGCCGGTCGGCAATAATGAGGCTGGTACAGGTTGATAAAACAGGTTCCAACCAATCTGCCAGGGCTTGGTCGTAGCCGCCCGGGCGGTTAACCAGACCCACCATACCGATCATCTGATCCCCGTGGTGAAAGGGCAGCCCCATAAATGCTTGCGGGTGGGAAGGTTCCGCTGTTACCCAACCTTGATCAGAATCCTGTGCCGGAGCATTGGCAATAATGGGATCACCTGAGGTGAGCACAGCTCCAAAAAGTGTTCTTAGAGAATGAAAATCCAGACCATCGAGGCGCGGCGGCGCAGCGGCATGAAATGGTTGTTCCTTACAAAAAACGTTACAAACAGCATGGGGCTTAAGGTAAGGCTGCCCATCGGCAGTATAAAGAACTTCGCCCAAAAATCCACATTCGCTCTTGGTCAATTCCAGCAGCGCCCGCAGCATTTCCTCAAAACGAACGGCAGCATCGGCTTCCTGGATGAAGCGAGCCTGTATCCGGCTTAGCGCCGTATATAATTCATGACTCCTCGCCAGGGCATCCTCAAGCCTGCGGCGGTCAGTAACGTCACGAAAAGCTAAAACTGTCCCGCTAATTTGGCCTTGCCCAGCTCTAATGGGGGCAAAGCTTTCTTCAATGTAGATACCTGAGCCACCTTTAGTCGTTAGGCGAACCGGCGGCTGCAGTTCGGCGGCCATCTCATTACCAAGGACTTGTCGGGCAGGGTTTTCGCCATGAGGGGAGCCTTGATTCACAACCAGATTAAATACCTCGTTCAAGTCTCGCCCCAAACTTTCGGCCTGGCTCCATCCGGTGAGGGTTTCGGCGACAGGATTCATAAATTTGATCTGCCCCGTTTCATCTGTAGCAATAATCGCTTCGCCAATACTATCGAGAACGGCGCTTAACCACTGTTCACTCTGCTCCAGTTTTTGTTCCAGGTGATGCCGGTAGAGGGCCATCTCAATGCTGATTTGCAGCTCCCGTTCGGCCAGTGGTTTGAGGAGGTAGCCATAAGGCTCGCTGATCTTCGCCCGCTGAAGGGTGGTTTCGTCGGCGTAAGCGGTCAGGTAGATAACCGGCAGGTTGAGCTGAGTCCGAATGTGTTCGGCGGCTTCGATCCCATCCATGTCGCCCTGGAGCCTGATGTCCATGAGAACCAAATCCGGGCGTATTCGGGCGGATTGGGCTATTGCTTCCATGCCAGACGCAGCCAAAGCCGGCACGCCATAGCCCAGGCTCATGAGCTTTGTTTGTAGATCCAGGGCCACAATATTTTCATCTTCAACAACTAAAATTTGAGCTTTATCCATTTATGGTTCCTCTGTTGTCTCTCGGCCTGCTAGTTATTAGATGGCAAAGTTTATCTTAAAGGTTGTGCCAGAGCCATTTTGGAGTTCAATCGTGCCATCCAGTTGCCCGACGAGGGTGTTGACTAACTGCAAACCCAGGGAATTGGTATTCTGAAAATCCAGATCGGTGGGGAACCCAATTCCATCATCGCTGACACATAAGGAAATCTGCTGCTGATTTTTCTGCAATTCAACCCGGATTTCTCCCTGGTAGTTATGGGGAAAAGCATGCTTTAAAGCATTAGAAATCAACTCGTTGATAATCAGGCCGCAAGGGACCGCCGCATCAATGCCCAGGTGAACATCGTCGGCCTGGATCTTGAGGGTAATACCTTTACCATAGGCCTTGTAACTGCGGAACAGATAGATGACCAGATCGTTGACATATTCGCCCAGATCAATCTCGGCCAGATTTTTGGAGCGATACAACTTTTCGTGGATGAGAGCCATCGAGCGGACGCGGTTCTGGCTCTCCTGAAAGATCTCCAGGGCCTGGGTATCGCTAACATAGTTGGATTGCAGGTTGAGCAGGCTGGAGATAACCTGCATGTTATTTTTCACCCGGTGATGAATCTCTTTCAAGAGGATCTCTTTTTCGTGCAGCGACGTTTTGAGTTGCTCCTCGGCCCGCTTGCGGGCGGTGATATCAAACAACACGCCCTGAGTAAGGCCGGATTGGACCGCTTCATCTGGCAAAACAACGGTCTGATCCTGGACCCAGACCACCTGACCCTCACGATTGAACATGCGGTATTCAGCACGGTAGGTCCGGTCTGTGGCAAGAGCGGCCTGGCTCTCGCGGATAATTGAGTCCCGGTCATCAGGGTGCACCAGGTTGAACCAAAGCTGCGGGTCCGCCATCCATTCCTCGGCGGAATAGCCAAGCAGGTTTTTGATCTGAGAGCTAACATAGACCGAACTGCCTGTTTCATCCAGTTTGGCAATGTAAGTCACCGCCGGCATCTGTTCGACTAAGAGACGGTATTTGAGCTCAGACTTGCGTAAGGCCGCCTCGACCCGCTGCCGTTCTAAAATCTCGGCCAGCAAGTTATCATTTACATCGGCTACTTCCGCCGTCCGTTCGGCTACCCGCCTTTCCAGCTCTTCGTTGAGCTGGTGCAGCGCCTCCTGGACCTGTTTGCGTTCGGTCAGTTCTTGCTGTACCTGCTCATACAGGTAGGCGTTTTCGATGGCAATTGCGGCCTGATCCCCCAGCAGACGTAACAGGCGCAGTTCTGTCTCAGTAAAGGTAAAAGGATGCTCGTAAGCCACGGTCATGACCCCAACAACACGTGTCCCAATCTTAAGGGGAATGCCGGCTAAAGCCCCGGACCAGGCCATTGTGGTGTGGGCATAGAGCGGATGGGTCCGAGTATCTGGGATCACGATAGTTTCACCCTGCTCTGCGACCGTATAAGTTAAACCCCCAGCGCGTGGTTCGGCGGCCATATAATCTTTGCGACCGTCAGACCAGAGTGAAGCTGCAAATGTTAATCGCTCCTGATACAAGAAGATATGGGCATCTTTAAGCTGGGGCAAGAACTTAAAAGTTGAGCCTAGAATAAGGTCCAACACCGTCTTTACTTCAAGGTTGGAGGTCAAGCTAAGACCGATTTGGTAGATAGCCTCCAGTTGAGCGTTCTGCTGCTCCAGAGCCAACCGTTGTTCGTGCAGACGAGCCGTCATGTTGTTAAACGCTTTTGCCACCTGACCCACTTCATCCTGGTGGGCAATTTTGATCCGGTAGCTGAGGTCGCCTTCGCCAATGCGCTCCGAACCATCGCGCAGCTCCTCCAGGGGGCGGAAAATGGTGCGATTCGGATAGCGCCCGCCGACCATAGTGAGCAACAGCCCAAACAGGAGCAGGCTGCCGCCCATGACCAAAAAGGCGGAACGGCTGGCGGCAAAAGCTTCACGTTGGGGCAGTTCGGTGACTACTACCCAATCGGTACCGGGCACCGGCGCGGTGACCCCGACCACGGGATTGCCCTGCAAATCCTGGTACTCGCCGTACCATTCAGAGGTGGTGTTCTGCAAGGACTGGGCAAGGTAGGTGTGATCGGCGAAACTGGTACGGGCCAGCACAACCTGAGGGTCGGTATGGGCGATGATCTGGCCCTCGCGGTTGGCGATATAGACCCGGCCCGACTCGCCAAAATGAATATCACTCACAACATTCCACAAGACGGTCATGCGCAGCCGGGCGGCCACCACGGCTCCATCCGGAGCGGGCAAGGCAAGCATAAGATAAGGCGCATCGTCAGCCGAAGTTTGCAAGCTGCCGTAATAATTTTGACCCTGTTTGGCCGTCAGAAACCATTGGGATTGAGGAATGGTGAACAAATTAGCCAGTAGCGGCTGGTCTTGCGATCCGCTGGCAAGCACCCGACCCTGGGCATCCAGATAAACTACCTCTTGCAGAGCTGGGTTTTGTTCGAGCACTTGGCCGAGAAGTTGGGGCTTACTGGTCAGCTCATCTCGCCCCAACAAGCCAATCAGACTCAGGGTATCGGCGGCGCGGCGGATGAAGGCCCCGACGGTATTGGCGGCATTGCGGGCGGCCTCACTCTGGCGGCCCCGCCAGGCGGCGACTTCGGTGTTATGCACAAAGGTAACAACACCGGCGCCAATCACCAGGAAGGTAACCAGCAGCACCAGGCCCAAGAAAGAGGTTAACCGCCAGCGCAGGCTGGAAGGATCTATCTTAAAAGATAATCCCTTAGTAATAGCCGCCGAGATGAGCTGATTCATCGTTTCTCCGGCGGGGCAGCATCCATAAAACGCTGCCAGATTTGATCGTACAATTTTTGACCCTCCGGGCTTAAAGGCAGAATAATCTCGGCCTTTTTCAAATCTTCGTTGGATGGAAAGACCAGGGGGTTGTTGCGCAGATCGGGGTTAATCAAGGGATAAGCGGCTTCGTTCGGTGTGGCGTAAAGATTTTCGTTGGCTACTTGAGCGTTGATCTCTGGACGCTGCAAAAAGTTCAAGAAGAGTTCGGCTGTATATGGGTGCGGACTATTAGCCGGGATCACAAAATTATCCCCCCAGAGCAAGGCTCCCTCTTGAGGCAGAACGTAAGTGATGGCTGGGTTCAGTTCGCGACCCATCAGGACATCACTGGCGTAGCCCATCGCAATCACAATTTCGCCGCTGGCCAGGGCGGGGCCGGCATTGGCCGGATCATAATCCTCCAGAAAACGCAGATGGGGCTTGAGCGCCAGCAGCTTATCCAGGGCGGCGGCAAGTTCTGCCGGGTTTTCAGAACTGGCCGAGTAACCCAGCGACTTGAGAGTTAAGGCAATCGCCTCGCGGGGCTGACCGCGCCATAACCCCACCCGGCCAGCATAACGCGGATCCCACAGATCTGCCCAACGGGTAACCGGTGCTTCAACTAAATCGCTGCGAACGATCAGGGCAGTGAAGCCCCAATTATAGGGAACAGAATATTTATTGCCGGGGTCATAGGCTAGATCCCGGAAATTGGCCGAGATATTTTTGAAGTTGGGCACATGCTGATAATTAATCTCGGCCAATAGCTTTTCACGGGCCAGCAGGCCAACGAAGCGGCTCTCCATCACGACTACATCATATACCTGACCAGCCCGCATGTTATCAATGGCCTCCTCCTGCGACTCGTAGACCAGGTAATTGACCTTAACCCCAGACTCTCTGGTAAAAGCCTCCAGCACTGACTGGGGTAGGTCCTCCTCCCAATTGTAAAAGATTAACTCGTCGGCCAGGGGCGGAGGTGTTGGAGTGGGGGTTGGGCTGACAGCCTGACAGGCGACGAGCCAGAAGAGAACCAGATTAATAAGCAGGGTTAAGCGGAGGGTCATGACCGGGCCTCTAAAAACTTTTGCCAGAACTGATTATACCACTTGCGTCCGTCTGGGCTGAGAGGCATGCGCCACTCAGCTTTATCAACGATCTCACGCGTTGGAAAAGCAACCATTTTTAACGCTAACACTTTCCAGAGGGAGAAGCCTAACATGGATGGTTATTCCTGGGGCATGGCCAGCTTAAAGCTGGCGCCATCCTTCCGGTCCAGTTCAAGCGTAGCATCCAACTGCCAGGCCAACCCGTTGACCAGTTGTAGCCCCATTGAGGTCGGCTGCTGGATATCTACTCCAGCCGGAAAACCAACTCCGTCATCGCTCACCGTCAGGATCAACTGACTAGCCTCAGTTGCCGTTAGCTCAATCGTGATGGTACCGGCCCGGTTACCAGGGAAGGCATGCTTTAAGGCGTTTGAGATCAATTCGTTAAGCAGCAGGCCAAAGGGAACTGCACGATCAATCTCCAACGAAACATCGTCAATGTGAGCTTCAAAGATAATCCCTCGTTGGGGAGTGTTATAAAATCGCGTCAAGTAACTGACCAAGTCGCGGATGTATAGCGGCATTTCAACGCCGGCCAGGTTTGCCGAGTTGTATAATTCCTGGTGGAGTAGGGCCATAGCCCGGATACGGTGTTGGCTATCTTTGAAAACCTGCTGCGTCGCCCGGTCAGGGATATGCTCGAGTTGTAATTCCAGCAGGCTGGAGATAACCTGCAAGTTGTTTTTTACTCGGTGGTGAATTTCCCTTAGCAATAATTCTTTCTGTTTTAGCGATTCTCTAATTTGGGTTTCGGCATGGTGACGATCAAGGGCCATGGCTAGAATATTGGCCACAGCCTGGAGAAAGTGCCGGTCATCTTCGCTAAATGGCCGCTGTTTGGCAGCGCAGACCTCCAAGACCCCGGCTGGCCGGCTGGAGCCTCGCACTGTCAGCCATATCCCGCTGACCACTTGCTGCTCGTGCAGAAACTCGGCTGCCTTAAACTGTTCCTCAAAAGGTATACCCTCGACAATCACCACCTCCTCGGCCAGAAAACAACGGCTGGCGGGTGTGTCGTTATTGAGGGGGAGAGTAGCCTGGCCGACAAGCCCGGCTCGCCAGCCGGCCCCTGCCCGGAGCAACAACAGATTACGGTCTGGGACAAATTCTAAAAAGGCGACATTATTAACTTCGAGGGTCTGGCGAACCAGCGCGGTGGCTTCGCTGAGCAGCATGGGCAGTGAGGTTCCCAGCAAAGCTCGTTGCCCCAACTCGGCCACGCCCGCTTGTTGGCGGGCATGGATCCTTAGCTTAGTCTCCATTTCCGCTCGCTCGTCCAGTTCGAGGCGCAGCCGTTCGTTAAGAAACCGTAACTGGGTGGTACTCTGCCGTAACCTTTCTTCCAGTTGTTGTTTGCTCTGGCGGAGCAGAGTTAGAACCTGATCAACCTGCTGGTCGTCAGGGATGGTTTGAAAGGCTGTTACCTGAACATTGTGATCGTGATAAACAATGGTGTCGTGATAAATCTCAAGGGGAAAGGTTGAGCCATCCTTCTTCAAACCTACCACCTGATAAGGTTTTTGATAGTGGGTCAGGGTATTTTTTAAGACGATGCTGCGAGCTTCCGGCTGCATCAAATCCAACATCGTCAGGGTTATTAGTTCAGCCAGTTCATAGCCAAACATGGTCGCTACGGCCTGGTTGGCATCCAGAATAGTGACTTTTCGATGAACAACAATCGCTTCAAACTCAGGTAACGCTACCTGGCTCAAGCTGGCTTGAATTTCTGCAGATTTTTCAACATTCTGCATGTCCATCCGGCAACACTCTTACTTTCTGGATAGCCAGCGAGTCGCTGGTAGCCCGCCGGCCATTCGTAGCCGGCAGGGTAAAACTGAAGGTGCTGCCCCGGCCCGGTACCCCCTCGCTTTCTATTCCTACCTGCCCGCCCAAACTCTCGACCATGCGCCGCACGATAGACAGCCCGATACCGTTCCCCTTGGCTTTAACTTGCTCGAGCCGGGTAAAGGGTGTAAATAAGCAAGCTTGCTCTTCGGGTATAACCCCATCACCGTTATCGCGCACCCAAAAACGGACCATTCCGTTCTCTTGGAGAGTTGCGCCCACTTCAACGCGCGGCGGCCGCCCGCCATATTTTAGAGCGTTGCTGAGATAATTGACCCACACTTGCTCGATCCAGGGAGCATATCCAGCGGCGGTCGGCCATTGGGCCGGGCCAAGCAGTTGAGCTTGATACGCTTCAAATTCATCACTTAGACGCTGCTGGGCCGCCGTGATAATCTCTGCCATATCCAGAGGTTTGGGGCTAATCTTCTTGCGGCGAACTTGGGCCAGCAGCATCAACTCGTCAATGATATTGCTCATTTTGCGGCCGCTCTGGGCGATAATCTGTAGAAAGGAGCGTATTTCATCCTCTGAAAGGTCCGGGTATTGCTTCAACATAACGTCAGCAAAGCCAATGATGGGGTTCAAGGGGCTTTGCAGGTCGTGCGCCACGGTGCGGGCAAAAGCTTCCAGGTCTTCATTCTGGCTCTCAAGTTCCTCGGCATAACGGCGCAGCTTTGTTTCAGCCTGCTGGCGTTCGGTCACGTCGCGGAAAGTCAATACCGCGCCGGTAATCGTCTCGTGGTGGTTGCGAATAGGGGCGGCGCTATCGGCAATAGGGATTTCTTGACCGTTCCTGGCAACCAGGACGGCCTCTTTCTCCAGGCAAATCATTTTACCTGAATGCAGCGCCTGCTCGGCGGGATTGGCGACCGGCAGCCGCGTTTCAGCATGAATGAGGTTGAAAACGGCCTTAATTTCTTGCCCCAACGCTTCTGGCTGCGACCAGCCAGTCAAGGCCTCGGCGACTGGATTCATAAATTTAATGTAACCGTGGGCATCGGTGGCTATGACCCCGTCCCCAATACTGTTCAGGGTTGTAAAGAGCCACTGTTCGCTCTCTTTGAGCTTGCGTTCCATCTTATGCTTGTACAAGGCCATCTCGATAGTGATGTGCAGCTCTCGTTCTTCTAAGGGTTTGAGCAGGTAGCCAAATGCTTCGGTCACTTTGGCCCGTTGGAGGGTGGTTTCATCAGAATAGGCGGTTAAAAAGACGATGGGGACATCGTACCAGCTCCGAATCTGCTCGGCGACAATGATGCCATCCATCTGACCTTTTAAGCGAATATCCATCAGGATCAAGCCGGGACGAGATTGAATGGCCTTCTGGATGGCCTCTTCACCCGACGAAGCCAGACCGCAGACCTCATAGCCCAACCGGGTCAATCTGTTCTTGACATCCATGGCGACGATGCTTTCGTCTTCAACAATCAAGATTTTGACTTTAGTGATCATATCGGCGTCTCTTTCTGCCCAGGAGAGATGAACGGGTCCTTTTACGCCAGGTTTAGTCATCTCTTGGCTTAAGATCAAGGAGGTATGGGTAAAGTAATCCTAAATTCGGCACCGTCTTGCTGTTGCATGGTGATAACGCCCTCCAACTGGCTGACCAGGGTATTGACTAATTGCAGCCCCAATGATTTGGATTGGCTAAGGTCAGTGGACAGGGGAAAACCCACCCCGTTATCCCTGATGGTGATTGTTAGCTGGTCCTGGGGGGTGACCTGTAAGCTGATACGAATTTCCCCACCGTTGCCGTTAGGGAAAGCATGCTTCAAAGCATTAGTAACCAGTTCATTGATAATTAGCCCGCACGGCACAGCGGTGTCAATGCCGATATAAACCGGGCTGGCCTCAAGACAAAAGCTTACCTCTTTCGACTTGGCGTCATAAGCGCGAAATAGATAAAAAGCCAGGTCGCGAATGTACTCTCCCAGATCAATCTGGGCCAAATTATCCGTCCGGTACAGCTTCTCGTGAATTAAAGCCATCGAGCGCACTCGATGCTGGCTTTCCCGGAAGATCTGGCGGTTTTCGGGATCATCAATGTAATGCGACTGGAGGTTAAGCAGGCTGGAGATAATTTGCAGATTGTTTTTCACCCGGTGATGAATCTCTTTGAGCAGGACTTCTTTTTCTTTTAACGAGGCGCGAAGCTGGTTTTCCGCTTGTTTACGTTCCGCAATTTCGTGCTGGAGTTGTAGATTAGCGAGCGTTAATTCAGCCGTGCGCTCTTCGACCCGTCGTTCCAATTTGGCTAGAACCTGTTGCAGGGCTGTTTCGGCTTTTTTGCGAGCCGTAATATCATGCCCCACGGATTGAATCTCAGCGAGCTGTCCTTGTTCATCAAAAATGGCTCGGTCGGTCCACCTCTGCCAACAGATTTCTCCGTCAGGGGTAATGACCTCGCGTTCAACGGTGGCTACCGGATTTTCTGGGGTCAGTGCCGTCAAAGCTTGGGCAGCTATCTTCCGGCCCTCTTGAGGAAGAAGGGACATAAAACTTTGCCCCATCAAATCCTCACGTTTTTTAGCAAAGAAGCGGCAGCAGGCTTCGTTGACAAAGGTCAAGGTGCCGTCAGGACGGCAACGGCAAATCAGTTCGGTTTGATCTTCAACAACGGCCCGATAAAGACGTTCGCTCTGGCGGAGAGCTTCTTCCGCCTGCCTGGTTCGCAGCAACTGGCTCAGGCGATGACTCAGGACAGCGTACCGCACGGGTTTGATCAGGTAATCGGTGGCCCCGGCGGCAAAAGCCAGTTCAATCGCTTCCGCGTCTTCCCGTGCGGTGATCATGATAACAGGCAGATTACCGCCGCCGGGAAGCTGGCGTAATTGGCGACAGACCTCAAAACCACTCAGATCGGGCAGCATAACATCCAGTAAAACGATATCAGGGAGCAAGCGTTGAAGAATCGCCAGTGCCTGCACCCCATCTGCAGCCTCTTCGATGCGATAGTTTTGGCTCTCTAGCATTTGGTGTAGCAGCAGGCGTAAACTATCGTGATCTTCTACAATCAAGACGCAGGGCTTTGATGATAATGGCGTCATTGGATCGATCATCTTTCGTCTCTTAAATAGTGTCTAAACTGATTTTCCCTGGACGGGTGTTGTTTTAGGGTGTTGTCCATGCCTCATCTGTTCTGTATAAACTAATTTCTGGCCCAACGGGCGAGCGAAACGGAGGTTATAAGCTGATACCTCAGCCGTAGGGTGGGCTACGGCGGTCAATTGAGTAATTACAGCTTCAACGTCATAGGCAACCCGCCGAAATTCAACATGATACTGTCCATTGGGTTGAAGATGGATCAAAGCATAACTGGCGCGGGGATCCCCATCAAAAGGCAACCCCACACTCCCTACATTGATAATTCGCCGTCCGACCACTTCTCGATCAAGGGCAAGGTGGGTATGGCCACAAAGCAGCAGATTAAAACTATTAAAACCATCGAGCATCTCAGTTAGCTCGGCATCAGGTGTTTCAGGGCGTATATTTTCTTCATCGCTGCGCGGAGATGCATGCACCGCCAGGATCGTATGCTCTGAGTCCAGACACAGGATCTGGTGGCTGGGAAGGCTGCTCAGAAAGCGTAAACCAGCCGCACCCAGTTGGATAGCTGTCCAGGGAAAGCTAGCCAGAACCTGAGCTTGCCAGGTCTGATCGCCTGGGGTGCCCGGATACTTTTCCTCGATCAAATAACGGTCAGTGTTACCTCGCACGTAGAAAATGGAGGTACGCTCTCTCAACAAGTCCAAGACGCCGTTGGGGTTGGGGCCAAAAACTGCCAAATCACCCAGTACAAGCAAATAATCGGCTCCACCGACTGCATCAAGATCAGTCAAAGCGGCTTCTAAAGCCAGGCTGTTGCCATGGATGTCAGCCAGAATGGCCAGGGTCATCATTGTCGGCTTAATCCACCTCATACTTCACGCTGGTCCATTTCGGTAAATATCTTTAAAATGGTTTCACGGATAATGGAGAGGCGGAGCGGTTTGTTCAATATCTTTCGAATGGCCAAAGCGGAAGCTCGTTGGCAGATGTCTTCGCTGCTGCCTCCGGTGAGCAGCACAATCACCGCGTGGGGTTGTAAATGTCGAATCGCTCCGGCCAGAGTCAGCCCATCCATACCGGGCATTTTATAATCGGTGAGGATGAGATCGAAAGAGGTTGTTTCGCACAAAGCCAGCGCCTCTTCCCCGCCGGCCGCTGTCCAAATCTGGCAATTAGATAGCTGTTCCAAAGTTTCACGTAGGAGCCAGGTAATCGTTATCTCGTCATCCACAATTAAAACTTGTTTGGCTGGTGCGCTACTTGGCTGGACTGCTTGTTCCATAAGGACTACTCCTTGAGACATTCGATTGTTTCCCCCGCTCCAGAGTTTTATTGCCATATTACTTTAATCTAAGCATAGCATAAAGTGAAAATTTTACAGTTTGAGTTACATTAGCATTATGTCATAGTTGCGTTGGAATAAAAAGAGGGTGAAAGTTGACCCACTTTCACCCTCTTGCTTAAAATCTGATACTTTTAACCCTGAGTAAAACTCTAAAGCCTTAAAGGTTCAACGTTTTAGCGCCTCTACCACCAAATCTCCCATCTCCTGAGTGCCAAGGGTTGGCTGGCCCGGACCAGCCAAATCTGGTGAACGATGCCCGGCGGCCAACACTGCGTCTACGGCAGCTTCCACAGCATCGGCTTCGCGGCTGAGGTTTAATGAAGTGCGCAGCAGCATAGCCACACTCAGAATGGTGGCCAGAGGATTGGCGATGCCTTTGCCGGCGATATCCGGGGCGGAGCCGTGGATTGGTTCGTAAAGACCAAAAGCGCCTCCTGAGCTTGTTTTCTTTTCCCCCAGTGAGGCTGAGGGTAGCATACCCATCGAGCCAGCCAGCATACTGGCCTCGTCGCTCAGGATGTCGCCAAACATATTTTCGGTAGCAATCACATCAAAATCGGCGGGGCGGCGGATGAGATACATCGAGCACGCATCCACCAAGATGTCCTCATACTCTACATCGGGAAACTCGGCGGCGACTTCGTGAGCCACTTCGCGCCACAAACGGCTGGAAGCCAGCACGTTGGCTTTGTCCACCGAAGTGATTTTTTTGCGCCGCTGTCGGGCCAACTCAAAAGAGACCCGCATCAGCCGCCCAATTTCGGCTTCGGTATAGTACAGTGTGTCCACCGCCGCCCGGCCCTGGGCATTATTCTGCCGCCCCTGCGGCTGGCCAAAATAAAGGCCGCCGGTTAGCTCACGCACAATCACCAGGTCTACTTTTTCCACCACCTCTCTTTTGAGGGTAGAGGCGTTGGCCAGGGCAGGATAGATTTTGACCGGGCGAATGTTGGCAAACAGGCCCAACTCCTTGCGCAATTTGAGCAGCCCCTGTTCGGGTCGCACCGGGGCTTTGGGGTCACTCCACTTGGGACCGCCAACCGCGCCCAAGAGCACAGCATCGGCTTGGTGGCAGGCTGCCAAAGATTCGTCGGGCAGAGGGTTCCCGGTTTGGTCAATAGCAATACCTCCAGCCGGGGCTTCGGTAAATTCAAAGGCATGTCCAAAGTTTGTCCCAATAGCCCGAAGTACTTTGACTCCCTCGGCGACTACTTCAGGGCCAATTCCGTCGCCGGGTAGCAGGGTGATTTTGGCGTGCATACCTATTCCTTTGCTCAGATGATTCTGGTTGCTCGAAAGTGAAAGATTAAATCTGTCCGTCAATTAGTGCTCAGTTAAGTTGAATTTTGCTCTTTAATAACCGGATAGAGACGTCTAAGTTTGATCCGAGCGTCCTGAGCGGTGAATTGCCAATGGATCGTCACCTGAGCGGCATTTCGTTTTTGCTCCCAAGCTGCTAC
>JABFGB010000044.1 GCA_013112715.1 Chloroflexota bacterium
GCGCCGAGACGGACCGGCCGGCGGCTTTGATCGAAGGGCAGCCGGCCTCCCTGGATGAGGCGGTAGAGGCAGCCGCCCAGATTCTGGTCAAGGCCCGCTATCCGCTGATTTACGGCCTGAGCAGTACTTACTGTGAGGCCCAGCGTCAGTCTGTGGCCCTAGCCGATGTGCTGAACGCCACAATTGATTGCTGCACCTCGGTCTGTCACGGGCCGTCGGGGATGGCCCTGCAAAACGTGGGCGAACCGACCTGTACTCTGGGCGAGGTCAAGAACCGGGCCGACCTGTTGATCTACTGGGGGTCCAACCCGGCCGAGTCGCACCCCCGTCACTTTACCCGCTATACCACCACGCCCAAAGGGTTATTTACGCCGAAAGGCCGCAAGGGCCGGACGGTTGTTCTGATTGATGTGCGGCCCACCCCCACCGAGCGGGTGGCCGACATTTTCCTCCAGATTAAGCCCGGCAAGGATTTTGAGTGCCTGTGGGCCTTGCGCGCCCTGATCCGGGGGAAGCAGATTCGAGCAGAAGCCATCGCCGAGACCGGATTGACGCTGGCGCAGCTCCAGGACCTGGCCGAGCGGATGAAGGCGTGCCGTTTTGGCGTCATCTTCCTCGGCCAGGGTTTAACCCAGAGCCGGGGCAAGCATTGGAACACCGCCGCGGTCTTCACCCTGGTGCGTGATCTGTATGCTTACACTAAATTTGCGGTTATCCCAATGCGCGGGCACGGCAATGTGACCGGCATTGACAGCGTCCTGGCCTGGCAGACCGGCTTTCCCTTCGGGGTGAATTTCAGCCGGGGCTATCCTCGCTTTAATCCTGGCGAGTTCACCGTAGTTGATTTGCTCACCCGTGATGAGGCGGATGCGCTCCTGGTGGTCGCTTCAGACCCGGTCGCAGCCTTACCTCGCCGGGCCGTGGCCCGCCTGAAGCAGATCCCGACCATTGTACTGGACACGCGGGAAAGTGAAACGGCCAAAATGGCGACGGTCTGTTTTACCACGGCCACGGCCGGGATCAGCGCCGCGGGAACAATCTATCGCATGGACCACATTCCCCTACGCCTGCGCCAATTCCTGCCCTCCCCGTACCCCAACGATGAAGAGATCCTGAGCCGCCTGGTGGAACGGGTCACCCAGTTAAAAACAGAAGCATGAGCAGCAATCGGTCCGGCTGCCAGCTAACGCAGGCTGCGCCAGGCTGGCAACCGGCGCGCTTTCATGGAGAAAATTATGCTCAAGATTATCAATGGTGAAGTCTATGACCCCCTGCACGGCATCAACGGCGAAGTGCGGGACATTTATGTAAGCAATGGGAAAATTGTGTCCCAGGCGATGGATGAGGCCCAGGTTCTCGACGCGACAGGTATGATCGTGATGCCGGGAGGGGTCGAGCTGCACGCCCACGTGGCTGGGCCTAAGGTGAATGCGGGCCGCAAAATGCGCCCGGAAGATCACCGCCAGATTGTCATTCCCCGCACCCCCATTACCCGTTCCGGGACCGGCCACACCGTCCCCTCGACCTTTGCCACCGGCTACCATTTCGCTCAACTGGGTTACACGACGGTCATGGAAGCGGCTGGACCACCGCTGGCCGCCCGGCACGTGCATGAAGAGCTGAACGATATTCCTATCCTCGACAAAGCCTTCTTCGTGATGATGGGCAACAATTATTTTGTGATGAAGTTTATCCACGAGGGTGAATTTGGCAAACTCAAAGATTACGTGGCCTGGCTGCTGGAAGCGACCGGCGGCTACGTGATGAAGCTGATCAACCCGGCCGGGGTGGATCGCTGGAAGTGGGGCAAAAACGTCCACAGCCTGAATGATCCGGCGGATACCTTTCCGGTGACCCCGGCCCAAATCCTGCTCAACCTGGCCCGGGTGCAGCAGGAACTGGGCGTGCCCCACCCCATCCACGTGCACTGCAACAATCTGGGCAATCCCGGCAACGCCGAAACGACCCTGCAAACGATGCAGGTGGTGGGTGACCTGCCAATCCACATCACCCACATCCAGTTTAACGGCTTTGGCCAGAGCAGTAAAGGTGAATTCCGCTCCGGCGCGGTCGAGTTAGCCGCCTACGTTAACGAGCACCCGAATGTCACGGTGGATATGGGCCAGATTGTTTTTGGCCCGGCCACCACGATGACCGCCGACGGGCCGTGGCAGTACCGGCTCCACCAACTGACCGGCAACAAGTGGGTCAATGTGGACTTGGAGATGGAAGGCGGGTCGGGGATTGTGCCCTATTTTTACAGCCAGAAAAACCCGGTCAATGCCGTCCAATGGACGATTGGGCTGGAATTTGCCCTGTTGATGGATGACCCCTGGCGGGTGTTCTTGACCACCGACCACCCCAATGGCGGCCCCTTCCATGCTTATCCGGACATTGTCAAGCTCCTGATGAGCCGGGATTACCGGGCCGAAGTGCTGGCCGGGCTGCACAAGCGGGCGCAGACCCACAGCGGCCTCAAAGACCTGGATCGGGAATACAGCCTGTACGAAATTGCCATCATCACCCGGGCCGGGCCGGCTAAAGTGTTAGGGTTACGTAACAAAGGCCACCTGGGACCGGGCGCCGATGCAGATATTGCTATTTATCCCAAGTTGAGTGATCCCAAGGAGATGTTGAGTCATCCGCGTTACGTCATCAAGGGCGGCGAGATGGTGGTCCAGGATGGCCGCATCGTCAAGGATAAGCCGGGCCGGACCTTTTATGTCACCCCCGGTTATGACCGGCAAATTGTGGAAACCATCCGGGACGATTTTGAACAGTATTACACTGTCTGCCTGGAAAATTACCCGGTGCAGGTGGATCACTATCTGCCTCGGCGGGAGCTGGTGCCGTGTGGCGCTGGCTAAATCAGAAAGAGACTAATGGGTCATTCTCCTCAATCCAACTCGGCAAGGCATGAGCGAGGTTCATAGGAACGAAAACAAAGACGCCGCTTTTTTAAGCGGCGTCTTTGTTTATTTATATTATACCTGGACAGTGGGGTCCTTCACCTGCCGGCGAGCCGGGCATCATTGCCCCCGGCCGCCACGTCCAGTGCCGGCGTAGTCACACACCCCGTCACCGTCCTTGTCCACAAAGCCCTGCCCATGGCCCCGGCCAATCCAGCCCTGCTCCAGCCGGGCCGTGGCGTTAGCTCGCATCGTCGCCAACAGGCTGTCGGCCTGCTCCTGGGTAATCTTACCGCCGGCCACCAGTTCAGCCAGGTCCGCCTGGCGCTCGGCCAGGAAGCTCTCTACCACCTTGGCCGGGTCGCCGCCGTGGGCTGTGATCACCTCGGCCAGCGTCTTGCCACCCTGCAACTCGGCGATTAACTCAGTCCGCTCCAGGCCCACCTGTTTGGCCGCCACCGCCACCAGCGATTCCTCCGGCCCGCCGATCCTCAGGCCCAGCCCATTGCCGCCCATCATTCCGTGGCCCGGACCAAACTGGCCCGTGCCGTCCTGTGGCCCCTGGGCAAACGTTGCCGGCACCAGGGCCAGCACAGCGACTACGGCGATGATTACACCGGCGAGAACGAACCAACTTCGAGTCTTCATTGTTTAATCTCCTGTTTTCCTTATTCCCCGGCTATCAGGCCAGGGTGATATTGTTTTGAATTTTTTGTTACTATGCTTACAGGATACCATGAGGCTGTGGAGAAATAATGGAGAAGTGGTGGAATCATTGTGAACTTTCCAAAAAGTTCCTTTGTTGCTGGTATCAAACTGCTGTTTGGGCAAATGAAGCTTACAAATGGCAGGTCTCAAGTTTCCATGTAACTCTTTGACCCCAGCTTGTATCTAAATAGAGGCTTTGCCAAATAAAAAACCGCCCTCTTTGTGGAGCGGTTGAGGAGCTACTATTCGGGCAGAAAGCTAACAAACTTACTCTGAAGGTTTCAAATAATCGTCAAGATTATGACGAACCGCGTAAGCTGTTGCTTCGGCCCGATTACCTAAACCCATTTTTTCGAGAATATTACTGACGTAGTTACGAATTGTCCCCTCCCCTAAATAAAGGCTCGTAGCGATCTCTTTGTTAGTTTTGCCCTGGGTAATGAGCGCCAACACCTTTAATTCGCGGTCCGATAGACCAGCAAAAGCTTCCGAGCGGGTCGACTCGCGCAATTTAGCCAGAACCTGGCCCGTTACGCCGGGGTCTAACGAAGCATTACCCTGGGCGACCGTTTTAATCGCCCGGATCAAATCGTCATTGCCCACCTGCTTCAAGACATAGCCGACCGCCCCGGCCGAAATAGCATTAAAGAGCAGCTCATCCTGGGCAAAAGAAGTGAGCATAATAACTTTAGTGTCAGGATGAGCTTTAACAATTTCCCGGCAAGCCTCAATCCCACTCTCATGACCCAGCCGAATATCCATGAGCACGACGTCTGGCTCATACTCATCCGCCCGTTGAATAGCGTCTGCGGCGGTACCGGCCTCGGCCACAACCTGCCAGCCGGGCTGGCGCGCTAATAAATTATTTAAGCCTAAACGCACGACCTCATGGTCGTCCACGATCATGATCCGCACCAAAAGTCGCCTCCCCGTTCAGAGCCGTTTAAGCGGATTTCTCATAAATACCCCATTTTTGGGCCCAAAACTCGATCAAAACTAGCCCCACAAGTTATTATGGAGCGGTTTGGGCCAGGGTCAAATCTGCTTCAGAATCACAAGCGATAGAATAACTCACATTTATGGGGTGAAGCCAACGAACTGGGAATAGTTGAAATAAATTTCACAAGATTAGTGGGCAGATTTTGGACCGGCGCGTCTTTGTGCTATAATATATGTAAGTGAAGCGAGGCCAACACCTACATAATAAAAATGGGTTGTGCAGAGGGTTCGAGTAAGAACCCGCCGCCCACAAAAGTTTAATGATAGAGACCTCGTGCTTTCCCTCAGAGCCCTTCTTTATGAAGGGCTCTGTTGATTCACAAACCCACTTCATTAAGCAATTCCCCTGATGCTCGATAGATGGTTTAACTGTTTCGATCCTGAGGGCTGTCGGTGACGAGCGCCTCAATAGTCAGGATTATGGCGGCAATGGAAGCGGCCTTTTCTAATGCACTGCGAGTGACCTTAGCCGGATCAACGATACCGGCCCATACCATATCTTGATACTGCTCGGACATCACGTTAAAACCAATCCGGTCATTGTGTTCCGTCTGCTGCCGGCAACGCACATTCGCGATGATGACTGCGTCTTCCAGACCCGCATTACGAGCAATGTAGCGCAGGGGCGCTTCCAACGCCTGGCGCACGATGTTCACCCCGGTTGCTTCGTCGGGGTTTGGGGTACTCAGCCCGGCCAGGGCACAACCGGCATTGAGGAGCGCCACGCCTCCGCCAGGGATAATGCCTTGCTCAATGGCGGCTTGAGTGGCACTCAAGCCAGCTTGGACCCGCTGTTTCTTCTCTTTGAGTTCGACCCCGCTCGCCGCCCCGACCTTGACAATGGCAACGCTGCCAGCCAGCTTGGCCAACCGCTCTTGCAGCTTCTCCTGGTCGTAATCACTGCTTGACTGTTCAATTTGGCTTTTGATCTGGCCTATCCGCTCTTTAAGGTTCTCTGCCCGTCCATGCCCACCAATAAGGGTAGTCTTATCTTTGGTGACCACCACCTTATCGCAGGAACCCAAGTCGGCCAAAGTGGCTAACTCGAGTTTGCGGCCCATCTCCTCACTGATAACTGTGCCCCCGGTTAGGATAGCCACATCTTGAAGCATCGCTTGGCGCTGGCCGCCAAAGCCAGGCGCTTTCACCGCCACCAGGTTCAAGGTTCCTTGCAGTTTATTGAGTACCAGGGTCGTCAGGGCTTCCCCTCCGACATCGTCAGCGATGATCAGGAGGTTACGGTGGCTGAGGTGAAGGAGTTTCGCCAAGAGGGGCATCAGGTCGGCCGCGGTATTAATCTTCCGGTCATAAAGCAACAGGTACGGTTCCTCAAGCACGGTGGACATAGTCTCGGCGTGAGTGATAAAGAAGGGCGAGAGATAGCCTCGGTCGAACTGCATCCCCTCCACATAGTCGGCTTCAATATCCAGGCCGTGACCCTCCTCGATAGTCACCACCCCATCCTGGCCGACTTTATCCAGCACTTCAGCGATCAGTTCCCCGATCTCCCGATCCTGCGCCGCGATAGCAGCCACATTGGCCATCTCGGCTCGGGTACAAATCGGAATCGCCTGCTCCTTCAGGGCGGTGGATACAATCGCCGTCGCTTTTTCTATGCCTCGCTTCAGAAGCATTGGGTTGGCTCCGGCCGCCATATTCTTCAAGCCTTCATTGACCAAAGCATGCGCAAGAACCATCACCGTCGTGGTGCCATCCCCGGCAATCTCGTTAGTCTTGATGGCAGCTTCCTTGAGCAGTTGAGCGCCCATATTCTCAAAAGGATCCACCCACTCAATCTCTTTGGCCACCGTCACCCCATCGTGGGTGATGAGGGGTGCTCCCCACTTTTGGTCCAGGGCTACATTGCGCCCTTTCGGGCCCAGAGTGGTCGCCACAGCCTGAGCAGTCCTATCAATACCGGCTTTCAGGCGGTGACGTACCTCATCCCGAAAAATTAGATGTTTGGCCATCGTCGGTTTTTCTCCTCCAGAATATTCGGCGCAGAGAACGGGGTCTCGCAATTTCTAATTATTCCCTTCCGCAACAGGAACGGAAGGGTTATGGCCTTATTGGCCTCGCCCGGCGATTTCCAGCCGTTCTCGCAGACACAATCTAGATATTACTAAATCAATCGTTACGGTGCTCAAGAGTTCCCTATTTGGGCTGAGTTCAATTCAGTTTGCCGGGTGGAGAAAAATTGCAGCGCGCTGGCCCGGCTCATTGGAGCCTTGTGTTCATTACTCTGGTTCCACTTCTCCATATAGTCAATCAGTTCAAGCCAGACAGAGAAATTTATTATTTCTGCCGCCAGTGCCGCGGCCTGATCGTACACTTGCTTGGCCTGGGCTTCTGTTTCGGCTGAAACGTAGTCGAAGGCCAGTTCAATTAGTCTTAAATCATTTCCTCGCATTATTTCACCGCTCCAAATCTTATGCTCTTGGTCTTTATTTAACTGGATCATATCCGCCCAGGCTAGGCTGGCCGAGTTGTCAGCAATAAGTCAATTGGACTGATTTTTTTCCGGCTTAAGCTGCTCGAACAGGGCGGGGATCTGGTCAAACTCGGTTGACTTATCCAAAAAGAAATCGGCTCCAGCTTGCAGGCAGCGCTGCCGATAGCCCGGAAAGGGATAGTTGGTCAGGATAATGATGATGGGTCCTGCCCCGTCCTGTTTGATCTGGCGCAGAACATCAATGCCACTGCCGTCTGGCATGCGAATGTCCAGGATGACCACGTCCGGCTGTAGGTTTCCAATAGCGCTGATGGCCTCGGCTACATTCTCTGCCTGCCCCACAATTTCGACCTCGGCCACCTCATTGAGCAGCGTAGTCAACCGTTCCCGGACGACACGTGAATCATCAGCGATAAATACTTTGATCGGGTGGTTCGAGGGGGAAAGTGTCTGAGCCATATTGTTAGCATACCCGACCTGAGTCTGGAAAACTATCGGTAGAATACTGATTTTGGTGTAGGTGAAGGGCTTATGCCTTTGTCGGTATTTGCCTTACAACCGGACCTGAAATGAAAGATCCCTCTCTCCCAGGCCTGGGAGAAAGGGAGAGTTGGTAAAGCTAGTTTTACACCCTAATGCTAACGGGAATACAAGTTACGACGAGGAGCCGAGGTGAGCGGCGCGGGCGGGGCGTTATAATCAAGCCCGGTGACTTTACGGCGCTTAAGCTGTTGTTTCAACACCTTTTCAATCCGCTGAATGATGGGAGCGTCGAGCGGCGTGACCAGCGTGTAGGCCTGCCCCACCGCCTGCGCCCGGCCGGTGCGGCCGATGCGATGCACGTAATCTTCCGGCTGCATCGGCACGTCGTAGTTCACCACGTGCGAGATGCCGTCCACGTCAATGCCCCGCGCGGCAATGTCGGTAGCCACCAGGACCCGGGTGTGGCCGTGCCGAAATGACTCCAGGGCAGCCACCCGCTGGTTCTGCGAGCGATTGCCGTGGATGACCCCGGCCGAAATCCGGGCGCGCTGCAAATGACGCACCACCCGATCAGCCCGGTGCTTGGTGCGGGCAAAGATCAATACACTCTCCAGGCTTTCGTCTTCAAGCAAATGCTCCAACAACTTGAACTTCAAATGTTCCGGCACCGGATACAACACCTGGGTGATGGCCTCCGGGGCCACGGTCTTTTCCACCTCGACCCGCACCGGCTGGCGGGTCACCTCACCGGCCAGGTTCATCACCGGCTGGAGGGTGGCCGAAAACAGCAGCGTCTGCCGTTCGCGTGGCAGTAACCGTACAATCCGGCGAATATCCGGCCAAAAGCCGTTATCCAGCATCCGGTCAGCCTCGTCCAGCACCAGCACTTTCAACGCGCTGAAAGTTAGATTACGGCGAGTGATGTGATCCAGCAAGCGGCCGGGCGTGGCGATCACGATGTCAACGCCCTGCCTAAGCGCTTGCTCTTGGGGGCCGATGCCAACGCCGCCGTAAATTGTACCGAGGCGCAGGGGCAGACCATGACTTAACTGCCTGGCCTGGTCAGCGACTTGTAAGGCGAGTTCGCGGGTTGGCACCAGGACCAGGGCGCGCGGATCGCGCGAGCGCGGCAAGGTGATCAATGTTTGCAGCAGCGGCAGCAAAAACGCCGCCGTCTTGCCGGTGCCAGTCTCCGCCGAGCCGAGAATATCGTATCCCTCCAAGGCGGGCGGAATGGCCGCGCTCTGGATGGGCATAGGGCGCTCGAAGCCCATCGTTTGTAGATTACGCTGCAAGCGGGGCTCGAGTTCAAAATCTTTAAAATACATAAAACTCCTCTAATGCGGCTAATGTTTGGTCGAAGTGAACCGCCGCCAGGACACGTCGAGGGTCAGGCAAATAAAAGGCCGCCTCAGTCATAAGACCGGGCGGCGACCAAAATCCGGATTTATTTCCTAACTTATGGAGAGTGTATCATCGAGACGATGATCTGTCAAAAATTGGTACTGGACTTATAAGGGATTTATGTCTTTTTAAACTACTTCGGGCTATAATTACCGTATGGAACTCTTGCCCTCGACCGAACAGAACAGCTTGGCCCGCCAATCCCACGCCTCCCAACAGCTCATTGCCGAACTGGAAGCGAGCCTCACCCAGGTCACCGCTCAACTCCTGACGGCCAAGGCCAACCTGGCCAGCGAAAGTGCGGAACACCAGCGCACGGAAGATGAGTTTCGCCGTTCAACCGAACAACTGCGCGAGCTGTCCGCCCGCCTGCAGTCTGTCCGGGAGGAGGAGCGCACCCGCATCTCCCGGGCCATCCATGATGAACTGGGCCAGACCTTAACCGGCCTGAAAATGGATGTGGCCTGGCTGCAAGGCCATTTGGACCCGCAGCAGCCGGCTCTGTTGGCCAAAACGCAGGCGATGTCAGACTTGATTGATACCACCGTCCAAATGGTGCGCCGCATTTCGACCGAGCTGCGCCCGGGCATTCTGGACCTGGGTCTGGTGGCGACGATTGAATGGCAGCTCCAGGAATTTCAAACCCGCACCGGGATTAAGAGCAAGCTCATCAGCAGCCCGGAAGAGATGACTTTGGACGATGACGGCTCTACGGTCGTCTTCCGCATCTTTCAAGAGATTCTGACCAACGTGGTCCGGCACGCCGAGGCGACCCAGGTTGAGGTGACGCTGGATGAGACCAGCGCATTTCTGACGCTTCAGGTGGTGGATAACGGCCGAGGTATGACGGCCAGCGAGATTGAAAGCCCAAGATCCATTGGACTGCTGGGGATGCAGGAGCGGGCCCGACTGCGGGCGGGTGAGGTTCACTTCCATGGGGCTCCGGGCCAGGGAACAACGGTGACTGTCCGGCTGCCGCTGGGGGGGGCCTCTCTCGGAGGCATCCAATGATCAAAGTCCTCATCGCCGACGATCACCCGATTGTGCGGCAGGGTTTGCGGCAGATCTTGTCGGCAACCGCCGATATGGTGGTTGCCGGCGAAGCCGTCAACGGCCAGGAAGCCCTGGACCAGGCGCGGGTCGGGGGCTGGGATGTGCTGGTGCTGGATATCACCATGCCTGGCCGCAGCGGCTTCGATATCCTCAAGGAACTGAAATATGAACAGCCCAACCTGCCGGTGCTGGTACTCAGCATCCATGCCGAAGAACAACTCGCGGTGCGTGTCCTGAAAGCTGGCGCGGCGGGGTATGTCACCAAAGAAAACGCGCCGAACGAACTGGTCCGGGCCATTCGCAAAGTGGTCAGTGGGGGAAGATACGTCAGTCCGGGCCTGGCCGAAAGCCTGGCCTTTGGGCTGGACGCGACTTCTGACCAGCCCCGGCACGCAACCTTATCCGACCGCGAGTTTCAGGTAATGCAGCTCATGGCCAGTGGCAAAACGTTGATGGAAATTGCCGAGGTCCTATCCCTGAGTGCGAAGACGGTCAGCACCTACCGCACCCGCCTCCTGGAAAAGTTGAATTTGAAAACTAACGCCGAGTTGATGCGTTATGCCATTGATAATCGGCTAATCGAGTAAATCCCCTACTCCTCAACACTCCTGTGGCTTTCACCTCACGCTTCCTTGTAGGGCAAATACCTACAAGCGAATTAGTCTAACCCCTACACAAAAATCAGAGTTCCACTGATACTTTTCAGAACCCGGATCGGGTATCCTTAGCATATAGCTTAAATAGGTTTCTGGTATAACATATTGACTCAAGGAGGAGTACAAGGGAACAGGTCAAGCAAAGAGTAAGTTTCGGACAACGGTGGGATCAAGCCCGGGTGACCAAAAAGCAGGTCTACGTAACCGTGCGGATTTTTAACTCTGAGAACACCGTCACTTTCCAGCTTTACAAGACTGAGATCAGCAGGCGGCATGTGGCTGCTCAAGGGTGAACAAATTTGGAGACAATGATGTATGCAGTAACCCAGCGGTATCACTTCGATCCGAACGCGAGTGAAGAAATTAATCGGTCCATCCAGGCGGGCTTGGTCCACTTCATCCAGAAAGCGCCCGGCTTTGTGGCCTATTACTGGCTAGACACGGGCGAGGGAGCAGGCGTCTCCATGAGCGTCTTTGAGGATAAAGCCGGGGCGGAGGAGGCTGTTCGCCTGGCGGCCAGTTATGTGCAAAAGCATTTAGCTGCGCTATTGGGGAAGCCCTCCATCGTCCAGGGAGAGGTGCGAATCCATGTCTGGCGTGAGGTGTTAGCCCAACTCAACAATGGCGTTCGTCCCCCGGAATTCTTCAGCGCCCACCCCCGTTCGGAGCGGCGAATTGAGTAGATTCAGATGGTATCATCCAGGCCGTAAGCCAAGGTTAGGAGAGGTATCAAGCAAGTCATCTAACTAACGCTGATGATCCATAATCTTAACCATTCACCCCGGAGAAAATAATTTGGTAAACTTCGTTATGTGGCTCCTCTATGGAGCTGTCGTCGGTTGGGTGGGCAGTTCGCTGATGGGACAGAGAGAAGGTGTCCTGCTCAATATCATTGTAGGCATCTTGGGTGCGTGCGTAGCCGGGAGTGTCTTGACCCCTTATTTCGGGTTCAGCGTGACCAACCAGGATAACTTCAGCCTTCCGGCCATGCTGGTCCCGGCGGGAGGCGCTGTCATCTTGCTGGTGGTTCTTCATCTCGTCCGCCGGTGGGCAAGCTTACTACACTGACGGTCTTTCATTCCAGGTATTGTAGGGCAAATACTGACAAAGAAGTAAGCGCATCGCCTACATAAATATCAGCATTTCGCCGATAGTTTTTAGACGATTAATCGGGTATCCTGGTGGTTAGGTCTATGATATTTTTACGTCCGAATTCCGAGATCAAAGTATTTATCGCCGATGACTCACTCATCGTGCGGGAACATTTGGTGACGCTGCTCGACGAGTTGGCCGGGGTCGAAATTGTGGGCCAGGCGGAGAATGTGGCTGAGGCGATTAGGGGTATTCGGACCCTCCAGCCGGACGTGGTGATCCTGGACATGCGGCTGCCAGACGGCAGCGGGATTGATGTTCTACAAAACATCAAACAGGACGAGGCAGCGCCCATGGTCATTATCTTGACCAACTATCCGTATCCGGGGTATCGGCAAAAATGCTTGCAGGCCGGGGCTGATTTTTTTCTGGATAAGTCAACGGAGTTTGACCAAATCCCAAAATTGTTTGAGCTACTTAAACAGGGTGCGGGTTCTGACCGGACTAATTAGACCAGCCGCGCCAGCACCACACCCCATCATGAACCCTATGACGACACGATCTTTTCTATAAAGAACGCCATCGTTTTTGGTTAGACTGAGCACCCAAAATGGGATGTCAGTATTTTTATTACCGGCTCGCTGAGCCAGTCTCAAGGAGACCCAGAATTATGGAAGTAAAACTTTATGTTGGAAACTTGTCGTACCAGACCACTGAGGACGATCTGCGCACCTTGTTTGCGAAAGCAGGCCAGGTGGCATCGGTGGCGTTGATTAAAGATCGGGATACCGGCAACTCCAAAGGCTTTGCCTTTGTCGAAATGAACAGCCAGGCCGAGGCGCAAAAGGCGATCAGTATGCTCAACGGCTACAACCTGGAGGACCGGGAGTTGAAGGTGAATATGGCTAAACCTCGGGAAGAGCGCAGTAGCAGTGGCTTTGGAAATCGCAGCAGTGGCTTTGGGAACCGTGGCGGCAGCCGCCGCCGGTAACAGAGCAGAGTCAAGGAGCGTCTCATGCAATTCAAAATTGGCGATAGGATTGTTCTCCCCGCCCACGGGATTGGCCACATTAAAGAGATTGAGGAAAAAAACTTTTCCGAGCCAGGGGCGCGCCTATACTACAAAATTGCGCTTTCAAAACACAGCATCTGGATACCGGTCGAGGCTCACGAGGTGAGTGGGCTTCGGCTGGTAACAGGTAAGAGCGATCTTGATCACTACCGTGCCTTGTTAAAAAGCGCGCCAGCGCCCCTGGAAAAAAACCACCACCGCCGCCATCTGGAACTGGTCAGCCGCTTGAAACAAGGCTCCTTCCAGATAATCTGCGAAGTGGTGCGAGATCTAACCGCCTGGGGCTGGCGCAAACCCTTAGGCCAGGCAGATACCGCACTTCTGCAAAAAAGCCGGCAGAGCCTCTATCAAGAATGGGCGACGGCGGCGGGCGTATCTACCACCGAGGCAATTAGAGAAATTGACTCCTTGCTCTTGGCAGCTCGATAAGTAGAAATAGGCCAATATGAGCAAACTTACCCGAGAACAAGTCATCCAAATCATCGCCTCGGCCCGGGTCAGGGGCGAAAAGCCGGAACTTTTTGGAACAAACCTCACCGAGACAGAACTGCTCCGGGCAAAATTGGGCGGAACAAAGATCAGCGGAGGGGAACTCCGCCGGGCCAAGCTCAGCGGGGCGGAACTTCTGCGGGCGGACCTGAGCAGAATGGATCTGCGTGGGGTGGACCTCATTGGGGCCAACCTTCAGGAGGCCAACCTGAGCCAGGCCAACCTCAGTGGGGCGAATCTTTTCATGGCCAATCTGAGTGAGGCCAACCTGGTCGGAGCAAATGTTAGCAAGGCCAAACTTATCCAGGCCAATCTGAGCCGGGCCAACTTGAGCCAGACTAGCCTGAGCCAGGCCAACCTGGGCCAGGCCGATCTCGGTCAGGCCGACCTGAGCCGGGCCGATCTCAGCAGGGCGAATCTCAGACAGGCCAACCTGAGAGAGACGAATCTGAGCAGAGCTGATCTTAGCCGGGTGGATCTTAGCGGCGCAGACCTGCGGCAAGCTAATCTCAAACAGGCCATACTTAAGGAGGCCAACCTCAGCGGGGCTAATCTGAGTGCAGCCCGGTATAACCAGGCCACCGTCTGGCCGGCCAACTTTGACCCTACCCGAACGGGCGCGATTCGTGAAGATTGATCTCCCCTGCCGCCTCATCCTCTAATATTGTTGGTGAGGCTTCGAAGATGTAAAAAGTTCTGAAAGGCAAAAGTGGCAAGTTGTAAAGTCTACAACCGTTTAGATGAGTTTGTCGGCCATGTCGAGCAAGAAGGCGGCTATTACAATATTTACCGGGGCTGGGCTGACTTCGTGGGTCGAGTAGAGCAAGAAGGCGGTTATTACACCGTGTACCGGGCTGGGGTTCAATCGGTTGGCCGGATCAAGCCAGAGGGTGAGATTTACAATGTCTATCGAGGCTGGACTTACTTGGTGGGTCATCTGCGCCGAGAAGGCAGACGCTACAAAGTCTATCAAGGCATGACTGACTTGATGGGTTCGGTTGAGCTAGAAGATACAGTCCAAGTTATTCCTCTTCTTTTAAGCGGCGGGGCAGCACTGCTGCTGCTTTTATAGCGATGAAATGATGCCTCAAATGAATCTTACAAAATTTGGACGATTGGTCATCGGCGAGAAATTCAGGCTGCCCGGATCAACGGCGCTCATGATCAAAGAAACATTGAGGGAGGAGCCGGAATTCGGCTGGGTAAACGCCAGCTATGGCGACCCCCGTCAAGGACAGCCCTGCTACTTCTCTGACGAGACCCAAGTTGTGCGCAGGCGAAGCAACGAGGGCAAAGAAGTGCGTCTGAAAGCCCAACTGCGCCAGTATCAATGTCTTCAGTGTCAACGCTGGGTAGAAGAAAATGACGCGGCGATGTCGAAAGAGGGGATCATGTGTCTCGACTGCTACGCGCTCGCGCTTCAACATAAACAACAGGGAGACGACCCTTCATCCCTCCTTCTGACCCGTTTGTACCAAAGCAAATCGTAAATGGCGGCTGAGGTTAAAAACAGGATTGGGAGCGGTGACATAATGCGGGGCAATGATTTAAGGCTGATTGAACTGGCTTTCGACTATGCTTCAGCCGAAACAGAGCAACAAGCCAGTCAAGTGGGCTACCAGGCCGCTATCTTGGCAACAGACGCAACGACGCTCACTGTCTGGCTCGATTTGATTGGCTATATGGAGCAGTGGAATCAGAGCAGCGAGCACAAGGCTCCGATGAGCCGGGCCAGCGCGCTCCAGTTTTTCTCAAACCGGAAAGCTGAATTGAACTCAACCCAGCCGGACAACCCTCGTAACATTTAGACAAAAGTAAATCAAACAGATCTAACCCCTATAAGGAGAACAATGACGACATTTTCGAAAAAAGAGCTGTATCTTGATCGTTCCACTAAACCGGACAAAACAACCTGGACGGCTTTAATAGGCAAATACCAAACCTCAAACCCCTGGCACAGTATCGGGCAAGCGGTCAACACCTTCATTCCCTTTTTTCTGTTATGGTACTTCATGGTTCTCAGCTTGGATTACAGTTACTGGCTGACCCTGGCCCTGGCGTTGCCTACCGCCGGTTTGCTGGTGCGAATCTTCATCATTCAACATGACTGCGGGCATGGCTCTTTTTTCAAATCCAGACAAGCCAATGATTATCTCGGCTCTGTCTGCGGCTTACTGACCTTAACCCCCTACTATTACTGGCGCAAGAGTCATGCCATTCACCACGCCTCAGCCGGCAACCTGGAACATCGCGGCGTCGGCGACATTTACACCATGACCGTCAAAGAATATTTACAGCAGTCTAAATGGGGGCGGCTCAAATATCGCTTCTATCGTCACCCTCTGATCCTATTTGGGTTGGCGCCTGCCCTGCTCTTTTTGGTCTTGTATCGCTTTCCCCATCCCGATTCCAAATCCTGGAAAAGAGAGCGAGCCAGTGTGGGGTGGACTAACCTGGCCCTGGCCGTAGCGATCACCGGACTGAGTTTAACCATCGGCTTTAAGGCCTTTTTACTGGTTCAATTACCCATTACACTTTTGGCGGCTACCCTAGGAGCCTGGTTGTTTTTTGTGCAGCACCAGTTTGAGGACACTTATTGGGCCAAAGAAGGAGAGTGGGATTATACCCTGGCCGCCCTGCGGGGCAGTTCATACTACAAACTCCCCAGGGTGTTACAATGGTTCACCGGCAATATCGGCTTTCACCATATCCACCATCTCAGCCCTCGGATTCCCAATTATCTTTTAGAAAAGTGTCACGAAGAAAATCCTTTGTTCCAACAGGTAGTGGTTTTGACCTTGTGGTCGAGTTTCAAGACCATTTTTTTAAGCTTGTGGGATGAAGACCAGAGCCGATTGGTCAGTTTCCGCGAGCTCAAATCACTGCGGCTGCCCTTGACAGAAGAGGGGGTTAATGGCTGAGCCAGATAGCCAAGCCCCGAGCATCGAGGCGGCCATGTTCATTCTCCGGTTTAATGTTTACTTGAGAGGTTCGCCAGCAGTATCATTTCTATATGCAGTGCCCAATTCTGGGTAAGGCTTTTGTTTGTGGATGGCTTGACATAATCTGTGCCCTCGACGGGATTCGAACCCGTGTCGCAGCCTTGAAAGGGCTGTGTCCTGGTCCTCTAGACGACGAGGGCGGGATTCTCAAAACAACGGCGGGTAATATACCACCAGGATGAATTTTGGGCAAACTCGGCTGGGCCAGTTGGGGTAAATTGCGCAATGACAAATGTCACTAAGAAGTGACGAGATTTATCACTATTATCTGGCAGCAATTTGAACTACACTTTTGTGTGTCCCTCTATCTCAACTGAAATAAACTTGGAAAGAAAAAATGAAAATGATGCCAAAAGAAGCTTTTGCCAATATGAAAGAGAGACTCTTTGGCCTGCTGGACCGCTACCCCGAGGAGATGCGCGAGATCATCATGACTCCTGAAGATAAGGCTAATGTCGCCGCGGCTGCTTTCTTCACCAATGAAGTGGTTTGCTTGGAAAAAATGGATCCCACCGAGCGAGCCGAGGTTGTTATGGCTTACATCGAGACGATCTGGATGGCCGGCTATGAGGCCGGGCATAAGCGGAGCAGGTGAAACGCTCCTACCAGGAAGGAGCCCAGAGGCAATGAGGTCGGTTCCAATCCCCAGGAATTCGACGCGCTTGTAGCCAAGTTTGGTGGCAGTGATACTTCTCTTAAAGTAATTTTCCCCTACTTTTTCAATTCCTGCATCACCCTGGCGGTGATTATTTGCACCAGGTCTGTCTCCAGGCCATTGGCCGGAGGCGCGACCGGCCGGGTATGCTCCCCCTCCACGTGACAAACACCGCAGTATTCGCAAAAGTCGGCCTCATCGGCAGTCCGGGCCAGGCCCAACTTGCGCCGCGCCTGGATGAGCTTTTCAACCTGGTGAGGCGGCAAAGGTTGACCTCCACCCAATTGACGCAGCATGTAAGTGATACGGGCGATTTGCTCCAACGTTTCGGTGCGAAAGAAGGCGTCAAGCGGGCTGCGGCCAACGGTTAAGCTGCCGTGCCGCTCCAAAACCAGGGCGTCATGCCCGGTAATTACCTCACGGATGGCCCGCGCATTTTCTTCACTGGCCGGATTAGCATAAGGGGTAGTTGGAGTTAACCCCAGCCCCACAATAGCTTCGGGTACCATACAATCGGCCAGAGAAATACCGGCAATACTCAAGGCAATCGCATGGGGCGGATGGGCATGCACCACCGCCAGCACATCGGGGCGCTGGTGATACACTTCCAAATGCATGGTGATTTCAGAGGTTGGTTTGAGATCCCGGTTAGCCGCAGTTTCCGGCCCTATTTTGCGTCCGGCCAGATCAATGGTTATCAACTGGTCGGGAGTCATCATCCCTTTGCACAGGCCGCTGGGGGTGACGAGGATCGCCTGCTCGTCCACCCGAGCCGAGATATTCCCGTCGGCGGCCACAATCAGGCCGCGCTCATACATGAGTTTGCCAACCAGGACAATTTCTTCACGTAAAGTTTGTTCTTTGGGGGAGAAAAAAGTTTGAGTCATTTTGGGTTCGGTATCCGGTTTAAGCCAAGGGAAAGGGTCAATCTAAGATTAGCCGAGAAGCAGGTGAGCCAGCTTAATGAGAGCGATGGCAGCGGGAGACTGCGAGTTGTTTAAGAGCAAGGGCTTGCCGGTATTCACGGCCTTAATCATTTCCGGCTCGTAAGGAATGCTGGCCAGAATGGGGCGTTTAATGGTTTTTTGAATGATCTCCGGCGGCAGACCGCCCTGGGGTAAAATATTATTGATCACCAGCACAATCCTGGTATCGGCCACCCCCAGCCGGAGCAGGCTCTGCAAGGCCATCGCCGCGGATTGCAGTGAGGGCATATCGGGCGAGAGCACCAGGGCAATCTTGTCGAACAGCCGCCAGGTTGGCTCAAAGCGCGGCTCCAGCAGATGCGGAATATCCAGGATGGTCTGGGCAAAGCCGGACTTTAAGACAGTCACCAATTGCTCCAATCGTTGGTCGTTGAGGTGCAGCAGATGATCATAATTAAGGGCCGAGGCCAGTAACTGCACCCCAGCGCTGTGTTGGATCAGGTGCGGCTTAACCGTATCCAGAGTTACCTCGTCTTTAGCGGCAAACAGAGCATCGGCCACGCTGCTGGTCGGCCGTAACCCCAGCATCAGCGCGGCATGTCCCCCCAGGGGAGCCAGGTCTACCAAAGCCGTTGGCGTTTTCTTGGTCAGCGTCAGGGCTAGCGCCAAATTGACCGCCAGCGTCGTGACGCCCGTGCCGCCGCGCAGACTGAACAGGCCGATGGCCGTGTGCGTGACCGGAGCGGGCTGCTGGCCAGGCAAAAGCTCGTTGATGCGGTTAACCAGTACATCCGGCGACGTGCTTTTGGGCAGATAATCCGTAGCCCCGGCATCCAGGGCCGTTTGCTTGTCAATCGGCTGGAAACGGGCCGAAAACATGATGATCGGTGTTTCGGTGAGGCCCAGCTTGGTGCGAATTTGCTTGCAGAATTCGTAGCCGGTCATTTTGGGCATCATGACATCGGCCACAATTAAGTCGGGCGGCTGGGCTTGCACCTGGGCCAACCCTTGCAACCCATCATCACACATGATCACATGATGCCCGGCGCGTTTAAGCGAAAATTCAAGCAGGCGGAGAATATTCTTATCGTCGTCAACCACCAAAATATTAGCCATCATTCACCCCGGTTAGCTGGCGTCGCCGATGCAGATAACCTCTATTTTGGATTTATTCACCAAAACAATCGGGCCTTCAAATGTCACCTTGGGGAAGTGGGCATTGATACTTTTGGCATCTAAGATCGGCAGGAATTTTTGGGTCTCGGTGGTCATGATTTTCTTGATTTCGAGATCGCCCATCCATTGAAATTTGCCGTGAATTTCAAACGAAGGCACGGTGACAAAAATGGGCAGGCTGACCCGGTTGGGCACGTAAAAACGCTCTTTGGAGGTGCCTTCAAGTTCACTGGAGAGCAAGATAAAATCAACTTCGTCTTTAACTAATGACCCTTTTTGATAAGTGGCGACAATTTCGCCCGGGTTATTAATCCGTGATATGTAAATGTCTACCAGGTCCAGGTAATCGGTCATCCGGTCGCCCAAAACATCGGCCAGCCGCCGCTTGTAGACCAGCACTGTGGCCGAGAAGCGATAGCTGGTCGTGAAAAAATCGGCGACCACCCGGCCTGTGGCCCCGGTAGAACTCGTCGAAATGCGACGAACTGTACTCACCTTGAGTTTCCTTTCGCCTGCTCGGTGATTTCCACCGAGTCCAAAATACCGACAATCATTGAAATAATGGGGGCATCTTTGATTTGGGTGACTTGCCGCGCCCCGTTGCCCTCACGCATGACCAGCACGGTATCGCCAACTCCAGCGTGGGCACTGTCCAGGGCCAAAAAGGTTTCCTCGGGCAGTTCACCGGGCAAGTTTAGGGGCTGCACCACCTGCAATTTATAGCTGTGATAGGCTGGATGCTTAATGGTCGAGACAACGGTGCCGATAACCTTTGCAATGATCATCAAACCTCAAACTCTAAGAACAGGTAGCAGAGTCGCAGAGTAGCAGGGTGGCAGGTAGCAGAGCAATCAATCATCTAAAGCAAATTGCGACCTTGTGCTACACTCGCTACTCTTTATGCAAACTGGCTGTAGCCCCACGATAACTCAAAATCTCGAATGGAACGATCCACATCAACCGTGTCCACCACCCCGATAGCAGACAGGTCAACTGGAACGAACTTCTCTTCCAGAGCCAGGGCGGCTTCGCGGGCGCGAACCATAAACACGATGTCGCCGTAACCGGCCTGAGTGGCGTCAGCAGCCACCTGCAAGCTGCCGCTGGGTTCGAGATTTTTATTGAGCGGCTGGACCACCAATAATTTCACCCCGGTCAACTCCAGCGTCTTGATCGTCGCTACCGCAGTGCCGACAATTTTACCCAGAAGCATAAGCAGTTTTCTAATTTAGTAAGGCAAAGCGAAGCTTTGCACTCCAGTTTTTAACTTTCTGATTACTGCCTACTACGACTTGCGAAACGTCACTTCTCCGTCTACTTCCAGACTGTCCAAAATGGCCATGATCACCGCATCCACCGGACGATCTTTGGTCACCGTGGTTTGGCGGGCCGACGAGCCGCTGGCAATCAGCACCAAGTCACCTGCCCCGGCATCCACGGTGTCAATGGCCACCAGCGGCTTGCCGGTCACTTCGCCCTGCACATTAGCCTCACGGACAACCAACAGCTTGGTTCCATTCAACTTTTCATCTTTGATCGTAGCTACGGCTGAACCGACGACTTTAGCAATTAACATAAAATTCCCGATGGTCGCGTCAATTTCTAATAGAACGTAGAGATCAAACGAGGTGAAACGTAACTAGGCCGGTCTTGCGTGCTGCGTGAAATAAATGAAAGACGCACCACGCACCACGAGATTACTTCTTTTCTGACCCGCTTACATGTTGCGCTTCACGTTTTACGAATTCCTGCTCGAGATGGCTCGGTTCGATTGGGAAGTTGTGACCAGAGCAGCTTTTGCAAAATCTCAATCGCTTCGTAATCGTAGACACGTTCCTGGCATACGTCGCAGACCATTGCCGGCATTCGATTTACCACCAGCAGATGGCGGCCATGCCACTCGACAAAAGCCATTGAGCGTTTTTGCAGGCGGCCTGTCTGACAAACCGGGCAAAGACTCATAGTGATTGCGCCTCTTGGATAATTTTAACACCCGCGCTGACCCCCAGGCGGGTAGCCCCAGCAGAAATCATATTTTGAGCATCGGCCAATGTTCTAATACCGCCCGCCGCCTTAACCCCCACATTTGGTCCGACGGTACGCCGCATCAAAGCAACATCTTCAATGGTCGCTCCTCCACTGCTGAACCCGGTTGAAGTTTTGACAAAATCAGCTCCGGCTTTTTTGGCCAGTTGGCAGGCGCGGACCTTTTCTTCATCGGTCAGCAGCGCCGCCTCAATAATCACCTTGACCAGCGCGCCGTGCCGGTGCGTTGTTTCGACCACCGCCGCGATGTCACGCTCAACCAGGGCGTCATCCCCGCTCTTGAGCGCGCCAATATTGATGACCATGTCAATTTCGGTGGCGCCGTCAATCAGCGCCTGCTCCGTTTCAAAAACTTTAGCCTCGATCGAGGTCGCCCCCAGCGGAAAACCAACCACCGTACAAACTTTGACATCGGAGTTTTGCAGGAGTTGCGCCGCCAACTTCACGTGAGCCGGATTGATGCAAACCGAAGCGAAACGATACAGCAGCGCCTCGTGGCAAAGCTGGGCAATCTGTTGGACGGTGGCTTCGGGTTTGAGCAAGGTATGGTCAATCAAGTGGGCAATGTCGGTTTTGACACCGCTGATGCCCAGGCTGGCCGTAAAACGCTCTGCCCCGGCCTGGATTGCGGCCATAATTCGATCGGGACACTTTTGGGCGCACTGGCCCAGGCAGTCCCGGCAGGAGTCAAACGTTGGCGCAGCGGTAACGGCGCCGACCCCTCCGTGAGTGGCGCGTATTATCTCTTGCGTAATGGCTTCGACCAGGCGGTTGAGCGTGGCATTATCCAGGGAGATGGTCATCTTAGCCTTTCAAAAAACGTTGTTCGATTTCGACAATCTTGTTGACCCGGCGCTGGTGCCGTCCCCCGCCGAAGTCGGTCTTGAGCCAGGTTTCGACGATCTGGCGGGCCAAGTTCAGCCCGATCATGCCTGCTCCCAGTGTCAGTACATTGGCGTCGTTGTGTTCGCGGCTGTTGCGGGCCATCGCCTCATTATAACACAGCGCCGCCCGAATTCCCGGCACCTTGTTGGCGGCCATACAAGAGCCAATTCCGGCCCCGTCAATGATAATCCCCCGCCAGGCTGTCCCATTGGCGACCTGCTTGGCGACGGCATAGGCAATGTCTGGATAATCTACCGCATCCGGGGTAAAAGTCCCGCAATCCAACACGGTATAGCCCAGTTCGGCCAGGTAGGGTTTGAGCGCCTCTTTCATCGGCAGCGATGGGCCGTGATCCGCCCCAATAGCAAGGGTTGGCCTGCCGCCCGGTGAAGGAACAGCAGTCGTCAGGTGATCGCTGGCGACCAAACTGATCCGGTTAGCCTGGGCGATCTCCCGGGCCAGATCGGTTACGATGGCCTCAGCCGGAACCGGCAGGACACCGCCTGGCTCCACAGCGCGAATATCATCTACGGTGATGACGGGTTTAGGCATGGGTATGGGTCAAGATGTTTGTAGAAATGCTTTATATTCGTCTTGCGTGTTGCGTGTTCCGTTTTACTTTACGGAACACACAACACGCACCACGTTTCCTAATTATTATCGGCGTTGGCGCTGGGCACCAATTCGTTCAAAAAATGTTTGAGCGTCGCTTGCTCGGTCGGCTCGTCGCGGGGAATAACTCCCCACTCGTCGGGGGGCCAGTAGGACAACCAGGCTCGCCCGACAATATTCCCCAGGGGCAGCGTGCCCCAATTGTGCGAGTCATTGGAGTTGTTGCGGTTATCGCCCAAAACAAAAACCTGCCCTTCCGGAACAATGACCGGGTTCGACATGGTGTAGCTGCCCGGTGTTGGCTGGAATGGTTCGTCCAGCCGCTCCCCGTTAATAAACACCTGCCCTGCCCGGATTTCAACCTTCTCCCCTGGCAAGCCGATGATCCGCTTGACGTAATCTTCGCCAGGACGGTTGGGCGGCTCGAACACGATCACGTCGCCGCGCTGCGGCCCGCCCATGCCTAAAATGTCGGTGATCAGCCAACTGTAGCTGAGCTTATCAATAATCAAGTACTGGCCGTCGTGCAGGTTATTGACCATACTCGTGCCCACCACCCGGAAGTTGCGGATGACGGTTTGGATCAAAAAGAAGATGACCAGGGTCAGAATGATGGTCTCGCCGACCTCGCGCACTACAGCCCAAGCGGTTTTCCAACCGGAGGATTTCTCCTCGGCGGGCGGTTCATCGTCGAGGGGCGGCAAAGTGTAGCTGGACCAATCGGGTTCAGCCGGGGAGACGCGGTAGACCGGCTGGGGAAGTGAAGCCGGTGGATCGGCGTTGTCTCCGGGCCGTTGGCTGGCCAAGAAAGCGCTTAAATCTGGCGACATAGCTCCAGATGTTTTGAAAGGCGGCTCTAGCGGCTCCGGTTCAACCGGCGGGGGTGTAGCTGGGGCAGGCAAAGAAGCGGAATCCTCTATCTCTGATTCGGCGGGGGTTTTTGGATCTTGGGGATCAAACAAATTGGACAACGACAACTCCTGATGGGACGTGGGGCGTCGAGCGTGGGGCGTAATGTGTTATTGCAAACACTCCTTACGCTTCACGCCCCACGCTTTACGCGCTACGCCCCACGCCTTACGCTTTATTTATGGAATTATATCCGACAACAGGGCGCGTGGCAAGGAAGCGGAGTAATTGTCAATAGTCAACGATCAACGATCAATGAGTTAGAGTAATTAATAATTGATAATTGACCATTGATTATTGACGATTAGTATTACAGCGCAATGTTGACCACGGCTGAGAGACCAAGTTGAGCCAATTTGGATTTACGATGAGACAGATAAGCGACATGATTGCGTTTTTGATAGTAGCGCACCAAGTGCAGGGCGGCCGCGGCATCGAAAACGGGTTTGGGCAAAACGCTGGTCAGCAAGAGCCGGACCTGGTAAATGGTCAAAGCTGGGGCTTTGTCTTTGAATTTGACTCTCAAGCGCACCAGGAAATGATGGGCCAAGGCAA
>JABFGB010000045.1 GCA_013112715.1 Chloroflexota bacterium
TTAGTATCCGAATAATCTGTTCTTCCCTGTAGCGTGTCCCTTTGCTTGCCATGAAACTATCCTCCTGTCCTTATTGTATGTCTGATAGTCTCACTCCGCTTGGCTTAGTTTTTCGGGGGATAGATCATTAACCTATCATGTGCTGATTTGGGGTGGGTATCAGGATTTTGGCAGGTGTTATCTCCTGAAATTTGGTAGAATAGATGTTCTATAATTCAAGGTTATATAAGTGAGAGGCCAACTTCGTAACGGTCGTTACGGATTTATGCGTGATGATTATATGGCGGGGTGGATGGGTGGCCGTTAGGGAGAGGGAAAGTGTGGTAGGGGGCAGTGAGGTTATGTGAGAAAAATTTCGCAAATCCTTAATTCTTTCGTCGGGACGTGCGATACAATAGACGTATGTATTATGCGCTCCACAAGGAGTCTGAATGTTATGAAACGCCGTTTTTGTTTGGTGATGATGATTTGCGTAACGCTGATGCTGGCCGCGTTGCCCTTTAATCCCATACCGCGTGCCGCCGCCGACTCGTATACCAATAGTACGTTTGTGCAAGCCGAGGCGACCTATCAGGGAATGCGGAGTAGTACCATAAACGTGACCGAAACCCAGTCGGTGGTTGACCTGAACATCGAGATTAGCTTCATGAAGCCCGCTAACAATTCGACATCATGTGATAACCCCGGTAGCGGCTTGACCTACAATTATGACATCGGACTTTCGCTCATTAGCCCGACGGGTACCCGCGTTTCGATTGTGGAAGGGTTTAATATTGATCCGTTTCCGGGGCCACCCCAGCACCCGACGTATTATGGTTATACGCCCAGTGGGCAAGTCACAATCTTATTTGATGACGAAGCTGCGCTCGACTCGTGGTCGCCTGTACCTGCCAGCGGCACCTTTCGCCCCTATGGGTCACTGGCGGATTTTGATGGGGAAAATCCGGCGGGTACGTGGACGCTCACGGTGCGTAATCACGGCCAATCGGGGGTACTGTGCCTGTTTTCATTCACCCTCACCTTGGCCGACCCGACTGTGCCGCCGCCTGCACCCCTGCCGATTTCCGACGGACGTATCAATAACAGCGATAAAGACCGCATCCCGCCCTTTGTAATCTATTGCGACGGCGGCAGCACGAAAATCTACGGCATAGATTATCACACCAGCCGGGGATGGTTGTTGGTGGCATGGACGCAGGAGTCGCTTGATGAACTGGGGATACCAAAGGATGCCCCGCTGGAATTGGCCCGCTTTGAAACGATGAGTTTTTGGCGATTGACGACGGGGGAGTTTCAGGGGAATGGGGTCACGCCGGATGGCAAACCGTATATTTTGGTGTGGGATGGCTGCCCGGCGACCTCCATGTACCATCTGGCGAATTAATGGTGGGATGACACAGGGTCATCCCCTACAAAATCACGTCATCAACTCGGGGTAGGGGGGTGTAGGTCAGGGGCGCACGCCAAAACGCATATCAGTTCATGCTATTCCTCAGATGGCGAAATTGGCGCGGGGTGTTATGCTTGCCCTACATTCCATCTCAATAAGGAGGACAGCATGACTGCGCCAGATGTCTTAAATTACCACAACAGCGGCTGGCGGCGACTCATTTTTAACTTACGATTGACCCTGTGGCGTATGGGGATGGGGGGATTGGTGGCCCATAACCGCGTCATCATCGGCGCGAAGGGTCACAAAACAGGCAAACCGCGCCACACCATCGCCCCGTATACCCGCCATAACGATCAGGTGGTGGTTTGGGCGGGCTGGAGCAAGACCTCACATTGGGTCAAAAATTTGACGGCCCATCCGCTGGTGACGATTCAGACGGGTCGGCAAGCGGAGGTCTGCACCGCCGAACGCATCACCGCTGAGGCCGATTTACGTGCCGTGCATCCCGCCTTCGCCGCACATCTGGGCAGCATGGAGGATTTTTTGGCAAAGAAGGACGAGGCCCATTTATTCCGCTTTGTGCCGAATGCGGATAAACGCCACGCCCCAGCCCCGTTGAAGGTGGATATGTGGTGGATGGGGATATTGATTGTGGCGGCGATTTTGGCACTGGTGGTGTTGGTGGCGATTTGAGACTAGATTGCCAAAACATAGCCCCACCCCCGGAGGCTTGTCCGGTATTGGTGGAAATCCTATGAATAAGCGCGATTGACACGGCGTTGGTGCCCATTTCGTAGGGACGCAACCTGTTGCGTCCGTACCCAAAACCCTTTATCTATGCGGTTTCCTACCAATCACCCGAAATCGAATACCGGACAAGCCTCCGGCCCCACGCCTCCAAGCATAGGGAGGGGAGAAGACCATGTATTGAAGCCCTTCCCTTTGTTTGGGGAAGGGTTGGGGATGGGGTATTTCCGTAAGCGATTTGCGTCGTTCGGCCTAGTTCGCCAGATGATAATACTCGCTGACCGGGCAGCCATTCCACACAAAGATGTAGGGTTTGCCTTCGGGCGTGTAGCCATTCCCCTGCAATTCGCCCGTCGCCAAGCGCCAGAAGCTCATGTCGTCAAATTCGGCCAGCGCGACAGGCCCGTCTTCGGGAATGCCGATTTCCTCCAACTCGTCCTCTGTCCAGCGCACCAACAACGTGCCCCGGCTGGTGGTGTAATCCACGTCATAGATTTCGACGGTGGTGCCGATGCAGTAGACGACAAACGGGGGGATGCAATCTTTATCGGTGTTATTGACCCGACCATCGCCAAAATTCCCACAGCCCGCCACTGAAATGGCATCCGGGAAGATCAGCGTGAAGGAATAGAAGCATAGGGGGTCGCTTTCCACCGTATCAATGATGCGCAGGGTCCATGTGCCCGCCGGATTTTGCCCATCAAAGGCCGCCAATGAACCGACTGGACGGAATGTGCCGCTAATGGGATCAACCCCACCGACGACTGTGCCTGCTTCGTCATCCAGATAGATCGTCACATCGCCGATGTCGCCGCCGCCTGTGTAGGTCGAGGGGGCACGTCCGCTACGGGCCGATTTATCCGCTCCTGCCGCCCCTGCTTCCTCGTTTTCGGGTTGGCCGTCGTCATTCGATTCGCTGTTGACCAACAGGACTTCTGTTCCGCTGGGGCTGACCAGCAAAAACTCGATTTCGCTGTGAAAGGCAAAGCCAGACGCTTGACGGGTACACACCCCATCGGTTTTGGTAAAGGTGATGCTGATGTCCAGATCGGTAATCGGGGTGGTCTCGACAACCGTTACGCTGCGGGTGATTTCGCTGCTGTCGGCCTGACCCGCTGTGCTGTTGGTATAGCTGGCTGCTAATGCCGGGCGCGTAGGATTGATGGGCAGGGCGGTGGCGGCAACTGCCATGACAATAAGTGCGACAAAAACAAACAGCTTTTTCATGTGCAAATCTCCCTAGTTGGATGGATATAGAGTTTTAGGCGTAAAAATGACCGATTTAGTGCTGTCAGAAATGAGACTTTTTCATCATATAACAAGCACTCGCTGGGTTGCTGCTGTCGAAGGTTAGGGAGTTAGGATAACTTTCGTTAGGACTGCGCTTCCGCCTGCGATTGTTTTACCCCTATTCATCCACCCAAAAATCGAACATAATTTCGCATCCAATCGGTTCAACAAATGAGGACATCATGTTTGAGGACATGCCCAAAGTCGAACTGCATCTCCATCTGGATGGCGCGATTCCACCCCGGACGGTCTTGCAAATCGCCGCCCGCAACGGGTTGATGGATTTACTGCCGGGAAACACGGAAGCAGCTGTCGCCCGTTGGTTTGCCTTTCAGGATTTTTATCATTTTATGGATGTGGTGCGGACGATCAAAAATCTGCTGCGCACCCCCGAAGATTTTGCGCTGGCGGTCTATGCAATGGGGCGCGAATTGGCGGCCCAAAATGTCCGCTACGCCGAAATCACCGTGACACCCTATACGTATGTGGGCGTACTCAAGCAGGGGGTGACGATTGAGATGATTTTGGCGGGTTTGGAGGCAGGCCGTCAGCAGGTGCGGGATGAATTTGGCGTCGAACTGCGCTGGGTGTTTGATATTCCACGCAACCGCTCGTTTGCCGATTACCGCAATGGTGGGGATTATGTAGCTGGGGCCGCCGAACGGACATTGGAATTTGCGCTGATGGGCCGCGACGTGGGCGTGATTGGTTTGGGGTTGGGGGGCAGTGAATTGAACGCCCCGCCGGAGCCATTCGCACCCGTGTTTGCCGAAGCCAAACGGTATGGCCTCAAAAGCCTACCTCATGCGGGGGAGAGCGAAGGCCCAGCCAGTGTGTGGGGGGCGATTGACCATTTGCAGGCGGATCGCGTGGGGCATGGCATCCGGGCGATTGATGACCCCCGCCTCATGGCAGAATTGGCGTCACGGCAGATTCCACTGGAAATCAGCCCGACCTGCAACGCCACTCTCAATTTTGTATCCGGTCTGGCGGAACACCCATTCCCGAAATTTGATGCGGCGGGGGTGCTGGTGACGGTCAACACGGATGATCCGACGCTCATCGGCACGACGCTGACACAGGAATATCAATTATTGGTGGATGTGTTTGGCTATACGCGGGCGGATGTGGTGCGGATTGCGCGGAATGCGTTTACTGCCTGTTACGCCGAAGCCGATCTCAAGGCGCGGCTGTTGGCGGAATTTGATGGGTGGGCGGCGGGTCAGATATAGACTAGACAGCCCCGCTCCTCCAATTGGCGCAATTCGGGCGATTTCTGCGTGAACTGATTCCAGCGCAAATCGAGTTTTTCCAATTTGGGCAGACGGGTGATGGTGGGGGGCAGATGGGTCAACCGATTACCGCGTAAATCCAGATAGAGCAGGTTGGCGAGATCACCGATACCGTCTGGGATATGGGTCAGCCTATTGTTGCGACAGTCCAAAATCCGCAGATAGGCCAGATCGCCGATGGCATCCGGCAGGGCGTCGAGGATATTTCCCTGCAAATAAAGTTCGCGCAGGTGAGGGAGTTGGCAGATGGCATCCGGCAGACGGGTCAGTTGATTGTTATACAGGCGCAGTTCAATCAACTGGTGCAAATTGCCAAGTGTATCGGGTACAACCTTCAAGCGATTATCGGTCATATTGAAATAACGCAGATGGGCGAGTTCCCCAATCCACGCAGGGCATTCAGTGAGTTGATTGTCGCTGGCATAGAAAAATTCCAATCGCTGGAGCTGGGTCAAGGTCGCGGGTAGGGTCAATAGGCGGCAGTGCCCCAAATCCAAGATTTGCACATTCACCAACTGCCCCATGCTGTCGGGTAAATGGGTAAACGGGTTGCCATCCAATAGTAGGTGGGTGAGCGTGGTCAATTGGCCGATTTGGGGCGGGATTTCGTGGATTTGATTCGACCCGACGGACAGAAATTTCAGATTGGGTAGCGACCATAGGGCATCGGGCAGGGTGGTCAATTGATTTTCCCGCGCACTGATCCGCTCAAGGGATGCGGATAGCAGATGGGGGTCGAGCGTGGTGAGTCCCTGCCGATCAAGCGATAACGAGGTCGTCAACATTACGTCTCCGATTCAGCGGGTGGTAATTTGGCCTTGAATTGAGAGATTATAACCAACCCCCTTGCCTACTCAAAAACCCCTCCCTACCTATTCGTGGTATAATAAAATAATCAGGGAGTAAGTGAGGGTTCTTATGCGTCGTTACGGGTTGCCACTGATGCTTGCGGCGATTGGAATGATCTTAATGCTGGTTGGGGTGGTACTTGTTCGTGTGGATAGGCCCGCCCCTGAACAAGTGCTCGTGTACCAAGACCAAAATGGCTTATATGGGATTGCACCGGAAAAAAACTGGGTACGCCTACTGTCGCCACGTGGCAATCACGACACTCTACAAGTTCATACCTCCTCCGATAATCGTTGGGTCTATTACGTTGATTGGAAAACCTATGTCTCGCCACAAGGGGCGATTAATCGCGTTGCAACAACTGGCGGTGATGCGCAAAAGGTCGGCGAAACCAGTGATATTAACAGTATTTTACTGGCACCCGACCAGTCGTGGATGATTTATGAAATGCAGGAGACGAGCGGACGGCGGCATTATGTGGCCTCCGATTTGGATGGTACAGAGTTTGTGATCCTCACCAAGCAGCTACAGGATCGTTGGCAAATAAGCTCCGATTATCCACCGCAACCTTACCGATTCTTTACCCTCGACAGTCAATGGTTGGTGTTCACTGTCATGAGCAGTACGGGTAAAATCAATATCATGCGTGTTGACCGCAACGGACAGTCTCTCGCTGCCATTGCCGCCGATTTGACAGGGCCGGTCTCGTTGGGTGGCATAGACCCGAATGACCCCAACTGGTTTTTTGCTGAAATTGGCTACCAACTATATCGGTTGCGATTGGACGGTACCGACTTGCAACAATTGCCCGCCCCACAGTCAACGATGCTAGATATGGGAGACTGGTGGCAACCCATTGGCCCACAGGAAATGACCGCCCCTAATGGCGAATGGTCGGCAAAAATCATCTCCGATGAAACGACAGGTGGCCTTGAAATTCAGTTGGTGACAACCGACAGCCTTACCAACATCGCCTCATTCCCACCGGAAGGCCATAATATTCCACTTGGCTCTCATACCGAAGCCTATATCGTCGGGTTTACTCCGGATAGCCAATGGCTGTTTTATCGGAGATGGGATCATGAGCAAAGTTATCCTCTCTATCAAGTGCGTCGGGATGGGCAGGAACACCAGCGCGTTGATTTGCCCTTGAATGAGGATGATTCGGCGAAAATGGCCTACGAACGGATTGATTGGTTGGAAATTCGTGAATCGGCGTGGATGTGGCGGGGTATCGTGATTTTGGGCGGGGGGGTGGCCGTCTGGGGGTGTTTGTTGGGCCTACGACGAGCGCAAAGGATGCGCCGCTAGGAAGAGCGATTCCGAAGGAGAATAGCCCATGAACAAGCCAGTCACCTTTGGGAAAGTTTACAGGGATGGCCCGTGACTTGACTCGTAGGCGACGGCAGATAGACCGCTTCCCGAAGCCCTATTCTTTGCTGATTTTGGCCTTCAAGCGGGCGATTTCCTCGGTCAATGAGCGGGTGGCTTGGGCGCGGGCCGCTTCGGATTGACGACGGGCATAATCGTCCAATGCTTCTTTGTGGTCGAGATAGTACGATAGCGCAGCGTATATCTTCGCGGCGGTTAGGCTTAACCCATCAAAATTTTCCAAAATCCACTCCACATCCGAATCTTGATAAAGGTGCATGTGGGCGATTTCGACAACGGTGAGCGGTGTGCCTGCAACATAGGCCACTTTTTCACGATTTGGCCCAATTTCACGGATTTCGATATGGTTAATGGCGGCAATTTCTTTTAGTGCCATGATTCTCCGCACCCTTACTCCACAACGATGATCTGGTTATGAATGTCGGCCTCAAGTGTCCCTGCACCCGCTTCAATGAGTTGATAGTATTCAAACAGGGTTTTGACAATGGGGCCGATATTACGCTTACCCTGTAGCTGCCGCGAGACCTTAAATATGCCAGCATGGGGTTTATCTTGCGCCAGCCACTCCCAATAATGCTCTTGAAAATCCCGATCAATCGAGACCAACGCGCGATCCTCGCGGGACGCATATTCCAAATGGTCGGGGTCGGCGGCGTCCATCATTCCCACCTCTTGACAGCGGATGACATCTACCCCTCTGTTTCTTAATTGTACCGCCACTTGCTTGGGAATGTGCGCGTCGGTATAAAACTTGAGGCTCATACGTCTCCGAGTTCGGGTTCTTGAATTTTTGCAGTCAGAATTATACCGATGGCTTGTTGTGTTTGGCTTTCAATCGGGCGATTTCCTCGGTCAATGAGCGGGTGGCTTGGGCACGTGCCGCTTCGGATTGACGACGCAAATAATCATCCAATTCGGCTTGGTGATCCAAATAGTATGAGATTGCTGCATAGACTTTCGCCGCCGTCATGCCGGTGACATCGAAGTTTTCAACAATCCATGCCACATCGGAATCTTGATTGACGTGCATATTGCCGATTTCGGCGACGGTGAGCCGTGTTCCAGCTAGATATGGCACTCTTTCACCGTATTCTTCGACAATCTCGATATAGTTAATCGGTGCGATGGTGGTCGTTCTAGTTGACATGGCCTGCCTCACATACCATTTATGACCGATGTGTGATGGATTATACGTGATTTTTAGAACTTGAGGTAATCTATAAGTGCGTTCATGATAGGCATAAGAGAAAATGAATAGCGAGTTCAATGATGCCATACTCGACTGAGGCCCTGCTGAGACTCCATACGCTACCGGGGGTTGGTGCAAAAACCATCCGCACGATTTTGGAGTGGGTGGGGGGCAAGCCAGAACGCATGGAGATGTTTTGGGCAATGGGCGTGGAGGGTTGGGCGCGTGAGTTTCGCTTCAAGGCCAATATTATCTCCGCCCTGCAACAATCCGCTGACATTACAGGGTTGGCGGATCAGTTAGGCGCAGTGGGTTTTCAGCCCATCACCTATAGCGATTATCCGGCTCACTTGCGTGACGATCAGTTGATGCCACCGCTGATCTATTGGCGAGGAAATTTGGCGCTGTGGGAGCAGTTGGGGATTGGATTTAGCGGGTCCCGCTATACTGCCGAAAGGGGCTTGGACTACACCCGCACACTCGCCGAATTAGCGGTGCAGGCAGGGCTGACGGTTGTGGCGGGGCAGGCAGGCGGGGTGGACATGATGGCCCATCAGACGGTGCTGGAACGCGGCGGTTCCACCGTGATTGTCGCGCCGGAGGGGGCACTCAAATTTAGGCTCAATCCGCAGTTGCAGGAATTGGCAACTCCCGATCATGTGCTGGTCATCAGCGAATTTCCGCCCAAGATGGGATGGTCGGCGGGCAATGCCATGCAGCGCAATCGCACCATTATCGCCCTGTCTAAGCTGCTACTGATTATTGAGGCGGGCGACAGCGGTGGCACACTGGGCGCAGGCCGAACCGCCCTCAAACATGAACGTTCGGTGTTTGTGCTGGATCGGCCCGACCAACCAGCGGGGAATCGCATTTTGATAAACGAAGGGGCAAGGGCGCTTTCAGTTGAATCGCCCCTGCAATTGCCGTCACTTGAGCCGCCAACCGACCCGCCGGAATCATCCGAACCCCCGACCCAACTCAGCCTATTTTGACCTAGATAGGAATCTGTAAAATGTCTACCTCCTCCACATCCGCTGACCTCTATCAACAAGGACTCCATTGGCTGCGGGAAATTGCTGGCCCGTCCGCCGAATTTCAGCCCGATCAGTGGGAGGCGATTGAAACGCTTGTGGTGCAGCGCAGTCGGCTGTTGGTGGTGCAGCGAACGGGGTGGGGCAAAAGCATGGTCTATTTTTTGGCGACCAAACTACTGCGGAACATGGGCAATGGGCCGACGATCTTGATTAGCCCGCTGCTGGCCTTGATGCGGAATCAATTGGACGCGGCGGCGAAATTGGGTATACGGGCGACGACCATCAACAGCACCAACGCCGATGATTGGGAGACGATTGAGGCCGATTTATTGGCGGGGCGGGTGGATTTTTTGCTAATTTCACCGGAGCGTTTGGGCAATGACCGTTTTCAGGCAACGGTTTGGAATCGTATCCGACGCAGCATAGGCATGGTGGCGGTGGATGAGGCGCACTGTATTTCCGATTGGGGGCATGATTTCCGGCCCGATTATCGGCGTATCATTCGCCTGTTGGACGATCTGCCCGCCGGAACGCCCATTTTGGGCACGACAGCCACCGCCAATGACCGGGTGGTGCGTGATGTGGCCGAAATTTTGGGCGAAAATATCCGCATTTTGCGTGGGCCGCTGACCCGTGACAGCCTGCTCTTGTACGTGGTTGAGCCAATGTTGTCGCAGGCCGAACGCTTGGTGCTGTTGGCAAAATTGTTGGAGCGCATTGACGGCAGCGGCATTATCTACTGCTCGACCACCTATGATTGTCAGCGGGTGGCGGAATGGCTGCAAACACGCGGCTTTAACGTCAAAGCCTATTACAGCCATGTTGAAGAGGATACGGGCGAAAATCGGGTCGAATTGGAACAGCAGCTACTCCACAATGAGGTCAAGGCGCTGGTGGCAAGTGTGGCGCTTGGCATGGGCTTTGATAAACCCGACCTGCACTTTGTGATTCACTATCAACACCCCGGCTCGTTGATCGGCTACTATCAGCAAATTGGGCGGGCGGGGCGCGGGATTGATGAGGCGCGGATTGTGTTGATGCACGGCTCGGATGATGAGGAGATTCAGCGATATTTTATAGACACGGCCTTTCCACGTCAGCAGGATGTGGACAAAGTGCTGCGGGTCTTCGAACGACACGAGGAAGTCACGATTGCCACATTGCAACACGATGTCAATTTAAAAGCCTCGGCGTTAGACAAAGTGCTGCTGCATCTGGAATTGGATGGTATTGTGGCGCGTGACCGCCGTACCTATCATCTTTTGAAACGCGGGATGCCGGATTTTGACCGATGGGCCAATGTATCGGCGCAGCGGGTGGCTGAATTGGAACAACTCAAGGCGTATATCCAGCACAAAGGCTGTTTGATGCGTTTTATTGCCGAGGCGCTCGATGACCCGACACAGGTGGAACCGTGTGGTCGCTGCCAAAATTGTCAGGATGTGAAGATTAAATCCAATCCAACCGCTACTGAATTGGATCACGTGCGCCAATTTTTGACCCGCCAGCGTTTCATCACCTTTCAACCGCGCAAAATGTATCCGGCGGGCGGTGTGGACGGGCAATATCGTGGCAAAATGAAGGAGATTAACGCCGTCGGATTGGCGCTGTGTTATTACGTGGACGGTGCGTTTGGCGATGCGGTGCGGGATGGGAAATATACACACGGCACGTTTTCACCGGAGTTGGTTGAGGCCTCGGCAGAATTATTAGAGCGTTATTGGGCGACCCTTGATGAGCGACCCGCGTGGGTGACGTGTGTACCCTCGCTGCGCCACCCCGACCTAGTGCCGACTTTCAGCCAGCAGTTGGCGGCCAAATTGGGGCTTTCCTTTAGCCCCGCCATTGCAAAACGGGTTGAACGACCTCCCCAAAAAGCCATGCAAAACAGTCATATGCAGTTTAGAAACCTTATGGGGGCGCTTGAGTTATCCACCCCAATACCACAAGATCAGCCTGTACTGGTGGTGGATGATATTATGGATTCGGGCTGGACATTCACGTTTGTGGGGAATTTGCTACGAGATGGCGGCAGTGGCACGGTCTATCCCTTTGCGTTGGCCCGTGCCAGCACCAGCAGTTAGCCCTGTTTCCTGTTATATCAGATTCACATAAAGACTCACTCCATCCCCATGGGCGAGGAAGGGCGTCAAACAGGAATTGTTTCCCCCTCACCGTTTACGGGGCAGGGGTCAATGGGTCTAATCCCATTGTTGGGGAGATACCGTTGTTGTTCACCCGAATGCCGAATCACCTCCCCCCAAAAGATGCCCACGCCTACTCGTATACTGGTTCATGGCGCAATGTAGACGTTGAAGGCGACGCCCGGCTGCATAAATGAACCATCAATATTGTAGATGAACCAAGTACCGCCACTGTCATCGTACTGTAATGCTGTATAGTACGGGTTATAAATGCCATAAAACACTGGAGTAAAGAGAATAATCGCGTCCGGGTTATCGTATAAGCCTGAGTGGTCTAGAAATACAGCCTCGCCTTTAATGTTCCCTTCCGACGCATAGACGACGAAAGCGTTGTCAGAGGGTTCCACAACAAGCACCGTGAAGCTTACCCTAGCTGGCATTGCCGCAAGGTTTTCATTATAGATTGTCCAGTTTGTACCGTCGTACCAAACGCCGACGGGCGATCCGCTTCCACCGCCTTCGGTCACAATCAGGATAGCATCGGGGTTGCCATTGAGATCAGGATGGTCGAGCACGGTGTAGTTCTCAATGATATTGGTGCGGCTGGTAAGATGGCGGACGGTAATTGGCTCTGCCATTACCCCAAGCGATGAACCCGTGAGGCCAGCGGGGTTGGTGGGGGTAACAGAGGGCGTGCTTGTTGGAGAGGGGGTGTTGGTCTCACTGGGGGTTGGCGAAACGCGACCCAACGGTGAGCGCGGATTGTTTTCCGAGGCCGGTTCATCATCCTCGACCAAGATGCTAGAGGGGGTAATACCATTGGCAACAGTCGTGGTTCGGCAATCGCAGTCATCGCCCGTCACCTGTGAAAACACCACTCCACCGACTAGACCCATTGTGAGCAAGCCAGTTGCACCCATGATTCGCGCAGGCAGGCGATTGCCTAACCGCCGAGGGCGTGGCATGGACTGGGGCGGCATCGTCGGCAACCGGGTCTGGGCTTGCAGGATATGCCATTGGCCCGTGAAGCCATAATAGAGGTGTAGTGCGGCGGCATAGGGCATTTGCAGGCCAACCACAATGCTGCCCGGTTTAGTGTACAGGACTTTGATCTCATCGGGTCGCACACCGACCATGCCACTGATTGCCCCGATGAAGGTGGGTTCGTGAAATTGGCTTAGGTCGCCCAAAATGCGAATTTCCAGCTTGCCCATCGGCTGGGCGAGTGCCTCGGTCTTGGGTACGCAAACAGGCGGCATCATGGCGTCCATTGCATACCCCCCAGCATTGACGGGCGTATTGTTGGCAGGGGCGGTGATGGGTGCGACGCCCTGTGTCCGCAGAATTCGGTTTTTGAGCGTGTCCATCGCAGGTTCGATATAGACGTTTTTGATATCGAAGAAATAAACCGCATCGTAGGTGAGGAGATTTTTGATGGTCTCGTTTTGTTTATCTTCGCTTGGGGCACCAAAACTTTCTTGGAAAACGGGGATGATAGCTTTCTTAAATTGATGGGCGAGGCTCAGTTCTTTTTGCACCCATGCCGAGTCCAACGTAGTATCAGCGAGCAGACTGACGACGATCTGACAATCAGCAATGGCTTTTTCAAGGCGCTTGGGGAAACGGCCTGCGCCAAATTCCTCCTTTACATCCAAAAAAACACTGATTGGGGTGGGGCGAAGTGCCAATTCAATATAATTAGCGAGACTGGCACTTGGCTTGCGACGATAGCTGATGAAGATGGTTGCCATAATGCGCCCTATGCTATTTTTTTGGCAAAAAAGTGTAGCACGGGAGCACAAAAGAGGCAAAAAGACAATCTTAGGGATTATACGGTTCAAACCCCAAAAACGCCCACACATACTCAGTGGCCGAGGCGGAGGGGGCATAATCACTGGGCATCAGGTTAAAAATACCGCCTTCCCACGCATGGCTGCCTCCGATGACGGCATAAAACACGACTTCATGACCATTCTCACAGCCTGTGAAGTGGGCTTGGCGCACCGTAATTTCATCATCCGGATTGGCGTCGGGCATATCCAGCATGGTGGTGTCGGCGGGGCAGCCATTTTGTTCCAGCCAAAAATTGACCGTATCCGGCGCAGACAAGGCATACGAGATTAAGCTGCCGCCCTCATCATACAAGGGTTTGCCCGCCCACGGGGTCACATCATCGCCTGTCCCGTGCATATATAGGACGGAGACCCGTGCATCGGTGGGGCAGTTTTCGGTGATTTCACTTGAGATGGTGGCCGAAACGGCGGCTATTTTGCTGATGCGGTCACTGAATTCACAGCCGACACGGAAGGCCATACGTGCCCCGTTGGAAAACCCGACGGCATAAATTCGGGTCGGGTCAATCGTGTAGTCATTAGCTAGTTGGTCAAGCATAGCCGAGATAAAGCTGATTTCGTCATGCACTGGCGATTGTTCGGCCCATTCCGGTGTCCCCACGCCATAATCCCAATAGACCAGCAAGCCTTCGGGATAGGCCACGATCACCCCGGCAGATTCCGCCAGCCTGTTGAAGGTGGTCAGACGGGCCATGCTTGCGCCGTCGCCACCTGCGCCATGAAAAGCGATGACCAGCGGGGCAGGGGTATTATAGGTCGAGGGCACAAATAGGCGATAGGTGCGTTCAACGCCATCCACATTTAGGGTGATTTGGGGCATAGCAGGTGGGTCGCCTTGAGCATGGACAGGGCGATCCGCAAGATTGAATAAACAGCAGAGTACCAATAAAATCGCAAATTGACGGGTAGACATCGTGACGATGGGCGTCCTTTCTGAATAGCTGGCTCACGATATTTACCCGATGGGGTGGGGGGATGTTCGATTTCGACGGCGGGGTATGTATAATCGCGGTTTTGAATAGCACTCTAGGAGCATTACCCTATGGCACAAATCAAAATTTTTGGTTTGCGGAATCATCTCGCCGACAAAAAGGCCCAAATTTCGGATAGCATCCATGCGTGTGTGATGGAGGCGCTGGCATTCCCCAAAGGCAAACGCGCTCATCGCTTTTTCATGCTAGAACCGGACGAGTTCTATTACCCCGAAGGCCGGACTGAGCAGTACACCATCATTGAGATTTCGATGTTTGAGGGGCGCACCGTCGAATCCAAGAAGAAACTGATTCACCTGATATTTGAGCGGATGCAAGCAGATGTGGGGATTCGACCTGCCGATGTTGAAATCACCATTTTTGAGACGCCGCGCCACAATTGGGGCTTTCGCGGGATGACGGGGGATGAAATCAGTTTGGATTACAAGGTGGAGGTTTAGGACGCCCCCAAGCCATTCAGCAGCAGCGACCACACCGCCTCGAAATCGTCTTGGATATGGGGGTCTGACCATTCGCGCACATGCACCGGGTTATGGAAACGGGTGGTGGCATCCAATACCACACGGGCAGCTTGGGCGGGGTCGTCTATCAAAAACTCGCCGTGCGCCATGCCGTCCGACAAAATTTGGGTCAGATGACTGAGCAGCGTGTTGACATGCGCCGTGACCACCTCGCGCGATTCATTGACCAATGCCAGATAATTGGCAAAAAGTTCGGGGTCGGTGCGCGACTGCCGTTGCTTATAGTCAATCAACAAATCCAGCCAGCGGCGCAAGCGTTGGGGAGCAGGGCCAGACTCGGCGGTGATTTCAGCCAATGGCTGGGATATGCGGCCCAACCAGCGCTCGGTAACGGCATCACGTAGGGCGGCCTTGCTCTCAAAATGCCGATAGACGCTGCCATGACTGACCCCCAACGCGCGGGCGACATCCACGACCGTCGTTTTGCTTGGCCCAAAGCGGCGCAGCACTTCTTCGGCGGTGTCCAAAATGCGTTCAGGGGTCAATATGGTGTCGGTCATGCGGGTTTCAACCTAGTTATGTTACAGTCCTCGCCTTCAATTCATTCATGGGTGTATTGTGACACGCGAATCGGGGGTCTTTTCGCAGGAAAAGGTCACAGACCCCTCCCTACGTACATACCCGTCTTGATTTCGCCTACTTCACGACCCATGCGCCAATCCCTGATGCGGCGAGGGAGAGGTGGGAAGTTATTGTTCGCTGTCCAGACTTGCCATTTGATAGGCATTATAGCGTGTTCCAGCGGCAGCGCCAACCGGGATGGCTTGTTCAATCTGCGCCATGTCAGCGGCGGTGAGGGTTACATTTAGCGCCCCCAACGCCTCGGTGAGCCGTTCCCGACGCCGTGCCCCGATCAGCGGCACAATATCCGGCCCCTGTGCCAGCACCCACGCGATGGCAATCTGCGCAACGGTGGCCTGTTTCGATTCGGCAATTTGACGAAGGGCCTCGACCAGCGCCAAATTGTGACCCAGATTTTCACCAGTGAAGCGCGGAAGATGGCTGCGGAAATCATTGGGGGCGGTGGCGCGGTCTTTTGACCAATGGCCGCTAATCAACCCACGCGACAGCACGCCATAAGCCGTGATACCAATGCCCAATTCGCGGCAGGTAGGCAGGATGTTGGCTTCGATGCGCCGCGAAATCAACGAGTATTCGATTTGTAAATCGGCAATGGGGTGGACGGCATGGGCACGGCGAATGGTATCCGCGCCTGCTTCCGATAGGCCAATATGTCGCACATGCCCGGCCTTGACCAACTCGGCAATCGCGCCGATGGTGTCCTCAATCGGCACGGTTGGGTCAACCCGTGAGAGGCGATAGACATCCACAGTGTCCGTGCCCAAGCGCCGCAGGGTATAGGCTAGGAAATTTTTGACCGCCGTCGGACGGCCATCCGACCCTAGAAAACCGCCATCGGCATCCCGCAAAACACCAAACTTGACACTGATGGTGACCTGCTCCCGATTGCGGCCTTTGAGCGCCTGCCGAATGAGCATCTCGTTATGGCCCATGCCATAAAAATCGCCGGTATCGAGCAGGGTAATGCCAGCATCCAACGCGGCGTGTATGGTGGCAATGCTTTCGGCTTCATCGGTTGGCCCGTAAAAATCCGACATACCCATGCAGCCGAGGCCGAGCGCCGACACTTCGAGTGAACCCAATGAACGTTGCAACATGAATCTGTCCTCCCAAATTGTTTCGATGGAGAACAGTATAAAGTATAAAATGACAGATGTCAATATTTGTCAGTCGTTATTTGTTACACATTCCGAAAATTGCTGACAGGTGCATTCCAGCAGATTGGACAAGACCTGTTTCATCCGTAGCGCCGCCTGAATTTGGGCCTCCACTTCCACCAACCGCGCCTCAGCCATCTTGTGCCAACGCTCCGAAGCGGGGATGTCCGCCCCAAAGCCGTGCAGCAGATTGTGGATTTGCGCGAGGGTGAGTCCGCCTGCTTGGGCCAATTGAATCAGCGCGATTTCCTGCAACACATCGGATGGATAGCGGCGCTGTCCACTGATACGCGGCGGTTTCTGGATAAGGCCTAGTTCTTCGTAGTAGCGGATGGCGGAGGTTTGCAATCCGACCCGTTTGGCAACTTCACCGATGGTTAATAGACCTACCCCAGTTTCCAATTTCATCACTTTACCCCTCTTGACTTCAAGTTCGCTTGAAATTTTACACTGGAACCTATCACGATGACTTGCTCAATCTTTGGAGGAATTTTCATGAACACTGTACCAAACCAAACCCATCCGACGGACATCCTCCCCTTGCAAACCGGGGGGTGTGGGGTCACGGAGGACGGGAATTCGTATTGCAATGTTGATGGGGAAAAATGTGCCTGTGGTACAACCCCCCATGCCACAATGACGACGCATACCACCTCCATCGTAGCCCCGCAATCCGCGCAATGGACCAAAATTCGGAGTGGGGCGCTTTTTGTGGTGGCGTGCTTGACGAGTCCCTGCTGCACGCCGCTATATGTGCCGCTGCTGTTGGTGCTCTTGGCGGGGACACCCTTCGCGGTGCGGTTGGGGGCGCATGTCGGCTGGGTCTATGGCGGCTTGGCGCTGGTATCGGTGGCAAGTGGGTTCATGGCATGGCGCAGTTGGCAGGGGAAACGGGGCTAAAGCCGCCGTGCTGAATCTATAGGACAGTCAGAAAATGTTTTGGAAAAAACCATAGCCAAGTTTTAGGCAATTACAAAGGAAGTGTTTCTTGGGCGATTATGAGGATTTCATTGGTCAATTCGTTCGCCTTAGAAATCGGCTAACACACCCAACAAAGGACAACAGACGGTTGAATGATAATGAGATCAGGCAGTTGATGTCGCTTGTATGGAGTTCTCATCCGACGTGATCAAAGTAGTCTTTGACGACAGGCCTGTATGATACTTATGCCCATGTTGGTGAGCGCATTGAAAAAAACGGTGCGCTTCTCCTTCGCTATTCCGCCACCCCCTCGCCTTCCGCGCTGGTGCTGTGTTCTTCACGTGGGGCAGGGCAGTTGATAATCGCTACGCAGCCAGCCCCATTCGCATCCACCTGATCTTGCGCGTTTTGATGGAGGGCCGTTTGTTCATCGTGTTTGCCTTGAAATACACTTTCGCCCTGATCCACCGCGCCCTGCTCATCCGCCGCCGTGACACTGGGGCGATAGGCCCGCATCTCGGTTTGGATGGTATCGCGCCATGTGGTGGCCGTCTGGCGATGCACGCCTTCATGCGTATTGAGGTTAGACATGGCCGTGCGCCAAGCCGTGCGGGTGGCCGGGTCGGAGGGCGACCACTGCGGCACATCAATATTGGGGCGCATCCTGACATTCAAATTGCGCGGCGTAAGGGTATAGTTCGGGGCGGTTCCGCGCGGCACATAATCCGAACTCCACGGAAACTCAAAATGAGCGCGCGCCCAATTCGGGCTATAAGGGCTGGTCTGGGTAATCAAGTCGGCCACTTGGTCGCAGGGGGTATCGGCGGGAATATTGACCGCCCAGCGCTGCACTTGACCGGATGGCACGGACGATTCTGCACTCTCTAAAAGGCGACGCACCGCTTGATTGCCCTGTTGGCGTTGAAGCTGCAAGACGGCGGTTTGGCGCTGTTCCATGCTGCCGTGTCGCATATCGGCCATTGTACGCTGGATTTGTTCCGGCGCGGCCTCCTCGTTAATAACGGCGTGGGTAGCTTCCGGCGCGTGGGTGCGCTCTTCTTCGGATTGACAGCAGCGACTTCCACATTGCTCACACATGGCTCCATCCTTACTCCTCATAGCGGTTAATTTCATTATACAACCAACCGCCGCCCGCCAATCAACCGTTCTCTGTACGGCTTACCCCAACATCCGTCCCCACCCCCGACCCCTCCCCAAAGCATTAGGGAGGAGAGCAAATGCCATATTGAAGCCCTTCTCGATTGCGCCGCTGTGCTGATTTCCAATCGCGCTCCAACATCGGGCCTGTATACACATTCCACTGGCGGAAAGCGGTATGGGTCATAGGTCGCCTAAAAAAGCCATCAGTATCCAGATTGTGCGGAGGGTTTCAGCTTGGCGCTTATGGTTTGGGCAATTTTGCCTCCTCCACCCAGCCGACCACGCCTTGACAATCAATCTCAACCCAGCGCCGTCCATCCGACGTGATAATGGTTTGTTGGGCGGTGACGGTGGTTCCTGCGGTGCAAGCGCCAAGTTGGGCGGCGGCGATGGTAGGTTCTGCCAAAACGATGAGGGGCAGCGGTGAGGTTAGGGTAATTGTAGCACCATTGTCAAACATGGGGTCGGGGGCATTTTGTGGGAGAGGCGTTGGGCTAGGGGGATGACACAAGGTGGCAATGTCTTGATCCAGTGCGGCGTCGCTTGCGCCCAATTCCGCCAATCGAGCGCTGTCTGCTTCGGCCTTTTCGCAATCCTGATATTGATCCACATACAGCCGCGCCCGAAAATAGTAGGCAAGGTCGTTGGTCTCATCTAATTCAATCGCGCTCGAAAAGTCACGAAGGGCCGCATTGTAGTCGCCCAAGCCGGTATGGGCCAAGCCGCGCCGCACATAATTAAACGCCGTCGGGCGCAGGGTTATCGCTTGGTCAAAATCGCTAAGGGATGCCTCAAAATTGCCCATCTGCAAATAGGCCGCCCCCCGTGCTGCATAGGTAATCGCCCGTTCAACGTCGGTGAAATCGGGGGTTAAGTCCAAAGTGGTCGTAAAGTCGGCAATCGCGGCTTCATACTGACCGAGACTGTAATAGATATTGGCGCGATAGCCATAGTTGGCCCCATAGGTCGGGTCGAGTTCAATGGAACGGTTGATGTCGCTCAGTGCCAAGTCCCATTCCTCCACATCAATGTAGGTGGAGGCCCGGTTGCGAAAGGCATCGGCATCGTTCGGGTCGAGTTCAATCGCCCGCGAAAAATCCGCGAGGGCCAAGTCATACTCCTCCGCGATGTGATAGTAGATGCCGCGCATGATGTAGATGGCAGCGGAATCCGGCATTTGTTCAAGGGCGGTGTCGTAATCCGCTAGCGCCGCCTCTCGATTGCCCATCAACTCCCAAATGCCTGCCCGTTGGGCATACAAGTCCGCCGTCACATAGTCGGGGTCAATCGCCCGCAACCCTTCCGCCAAAGCAATCGCCGCGTCCATATCGGCCTTCGCTTGTTCGATGTCGCCACGTGGATCACCTGTGACATAGAGGTAGTGATGTGCGCCCGAACGGATCACGTAGGCGAGAATTTCAAAGTCGGCCACATCCGCTTCATCCATCAAAGGCGTATCAAGGCCGATGTCGAGTGCTTGGGTGGCACGACTGATCGCCCCCTCAAAATCCGCTGCAAAACTGGCAGCCGAGGCCGCAAAGGTCAATGGCCCGCCCCAATCGGGCAGCAGGCTGGCGGCGGTGTCATATTCGACCAGTGCCGCTGCATGATCGCCCAGTTCCTCATACGAGCGCCCACGCAGGGTATATAACCAACCCGCCTGCACATCCATCGCACGGCCTTCGGGAATCAGGGCCACTGCACGGTCAAAGGCTTCCAATGCGTCGTCGTATTTTTCCTCCGAATATAGGATACGCCCCAACGTAAATTCGACGATATAGCGGCTGTCCATCCCGGCAAAGATGTAGGCGTCAAACGAATTGACTTCGAACGCCGCGACCCGCAGTTGATCGAACTGAATGGGGGTGAAACTCAATTCAATGGCCCGCGCTTCAAATTCGACCTGTACTCCCCCACGTGCCGCCTCGCCCCACAAAATCAGCGTGGCATTGTAGGTCGCCAATATTTCGCGTGCTTCATCCCGGTCAAGGATCGGGTGATGAATCCGCACAAACCGAATCCCAATATCCTCAAATTCACGCTCCAAATTCGGCTCGATACGGGTGGCGTCGGCGTCAATATAGGTAAAATCAGCAATCAGCAGCAGCGTTTCACCTTCACCCGCAATCGCCCCTTCCAGCGGGGTGGCCGTTGGGGTAGGGGTGTTCGATGGGGTAAAAGTCGGGGTGGGGGTGGGGGTCGGTGTCCATAAGG
>JABFGB010000046.1 GCA_013112715.1 Chloroflexota bacterium
TACAGGATGGTCAACAGCGTTTCTAGGTCTATACTTATCATGAGGTTATTTCCTTGCTCGGGTTTGGTTCGCACCTCCCATCTTGGGAAATAACCTTTTCTTGTCAATCCTATTTCACATCAGGCGTTTAATGCTTAAAAAAATTAGCTTAATTTGCAGCACCGCAAATGAAATTATTCGAGGCGAACACCCACAGCGTTGACGGATAGGGGGAGGACTTGATAGCCTGCATCAGTGAGTGTTTCGGTCAGAAGCTCGTGTTTAGCGGGGGATACGAGGATAATGGCACAGTCGCCGCCACCTGCTCCACTTAATTTTGCCCCATATGCACCTGACGCACGTGCTTGGAATACGATGTCCGCGAGTGATGCTGTATCAACCCCGATGGCGTGCAGTAACCCATGTTGGATATTCATCAGTTGCCCCAAACGAGGCCAATCCGTCTTTTCAAGTGCAGGGCGGCCTTCCTCGACAATGGTCAACATTAATTCAATAATCGGCGGCACAATATGAGGCAGACTATCATGCAGTTGGCGTACCTGCTGCACATAATTGACCGTGCCCGCTTTTTGTCCGCTGTAGACGACCATCAACGGTAGAGTCGGAATATCGAGGGGGATGATTTCGCGGGGGGTGTGATTGGCATAATAAAGGGTCCCCCCGAAAATCGCGGCGGCAAGATCGGCCCCCGACCCCAAATGCTGCACCTGCTGGATGGCCTCAACGCCCATATCGAACAATTGACGATGGGATAAGCCCACCCCAAACAGCGACGAAAGTCCGAATAGGGCGGTTGCAACAGTGGCCGATGAACTACCTAGCCCCAATGTTGCCGCAAAGTCGCTGGCGGTCTCAATTTTAAGTGACACATCAAAGGGGAATTGGCGGTGAAAGAGGGCCACGCAGCTTGCAATAAAACTGGCAGGGCCGCTGACCTGATTTGAATGAACGATTTCATCAATGGAGTGCTGCCAATGATCGAGGCCAACAGCCGGGGCGGTAATCGTGAGAGTTGGCTCGTCGGCGGGGTGGGCTTCCAGCGTCATGTAGAGGCGCGAGTCTACGGCTGTAATCAGGCAAATTCCGTTGTATACAATGGCATGTTCCCCCAACAAAAATAGCTTGCCGGGGGCGGAGACTTTGACTCTCGAATGGACGGGTGAAACGGCTGGCACGTTAGGCCCAACCTGCGATTTCTTCTAAGGCGGAAGGGTCATGCAGCAGCAGTCGCCGACTATCCAGCCCGATAAATCCTTCTTCTGACCACTCATGCAGGATATTTTTGAGGGAATCGGTATCTATTCCTGCCGCGCGTGCTACTCGATGGGCATGAAAACTGCCCGTGACTAGGCCCGTCCGAATTTTTCCATCATGTTCGGCCAAGAGCAAGATGACGCTGGCAAGACGGGCCGCTGGTTGGGTGGCGGCAAGTTCACGGATACGCAGATTGGCAGCTTGCAGGCGTAAGCCAAGTTGTATCAAAACATCCACTGCCATCTCGGGATTCGCGCCAATGGTGGTGAAAAAAGTGTCACGGTCTAGTGCCAATAACTGCGTAGGTTCAGTTGCAACTACCCGTGCGGTGCGTGGTTCACCCACGATCATCGAAAGATCGCCTACGACCTCCCCCGGCCCTAAGGTAGCAAGTACGATTTCCTCTTTGGAGTCGTATTCGCGGATAATCTGAATCTTACCCTCTTCTATCAGATAGAGGGTTTTCGCAATATCGCCCTGATTAAATAAAATCTCACCCTCATAGAGGTCAACCATGCGTATATTGGCAGCGAGAGGGGCCAATGTCTCTGGTGTTAGATTTTTAAAAATGGGAATCGCAGACAGTTTGTGATAATCAATCGTAGCGGCCATTATGTTTTAAATTCCTACCTATGCTACTCTATTCAATTCACATTATATGCCGACCAGTGCCCAGAAAGTATGGTATCATCGCACAATTAGCTGGATATAAGATAATACACTCGACGATGCAAAACGGTGCGGCAGTTTAAGATTCCTCAACACACCCTTACCCATAATTTATTGGCAATCGGCTATGGGGGCGGCTTGATGATCTGGCTCTCTACCGAAAGTACCCATATTGGCTTGACGGTGTTGCTTGGCTTAGGGCTGGCACTGATGATAGTCGGGTTAGGAGTTTTACATTGGTTGGGTGGACGGAATCTCAACCTGATGCGGGGATGGTCGGTATTATTTGGGATCATCACGGGTGCGTTGACCCCGATCACCACCTTTTTTCTGATGCTGTTTAAAAATGTGCAGCATTCACATATTGTGCCGGATTTTTCAAACGAAGTGCTGTGGGAAATCTTGACTCGAACCCCGGCATGGGCATTAGCGGGCGGATTGATCGGCGCAGCGCTCCTTTTGATAGGCTTTGCTATTCCCAAGCCTGCCAATTGACCTTAATTTTGCATGTCATTCGACCCTTTTAAGAATTTATTCAGAAAAGTAGTGTAATGTAAGAGTGGGACGTGGCAGAGCGTCCGCCTAGTAAACAACCATAGACAAACAAAACGGTCATTTCATTGAGGGGTTTATTGCGGTGAACTCAGATGTCAGCATTGGGTTAGCATTTTTAGCAGGACTAGTGTCCTTTATTTCGCCGTGTGTTTTGCCACTCGTTCCGGCCTATGTGGGCTATATGGGGGGACGGGCAACCACGCAGGCCAGCGGTGTTGTGCGCAATAAATTTGGCACGTTTTTGCACGGCATCTTTTTTGTATTGGGCTTTACTGTCTTTTTTGTCGGCTTTGGCCTGCTCACTGCCGCCGCCGCTTCGTTTTTGGATAGCATCGGGTTGAATGTCGAAACCATCCTGATTCGGTTGGGCGGCATCGCGGTGATTTTCTTTGGTCTATATGTCATGAAGGCGCTTAACCCGGTGTTCGCTTTCATGCTGCGGAAAACCCAAGCATGGGAAAAGAAACCGATCCAAGCGCTGCTGTTTACCCTTGTGGTCACAATAGTTGTATTGGGCTATTTTTATTGGGCGTTTGGGGCGGTGTTTTGGGAATCGGCGGCGTGGGCGCTTATTCTGCTGATGCTGATATTGGTATTTTTCCGACAACCGATGAACGAAGCCACCAGCCTTGCCAACTTTTGGACCCGCGCTATCGAAAAATTGCAGACCGCCCTGATTAGCGATACCCGTAATTTGAGCTTTAAGCCGAAAGCAGGCGCTCAAGGTTATCTCAGTTCGACGTTTATGGGCATCGTATTCTCGGCAGGATGGACACCGTGTATTGGGCCGGTTTATGGCGCGGTACTGACACTCGCCAATGATGCCGCGCAAAAAGGTAATTCGTTGTGGCCTGCCGGGACAATGTTAACGGCTTATTCGCTCGGTTTGGGGATTCCATTTCTGCTGACTGCATTGGCCTTGAATCAAGCAACCGGGGTGATGCGTCGGCTCAAGCGTAACATGCTGATGATTGAACGGGTTAGTGGTGTGTTACTGCTCATTATCGGGTTTTCGATTTTGACAGGCGGCTTGACCAGCCTCAATCAGCAGATTGCGGGCAATGGCACTTTGGGGTCATTCTCATTCCGCCTCGAAGCCTGCACAACAGGTGTGGCCGAGGGCCGTTTGAGTTCTGGCCGCATCGGAACTTGTTTGGGTGACGGTTTCGAGAAAATCAACGATCAAAATCGTTTTATTCGTGCGATAGACAAAGGCACAGTGACCGCCGACGTGAGTTATGTTTTCCCGATGCCGGAAAATTATGACAGCATTCCAGTGGGGTTGGAAATCGGCAACCGTGCCCCCGAATTTGAAGTTGAGACGATAGATGGGGACAGAATTTCACTAACCGATTTGCGTGGACAGCCTGTTCTCATTAATTTCTGGGCGACGTGGTGTCAGCCGTGCCGCAAAGAAATGCCCGAAATTGAGCAGGTCTACCAACTTGAGCAAAAACGTGGTTTCCGGGTCGTGACCGTGAATTTGCTTGAGTCGAAAGAGCAGATCAACGAATTTCTGGAAGAATTCGATCTAAGTTTCACCTTTGCGCTTGATGAAGATGGCGCGGTCAACGGATTGTATAATGCCGTCGGCTTGCCGACCAGCTATCTGATTGATGGCAATGGGATTATCGTAGGGTTTAAATCGGGACAGATTTCCGCGCAATGGCTATTTGACCACCTCAGCCAATTTGAAACTGAAGGTAGTCCGGAAACGGCCCTTAATTTGCAGTAGTGCGTACCAAAGCGATGTTGAGAAATTTATCAGCCGTCGGAGCAGGCATACTGCTTGTGGCGGCTGTTTTATTGGTATGGCGGGTGGGCCTGCCCCAAAATAGTCGCATCTTGGGCGAAGTTGTCCCTTTCAGCGCTGATACGTTGGATGGGCAATCGGTGACAGTGGACACTTCGCTGGATAAGCCGATAGTCCTCAATTTTTGGGCGACATGGTGTAAACCCTGCATTGTAGAAATGCCGCGTTTGGAAGATGCCTATCAAGATGCGGATGACGAATGGGTGTTGGTAGGGGTGAATGCGGGTGAAGACCCCAACCAAGTGCGAGCTTGGATTCAAGAACACCCGGTTAGTTTCCCAATCATCATTGATAGTACAGGTGAAATCGCGGTATCATACGGCGCTCAATCACAGTTTCCAACGACGGTGTTTGTAGATCGTCAAGGATATATCCGCAAAATTGTCTATGGCCTGCTTTCAGAAAACGCATTGGAAGATGGTCTGGATGCAATTGGAATCGAAAAATAACGCATGGCAAAACAATCGAAACAAGTCTTACGAGAGAAATTAGCAGCCCAGCAAGATCAACTGCGGCGGCGTGCCCAACGTAAATTACGCATCATTCGCAATTGGTGGGTGTTTGTGGTTGGCCTATTTGTCATCTATATTAGCCTGCCGTTCGCTGCCCCTACCTTGATGCAGGTCGGGGCAACCGGGCCAGCGAATGTGATCTATAGTGCCTACAGCCTGACCTGTCACCAATTCGCCTTTCGGTCTTTGTTCCTCTACGGCGATCAGGCGTTTTATCCACGTCAAGTTGCGGAGGGTAAAGGCAATCTAACGCCATTTGAAGTGTATGCGGCGGATTCGGCAAAATTCCGCGCCCTCTACACCGAGGAAAAGAAAGAGTCTCTGCGGCGTGATGGGCAGGGAGCAGCGGCTGCGGCCTATGTCTTTGATCCAGCGGATTTGAAGAAATTTGATTCGACCCTTCAAGCGGCGGCGCGACGCTTTCGAGGGGATGACAAAATTGGCTATAAAGTTGCTATTTGCCAGCGCGACATCATGATTTATGTAGGCCTTGTGGTCGGGGGGATTGCCTATGGCCCAGTGCGCCGACGGATTCGCCCTTGTCCATTATGGCTGTATTTATTGCTGGGGGTCGCCCCTATCGGTCTTGATGGATTTAGTCAACTTTTAAGTTATCCATTCCCACCGATTACAAAGGAAGGCCTATGGGCAGTACGCGAAACAGCACCCGCCTTCCGATTATTGACAGGGGGGCTATTTGGCCTCATGAGCGCATGGCTGGCTTTCCCCTATTTGAACATGAGCGCCGAGGACAGCATTCGACGGATTGAGGCTGACCTTGCGGCACTCGATGAAGAGGCCCAAAAAATCGCCAAGAAGATCTAACCAAACAACTTGCTGAGATAACCAAAGGGGTCGGTGATGTCGAAATAAAATTCCACCGGCTCCGCTGTCGGATTTTTGCGGGGTACGCAGGTCAACATATCATACCAGCGGCCCCTTTGCTCCATTAAACTTTGCTGGCGCATCTGATAGCCCATGATGCTCAAGAGGGTGTATTCTTCGGCAACTGCGACCACGACCCACGCCGTTTCAAAAGATTTGCCATCCCCACTGGCCCAAATAGCCTCCAAATTGCCGTTGATAAAAGCGTGCTGTTGGGCAGCAAGATCATGCTGCTCCATTTCGCTGTAGGCAAAATCGAGGATGAGGCGCACTTCCAAATCCATTGGGTTTTCATCAGCGAGTTTTTTGCAACGCAAGGCCAATTCTTCTACATCTTTCACATCGTTGGTCATGCCCTGCAATTTTGCCTGTGAAAAATGGTTGGTGGGTTGATAACGTGGGCTATCAACATAGGCGCGGCGCAATTGGGCAAAGTTGGCGCTGGCTGGGTCACGTTCGGCGGCTTCCAAAAGTTCGTCAAAATTTAGCATGTTGGCCTCCATGAAAAGTTAATCACGGTCAATTTCTAAACGCAACGTCCTCAACTTTGGTACTGATGCCCCTTTAATCCTCAACTTAACGCCTGCCATAGACTCCCCAATTTTGAGCAGCTATAGTTCCCTAACTATAACCTGAAACCGATAAAGGAGCATTTGGTAATATGCGTTTGAAGTTGCGTTATCTCAGCATTCTGTTGCTAATTACCCTTGTTTTGGGCGTTATTGCCGCCCCACAGACTACATCCTCCGCCCAAGAAGGCGCGACCCTGACCATCTATTCTGGTCGAAATGAAAACCTCGTTGGGCCACTTCTGGAACAATTTGAGGCAGATACGGGCATTAAGGTCGAAGTGCTGTATGGCGACACGGCAGAACTGGCCCTGCAAATTGTCGAAGAGGGTGAAAACAGCCCCGCCGATGTATTTTTTAGTCAAGATGCAGGGGCGTTGGGGCTTTTGGCCGAAAATGATCTGCTGGCCCCCCTGTCTGCCGATATTTTAGATTTGGTCGAGCCGCGTTTTGAGTCGGTGGATGGCCTATGGGTTGGGATTACGGGCCGTGCTCGAGTGCTGGTTTATAACACTGATGCGTATAGCCCAGAAGAATTACCTGCCTCGGTACTGGAGTTGACCGATCCTCAATGGAAAGGGCAAATCGGATGGGCACCTACCAATGCTTCTTTCCAATCTTTTGTGACTGCGCTCCGTGTGACACTGGGTGATGATGCAGCTAAGGAATGGTTGGAGGGGGTGATCGCTAATGAAGCGGTGGTCTATCCCAACAATAATGCGGTGGTTGCCGCAGTAGACAGCGGTGAAGTCTCGGTTGGCTTGGTCAATCATTACTATGCCTATGGATACCTGCGTGAAAACCCGGATGCCAAAGTTGCCAACTATTTCTTCCCGACAGGGGATATTGGCTCGATGATTAATGTGGCAGGCGCGGCGATTCTGCAAAGTTCACCAAACAAAGTGCTGGCTCAACGGTTTATTTTATATCTGCTCTCCCAACGTGGTCAGACCTATTTTGTCGAGCAGACTTTTGAATATCCCCTCCTGCGTTATGGAGAATTTGAACTTGCTGAGGGGTTGCCATCACTTGATGAATACATCACGCCTGAACTCGATCTGAGTGATCTTTCCAGTTTACAAGCAACCTTAGAACTTCTCGAAGAAGTTGGGGCACTCGAAAACTAACCCCCGTTCTGCTTCACGTTACAGGATGCCGACTCGTGCGAATCGGCATCCTTATTCGCGTAGTCCTATAAAATAAATCTGTAGAGGCTTAGGAATTGATGAGAAGCAAAGTTATTCGCACTATTTTTCACATTCCCCTAAGATAACCCTGCTATTGTCAACCTATACCTTCATTCAGAATTGCGAGACGACTTCTCATGACTTCCACCAAAATCCGCGAATATCGAGTGTTCATTCCCACGACCATTGAAGCGGTTTGGGCTTTCCATGAACATCCCAAAGCCTTCAAAAAATTGACACCCCCACCTGTGTTTATTCAGGTAATCAAAAACAATCTCACTTCGCTGAAAAGCGGCGAAGTCGAATTCAATATGTGGATTGGCCCGGTTCCTATTCGCTGGCTTGCGCGACACGAACCCGGCCCGGTTGAATATTCGTTCACGGATCGTCAGCTAAAAGGTCCGTTGGCATCATGGGAACATCAGCATATTTTGCAGCGCGTGGATGGCGGGGTTATGTTGATTGACCACATCACGCTGGCGCATAGACCGGGTTGGCGTGGCTGGCTGACACGAGTATTTTTCGATGGCCCGGCACTGCGAATGCTCTTTGTCTATCGTCATCGTCGCACCCGCATGGCTGTTTAGGCCAATGTGTAATTGGGTGGATGGCGATTATATGGGAACACATCTGGGCCGCTTATCAATTTGTTAAGTAGGAATTGAAATGAGTGGCCTAACCTATCGCCAACTCGCTCCGTAAACGCTACACTTGAATTGGTTACACCCGTTCGGTAGCGATGGATAGGACATTGAATAGAACCTCCCTCCGCAAAATTCGCCGTGATCTTCAAACTTATCGTGGTCGTACTCTACTGGTTGTTGCCAGTGTCTTGGTTGGGGTGTTGAGTATTGTGACCTTCACCACGTTAGGCCAAGTGCTCAGTCACCAATTGAACGAGGATATTGATGAGGATAAATTGGCGATGCTGCGGGTCTATCTTCGGACTTCGACCAAAGATCCTATCAATAACGACCCATACCTTAATCAATTACGCCAATTAGAGGGTGTCACAGCAGTTGAAGGCAGCGCCAATTATCAAATTCAATGGCGGCTGAAGGCAGGTGAGCCGCTGCGGACGGGTGAAATCTATACTTCAACGGAAAACTTTGAGCATATTCAGATTGAGCCTATTGAATTGATCGAAGGTCGGTATCCGCAATTAGGCAGGAATGAACTGGTTATTGAGCGACGGATGGCGGAGACCTATGATCTTGCGGTTGGCGATACCCTCGTGCTGCATACCCGTCAGTTGATCCCTCGCACCCAAATTTACGGCTTTCGCGATGAGGTATGGCGGATTGTCGGTATTGTGTTTAAACCCTATGTGAATTTGGGCAGCAAGAATCAAAACAACACTCTCTTTGCCCATTACGCCGATGCACAAAAAATCGCGGGGTTTGCTGGCCTGAGTGCGATTCATGCCCGATTCGAGGATTTCCGAACGGCTCAACAAGAGTCGCGCCCATTTCGTAGATTTGTGACCGATCATACGCCCTATTCAATTGCCTTTTACCTTTTGGATGACCCACACGAGAATACTTTTATCACAGGTGTCGAACGGTTAAGCCGTATCCTGATGTTGATTTCGATAGTCACGATGGTTGTGACGAGTTTTCTGGTTACGAATGTGGTGAGCATCATCGTGTCGGAGCAACGCCGTCAAATCGGGGCGATGAAGGCATTAGGGGCGACCCGACAGGATATTTTAGAGATTTACGGCGGGTTGGCGTTGGTGTATGGCGGACTTGGCACGATTCCCGGCATCCTTTTGGGACTTCCATTGGGGCGTCAGGCGGCTAAGGTGATTGCTCCACTGCTCAATATCTATGTAGACACCGCTTATATACCGCCCTTGCCAATAGCGCTGGGGCTGGTTATGGGGTTAGGCGTACCGGTGTTGGCGTCGTTTTTTCCGCTTGTTGCCGCAACCCGTGTCACGATTTTGGAAGCTATGACCGATTTGGGACTGGTATCACGCTATAGCAAACAGTCAGCATTGATACTTACCCAACGAATGCCTCTTCCGGCTTCCGTGCGGCAGGCGTTGAATAATATTATTTTGCGGCGGGCAAGACTGGCCCTGAGTACCTTTGCGATTTGCCTAGCGGTCACGGCCTTTATGGGGATGCTGGCGATCTATTTCTCGGTGCAGGATGTCATGCAGGATATTCGCAGTCGCCTCACCCACCAAGTATCCCTCCAGATTGGGGATGTTGGGAATCTCAGCGATTTGCAGACTTTGCTTTCAACCGAGCAAGAGGAGGTGATTCGCACGGTTGAACCGGGAGTGGCTGTGGAACTCAATATCCAAAGTGATGGAGACGAAAATCCAAACCTCTCATCGCTGTTTGTGTTGGCGGTAGATACCGAAACTCAATTGAGCTATATGCCGCTGATTGAGGGCACGGGATGGAATGAAGATCGCTCTCGAAGAGGCATTGTCCTCAATCAACACTTAGCGGACAGACTGGAGAAAAGTGTTGGGGATACCATCACACTTAGTACCGCTGTGCAGACGGGAGAGTTTGAAGTCATTGGGATCGCCGATTTCCCTTTAGAAGTTGGGTTTATGGAATGGCATCAACTCGCTGATTTTGTTGGCCTGACGCTGGATGCCCCTGTGCCGAATGCCTATTGGCAGCAGGTGGACATCCGAGCTGCGGATGCTGGGGAAGAAGATGCAGCAACGGTCTATGCGTTGGGAGCAGATGACCGACTCCTAAATTATTTGGTGCCGGGGCGTGACCCAAGCGACCATTCCGGCGTGGTGTTGACCTCGATTTTGGCTGAAAGGCTCGGTTTTGAGGTTGGACAGACGGTCATTTTGCAGGTTGAGGAAACTGGGCAAGAGTATACCATTTCGGAAATTCTCAACATCAACCCAGTGCAATTTAGTCTTTTTGCGGAGAATTTGCCCGAAGAACTTCAGGCACAGGAGAGCGCCTTGGAGGTCATCGCCATCTATTGGGAAGAACTAGCAGCACTGGAAAACCTCGATTTCCGCGAACTCTCGCCTGTCACCACGTTCATTGATATTACCAATCCGCAAGAGGGCCTGAATATTCCGTTGGAAACCACATCCGCCCGCCCGGTCTATACCAATCAAATTGCATTTGCGGATCGTATTGCCAGTACGATCTCAAGTGTGGGGCTGGTCTTCAATTTTGCGGCGTTATTATTAGCCATCGTCGGGGGGATTGGCTTGTTAACGATTTTGTCCATCAGTGTTATGGAGCGGCTGCGTGAAATTGGGGTACTGCGTTCGGTTGGGGCGGGCACATGGGCTATCAGCAGCCAGTTTTTGCTAGAGGGCTTGTTCATCGGGTTCATTGCGTGGTTGGTCGGGCTGCCTCTCAGTTATTTGCTCGGTCAGCAAATGATTCGATTTATCCCCTTTACCGATGTGATCCCTTTTACCTATTCGTGGATTGTGCCGCTGATTGGCTTGATTAGTACCATCTTTCTGACCATTATCGCAAGTGTCGGCCCGGCAACCAGCGCGGCGCGAAAAACAGTTTCCGAAATCCTGCGTTATCAGTGAGGCGGAAGAGTGCGCCCTTCTAACAAATAGGCCAATTCGTTTTCGACCAACGGATCAGCGACTAGCGTCAATTTATCACCTGTTAATAATTGGGTACTGCCGTGTGGCACAATCAAGCGCCCGCCGCGCTGTACCGATGCGACGACACTCTCTGTGGGCCACTGAATTTCTTGGATGCGTTTGCCATTCGCGGGAGCATTTGTGGTTAAATAATATTCGTAGGTGTGCGCTCCGGTCAAGGTTTTGAGTCGAAGACGTTCGGCGGTGTGCTGATCTTCCAATTTCCGCGCAATGGCGATGTTATAGGCCCGCATCACGCCGTGCCGCCCAATGAACCCCACCAGTTTGTGTGTGCCGGGTTCGACAACGGGTAATCGCCCTACATCATTTACACTCATGCAGCGGATAGCTGTCCACAACACATCATCCGGAGTAACGGTAATAGGGTTGCGCGTGCAGATGTCACCAACAGTCAGGGATTTTTCGCCATGCGTGTTGTCGTAGGCCCGTTGAAGATCAGATAGGGTGACGATTCCGCTTAACGACCCATCGTCATCCACCACACACATCGAAAACGTTCTCAATTTTCGCAGCGTGTCGCGCAGTTCGACCAGTGAAGCCTTTTCAGAAATACTGGGGGCGGGTTTCAACATCGCGTCACCCACCTTAACCCCCTGCATCAAATCAATGTCGCGGCCCTCTTGTAAGTGGATGCCTTTGCGCCGCAGCCCCAAGATATACATGCCGGAAGGCTCAATTCGTTCGGCAATCAAGACGCAGATCACCGTCGTCAGCATGATCGGCAAAATTAAGCGGTAGTCGTTGGTCAGTTCAAATACCAGCATAATCGCCGTAATGGGGGAGCGCACCACTCCGGCCATCATGCCTGCCATGCCTGCTACGGCATACACTTCTGGTGGGGTGACGTGGCTGCCACCCCCGATGATCCGATCCATCACCAGTCCATAAGCTCCGCCGAGCATTGTGCCGACAAATAGCGAGGGGGCGAAAATTCCACCCACAAAACCACCCGCGATACTAACTCCTGTCATCAACAGTTTAGCCGTTCCCAAGATCAGCAGTAGGGTCAGCGCAAATTTGGCTTCCCCGCTGAGGACTTCATTCATGGTCTCGCGGCCTGTGCCCATAATTTCGGGCAGAAAAATCGCCACCATGCCGACCAATACGCCTGCGAGGGCTGTTCGTAAGGGGCGGGGCAGATGGATGTGATGATGCCACCAGTCATGTTGAAAGTAGACCCAGCGAATAAACAGCGAGGCGATGGGGCCAAGCAGGATGCCAAGTGGTACAAATAGCGGAATTTCGAGCGGACTGCTGAGGGTGTGGGCGAATGGCCCCATTTCGGGGTGTGGCTCAATGGCTTGGGTAAAAGCGGATGAGATGACGGCAGACAACACCACTACCCCAACTGCCGCGCTGCTAAACGAGCCATATAAAATGACCTCCAGCGCAAAAAATACACCCGCAATTGGCGCTTTGAAGGCCGCTGCAATCGCGCTGGCCGCCCCCGCCGCGACCAATAATTTGACCTGTTCTTCGGAGAGGTGCGTTTTTTGTCCGATCATGGAGCCGAGATTCGCGCCGATTTGTACACTGGGGTCTTCTGGCCCGACAGATGCCCCTGCCCCTAGTGAAATAGACGAGGCCAGCGCCTTAAATGGCATACGCTGATAGGGTAATCGCCCACCAATTAAAGCAACAGATTCCATAATGCCTGCCACGCCATGATGCCGTTCTTCACCCACAAAGCGGTTCATTAACCAGCCAACCAGAAGACCTGCCAGCGCCAAACTGAAAATTGCCGCGCCCGAACCAATTAGGGTTTGGCTTAATTCATGCTGAAGCCCTTCTATGAATATTTCATGAAAAAAATCAATGGCGGTGCGGAAAACCCAGATGGCGATACCTGTTGCTAATCCTAGACAAACAGCAAGAATCAGTAGGCGAGTGTTTTCTGATGTATAGAAGTTGCTTGTCATGGATAAGCGATTAAAGACACGGGTACGTACTGACGTCATGATGTGATTGCTTTGAGCTAGACCAATAGGAGGCAAAATTCACTAGATTTTTTCATTATAGCAGGTCATGCTTCAGACTGATTGACCGAGCACCTTATTTCGTGCTATAGTTCGCTAGATTTCAGCAAATGTGACAAAATTACGGCATAACCGATTTACCCCTCAAAGGTTAGGATTGCGATGCGTATTCTGGTGATTTCCGATATTCATGCCAATTTGGCGGCGTTTGAAGCAGTGATGGAAGACGCGCACGGCGATTGGGATTATGTGTGGTGTTTGGGTGATGTGGTAGGTTATGGCCCCGATCCCAACGAGTCTTGCGACTTGCTCAAAAGCCTGCCCCATCTATGTTTAGCCGGGAATCACGACTGGGCTGCATTGGGACGCCTAGATATTCGTACCTTTAATGTGGATGCCCGCCGCGCTGTAGATTGGACTCAACGTACCCTTACCGAAGAAAATACCGCTTACCTTTCCGCGCTCCCGACCACTTTTGTCTTGGGCAATTACACACTAGCACATGGCAGTCCCCGCGAACCTGTATGGGAATACATTCTTGACCCCCTAATTGCCGCGCTAAATTTTCCCCATTTTGAAACCAGCTATTGCCTAGTTGGACACACGCACACCCCCATCATTTACCGCCTGACTGCGCCCGATGGGGAAACAGACGCGATGCAGCCGACCTATCGTGTGCCACGTCAACTGAATGGTAAGCGGATTATTTTGAACCCCGGCAGCGTTGGTCAGCCCCGTGACAGCAACCCCGACGCCGCCTATGGCATTTTGTATGTCGAAGAAGGTGTTTTTGAACATCGGCGCGTGCCCTATCCCATCAAAGTTACCCAAGAAAAAATGCGGAAGGCCGATATGCCAGAACGTTTGGTGGCACGCTTGGAACACGGCTGGTAGATCACTCTCCACAATAAGGAAAGCATCATGACGGTTTCTTTGGTGACAGGCGGGGGTGGTTTCATCGGGTCACATCTCGTCGAGGCGCTGCTTGCGGAGGGCCATGTGGTTCGCGTGGTAGATGATTTTTCAACGGGCAAGCGTGAAAATCTAGCCGCCGTCGCCAATAAAATCACCCTACATGAAATCAGCATCACCCAACCCTTAGGAGCCGTCATGCAGGGCGTGGACTATGTGTTCCACCTCGCCGCGATTGCGTCTGTCCCGCGTTCCATTGAAGACCCACAGCTTTGCCATGATGTGAATATCACTGGGACGTTAAATGTACTGAATGCGGCACGACAGACGGGGGTCAAACGGGTTATTTATGCGGCCTCTTCATCAGCCTACGGGGATATTGAGGCCGATAGCCAAGAAGAATCCATGCCTCCCAAACCACTATCGCCCTATGGCGCGGCAAAATTGGCGGGCGAGTATTATATGCGGGCGTTTTATCACGTTTATGGGTTAGAGACGGTTTGCCTGCGTTACTTTAATGTGTTTGGCCCGCGCCAAGACCCCCACTCGGAATATGCCGCTGTCATTCCCAAATTTGCCACTGCCATGCTCAAAGGCCAAGCGCCGACCATCTTTGGTGATGGCAAACAATCGCGGGATTTCACCTTTATTGGCAATGCCATTCAGGGGAATCTGCTGGCGATGAACAGCCAGAACGCCCCCGGACAGGTCATTAATCTGGCCTGTGGGCAATCGTACACCCTGCTGGATTTGGTGCGGGTCATTAACGAATATTTGGGCAGCAGCATCAAACCCGTGTTTGCTCCACCCCGCGCTGGGGATATTAAACTTTCCAAAGCCGATATAACCAAAGCCGAAACATTATTGGGCTACAAACCTGCCACCTCATTTACCGATGGCGTTTATCGCACGGTCAGTTGGTTCGCTTCGCAAATGCCACAAAAATTTGATTCCTGTGTCTAAAATTACCCGCGTCGTTTGGATCATTGTTGCTGCCTGTCTCATCTGGGCATTGCTTTTGGTGCTGAATGTTGCGCCCCAACTGCGCGGGGACTATGGCTGGCGCTGGCCTTTTGCCAAACCTGAATTCGTTCGACTCGTCCCGCTGGTTATTAGCCTTATCGTCTATATTGTGATTGGCTGGAAATTGCAGGGATATGCCGCTGCCCGATGGTTCATTTTGTGGTCAATGGTAGGCGGGGTGGTGCTAACCATCACATCGGTATATGTGACAACTGACCGCATCCGCTATGAACTTTATACCCGCACCATTAGTGGTTTAAGCACGGGTTGGCATTATGCCGCCGCCGATATTGATGACCGGGGTGGCGCACAGGAAGTACTGGAAGAATGGCCCGATTTTATGGCGAGTTATCAATATTTTTCTAGCCATATGACCACCTCCCCGCCGGGGATGCCGCTGGCCTATTATGGCGCAAATCAGTTATTGACCCAAGCGCCATTTTTGACCGACCAACTAGGCCCACCGCTACGGGCTGAACAATGCCATAATTATCGGATAATCAGTTATAGTGATGCCGAATTATCCAGCGCATGGCTGGGTATGTTAACGCCACTGTGGGGCAGTTTGATTGCCCTCCCGCTATATAGCTTAGGGCGGCGGCTGTATTCTGAGGCGGCGGCACGCTGGGGTGTGCTGTGGTGGCCGCTGATTCCGGCGTTCTTGATGTTTACCCCGACCCCCAACACTTTGTATCCATGCCTAACCCTTGTCGTCCTCGCGTTTTTAGAGAAAGGTATTTCGGATAGGCAGGTTGGTTGGATTTTCGCGGCGGGGCTAGGTGCAGCGATTCTGTCATTTATTCATTTCACACTGCTGCCGATTGTTTTTTTTGCAGGATTATTTACCCTCGGTGATTATTGGCGGCGGCGAAAATTAGACCAACTGCATTGGCATTGGCCTTTTGTTATCGGGGCATGGTTTGGCGCAGGATTGCTGCTGTTCTGGGGCGGGTTTTATATGGTGTCAGGGGTCACGATTTGGGACATCCTAGATCAGGCGCTGAATGCCCATCTGACGCTAGATCGGCCCTATTTCCCTTGGCTGTTTTTACATCTCAACGACTTTTTTATGTTTACGGGTTGGCCCTTAACATTGCTGGCAGGTCTGGGTATTTGGCAGATTGTTCGGGCATGGCGACGCGAGGGGATTCTGACCCCCGGGTCGGTGTTTGCAGTTAGTGCGCTAGTGACACTCCTTGTGATAGATATATCCGGCACCCAGCGCGGGGAATCAGGCCGTATCTGGCTATTTTTATCGCCTATATTGGTACTTATCGCAGGCAATGTTCTTGGCCCGATAGATTCGCGCAACGGCAGATTAATCACAGTGGTGCAGGCGGTCATGGTTGTTGTCATGGTCGGCTATTTGAGAGTCATTGGATCGGGGTTTTCCGAGCCACCCAAACACGCGCCCCAATTAACCGACATGTCGCCGACTCCTACGATTAGCAACGGTGCTGAATTCGCTGAAACCCTTACTCTCACCCGTTTTGCAGGGCATCTTGAAATGCTGACCGATGAAGATGGCGTGAACCAACCAATATTAGTCATTTGGTTGAATTGGCGCTCTAGGGGACAGTTAGATGTGCCCTATTATTTGTCGTTTATTCCGGTCTCCCCACAAGGCCAACCCCAAGCTGCCACCGTCGTGCAACCTTTTGATGAGCAATACCCCATCACCTGTTGGTTGCCGGAGAGTGGCGACATTCGTGACCGTTTGCTTGTTCCACTCCACAGCAATTCATCAGAGGGGGAGTGGTGGGTGAGCCTCTCGATTATGGATCGCAATGGCAAGACACTGGCGGTTGTTATGCCCGATGGTACACGCGATCAACAGGTTGGATTAGGGCCATTCACTACCCATGCGCCGTAGCTCATGGGCCGGGTTTTGCCCAAGCCTCTGGTCCAATATGCGCTTTGGAGGCTACCTCCTCAAATTCTTCACGGTAGGGATGATCCAAATAGAACTGAATCATGCGTCGTGGTGTATCGGCAAATTTGCCTTGATCTGACCACGTATAGACATAAAAAGCGCGAATATGGAGAAAGGCCAACGGTATCAGTACCAGCACGATTGCACGCGAGGCAATCCATCGAAAATGGGTTGGTTTTAATTGGGGTAAGCCGTGTAAATTTCCCAACAGGGCACGGGCTACAACCACATAGATCGGGTAGAGTTCGCTCATCCGGCGCATTCCGAAAGAGTCACCTGCATACCAATCCAATGCCGCACCGTTGATGAGAATTTGCAGCGCAATAGCCGCCCCGCAAAAAAAGGCCCATGCCCGGTTGATACGCCATAAGAAAAACAATCCAAATAGGCTCAAAACGATGATAGGCGAATGCAAAATCGTCATTTTCAGCACGTCCCACGTATGAACCGGGGGGCGCAAGAAGCTTTGTTGTTCAACGGCGTCGTAGGGGACGGTGAAGGGCTGATGAAACAGGTAGTTCCAGAATATAGGCAAGGGCAGCAGGGTGATCGCCGTCACGATTCCGGCGAGAATCGCGCCTTTCCATTGACGCTGCCATGCCAATAACCCCCATGCAGGTAGAGCAATCAACAATAATTGCCAGCGGGAGAGTACCATTAATCCCACGCTGATACCCAGTCCAATCCACCAATAGCTTCGGACATGAATAGGCTGTTCGTTTGGGATAACGCCGCCTGTTACACGACTTAAACAGTAAATGAAACAGGTACACATAAATGCGCCGGGATTGTGCGAATTGAGTGGATCAGTTGTGCTGTAGTAAATAAGCGGCGTCCCGATGAGGAAGGCAAAGGCAGTGAGAGCAGCGGTGGCATTGTCGGTAAGCTGTCGCCCCACTCGCCATGCGATAAGCACAGAAGCCAGTGCCATCACATTTGCCCCGATCATCAGCCATAAGCTGTATGATTGAGGAATCCCTTGCATTTGGCGGAAATAATCAGGATTCTGATTCCACCAACCTTGATGATAGAAAATGTCACCCAATTTATAAAAAGGGGCTTGCAAAAAGGCCGCACCAAAGGGAAAAACGGTTACGTATTTTTCGGTATTTTCATGCCAGACAATTTGGTAGCTATTGGATGGTTGGAATTTCTCGGCTTGATTGGCAAGATCAATATCTCCGTCGAGCGTGATACTGTCTACCCATGCTAAATATGCCACGCCATCACCGCGAATCAAGGGGCGATCAAAGGCAATTAGACAGTAGAGGCAGGTGATTGACAGCACCGTGCCAATGAATGGGCCACTTTTTAATATCCGCGCCAGTGTGCTGCGGAGAAATAAGGCAGGCCACCAGAGGTGCGGTGCGGCAGGATAGGGCGTGGCTGTGGGTAAGAATGCGGAAGGCAAAAACGCCGCTGTAGGGGGAGATTTTGAGAATTCCCCTTGCGAGCCTGTCATGTATTTTCCTCCCTAGTCAGAATCCGATTCATGACTAGGATAGACACATGAGGTTACACTGCCGTTACAAACGGGTTACAAATTTGTAACATGGTGAATACGTAAGGGAAGCGCCTAGTGGGAGTAGAGTTAATAAGTGTTAGAAACACAACGACGGGGGAGGAAGGGGAGAGGGAAGGGGGTGGATGTGAGTTGGCAGTGACCTACTCTCCCAGAGGACGACTCCCCCAGTACCATCGGCGCTGACGGGCTTAACTGCCGGGTTCGGGATGGGACCGGGTGGACCCCCGCCGCTCCAACCACCAACC
>JABFGB010000047.1 GCA_013112715.1 Chloroflexota bacterium
GGATACGGCGACCCATTAATTGCTTGCTCGATCTCGGCAAGCTGTTCGTCGGTAAGGTGAAAGTTGACTCGTCGGCTCATGCCCTCCAGTCTACCTCACTCGCTCATCTTTTTCGACTAGTGGCTTAGGTAATCATTGCCGTAGAGGATGATATGCCGTTATCATTGGAACAAATTTCACCAACGAGACGTATCATTTATAGTTCCTCGCCGCATCATCGCTTTGCAGCCACATCAAGGCATTGGATTGTGAAGGGTGTAGCAATCCACAAGCTACCTCCTATCGCACCCATAGAACTTCTAAGGAGGTTGTGATGTTCAACAATCGGTTTGGAACACTGCTACTCATTGGGGTACTGTTGCTGACGATGGTGCCAGCCCGTGCCCAAGAAAGTGAAGTGGTGACGGCCACCGTCGCTGTGCCTACCCTGAATATCCGCAGTGCCCCAAATGCTTGGCCCAACGATGCCGACACACTGATTGGTCAACTCCATGCGGGTGATGTGGTCACAGTTCATCAATATGAGCAAGTAGACGGATGGAACTGGGAAGAGTTGACGTGGGTCTATGTGACCCATGACACAAGCGGACTCACTGGCTGGGTGGCGGGCAATTATCTGACCTTCTCGCGTCCGGATTGGCGTGCAATTCTACCCCACGCCGACACATGGGCAGCCTTGGCCTATGAGGTCGGAATGCAATTTCCGATACCCTTTGAAAGCGCCGCGAATGGTGCTGGCAGTAGTGCGTTTGTTCACGCGCTGCCTACGGGTGACAGTGAGGTCATCGGCTCTATCCCCAACAATGCGCCCATTTGGGTTCATGGGAGCGCCCGCATCAACGGCAAACTAATGATGTACGTCTATGTCGAATATCCAGACGGCAATCTCAAAGGCTGGATACACTCCTATTTGGTACAATTCCCGATATTCTTTCTTTCATTTTACCAACGCATCTGGCGATCCGGGGGCTGGGTCGCGGCTCTACCCGTGATTTATGACCGCGACGTTGAAAGCGAATATGCGGCCTATCCGCGTGCGGTGCTCAACAATAATGCTCCGCTGCGCCTGCGTTCCACACCAAGCCTTGACGCCCCCATCATCAATACCTTCTACCACGATCAAGGCTTGGAGGTCGCCGTGCAAGGGCGGACCTCGCACGATTTTGAGGGCTGGGCCTACATAACCATCCTCCGTTCGGGCGTCAGCGGCTGGATGTATGACCCAGCGGATAACTCCTTTTTGCTCTATCAAGACCCCTCGGCACGGGCCAACCTGCCCATCATCCAACCCTGAAGATAGTACAACCAAAGGCCTCGTGGAGCGATTGAACACCGACATTTTTTGTAGGGGATGGCCCTGTGCCATCCCAAAATCGGGCAGGCACGGCGACCCCCTACAAAACACCCTTGCCTGACATATTTTGGATCACTTGTACGACCCTCGGCAGTCGCTTGCCCAACGTTGCCTGACGCTTGCTCTACGTGCTGGCCTCAATTGGGAACATTGCCCATATCCTATACGTCATAGGGCACAATTGCCGACCACACCCATCAATCATCAGGAGGAATAGCATCATGAAGACCTTACCCCGCATCGTTCTGTCTACCCTCGTCTTGATTCTCGTGACCATCACCGCCATTCCTGTCGCCGCGCAGGACAACGCGACCCAAACCATCACCATCTCTGAAACTGCGTTGAATGCGACCCTGACCCGCTATAGTGCCGCTGCCGCAGGCGACACTCTGCCAATAGAAAGCCTCAGTCTAAATCTGCGCGACATGGAGATCATCTTGGTCGTCGGAGGCACCCGCCCCAATGGTCAATCATTTTCCGCTGAGGGGGTCATCGTCCCCAGCGTCGCCGATGGTAACCTTGCTTGGACACTCGCCACGCTGGAAACGGCAGACGCAAACGGTATCGTTTCCCCACGTGATCCGGCTTCGGGTCAAGCTACTGGTAAGCTGTTTATTGATATTTGGGAACACGCCTTTACCCAAACTGTGCGCAGTCTGCTGCCCTACATCGAACAGGATAACCTCTACCATCTGCGTTCGGTGGATGTCCTCAACGCCACCGTATCTGAGGATGCTATCACGATTGAATTTCGCAAAGGCACCTCCAATCAGCGTGAATCCGCCCCCGACCCGCTTGCCGGAGCCGCTGGTCAAGACGGCACGTCCAACACGATCATGATAACCGAAGCGGAAGCCAACGCTGCCCTTGCCGCCTTTGCCCGTCGCAATGAACGGGTCGAATCCATCACGGTGGATTTCACGCCCGATGGGGTCAAGGTCGAGGCGCAGATCGTCACCGCAGAGGGCCAGACCGTCGGTATCATCGCCATTCTCATCGGACTGCTGCTCCCGGCCAGAGATGGACAGACATCCTTTCTGCAATTTACTTTTGAGGATGTTTTAATATCTGGTGTGGCGGCAGGCGATATTAACGGCGACGCGATGGGCGAGCTAATCACCAATGCGTGGTCGCGCTTTGTGGAATTGCAGATCAATGCCTATACAGGCGACCAAAGCAAGAATGAGGTGTCCATCGAATCGCTTGAAGTAACCCACACCTCCATGATTATCGCCATCCTAATTGGGTTATAGACAGCTTCCATAGTCTACTAGGGCGGGATTTCCCCAGACATCCCGCCTTTTCTAACCGCCTATCCCACCTTAGCATTTTTTCCGCTACACTTAACCCAATCGTCCAACAGGCAACCAACCCGTCTCCGTCTTGGAAGTAGTTGTATACGCGAGGCATCATAGCAGCATGACCCTGTGGCATCGGCGAGTGGGAGTCGTCGTGTTTTATGGCTTAGTCAGCGTCCTCAGCCTCTATTGGCCGCTGCTCCATTTTCGAACACACGTCCCCGGCACCGCCAACCCTTCAATGGACTATTATCACTTTCATTGGAACTATTGGTGGATTCGACACGCCCTGACCACCGCCGACCTTGTTTATGAAACCAACTACGTGATGTTCCCCTTTCAGCACAATCTCGCCTATCACACGCTCACGCCTTTTTGGTTTCCTTTATGGGCTGTCACGGAGCCACTGATCGGTACAATTGGTGCATTTGATGCAATTTTTCTGGTGGGCATGACACTGACAGGCCTTTGCACATTCGGGTGGCTGCGGGCCGAAGGGGTTCAATCAGGGTGGGCATTGTTCGGCGGGGTCGTGATGCAAACCGCGCCTGTACTATTGCAAGCCATAGAATGGAGTTGGGTCAACATGGTGGCGTGGTTCTGGCTGCCAACGCATTTGTGGTTGTGGCGGGGTTTGACCGAGGCACTACAGGTCAGTGCCCGTCGTGCTGTAGGCTGGGCGATTGCGCACGGGGTCGGATTATGGCTGACGGGCCTGACGGATTTCCAATATCTGCTATTTCTATTGTTCTTGTTAACTCCCTATGCGGTCTATAGCCTTTGGCAAACATCCACCACGACCAAACGCCTACAATTAGTGGGTATGGGACTAGGTGCCTGTGGACTGGCCTTGACGCTGCTCTACTTTGCTGGCCCGCTGTCGTATATGGAATTTGGCACGCCCGATGATCCTTCAATGGCGGTCACGCCACCAGAGGCGGCATTTAAGTTGCGCTTTCCTACCGACTACCTCTATGGCCCAGACAGCTACTCCTACCATCAAGCACCGGTTAGCGCCGTGCTTCTGCCCTTAGCGATTGTAGCGGCGGGGTTGGCGGTCTGGCACAGGCGAAAGACCGCTGCCCGACATTGGTTGTGGTTGGCGACGGCAATCGTACCGATGCTACTGGCGGCGGGGTCACAAGTGCCATTCATATATGAGCCTTTCCATACCGCCCTCGATAATCTGTTCCGCTTTCCCCTGCGCTTTGGCCCGGTGTTTGCGCTGCCCCTGTTGATGTTCATCGGACTTCGTTTTCAGGTGATTCCCCACACTCGCTGGTTTTCAATCCTTGCGCTGCTGGTGGTCTTGGCAGATGTACGTGCTTTGCGCCCTATGCCGATCCAGACCCCCCCGCCGTCGTATGATTTCTATACGCATATCGGCTATGAAGCTCATCAGCTGGTAGTTCTGGAGGTTCCCACCGCCGCAGGTAATGGGGAAACATGGATTGGCGATTGGCGAGCGCTGACCCTACAATATTATGGCCTGACGCATGGCAAACCAATGGTCAATGGCTTGTTGGCCCGCACCTCCCCCGGTTATTTTCTGTTTATGCGGACGGACGACCCGATGCTCAGTTGGCTTGGGCAGCGCACTCCATTGGAATCGGAATTGGTCGAGGCCCAACTCCGTGCAAGGATTCATGAGTGGCCGATTGGCTATATCGTGATCCATCAGGATTTGATTGGTCGCCACACCCCGACGCCTCAAGAAATCATCGGCTATTTAAATCAACGGCCCGATTTGGTCTGTCCGGTTTGGATCGAACGTGACGCAGTGGTCTATCGGACAACGGCCCATCCGGCAGGCTGTCCATCGCGCACACCGTCCGAAAGCCCACCAGAGGTCTATAAGATTGACATAGGTGCCGCTGGCGATGAACGCTTTCTCGGTTGGGGTTGGCATTGGCCTGAGACCATCGAAACGACATGGCGCTGGATGGGCCAATATCCAACCAGTACGCTCCATGTAGACATCCCGCCCGGCGCGTATCGTCTCAAAGTGATGGCGCAGGCGTTTCTGGAAACCCGTCAATTGACACTGACTGTCAATGGGCAGAAGCTAGACACCGTACTTGTTCAACCTGACCATTTGCAAACCCTCACCTTTGAGATTCCGACAGCGGTTATCGGGGACGGGCGGCATGTTACAGTAGAATTTAGCTATGATCGGACGTTGATACCGCATGAGATCGGCTACAGCAGCGACCCCCGCCCTCTCGCCATCGCAGTGGATTGGGTGCAGTGGATTTGGGCCACCCCATAAACTCACTTCACCTGTCCCGAATCGCGTAAAGCCGTTTCATTGTGCGATTCGTACACATTGTACGAAACCACCAACCGTATGCAACAAGTCATTTTTTTGTGTGACAGGCTACACTCAGTTCCCTCCCCCGCGTCCGGTATAGTAGTGAATAATTCAATTGAGAATAATTTCACAAATGCGTCAACTACCCACAGGTAAGAGACCTACGATACAATAAGGGAGACACTGCATCATGGCATTTCTGCGCCGCACTTCGCAAATTCCAACACAAGAGGCCGAATATCCTATGGTCGAATTTCCTGATTACATCCAGCACCCCCGAATCCGTGCGTGGATTCAAGATATGGTTGGCTTGTGCAAGCCAGACAGTGTGTATTTTTGCGACGGTTCACAGGAAGAATACGATGAACTGTGTGAACTCCTCGTGGATTCCGGAACGTTTATCCGCTTGAATCCAGAATTGCGCCCCAATAGCTTCCTTGCCCGTTCCGATCCCAGCGACGTGGCCCGTATGGAAGACCGTACCTTCATTTGCAGCTATAGCAAAACCGACGCTGGTCCCACCAATAATTGGATGAACCCGCGTGAGATGCACAAGATTTTGGATGAGACCTTCGACGGCTGTATGCGTGGCCGCACGATGTATGTTGTCCCCTTTAGCATGGGACCATTGGGGTCACACATCGCCTATTGCGGTATCGAATTGACCGACTCGGCCTATGTTGCCGTCAATATGAAGATCATGACGCGCATGGGCAAAGCTGTTTATGATGTCTTGGGCACGGATGGCGAATTTGTGCCATGTGTCCATTCGGTTGGGATGCCGCTGGAACCCGGTCAACAAGACATTTCGTGGCCCTGCGTCAAAGACAACAATCAGAAATACATCGTCCACTTCCCCGAAGAACGCTCCATCTGGTCATATGGCAGCGGCTACGGCGGCAACGCCCTGCTCGGCAAAAAGTGTTTCGCCCTGCGGATCGCCTCGGTGATTGCCCGCGATGAAGGCTGGCTGGCCGAACACATGTTGATTATGGGTGTCGAGAGTCCTGAAGGTGAAAAGACCTATGTTGCGGCGGCCTTCCCAAGCGCGTGCGGCAAGACCAATTTCGCCATGCTAATCCCTCCGGAACCCTTTGAAGGTTGGAAGGTGACCACCGTCGGTGACGACATCGCATGGATTAAGCTGGGCAATGACGGCAAGATTTATGCCATCAATCCCGAAGCAGGTTTCTTTGGGGTCGCACCGGGTACGAATAATAAGACCAACCCCAACGCGATGGCCTCCTGCGCCAAGAACTCGATTTTTACCAACGTTGCGCTGACCGATGACGGTGATGTGTGGTGGGAAGGCATGACCAAAGAGCCACCCGCCCACTTGATTGACTGGCAGGGCAACGATTGGACACCGGAGGATGGCAAGAATGGCAAGAAATCCTCCCACCCCAATTCGCGCTTCACCGCCCCGGCCTCGCAGTGCCCCTCGATTGACGAGAACTGGGAAAACCCGGACGGTGTGCCGATCAGCGCCTTTATCTTCGGTGGACGCCGCAGCAGCGTCTCCCCGCTGGTCTTCCAAGCCTTCAATTGGATGTACGGAGTTTATTATGCCGCGACGATGGGGTCAGAAATGACTGCCGCCGCCTTTGGTAAACTCGGTGAAGTGCGCCGCGACCCCTTTGCCATGCTGCCCTTCGCCGGGTATCACATGGCCGACTATATCTATCACTGGCTGCAATTCGGGCGTTATATCCCCGAACCGCCGCGTATGTTCTTTGTCAATTGGTTCCGCAAGGACGAAGAAGGCAACTTCCTGTGGCCCGGATTCAGCGAAAACATGCGCGTTTTGCAATGGATCGTCAGCCGTGCCCAGTCCCGTGCTCGTGGGCTAGAGACCGCGCTGGGACGTATCCCGACCTATGATGACCTTGACTGGACGGGCCTCGACTTTACCCGTGAGGATTTCGATAAGGTGATGTCCATTGACATTGACCTGTGGAAGCAGGAAATCCTGTCGCACGAAGAGTTGTTTATCAAGCTGTATGACCGGCTGCCGAAAGAAATGCTGGCGACCCGTCAACTGCTGCTGTCCAGTCTATGGCGCGAACCCGAATGGACGAATCGCGCTGAATAAGTGGATTTGGCTCAAACAAGCCGAAAATCCCCATAATCTAGTTGTCTCCCCCCTGCCCTATCCGTGCTGGGATGTGGGTGGGGGAAACAAATCCCCAAATTTCTCTCCTCCTCGATGTGTGTGGTGAACGCCGGGGGCAGGCCTAAAAAACCTGCCCTCGCTGCGTTTATATTCTGTATGATTGATTGCATAGGCGATGATAAACAAAGGGGTGTGTTCAAATTGTGAAACGGGATGCGTTTGTCAAACGCCAGCGTTTGATATGGTAGAGGGTTATATTTGGCCGTTAGTGTGTGGGAATTTTGATAGGATGGGTGACGGCGGGGATCTATGCGTTATCGGAGGGACAAGGCATTGCCTTGTCCGTACAAAAGACCTGTTCACCAAGGGAGGTCGGGATGAGAATTACGGTGGCGATGACGGAGGAGATGTATGCGGCATTGAAGAAACAGGCCAAGATTCGACGGCGGAGTGTGGGCGGGTTGATTCGGTTGGTCATGAGTGATTATTTGGAGCAGCGGGGGATTGAATTGCACGAACGGGTACAGCGGGGTGGGTATCGGGCTTCGCCGGAAGGGTTGCAGGAATATGCGCAAAGGACACGGTTAATGGTCTTGAGCGTGAAGGAGGCCGAACAAAAGCTGGGGGAGAAGCGATTTGCGGGGTTGGTGCCGATTATTGGCAGGGGTAAATTCCAACTGCAACATCGGCCCGGTCAATGGTATGGATATTCGGACATGATTGTGAGTCCGGGCACTTTGTATCAAAAAATCACGCTGAATCATCCGATGGGGTTTGTGGAAGTGGGGGATGTGGTGGCGGTGAGGTCGCCGTTGTGGGATCGGGTGGTGGGGCGGGCGCGGGTCGTCCAACTGGGGGTGATTGGTCAACGCTTTCGGTGGCAGCCGCGAGAGTTGGCGTTGTTGGGGTATGCCGATGGCGAGGCGTTTGTGCAAGAACATGGGCAGTTGAACTATTGGGTGATTGAGTTGGAGTGGGTCGAACTGCTTGAACAAGCTCCGCAGGTCTGGGGGGGCTGAAAGGATCTAATTGGGAACACCCCCCCGCGAATGAATTAAAGTGATATAATGTGCTGTAACACTATATCCTCACCTTTCCTAATCGAGAGCCTATGGCAACAACTGAACATACCATCAATGATGCAATTGCGGGATTGCTACGAGAAACCCGTCACACGTGGCGCAATTCCACTATCGTCAGTTCCGAAAACACGAGTCTGTTGAAAGGCAGCAACGCCCGCCCGGACATCGTGATTAGTGAGCCAAATGTGTCGCCTGTGGTGGTGGAGACCGAAGTATTGCCCGCCGCTACGGTGGAAACAGAAGCGATTGCGCGATTGGGAGAGCAGTTACGTCTGACAGGTAGAACCATTCTGTCTTCGATTGCAGTACGGTTGCCCGTGCGGGTACGTACTAAGCAAGGCACGGCTTTGAAAGAGGAATTGGCCGCAGCACGTGATCTTGAAATTGCACTCTACACCGGAAGCAGCCCTTCCAGTGCGGCCCGTTGGCCTCGCAGCGGATGGATTTTGGGCAGCATTGCCGACCTCTCGATTTTGGTGCAATCTGCCTCCGTACCCCCCAGCGTCATTGATGCCGCCGCCGATCAATTGGTGAACGGGGTGAGCGAGACCGCCGGATTGCTTGAAGATATGGCGCAGTCGCATCCGGGGGCGATTCATAAAATCAGTGAGCAGCTACGCCAAGAAGATGGTGTTCAGACGCGACGTATGGCGGCCACGATCCTTGCGAATGCCTTTATGTTTCATGAAAATCTGGCGGGTGGGCCGGGTGATTTGGGCGATGTAAGGTCACTGGCCGAATTACAGAGTCATGACGAACTGACCAAGATGGCGATTTTAGGTGAGTGGAAAAAGATTCTGAAGGTCAACTATTGGCCGATTTTTGATATTGCCCGCCGTATTCTTGAACTGATTCCAGCGCCCGACAGCAAACCCTTGATTGACGGCTTGGCAGCAACAGCAGACAAACTACTGCAAAACCGCCTAATGCGTTCGCATGACCTGACAGGGGCAGTTTTTCAACGACTCATCGCGGATCGTAAATTTCTGGCGGCGTACTATACCACCCCGGCTTCGGCAGCCTTATTGGTGGGGTTGGCGATTACCCCCGACCAATTACCGAACGGGGGTTCATGGGCTAAGGCCGAGGATGTAAAGCAACTGCGAATTGCCGATTTCGCTTGTGGAACAGGGACGCTGCTTTCGACGGCCTATCAGCGGGTCAGCCAACTGTATGAGATGGCCGGAGGGGATGCTGAAAGACTTCACCCCGACATGATGGCAACGGCGCTGGTGGGGTGTGACGTATTACCCGCCGCTGCCCACTTGACGGCCTCGATGTTGGCAAGTGCCCATCCCACCGTCAAATATGAACAAAGCTCGATCCTGACGGTGGCCTATGGCAAACAAGAAGATGGGGGCATTGCACTGGGGTCGTTGGATTTATTGGACCCGCAAGGCAGGCTAGACTTGATTTCGATTGCGACCAAAGCCCTTGAAGGCACGGGCGAGACGACACAGGATACATGGCGCTCCCTGCCCCACGCGACCTTTGACGTGGTGATTATGAATCCACCGTTTACCCGTCCAACCGGACATGAAGGGAAAAAAATCGGTGTTCCTAATCCAATGTTCGCAGCGTTCAGCTCAAGTGCTGAAGAACAAAGGTTAATGGGGCAGGCTATCAAACGGCTGACAGATGGGACGAGCGCACATGGCAACGCAGGTGAGGCATCCATTTTCTTAGTTTTGGCTGATCGGAAACTAAAAGTTGGTGGCGCATTGGCCCTCATTACACCGCTTAGTTTAATGTCAGGGGATGCTTGGGATGATTCTCGAATATTGCTCCGCAAGAACTACGATAACCTGATTCTTATTTCGATTGCGGGTGCTGAAGACTCGGAAATGTCATTTTCTGCCGACACGGACATGGGGGAGTGTATTGTAATTGGACAGAAGTCCATAAACAGTAGTAACCGAGCCACTTTTGTTATTCTCAACGAACGTCCACCTTATCCGCTACTTGGCGCAAGTGCCGCAGAACAAATTCGCCGTTTGATAAGGGATAAAAATGTTCATCATCTTGAAGATGGCCCAGTTGGTGGCACTTCCCTCTATTTTGGCGATGAGCAGATAGGCCAAATTGTAGATGCCCCGCTACCGAAATCTGGTGGGTGGAATTTGGCGCGAATTGCAGATATATCACTCGCTCAGACCGCATATCAGATAGTTGCCGAAAAATGTGCTTGGTTGCCCACAATGTCGAAATATGAAGCACCCAAGTTACCAATTACGACAGTCTCAGCTATTGCTAAAGTTGGGCCTTACCATGCGGATATTGATGGCAAAACATCTACGGGGGGTCTTCGTGGGCCGTTCGATGTAGTCACCCTAAAACCCAATAGCATCCCGACTTATCCTGTGCTTTGGTCACATGAGGCGGAACGTGAACGAACGATTAGATTTGATGCCGATTGTGAAGGCACAATACGTCAAGGGAAAACACCAAATGAGCAAGAAATTATAGTTAGTAAAGTTCAAAATATTTGGAATAGTGCATCATACGCTCATTTCAACCGTGACTTTCGCTTCAACAGTCAATCTACGGCTATGCAATTTACACCGCGCAAAACAATCGGCGGACGGGCGTGGTTATCTATTCAACTTGCATCAATTGAGCAAGAAAAAGCATTGGTTACTTGGGGTAATACATCATTTGGTCTGTTGCTGCATTGGTGGCACGCAAATAAACAGCAATCAGGGCGTGGCAGTATTGGTGTTATGTCATTAGCGACGATGCCTGTGTTGGATGTAACGGCGCTCACAGCGGAGCAATTAAAGGCCGCCGCCCAATTGTTTGATGAGATGTGCGATCAGCCGCTGCGCCCGTTCCACGAAATTGACCAAGACCCGGTACGTAAGGCGTTGGATGAGGCGTTTAGTCGGCGGGTGTTGGGTTTGCCGGAGTCCATTTTTGAGCCATTGGAACTCGTGCGCCTGAAATTGAGCCGTGAGCCTTCGATACGGGGGTCGAAATAGGTGGGAGGGCACAAGACCTTCCCCTACGAAAATGATGGGCGTGGCATTGATTTTACAAAGCGCCCCACTCTACCGTAGAATGTGAGAGAGGGGTATCCAAAAAACAAAACATCCCCAAACCCCCCGCCTCCAATGCTTGGCGAGGGGCTATGAGTGGGTGATATGGGGTTATTGGGCAGGCGGGGCCATCATGCCCAAGATGGCGGTGGCGACCCCCTCATCAATCTGGAATCTGACAATTTCCAAGAGTTCCTGTGCAAAGGTGAAATCCATGCGATACTCGATCCTATCGCCCACCCACTTGAGGTACAGGCGGAAGGTCTGATCATTCAGCCATGCCCCCTGAGCGGCAATCACCCCGAGGCGATTTTCGGAACGAATGTAGCGACCATCCAAGCCAATCGGGATTTCAGCGGTAGTGCCGTCCGCAAAGGTCAGGGTTAGGACAGCTTCGACGGCGGCGGCGTCAAAGTTGAAGGCGAGCGCGGAGACATCATACCAAGTGTTGGGTTGGCCTTCGGCAAGGCGGATCAGGGGCAGGCCTTCGAGCAGTTTGGGGGACAATAGATTGTAGACCTGATCGCGGATGGGAGTGAGCGAGGCAGGCAAGATGGTCATGACCGATTGGGGCATCGGCTCACTGACCGCCTCAATCGCCGCCGCGAGTTCGGCCTGTTTGGTAGTATCCTCTGGCAAGGCCTCATCACTCGCGGTCATTTGGGCGAACCGACCGATCATTGGAGCCACTTGATGGGCAATACGGGTCGCGTCGGTCACCCCGGCAGTCTGAACAAAAATAAGGTCTTTGTCGGGCATGACCCAGATATATTGACCCGAGAGGCCAATGGCATAGTACATGTTCAGGGCGGGCAACATCCACCATTGATAGCCATAATCAAAACCGGGGAAGGCATCCACCATTTGGGTATGGGTCGAGTCGTAGACAAAATCGGCGGGGACAATTTGTTGGCCGTCCCACTCACCGCCGTGCAGATATAGGAAGCCGAATTTCGCCATATCACGCGGGGTGAGTTGGAGTTCACTCGCGCCGAAATTGACGCCCTTTGAATCGGCTGTCCACGCGGCGTTTTCAATCCCCAATGGGCCAAACAGATATTCATTGGCGAAGTCGAGGGCACTCATGCCAGTGGTCTGGTTAATGAGGCCGGCCAACAAGGTGGTGTTCGGATTGCAATAATGGAATTCAGTACCCGGCGCATACTGCATGGGCAGATTGAGCGCGGCCTGTACCCAATCCTCGGTGGCATAGACGCCGTCGCCGTTGATGGGGCCTACAAGAAGACTATCACATTGTAGGCCGGACGACATCTTGAGCACGTCGGCAAGGGTCATACTCGATTTCAGGTCGTCCATATTCTCGACGGCAGGGTTGCCATAAAGCTCCAACATATTCGCATCTACCCCGCTGATATAACCCTTATCTATCGCAATACCAATCAGGGCCGAGGTGAAACTCTTGCTGGCGGAATAGAGGTGGTGTTGATCCTCCATCGTCACGGGGGCGAAATAGGCTTCGGCTACGATATAGCCATGTCGAATGACGATCAAACTGTCGGTATACATCGAGGGGTCGGCAAGGAAATTGACGAGCGCGGTGAGTTCGGCGGAATCCATGCCCTGCGCTTCGGGGGTGGAGGTGCGCCAGCCTGCGGTAGGCCAATAATCGGGATTTTCGACGGCGGCAACGGGTGTGGGGGTTGGTATTGGGGCAAGCGCCAACACCACAATCGGAACGATGAACAACCAAGTAATTTTCTTAAACATGGTGGGAATCCTCTCTAAATGAACCAGTGAGGGCTGCTCGGTTCAACCGTGACAATGCAACGGCTGTGTGAGAGGTTTGAAGGTACGGGCAATGTGTGGTCGGCAATAAGCAGCCACTATAGCTTTAAGTGTACTGGCATCTTTTAATAAATGTTTCTCTTAATTGTCATGTTACTTGTGTGCCAATTGTAATATATTTACGAAATTCATTTGATTCAGGCCCCCTTCCCAAGAGTAGGCTTTTCGGGGAAGGGGCGGCTTTTATGCCAGAGAATGGTGCTCTTTAACTTTAAATTTGGTAACGAAGAACCCCATCCCAGACCCTTCCCCTAAGCCTTCAATGCAGGCTTTTATCCCCACCCTAATGTTTTGGGGCGAGGTAGGTTTTTGACCCACCGACTGAAGTCGGCGGCTATCGAGGCGAAGTCCAATGAATTGGACTAGGGATATGATTCACTTCCCTAGTCGGTTGAAACTGACTTTGCAGAAGTAGCCGGAGAATTTATTCTCTGGCGTCCTGCGAAAAACCTACCCTTGAGAAGGGGCCGGAGGCTTGTCCGGTATTCGCTTGACGGTGATTGGTAGAAAATCGCATAGATAAAGGGTTTTGGGTAGGGACGCAACATGTTGCGTCCCTACCCAAAACCCTTTATCTATGCGATTTTCTACCAATCACCGTCAAGCGAAT
>JABFGB010000048.1 GCA_013112715.1 Chloroflexota bacterium
GGTAGAAAATCGCATAGATCAAGGGTCTTGGGTACGGACGCAACCGGTTGCGTCCCTCCGACATGGCGAGACTTACGCGGCTGGTATCCCTAATTCATGCCATTTCCACCAATACCGGACAAGCCTCTGGGGGTGGGGAGCGTGATTACCTGAACAATTTGTTAAACGTCATTAGCCCCGTGTCACAAACCAGTTTGCCAACATCAGCAACCGCCGATTACTCCCCTCCCAATGCTTTGGGCGAAGGGTGGGGGGTGAGGGCTATTCGGCCCGTATCACCTTCTCCCACTTGATATAATGATGCTTGACCGACATCCCGGCCCGCTTATACACACTGATGGCATTGGTCGGATTTTGCCCATCCACACTCAAGACGACCACCCGTCTGCCCCGCCGCCACACCTCGCCAAACACGGTGTACAGCAGACTCAGGCCGATACCCCGCCGCCGATAATCTTCCCGCACCGCCACCTGCGCAATATTGGTGTCGTGTTCCAAATTTTGGCAGTGGATAGCGGCCACGATTTCCCCCGCCGGATTTTCGACCACAAAAAACAGGGCCGGATCGAAGGCATCCGAATCAAAAACGCGGCTGTGCCATGCCTCAAACGGACGCCGTACCCGCCCCGGTTGTTCAAAAGCGTCTTCGATCACCTGCCATGCGATCTTATCCTCAGCGGGACTTCGCAGCAGACGTGGTTTGAGATCGTCCGGCCAAGCAGGGGTCGGGGGTGGGGCGCTCATCTCAATCCGCATTTGGAACACATGCGTTTTGACATGGAAACCCTGCTCGATAAACAATCGCTCGGCGGTGGGTTTGCCCCCCGGATTGTTGACACGGAAATAGACCGGGCCTTCCGGCGGCGCGATGTCATTCACCCGTCGTTCAGCGGCTTGCAGCAGCCTCGTGCCGATCCCCAATCCGGTGAAATCTGGATGGACATATGCAAACAGCGTATTATCCCCCGGCCCAAATGTGAACAAAATCGCATAGCCGACGATTTCCCGATCGGGGGTAGCGACGACCCAGCGGCTTCCCGGCGCAATGTCGTCCCAATCCGCCAGATGTTCCTCCCATTCCAACTGCGCCTCACCGAGATCATCGGTTTCACAGCGCGTCACAAGGGCAAACGCTTTTTCGGCATCCTCCGGCACGGGCGGACGCAGGGTTAAGGGTACAGTGTTGATGGTCATTGTTTTCTCCTCAAATCTCGCAAATGGTGTATTCAAGCCCCTCTCCACTCAGTGGGGAGGGGTTGGGGTGGGGACTCCTAGAGTAGCAGTCCCGCTCATAGACAACTCCCCTCGCCCAAAGCATTGGGAGAGGGGTCGGGGGTGAGGGCTACCCTTCCCGGATCACCTTCTCCCACTTCACAAAATGATGTTTGACCGACATCCCGGCCCGCTGGTAGACACTGATGGCGTTGGTCGGATTTTGCCCATCCACACTCAACACGACTGACCGCCGACCCCTCAGCCACACCACGCCGTAGATGGTATACAGCATGTTCAGCGCGATGCCGCGCCGCCGATAATCTTCGCGCACGACCAGTTGCGAAACCATCGTATCCTCATGAAAACACTGACAGTGTACCGCCGCGACGATTTCCCCCGCTGGATTTTCGACGACATAGAACATCGTGGGGTCAAAGCCGACATTCTCAAATACCCGCTCACACCACTGGTCAAAGTCACGGCGCACCCGACCCGGCTGGGCAAACGCCTCTTCGACCACCTCATACACCGCCCGTTTCTCATCCGACATCCGCAGCATCCGCAGTTTCAAATCATCCGGCCAGACCGGAGCGGGGGGTGGGGCGCTCAATTCAATCTGCATCAAAAAGGCGTGGGTCAAAATGTGGAAACCGTTCTCAGTGAACAGTTCATCGGCGGCAGGTTTATCGCCCGGATTGTAGGCCCGAAAATAAACTGCCCCTGTCGCGGGGGCTAATTCATTCACACGGCGTTCGGCGGCCTGAATTAACATCGTGCCGATCCCCAATCCGGTGAAATCGGGGTGAACATAGGCGTACATGGCGTTATCCCCCGGCCCATACTCCATCAAAATCGCATACCCCGCGATTTGCTGGTCGGCGGTGGCGACGACCCAGCGGTTTTCGGGTGGATTGTGCGCCCAATCGTCCAACTGCTCCTCCCATTCCAACAGCGCTTCGCCCAAATCGGTGCGTTCGCAGTGGGTGATAAGGGCAAAAACAGCTTCGGCTTCTTCGGGCAAGGGCTGACGCAAGGTCAGGGTCATAGTATCAATGGTCATAGCCTTGTCTTTCTGGGTACTTCCTCATGTGATGATGCAAACGGACACGAATGGTCGGCCAGCGATTAATCCCACCCCTGTCATTTCAAGCCCCTCTCCGTGTTTTGGAGAGGGGTTGGGGTGAGGTTGATTTCTGCAATTGTACGATAGCAAGACATGGGGCAAACATAACTCCCCGAAATCTCCACACACAAACGCGATGGCATGGAAATATCCTGACCGACGAAGGCGGCTTTCCTGTTATATCAATGACACAATCCGCTTAGACATGCGCCTAAACGAAAGTGGCAGGAAACCAATGGTCGGGATTAGCGGGAAGTCATTATCATGGGGTCGGGCCTCGTAGTGTTGAGCTATTATGAACCATCCACAGGTGTAGATGACGATACTCAGTGTATCCCAGTTTCAGGATCGGCGTCAAGAGGGGAAAATGCACGGGCCGATTTTTCCCTCGACCCCAATCTGGGGTATGCTAGACACATTCATCAATCTCTTAACTGATGCGGAGCAACGCCGATGAACGATGTCTTTATCTCCTATTCGCGTAAAGATGCCGCCTTCGCCAAGCGCCTCTTTGATAAATTGGAATCCACCGGACGCGAATCCTGGATTGATTGGGAAGGCATCCCGCTTTCGGCTGATTGGTGGGCCGAAATCTGCAAGGGCATTGATGAGGCCGCCACCTTTGTGTTGATCCTCTCGCCCGATTCCCTTGCCTCCGCCGTCTGCACGCTCGAAGTCGCCCACGCTATTACTGCCAACAAACGTATTATCCCGGTGGTCTATCGAGAATCACCCATCGAGGAAGCCTTTGGCAAAATCGCCGCCGTCAAACCCGATCCTGTTCTTGCCGCGATGCTTAATGAGCGTGACCTGCTCCAACTCGCCCGTGACAACTGGACAAAACTGGGTCAGATCAATTGGGTATTCTCGCGTGAAACCGATGACTTTGAGACGGCTTTTGCGAAATTGCTTACAACAATTGAGACAGATTTTGCCCATCTTGCCCGTCACACCCGCTATTACACGCAGGCCCGCCAATGGGACGAGGCAGGCCGTACCAACGACTTGCTGCTGATTGGGGATGAGATCGCCAGCGCCGAAACATGGTTGCTAGACGGCAAGGTCAAAGACCCTCTACCGACCTCCTTGCATGAGGCATACATTACTCAAAGCCGCACGGTAGATAATGCACGCCAGCGGGTATTTAGAAATCTTAGGCGGGCACGGGCGGGGTTGTCCGCTTTTGTGACGATTGCGCTTGTAGCCGCCATCATCGCCAGCCTGTTTGCCACTGACGCCGTGCAGCGGGTCAATGAGGGCCAAGTCACCTTAACCGCCATTGCCCAAGAAGTGACCGACCAACAGAACCTAGTCGAATCCTTACGATTGGCGGTTCTTGCCAATGATCTTCTAAATGAAAATGGCGGCAATGTAGAAACCGCCGCCTTGTTGGGCATCCGTGCATTGAATACAGTGTATTCGCCGCAAGCGGATTCGGTTTTGCTTCAGGCTCTAGACCGAGTGTATACGGAACAGGTCTTCACCGGGGCGCAGAGTGTTGTGTTTAGCCCCAATGGTCGTTTTATTCTCGCCGGTGGACCAAATATGGCTCAACTATCGGATGCTGTGACTGGCGAGAAAGTGCGTGAATTTGTTGGACACACTGAATGGGTCAGAAGTGTCGCTTTTAGCCCCGATGGAGCCTATGTTTTGACTGGAAGTGACGATGATACAGCCCGACTTTGGGACACGCATACTGGAGTTGAATTAGGTCGGTTTAGCGCCCATATGACTGATGTCTATAGCGTAGCTTTTAGCTCAGATGGTGACTACTTTTTAACAGGCGGTGCCGATCATATAGCCCGACTTTGGGATAGAGTGACTGGTAAGGAAATTCGCCAGTTTGCTGGTCATACTGCTGGCGTCTATCAGGCAATATTCAGCCCGGATGGTGCTACAGTCATGACAGGTAGCTATGATGACAGTATCCGCTTATGGGAGGTGGGTACGGGTCGGGAAGTTCGCCGTTTTGACGTAAACCAGTTTTCCAAACCACATCTCGCCTTTAATCCGGATGGCAGTTCCATCCTAACGGGTAGTAAAGATGGTATCGCCCGGCTCATAGATGCAAAAACAGGCGATGAAATCCGCGAGTTCATTGGACATACGAGCTGGATAAATAGCGCCGCGTTTAGCCCAGACGGTTCAACTGTTTTGACAGGTGGCTCAGACAGCACAGTCAGGCTGTGGGACACTGCAACTGGGGATGAACTGCGTGAATTTACGGGGTCGACAGCTTGGATTACGAGTGTGGGATTCAGTCCGGATGGAAACGTGATTGCAAGCGTGGATTCCGATGGTGTAGGGCGTCTGTGGCAGGTAACCTCAGGATCCCCATTACGCCAGTTTACGAATGGTCACTCTGATTGGATCCGCAGTGTGGCCCTCAGCCATAATCGCACCCTAATTCTTAATGGGAGCGATGATGATACCGCATATCTATGGGATGCAACCACAGGTCAACAAATTTTAGAATTTGTCGGACATACCAATGATATTTACCATGTAGCCTTCAGTTTGGATGATCGCCTTGTCCTAACCGCAGGTGATCAGACTGCTCGTCTTTGGGACACGACTACGGGCCATGAAATTCGGGAATTTGTCGGACATACCGATTGGGTAGGTAGCGCCGTATTTAGCCCCGATGGAACCCACATCCTGACCGCCAGTAATGACAATACGGCTCGGTTGTGGGATTCAGCGACAGGTGAGGAAATTCGGCGATTTACAGGTCATACAGAATCCGTTGTCAGTGCTGAGTTCAGCCCCGACGGGAACTATGTTTTGACGGGAAGTGTGGACAATACGGCTCGATTGTGGGATTCAGCGACAGGTGAGGAAATACAGCAATTTAGAGGCCATACCACCTTAGTCAGGGCAGTTTTTAGCCCCAATGGAGTTTATGTTTTGACGGGTAGTGAGGATGGCACAGCCCGTCTCTGGGATATCGCCACAGGTCGGGAAATTCGGCGGTTCGTTGGGCATATTGGCCGGGTCTACAGCGTATCGTTTAGCCCCAACGGAGCCTACGTTTTGACAGGCGGTGAGGATGGCACAGCCCGCCTCTGGGATACTGCCACTGGTCAGGAAATTCGCCGCTATGCTGGACACACCGGATATGTCTGGAGCGCCGAATTTAGCCAAGATGGTCGCTATGTGGTTACAGGGAGCCAAGACGGTACCGTAAGGTTGTGGGACACCGACTATCGGGATTTCATTTCCTACGCCTGTGAACATATCTACCGAAATGACTTCACCGACGATGAACGCACCCAATATGGCATCACCGACGACACCCCCACCTGCCCCCAATTTGCCGCGCAATAACGAGGTAGCAATGGCAAAAACCCTTGAATATTACATGGCCCTCCGTTACAAAATCGTCCTGCTACCAGAAGACGACGGGTGAGGGGCAGTCATCCCCGATTTACCCGGCTGTGTCGGCGGGGGCGATACGATTGCCGAAGCCCTCGAAATGTTGGAGGACGCCAAACGCGGATGGTTAACCAGCAGCCTTGCACATGGCGACCCCATTCCCGAACCATCCAGAAGTTAAGTGTCCTGTTCCCCTCTCCACTTGGTGGGAGGGGCTAGAGGCTTGTCCGGTATTCGATTTCGGAGAATACTTGAAAACCGCATGGGTAAGCAGTTTTGAGTACGGACGCAACATGTTGCGTCCTACGATATTGATCGAGGCGCTAGACTGATGTCCCTGATTCATGCGATTTCCACCAATGTCGGACAAGCCTCTAGGGGTGGGGATTTTTTATGGAGCAGGGGGCTTATCACATTTTTTACATGCTAACGGCCAAATATAACCCTGCGCCATATCAAACGCCAGCACTTGACAAACGCATCCCGTTTTAGTGTCCCCGCTTACACCCCTGTCCATGCCCTACTAATCAATTTCCTAACCGCCGTGCAACCCTATCCAATCTCCACCCCAACGCCGCCCCGCGCACTCGACACCCGTGCTGCATCCAACACCGCCTGTACCCGCCAGCCATCTTCAAACGTCGCGGCGTCGGCCATCGCCTCACGATTACCGCTTAAATAAGCCTTAATCGCATGGGCCAGATACATCGTCGCCTGCTGAAACGGGCTGGCAAATTTTTCGGGGATTTCAATATCCGCATACGGCGTAATATCCACCAACGACCCGCCTTTTACCGCATGGTAGAGCCGATGACTGGATAATCGCAGTGTCCCTTCCGTGCCATAAACCGTCAGGATGTTCGGCTCATCCAAATGCCCCACCGCGCTGCCTTCCATATTGACGAAAACGCCGTCATCAAGCCGCAAACGCACGCTGTAATAATCATCGGCGGTCACCGGACGCAGCGTCTCGCCATCGGGCCGCTGTTGGATAAACGTATTCAACACGCCATTCACCGACGTGACCTCCGCCCCGGTCAAATAGCGAATCGTGTCAATTTGATGCGACCCAATCGCGCCCCATAAGCCGCCTCCTTGCGCCGCATCGCTCCACCAATTCCATGCCCGGTTGGGGTCGGCCCGTGTTCCACTCACCGTATGGGATAGGATATGCCGCACCGCACCAATCCGCCCTTCGGTCATCATCCGACGGCCCAATTGCAGCACGGGTGAAAAGCGTAGTTCGTGGTCAATGATGGTCAATAAATCGGGGTGATTCTGCGCCGCGTCCCACATCTGCTTGGCTTCGGCAGCGTTCATGGCGGTGGGTTTTTCGCAGATAACGTGTTTGCCCGCGTCGAGTGCCGCCAATACCATTTCCAGATGCAGATTCGGCGGGGTGGTGATGCTGACCACCTGTACATCCGGATGGGCCACGACCTCGCGCCAATCCGTCGTCGCCACTGGGATACCCAATTCGGTGCCGATTTTCGCCGTTTTTTCCTCCTGCCGACCCGCAATCGCGCTGATTTCCAAGCCTGCCAATCGAAACGCGGGCACTTGTACCCGTACACCCCAACCAGTGCCGATAATGCCAATGCTCATGATGATGCTCTCCCGATGTGATCGTATGTGACATGGGCCAAGCATACCGCAAATTAAAGTCCCTCCCCACTTTGTGGAGAGGGATTTGGGGTGGGGATTGCGTTTGGGATTACTGAAATGCCGGGCTACTTCCGCACTGGCTCATAGACCACTGCCAGCACACCCTTGCTAGTGGTCTTGGAATCCACCAGACGCAGCGTAACCTTGTTTTCGTCTTCAAACAGGCGCTGCCCCTTGCCCAAAACCAGTGGATAAATGAGGAATCGGTATTCGTCCACGAGGTCATGCTGAATAAGGGTTTGAATCAGCCTGCCGCTGCCATGCACCACGATATTCTTGCCGTCTTGCCGCTTGAGTTTGTTGATCTCCTGCACGATGTCGCCTTTGAGCAGCACGGAGTTGTTCCACTCCACCTGATGCAGCGTCGTGGAGGCCACATATTTGCGAATGCCGTTAAAGTAATCGGCCCCTTCGTCGTTGCTTGTCGGCCACACGGCGGCAAATCCCTCATATGTCACGCGCCCCAGCAATAGGGCGTCACTGGCTTCCCCCTCATCGCCCTTAAACTTGGCGGTCTCGTCATTCCAATAAGGAAACGTCCACATCGGGTTTTCCATCACGCCGTCGAGCGACAGAAATTCGGTGACTACGAGTTTTCGCATGATTGATGCTTCCTTTGGTTGTGATGTTGTTTTTGTTGTGCGTCTTTGATAGGTGTATCTTACACCAACCAACCAATACATTCTTGGAAAAAAACGCAAACTTTAGATACATTTAATCCATCAGGCGTTTAAAATAGAATTGTTGACCCGCCCCATCGGGAAAATTGACCGTATAAAATCCACACATTTCCCATCCCTCTGCGCCGAGTTGCGCAATCGCCGCGCCCAGTGTTAGTATGCCCAAACTACGGCCTTCCGGTGTGCCAGTCGCCCTCAAAAACGTAACCACCAGCATCCGGTTCGCACTGCTCTGGGTCGCCACCATCGTGCAATATTCCCATTTCTTTTTGCCTTCCATGCCGCGCTCCTCCAATAAAATCGCCCAGACTCCGCTGCATAGGGCGTAAACCTTTCTTAAAGCCCTTCCCTTCCCTATGCTTGGGGAAGGGTTTGGGATGGGGTCGGCTCTAACCCGAATTACCTATTATGGGAAGCGTAATTGAATAATCCGGATGGTGTCTTGGAAAAAAACGCACCTTATTCAGGGGTCGTCTTGCGAAGAATTTGCGCAGGGGTTTGTCCAAAAAATCGTTTTACGCTGTTGGTGAGATGTGCTTGGTCAAAATAGCCCGTTTCATCAACCGTGTCCAGAATGGATTTGCCACTCTCCAAAAGGGCGACGGCGCGTTTGGCCCGATCAATCTGCTGAATTACCTTCTGCGATAACCCCGTCGCCCGCAAGAACCGATATTGTAGGGCACGCGGCGAATAGGCCTGTGGCTGACCCTGCAAGGCCGATGCGACCACCGGATCGTGCGCCAGCAGCCCTTCCCGCACCAAACGCGCCACAAAGGTATCCGCATTCGCAAAAGTCGGGATTTCCCACGTCGCGCTATCCAGCCAGAACGAGTGGTTATTGGCGGCAGGCAGATAGGCGTCTCTGCGATTCATTAGATTTTTCGGCAGCAGGGTCGGCATAAACGTGCCATGTTTGAACACAATGCCAAAACATTCAAAGTCCGCTGGGGCCGTCGCCGGGGTTGCTTTGGTCTCCGGCCCACGCACGGCCACCATCAGCTTGCCCTCGTGTTTCGCCACGACGATCTCCGAAAGGCTCTCGGCCAGCGAGATGAACGGTTGCGTCTGTTCATTCTCGACCCGCCAGACTTTTTCGATGAAAGGTGAGTCGGATGGCCTTTCTTCCGCAAAGCTAAATGTCATCGTTGTATCTCCTGTGCTGCGATCTTTGTGTTCATGCGGTACTGAAACAACGAATTGATGCTGTTGTCCGATCAAACACGGACAGGTTTCCTAGGGGATGGCCCTGTGCCATCCCGCATTCCGGCTTGGGCGGGCACGGGGACCCGCCCCTACGAAATCGTTACATCCGTCTTATTTTGTCAAACTGCATTATTGGACTGAGATGGCTTATCTATGCGGTAGTCGCCTTCCTAGTCGGTTTCAACCGACTTTGCCTCCATAGCCGGAGAATTCATTCTCTGGCGTCAACAAACGACAAACAACCATGAATCAACGAAAGGATGTTCCCATGAACTTTGAAAACGGCGTGCTGGTGGTAGGCGGCA
>JABFGB010000049.1 GCA_013112715.1 Chloroflexota bacterium
CGTTTGGGTTCGCGCCGGTTCTTCGCCACTATGGATGATCCCTTCCAGACGTTCTCTGACTTCGGTTGTTAAAGTAACTTTTCTATGGGTGCTCATGGGCATAAGCTTATGCCCTTTTGCAAATTAAGTAAAATCTAATTTAACTGAGCATTAGGGGCAAAAACCTTAAAGTTATCATATTTAAATACCTTAATATTGTCCCCATCATTGGCCGCTTCTGCATAGACTCCCGTACCCTTGCCTAACAGTTCACGGTTTGTACTCTCCTGAAAGACAAAAATCTGGACGTTATTCACAAAAAGGGTTAACTTGCGGTCACTGGTATGGTTGATCCGTAACAGGTTGATGTTAGCTGAACCATAGCCTCGCTTGATGCTCGTGTGACAGCCACTCCCCAGACTTGTTTTGGTTCCCTCTCGATTACGGACCAGTTCCCAGCCGCCTCCAGAACCACAGCTATTATTTGGCCGGATTTTGAAGATGTACTGGTTATCGCCACCTTCCCCATTAATATAAATACCAAAAGCTGAATTGCTTGGGCCGTCACTGTGGTAGGCCGCCACTTCAAAATAACCGTAAGTTCTTGCGGCCGGGTTGTCTGTATCAATGGGGGCAAACCGGAAACAAAATTCCCCTTTGTCCACGTCAAGGCGGAAGCGGCCCGAGTCATACTTGGAAGAGCAGACTCCATCATCGCCCACCGGCCAGTCACTCCCATTATCCGAAAAATCATCCGAGTATAGTAGTTTTGGATTCTTATAAATGATAGGTAGATACAAGGTAGCCACACTGGTCGCCTGAATAAAATCTACATGGGGTGAAGCGAAGGTGAACAGTGGATCCTGATAGCCTGATACCGGGTAATTACTGGTTAAATTGTGGGCAGCCGCATGCGAGGGAAAGGCAAGTTCAATTATCACAAGTAGACCGGTTAAAACTGCGGCTGCTAAAAATAGCGAACAAAGGAGGCGTTTAAAGATTTTTATTTTGTGTTCCATAGGTCCCATCACTTTTTAAGGCTAACAATAATTTTCGAAGGAATCGTATTTTAAACCACTTGACCCAACTTTTACAAAACTTTGACCCCCATTTAGCGTAGAGTAATTAATCATAACCGAAAATTGGGGTAGGGTCATGCCAGCATTCCATTCCCTCGCCCACTTTTCCCCAATGATCCAACCGGCGCTTAACCCACAAGTGTTTGGAAGTGACTCAGGACTCTTCATGCTGATCACCGCTATTTTAGTTAATCTAGTTTTGTGCTATAATTTTCAATGCCTCGCTCCTTAGCCGAGACGAAAGGGACAATACCATGCGCGCTTTTTTCATCGCTTTGCTGAAGTTTTCGGTTCTGGCATTGTTCGGGCCGGTGGCTTTGCTCCTCTTTTTTACGCCAAGCTTGCCGTTCGTTTTAGCCTTCTTTGCGCTAATTTTACTCGTAATTGCCGTGCTGACGCTTGTGATATTTTCAATCCTGGGCGCAGGCAAATTGGTTAAAGTGGCTCAAACGGCTTCCCTGCCCCGTTCAGTTGCCCGATCTGTGGCCGAGTCCCGGCACTATGGGCGGCGTATTATGCAGGTAGCTCAACAATATCCTCCCGGCCCCATGCGTGATCGCCTTAATTTGACTCTCAGACCTGTAGATCGCTGGTTGGAGAGTTTAACCCGCTTGGAACATGGCTTGGGCAAGTTGTACAGCCAGCGTAATCTGGATCGGGAATTGCGCCAGGTAGCATTTGAAATTGACGACTTGCGGCGGCGCTCGCTCACGGCTGTGGATGGCGAGGTCAGATATCTGCGCGAGTTGATGCAGAGCAAAAAGCAGCATCAATCGGCTTTGAAAGAACTAAAAAGTTTTCAAACCCAGGCCGAGTTGAAAATCCACAAAATTGCCAGTGACCTGGCTACCACCCATGCCGAAATGTTACTCATCGTAGCCAAAGGCGATTTTAACGATAATCGCTTCCAGCGGCTGGACGAGAACTTACAAGAACATCTGGCCGGGCTGCGAGATATGCTCAAGGCGATGGATGAATTGGGGTACAGCAGCGCTGTCAGTTAAACGTTAGGCGGTTAACGTAATCCAGAATCGTCTCTGCCACTTCCACTTTGCTCAATAGAGGCAGCGCTTCGATCCGCCCATCCTTAAACAGCAGCGTGACCCGGTTTGTGTCTACGGCGAAACCGGCGTCGCTGGCTGATACATCATTGGCGACAATCAAATCCAGCTTTTTGCGTTCCAACTTGCCCCTGGCATTTGCCAGCAAATCCTCAGTTTCGGCGGCAAATCCAACCGTGAACTGAGGGCCATATCCTGCCATCTTTTTTGCGGCTACCTCGGCTAAGATGTCGGGATTGCGCCCTAACTCCAGCGTTAACCCCTCGCTATCACCCTTTTTTTTGATTTTTTGTTCGGCTACGCTCCTGGGTCGAAAATCGGCTACGGCCGCAGCCATGACCAACAGATCAGCCTGGCGGGTCGCCTCAAGCACGGCGGCCAGCATCTGTTCGGCAGAGTCCAGGTGGATTACCTCCACTCCAAACGGATCGGGTAAAGCGGCGGTGGTAATAAGAGTAACGGCTGCCCCCCGGTCACGAGCGGCGATGGCGACAGCATAACCCATTTTGCCACTGGAATGGTTGCCGATAAAGCGAACTGGGTCAATCGCCTCGCGGGTGCCGCCGGCAGTCACTACCACCTGCCGGCCCGCCAAATCACCCCGGCGGCCCAGCGCCACCCGCACCGCGCCGATAATCTCCTCCGGCTCGGCCATCCGTCCTTGACCCAGCACGCCCGAGGCCAGCCGTCCTTCTGCCGGTCCCACCACGCTTGCTCCCCAGGCGCGTAGTTTTTCCATGTTAGTCTGAGTGGCTGGGTGCCGCCACATGTCGGTTTCCATAGCCGGAGCCAGCAGCAAAGGCGCCGGGGTGGCCAGGGCAATGGCCGAGAGCAGGTCGTCGGCCAGGCCATTAGCCAATTTTGCCAGTGTATGGGCTGTCGCCGGGGCAATGACCAGTAAATCGGCGGCATCGGCCAGGGCAATGTGGGAAATGTTTTGACCTGGAGGAATGGCGAACATATCGCTGTAGACCGGGCGATGGGTCAGCGCCTGAAAGGTGAGCGGGGTAATAAATTTCTGGGCGGCCTCAGTCATCACCACATCTACCAGCGCCCCAGCCTGCACCAGTTGGCTGCAGACCATCGCCGCCTTGTAAGCCGCAATTCCCCCGGTCACGCCGAGGAGAATATGTTTGTTGTGGAGAACTTTAATAGTTGTTGGCATAGTATGATGACCCGTGTTGCGTGTTGTGTATTTCGTTTTCTTACCCAACACGCAACACGCTCTACTGGTTCATCTCCCAAACCATGCGCAATCCCTCCAAGGTAAGCCAGGGATTGACGACCTCGATGACATCCGTCTCACGGGCGATGGTTTCGGCCAGGCCGCCGGTGCCGATAACCCGCATAGATTGGCCCAATTCCCCCCGGAAGCGGGCGACCATACCCTCGACCAGGCCGACGTAGCCAAAAATCAGCCCGCTTTGCATGGCGTGGACGGTGTTGGTGCCGATGGCCTTCGGCGGGCGGACCAGGTCAATCCGGGGCAATTTGGAGGTGCGGCTAAAGAGGGCCTCGGCGGCAATACCGATGCCGGGCGCAATGGCCCCGCCCAGATACTCTCCTTTTTCCGACACGGCGTCAAAGGTCGTGGCCGTGCCAAAATCAACGATGCAGGCCGGACCGCCGTACAATTTATAAGCCGCGGCCGCATCCACAATCCGGTCCGCGCCAACATCGCGCGGGCTGTCGTAGCGAATCTGCACCCCGGTCTTGACCCCGGCTCCAACGACCAGCGGCTTCTGCTTGATAAAGCGCTCGATCATCTCTTCAAATACGTGGGTTAAGGGTGGGACCACGCTGGCCATTGCTACCCCTCTGATTTGCTGAAAATTCAGTCCCTCATGGCGTAGCAGGCCGAGCATGATGATACCATACTCGTCCGGCATGCGGTCATGGTCGGTTTTCAGCCGCCAGTGGTGCTGCAATTCCTGGCTGTCGTTGTAAACGCCGAAGGTAATATTGGTGTTGCCGATGTCAATAGTTAAAAGCATCGTCGTTCTGTTTTTTCAAATTGAACCAAAGGAAATGTCAGCCCTGTCCCTGTTTGGGGCTATTATACCACAGGAACCTATTTTCCGCGTACTCGAACAGCCCACCCAACCTGGTAGAGCTAGTTTGTCTTGTGGTTGCCAATAGACTATTATTCAGCTAACCTTAAATGAAGGAGACCGTTATGGCTGAAAATCAACCCACCCTGGAGGAGTGGCGGCGGCTGTACGAAGCGGCGGCTCGCATCAAAGAAATCGCGCCGTGGGAGTGGCTGATGGAAGATGACCTCTTTGGCGTGCAAAATCCCGAAACCAGCGAGTTTGGTTTCGTCAGTGTCATGGGCACCCTGGGCGAGCATTTTGCCATCTCTGTTTATCTTGGCTCGGAGGGGCTGTACGGCTTCTGGGATCTGGAAGAGGCCGGGCCGTTTGGCAACGCCGAGCAGGTGCTCGAAATCCCTCAACTGCAAGCCTCATTTGAGGATCGTAACGAGTTACGCGAGCAGGATCGTGATCTGATTAAGCAGTTGGGTCTCAAATTCCGGGGACGGCAGGCCTGGCCGATGTTTCGCAGTTTTCGGCCCGGTTTTGTACCCTGGTTTTTGGAAGCGGCTGAAGCCCGTTTTTTAACTCATGTTTTAGAGCAAGCTATTGACGTAGCCCAGCGCAGCCAAGCTGACCCGGAGCTGTTAGAGCCGCCCGACGATGAAACTTACCTGATGCGTGTCCCCCAGCCGGCCGGCAGCGGCTTGGTTTGGAGTGATCAGCTTATGACCGTACCCCCGCCACAAGAGACATCCATCTCAGTCCGAATGGATATGCAAGCTCTAGCAGCGCTCAAAAGCGCCCCCCGCGGACGGCAGACCCTGGAAGTAGATTTTTTTATGCTGCCTATGGCCACCCAGGAGGAGCGAAGCGCTCGGCCCTATTACCCTTATATGCTGCTTGTGGTCGAGCAGCAGAGCGGCATGATTCTCGGCACTGAAATGTTGAAGCCCGAATCCACGCTGACAGACATGTGGGGGCTAATCCCCTTGCATCTTGTTCGACAACTTCACCGGATAGGTTTAGTGCCCAAAGAAATCAAAGTGCGCTCGCCGCTTTTGCTGCAATTGGTCCAACCCCTGGCTGATGAATTGGGCTTCAAACTGAAAGAGTCCAATAAGTTGTCCAAACTCGACTCGGCCAAAGAGTTTTTGTTTCAGCGCTTTTGGTAGAGGCTGTTACTGGCCTCGTTTCCGCTTTAACATCGCCAGCCGCAGCCGCCGTAAGCCCCGCTCCATTTTTCCGGCTAACCATTCCGGCTGCGGGTGAGGCAGAATGGGCCAGGGTTCCAAATCCAAGCTGGACAGGACGGCATTGGCCGCGGCGATGCCGGTGGTGGTGGCCCGCTCCAGATATAACGCCGGGGCGGGATGATAGACCCAATCGCCGCAGGCAAACAGGCCAGGCCAGGGTGTCTCGATACCCAGATGCTGGCCCGGTTCACCCACGCTGAAAAGAGTATGGGTAGCTTCGTTGCGCAGCAGAACGGAGTGTAGGAGGCTGCCGCGCAGTTCCGGGAAAACCCGGTAGGTGTCAATCAAAACGCGAGCCAGCAGCGAGGCGTCAGGCTGGGCCAGTAAGTCCGGCGGACCATAAATGTGCATCTCAAGGGCGCTGCCGCCAGTGGCCCGGCTCCATTCTGCGTAAGCTGTTTGCAGCCGGTCCAGCCAGAAGAAATTATCCATGACAAAGTCGCCGGTATAGATACCCGCCTCGGCCATAGGTTTGGGGTTGACCTTGAACCACAACCGGATGATGGCTGTCGGCACGCCGGTAGGAAAGCGCAATTTACCCGCCGCTTCTGCTGTAGCCGGACTCGCTTGCAATAACGTTTTGGCTGCCGGAGCGTCTACGGCCAAAATGACGTGGTCAGCTTCAATGGTGTGGATGTGATCATCGGCCTTATACGTGATCCGCCAATCATTTTGGATTGATTTCTCTCCTGCTCCTCCATCTCTCCAACTTTCTAACCTTCCACCTGCCAACTGCGCCACCCGCACTCCCAGGCGAATCTCTCCCCCCAGCCGTCGCACTAACTGGGCCAGTGGTTCCGAAACACACTCACCGCCGGAACCGGGCAGGTAGGAAAAAGCCCAGGCGTCGCGGCGAAGCAGGGTGTAAAATCGAAGGAAGGCGATAAAACCGGAGGCCGGCACATCTTTGGGATGGGCGGCCAGGGCGCTGCGGACCAGACCGGCAAAAAAGCTACGCAGCGTGGGTGACCAGCCCGCCGTGAAATCGGCCAGGGACAGGCCGGCCAGCGATTTGTGTTCGGCAATCGGGTCAATCGCCATGGCCGATATCAGGCCGCCAAATACCCGAAACATCGCGGCCAGGTCGCGCAGGGTCAAGATATTGAGGAAGCGAGGCCGCAAAAACAGGTGCAGATAATGAAAGGGTGCAGGGACAAGGCTGTGGCGAATCGCGCTACCGATGGCGGCTTTGCGGATGAGGCGACCCCGGCCAAAAATCCAGGTTTCCTCGCGGGCCGGGACAAACACCGGCCGTATGTTGTGCCGGGCCAGGGCCGCCTGAAAGTTGCGGTAGGGCGACCAGATGCCGTGGACCCCGTGTTCGCCGGGGAAGCGCCAGGTCTGGCCCTGATGTTCAATTTCTACGGCTGGCCCCCCCTTCAGCCGCCCGCCGAGCCAGGCCGGATCAGCTTCCAATAACAGCGGCTTGAGACCGCGTTCGGCCAGGTGTACAGCCGCCATCAGGCCGGCAATCCCGCCCCCAATGATGAGCGGTGAAGTGGCAGGGAGATGCTGGATTGGATTTGCTTCGACAGAAAAAGAATCGGGGGGATTTTGCATGGATAAACCCCAAAATTGTTAAACGTAATTCTTTTAGGTGCTTGGCTTACAAATTCGGCAGTTCAAGGTCAGCCCGGGGCAAAGGTGTGTATTTTGGCCCGGTAGGAGGGCTTGTAGGTTAATATTTCCTGTAAAAGTGAGAGCGGCTGGGCCTGCATTAACGACGGTTCGGCGTAGCACTGCTGGAAGCAACTGACGCAGGAGCGCGGCGGCGGCCCGAATTTGTTGACCGCTATCTTCATCGCTTCCTGCCAGGAGGCGACGCGGGTCAGGTTGCAGGGACGCCCGCCGTGCGAAGTCCGGCTGCGTTCGATGGGGCGGCATGGATAGATCAGGTCGCCGTTGGGCAAAACGCGGGGAACAAGGGTCGGGTAACAATTGTAAGGCTGGAAATCGCGGGCCAGTTTGAGATAGGCCAGGCTGCCCACGATTTTGCAGCCTTGTTTTTTGTAACGGATTACTTTGTCTACAAATGTACGATATTCGTCGGCTACCAACAGCTCATAGCGCGGCCAGTTGTTGAAGGATTGGGGCGAAAAAGCAAAGGTAATATTGTGCTCGACACAAAAATCCAGGACGTTATTCACGCCCGGCAGGGTTTCAGGGGTGATGACACAATTGGCGATCAGCTCAAAGCCGTATTTGGCTTGATAGCCGGCCATCTCCACGGTCGTATTGATAATCGTCTGTGCGGCCCGGCTGTCCAGCCCAATCGTTTGACCCCAGCGAATCACGTCCAGCGAGTCCAGGCTGATGACCAGCCGGTCCAGGTAGGGTAAAAGGCCGGTGTGTTTGGATAGCAGCAGTCCGTTGGTCAGCAAGGTAAGCTGCTGAAAGCGGTACCTGGTTTTGACTTGGACAGCCAAATCGTCAATGTACGGATAAAGGAGCGGCTCACCGCCCGTAAGAATCAGGTTGGGGGTGGCCTGTCGTAGAACGGTCAGGACTTGCCCGGCTTCAGCCAACGAGAGAACACCTAATTCGGCCAACTCATCGTTGGGGCGGCGCGCTCCGTAATCTTCGCAGTAGGAACAGTTGAGATTACAGCGTCCGGTCAAATGAAAAACAGCCACCAGGGGACGCAGGACGTGCTGACCGCGAGCCAAGTTGATCGTATTGAGGAGGTAATTAAGCATGATTTCACTTGCGGAGTGAAAAAGTGCACTTTTTCACTCCAGTTAACTGATAGGAGTGTTCACGAGCTACAGCACACCACCGATGATGAAAACGGAGTCCAAAAGCATAGCTTTTGGACTCCGGCAAAGCTATTTACGAAGGAGTCACACGGTGAGCCTAAGTATGTCATTTCGAGCGGGGCGGAGGGAGAAATCCCTAATGCCTGGTCTTGCAAGAGCCGCTTTGAGGGATTTCTCGCTCCTTCGTCGCTCGAAATGACATGACTGCGTAACTCCTGTTAACTGAGAGCTATTTATGCCGTAATAACCTGGCAAAGCTGGCTGATTTTAACATAAGTTGTGGCTGAAGGCGAGTCACATGTCCATCCTGGACCTCATTTCAAAACGAGGGGCAAGTAGGTGCGTGTTCCACCAACGAGCAGATTCACTGTAATCGTCCGGGTGAAGCCGCCGCCGCTGGCAGTGGCGGGAATGGCGTACCACGCGCCGGGTATCAGTTGGCCGGGTGGATGCAGGTCGGTGATGGTCAAGGTAACCTGGCCGGGCGGAGAGAAAGTAGACGAGGTTGGACTGATATTCAAAAAAGCCGGCGCTGGATTGGTGATGTTCAGGGTGACTGGCTTGGTAAAGAGACCGGAACTCTGGACCTTGAGGAGATAGGTGGTCCCGCTGCCGGGTTCAATGACTCGGCTAGAAGGGATGGCATTTAAGGTGAAACTCTCATCTACAGGCGAGAGGCCGGTTCGCTTGAAGCTGCCCCGCCCTGTGCCCCACAAAATACGCGCATTGGCTGAACCGGGTAAATCATAAGCGACGACGCCGCTGGAAACCGTTCCGATAACCAGTTCCATATCGGCGTCGCTGTCAATATTGGCGATCGTCGGCGCGCCCAGGCTGCCGTTCCAGTCGTCGTCGCGGGGAGCAGGCAAATTTATGGCGAAGAGTGGATTACCCAGGTAGTCGAGAATATGGAGCTGCCCAATCCGGTTGCCGCCGTTTTGCGGCCAGGAGGTGAAGATAACCTCGGCATGGCCGTCGCCGGCATTGTCCAGGTCAACTACAATCGGTTCAGAGGCAAAACGGTAGCCGCTGCCAGGCACTTTGTAGGGCCAACTGCCATGTTCGGTTTTATCCAGCCAGTAGGCATGCAGCCGGCCATCGTAAGAGGGATAAAGAATCTCTTTGCGACCATCGCCATCCAGATCAGCCACAACGGCGTTGGTCACACTGTTCTGGATAACATTATAATCCTGGGAAAGGGGGCCGCTGCCTGGTTCGGCGGCAGGGATGACCGTCCAATCGAAGCCGCTGCCGCTCCAGCGCGTCCGGTCGAGCTTGAGAATCCAGGGCAGGTGGTACATGTCGCCGTCCGGGTCG
>JABFGB010000050.1 GCA_013112715.1 Chloroflexota bacterium
CTGCCAGCATCACTTTTAGTATGCTCATGAGGATTTCTCTTCTCGCAGCGTTAGGATGATATTAGTGCCACGTCCCGGCGCACTATCCACCACCAAATCCCCCCCTAACAGCCGCGCCCGATCCCGCATAAAACGCAGGCCATACCCAACAACCGATGTCTGGGGAACAAAGCCCCGTCCATCATCCGCGATTTGCACCTGTAACAAATCCGCGCTGCGCTTGACCCGAATGTAGACACGATGGGCACGGGCATGGCGCAGAGTGTTGGCAAGGCTTTCCTGAATAATTGCCAGTAAGTGTGTAATCTGCATCGGTTTGAGGTTTGGCTCGGTATCATAGTCTAATCGAATATCCAATAGACCGTGATAACGCGGATCGGCAGCGATTCTTTGCAAACTGGGAATTAATGGGTCGGGCTTCGATTCCGCCCGTAAGGAAATCATGTAGCTGCGCAAATCCGTATTAACCGCGTTCAAGACGTTGCTGGCCTGCTGCAAACGGCGGGCAACTTCAGAATCGGTAGGGATTAGTGGCGCGATGGATTCCAAGATCAGGCTGGCAGAATAGACCCCCTGAATCGCTCCGTCATGGATTTCCTGTCCAATCCGAGAGCGTTCCGTTGCTTGAATTTGCTCCACCTCCATTTTTTCGATAATTTGGTCAATCTCGATTTCAAACACTTCCAACGTGCGAATAATTGCCACTGCCAAGACGAGACCCGCTAATGAGCGCCAGACCTCAATGGGTAGCCCAAATGTATCCTCAAGCAAGGCACGATTGATGAGATTGGCGGGGAAAAAATCGGCGGGATATACCATGATGCCTGCAAAAATGCCATAAGCGATGAGCGCCATCCCCGCAATCCTAAGCGTCTGCTGAATATAAGGGATATTCAATGGGGTGATATGGGTTTTGGCTTGATAGCGTAGCCCATAGGCGGCAAGCAGGCTGCCCGGTAGACAGAGCAGATAGCGGGCGAGGGTTTTGCTGTATCCCAGCGAAGTACGGAGAGGTGAGACAGTATAAAGGATTAGAATAAAACCAACGCTCCATACTATTACCAATAGCAACCCGGCTACACGAGCGGGTGGAAGGCGAGTTTCTAGGGTAACGATGCCAAACATCAACAGGCACATAAACGAGAAGGCCAGAAGAATGACGTGTAGGGTATACAAGATTTGGACATATTGGGTGGAGAGTTTTTCGGCTTGAATGGGAATAAAAATATCACCCCATTCATAGATTCCATGCAAAATCCCAAACGCCGCTAACCAATACAGATCACGGGCCAAGCGCAGGCGACTATGCCGACGGGAGTGCATAAATACTGCCACACCCATCACGAAAAAGGTCAGGCCATACACAAACAGCACAATCGAGCGATCCACAAAAAATAACTGGCGCATGATGTTTTCACTTATATTCGCCGCTGTTCAGATTTTAGCATGATTGGTCAGGAAAACTGCAAAGGGACTGTTGTGCTGGACAGTCCCTCTTAAATGAACTTCACATGGGGCGAAGTTATTGGGCAAAGACGAACATCGTTGAGCTTTCTTGATAGCTGTGACGCACCTGCGCGTTATCAAACACGGCTACCCCAAAGAAGTAAGTGGCGGTCAGGTCAGTAAACTGCACGTCGAATTCCGAACCCGTGTCGAGTTTACGACCAAATTCGAGCGTCCACATGCCATCTTCCCACTTCCAACCCGCTGCAATGTCGCCACCATCACCTACAAATTCACTTTTGATAATGGCAGGCACGCGGTCACCGGGGTTAAACAGGGATGGGTCAAAGGGCACGGCTTCACTTTCGAGAATATAACCCGGACTGCCATCGCGTGGAAAATCGTCACCGGGGGGCATAAAGGCGGGGCCGGTCTTGTCTTCATTGATATTGTTGACATAACCACCCGAATCGGCGGGGTCGCTGTGGCGTCCGGCTTCTTTGGTATCTTCAGAATAGCGCGTGCTGTCCAAATACTGGTCATGAACCTGATTTAGATTACGGACGGACTTCCAGTGCCAAATATCGGCTGTTTCGTCCTCCTCCTCAGTGAACTTATTGCCATAGGGCTTGGGATCACCGTCGCGGGAACGATGGCAGGCCACGAAGCAACCTTCTTCATCAAACCCTTCGACGCTGTTATTGATGGGCCAAATAAAGGCGAGTTTGTCTTCATACCATAGATTGTTGTCACCCCCCTTGTCATTGGGGTCTTTAAGTTGTACCCAAGTGCCATCCGCTTGCATTTCCCAAGGGGAGCGGATATTGCTCTCGGTGGGGTCAGCCCATGTCACGAGGAAATACACCATATCCTCGGTGTAGACGGACTGAATCGTGACAGTGGTTTCTTCGGTGTTGATACCTTTTTCCACAAAAATCTCGACGGGGGTGGCATCCGCCCAAAACGCTTCATCGCCAACACCATCCAACACGGGGGCTTCGGTGACGAGGACGGAGGTCAAGATATTGACATCTTCTTGGGCATAGCCAATGGGTGTAGCCGCCCGATTACCGCTGGGGAGAAAGCTAATAACCATCGTTGCAATGACAATACAGATTAAGGGGATACTAAGTTTCATCAGTTTCATGAACGCTGATCCTTATGACTAGATTGGTCTATCCATATTAGACTTTAGATCAGTGGGTAAATTTGCGTCAGGTGAAAATGTCCCGTTTTCGTCGGGACATTTCGGTATTTTGGGGCAATCAAAAAGGACGACCCCAAAGCCGTCCTCTTGAACATCAAATCCTAGTCTTGGACTACTGCGTTTGGGGGCTGGCGTTGCACCCACTCCATCGTAGATTAAACGTGCTGCCATCACGGTTCGGGCCGCTCATCTGAAAATCGCCCCCCGGCAGGCGATACAACGCAAAGCCGGATTCGGAGCGAATCAGGGCGGGCTGCGCGGCAGGGATTCCAGTGGCGTTAATCATGGCTTCGGTAGCATAAAATACCACCCCGGTGACTGGCCCCTGCCAAAGATAGGCAATAATCCCACCGCCTGCGTAGGTACGGGTATCGGTCCAGCCATTCCAATCGCGGCAGTAGATAATCGCGTCCGTTGTAAACAAAAATTGACTGATGCGCCCATCGGTGTCGTTATCGCCGATTTCAGGATTCGCGCCCGATCCCCCTACCCCGAAAGGATAGACCGTCATGCCGTTCTGGGTGGTTGTTCCACTGGGGCGAGTATTGTTGGTGGGGGCGTTGGGCGTCGTGGAAGTCGTCGGGGCGGTGGTGGTCGTTCCGCTGGTAATCGGCAAGGCGGCTAAGACAGCGGCATCCACCCGCACCAATGTACGGAAAACCCACCCTTCCTGACCTTTGGCAATCACCTTTAACCACACACTGTTGGCAGTGCGGCCCGTGATGGTCAAGGGCGTGTTACGGCTAAGGACGGCAACACGTGGAAACGTCACATCCGGCCCGGAGCGCAAATTGGCCCACGAAACGGTGATGCCATTGGTATTGCTGTTATTCGTCGTGACGGTTGGCGGGGTGGCAGTAGCGGTGGCGGATGTTGTATTGTTTTGCGGGATTGTGGTGGCGTCTACTATCGGTAGTCCGGTGGGTGTGCCACTCAATAGGGCTACATAGGTGCGTGCCATCCATCCCGATTGGCCGTTGGTCCCAACTTGAAACCATGCGGCGTCGGCACTGCGTCCATAAACATCCACGACCACATCCGGGTCAATAACGGCGATGGTTTCAAAGGTGACACCCGGCCCGGAACGCAAATTCACAAAATCGAGCGTGATCCCTTGTGCAACGGGGGTGCTTTGGGCGGCAGCGTGGCCGGGCAGCAAACCAACGATCAGCGCCACAAGGATTATCAAGATAAAAATCAGTCGCATGATGAATATTCCCTGAGTTTTAGAAAGAACCTTTCCTGCTGGCGTGTCATCTTAGCATACTCTTGGGTCGAATCCACCCCACGTTTACCCGTCTGTCGTGCGCCGCTGGGGGTACACAAGATGGGCGTTTGCACGAGGGAAAATATTGATGATACGATTGGGTTAACAGAAGGCATATCTAGCCGGGTGAAATATGGGCAAAGTTTTTTATTATGACTGGCACTGGAAACTGCAATCTTCTCCAGAGGCCTTGTGGCCGTATGTTTCCGACACCCAAAATTTTAATCGTGTGACCGGACTGCCAAGCCTAACCTTTGAGGAAGTCGCCGAAGGGGATAACGAAGTCCATCGGCACTTTCGCGGCAAGCTGTACGGTTTCTTTCCCATGTACGGGGAAGAATCGGCCTTTGAATGGGTTAAGCCGCAACGCTTCGGGGTCTTCAGGCGCTACGACTACCCCCTGTTCCCAATGAAAACCATGCGCGTCTTGACCCATTTGGAGCCATCCAAAGAAGGTGGCACAGATTTGCGCTATGAGGTGTGGGCCGAGGCCAATGGTCTGTTTGGCCTGCTGAGTGTGCCGTTTGGGGTCGGCGTGCAAAGTCGGGTGCTGTTTGGACGGGCTTTTAAGCGCATGGATACCTATGTGCAGGGTCATCAAGAACGGCCCTATGCCGCGCCGACGGTCAAAATCAGCGGGGATGCTCGCCAGCGATTTGAGCGCATGATGAAGGAACTCCGTGCCGCCAAACATGACCCGGCCCTCTTGGTGCATTTTGAATATCACCTTCTGAACTCGTCGGAATCGCAATTGGCCCGGATGCGCCCCTATGCCCTAGCCGATAAATGGACAACTGACCGCGAAGCCACCCTCAAAGTATTCCTGCACGCCGCCCAAATTGGCCTGATTGATTTGAGTTGGGATGTTCTCTGCCCTGAATGTCGCGGCGCCAAAGCCCAAGTCCGCCGCCTGTATGATTTACCGGAGACTGTCCACTGCCCGTCCTGCAATATTGACTACACTGCCGACTTTGAACGCTCCGTCGAGGCGACCTTTACATTGGGGCAGGCGATTGCGGAGATTGAGCGGCATGATTACTGCATCGGCGGGCCACATGCCACCCCACATATTTTGATGCAACAGCAGTTGGCGGCCAATGAATCCCGCACCACCACCCTACGCCTTGACCCCGGCATCTATCGGCTGCGTGCGCCCCGGCTTGCCAATCGAGAAATCGTGGTTCCGGCGGCCCTGCTGACCCCCCTGCCCAATCAGCCGTGGTTGACCGCCAGCGCCGGACAAGCGCCTGAACTCAGCGTCGAGATGGCCCCGGCGAACTTGCAAGCCGCCCCGAATCAGGTCGGGGTTGGTCAGATCACGGTAGCCATGCGCAACACCACCGGACGTGAGCAGTTACTGGTGCTTGAGGATGGACGATGGAGCAATCAGGCCGCCACCGCCGCCGACATCACTGCGCTGCAAACCTTCCGTGATTTGTTTTCATCCGAGGCCCTACGCCCCGGCTATTCCATCAAAATTGAAAACTTGACCATTTTGTTTACCGACCTGAAAGGCTCCACCTTTTTGTATCGGCAACTGGGAGACGCCACCGCCTTCGCCCATGTGATTGACCATTTTGAACTGTTGCATGAGGTCGTGGACGTGCATCGCGGGGCCGTCGTCAAAACCATTGGGGATGCTGTGATGGCGGTTTTTCGCAATCCGGCGGATGCTATTCGGGCGGCCCTCGATATGCAGAACAGTGTCGCGGCCTATACCGAGGTCTATCCCACTCGCCCACTGGTCTTAAAGATCGGCCTCCATTCTGGCCCTTGTATCGCCGTCAATCTGAATGACCGCCTCGATTATTTTGGCAGCACAGTCAACATCGCGGCGCGGGTACAGGGCCAAAGCACGGGCGGCGATGTCGTCATCACAGGGGATTATTTAAATGACAGCGAGGTACAAAAAGTCTTGACCGAGCGCCAGATTCAACCCCAAGCCTTCCGCACGGCCTTGCGCGGTTTTGAGGGCGATCATCAGTTATACCGAATTACTGACTAGGTATCCTCTACCCATTTCCAGTACAATGGATGGGTATTGTATCAACTCAACTTGGAGGGACAAATTGCGTAAGAAGTCGTTAGTCTTCATTTTCCTTGCACTGACGCTATCCATTACTACTAGTGGTTGTATTGATTTGTTCCATGTGCCAGGGGTAGCGATATCGCCCGACGGGTCGCGGATTTATTTCCTCGAAGGAGATACCGAATCCGGTTCTTCTGGCAAGCTCGTAAGTGCCCCATTGGGTGGCTCGGTAGACCAGACGCTGTTTGAAGGCACGGAAGATAATGCCGCCAGCGCGTATGCCATTAGCCCGGCAACCGGTGAAGTCGCCTTTGTGCGGTCTGGAGCAGAGTCAGGTGGCACCCTGATCGAGATTTTCAACCCGGCGGACGGCAGCACGCGCACCTTGATCGGCCCGGAAGCATTTGGCCTCGTCGGAATTGGCACGATGATGAAATATTCGCCCGACGGCAGCCGTCTCGCCCTGACGCTTTTGGCCCTGCCACCAGACGTTACCCCTGAATCGCTGAATGCCGAAGAAAGCGAACTCACTGATGAGCAAATCGCCGCCATTACCTATCGCGCCTATGTGGTGGATGTGGTGGGTGCGTCCCTGACCGAAATTGTGCCGGGTGTGCCAACCGCTTTTAACACTCTGAGTTGGAATGCCTCCGGTACGCAGATCGCCTTAAATGGCTGGACGGACACCAATGGCGATGGCAAGATTATCATTTTCCCGACCACTGACCCCGAAGAAGGCGTCGTAGGGGACAGCACGAACGTCTTCGTCTATGATGTGGCAGGCAATAGCCTTTCCCAAGTCTCGAGCGGAACCTTTGACTATGCCCCAACCTTTGTTGGCGACAATCTGTACTGGGTGGGCGCAGACATGGTAACGGAGCAAATTGGCATCATGAGCACCGAGGGCATCCCATACTCTACCACAAACACCATCACAGGGGTCGCCCCCTCCCCCGATGGCTCAAAGGTGGTATGGGCCGAGACACAAGATAGCGATGGCAGCGAAGAACAACTCCCTGGCTTGCTGTATATCGCGGACAGTAATTTTGCCAACGCGACCTTATTGGCCGAACTGCCGATGAACGCCCTGCCGGATGTCCCGGTATGGATGCCCGACAGCCAATCTATTCTCGTCACGTCCACCAACGTGATTTCCCAGATGATTACGGGCTTTACCGCATCGTTTAGCTTCTCGACGGATACGGAAAGCACGCCTGAAGCCAGTGTCGAGGGCGATGTCGTTCCACCATCTGTGGTACAAGTCAACATTGCCACAGGCGAAGTGACCCCCGTGTATACGGGATCAATTGCCAACAGCAGCGTCTATGCCGGATTGATCGGCTTGGTTGCCAGCGGCGCGTTGGATGAGATGTTCGGCGATATGGGAACATCAGAATAAAGATTCGTACCCAATTATCCCCTCATGGTTTTTCTATATGGGGGGATAACCCCTCTAAAAATTCGACTAATGGTTTAAAACATTGTGGGCAGGCTTCGGCAACGGCTTTATAATCAGCAAACCCCAGAATTAACGGAGCATGGTTTGTCTCGATGTACCGTTTGTCCTGCGCCCGAAATAACGTCTCAACAATTAGCTTTGGGGGATGATTGTGATTTTGATCCTCGACGGGCTTTGTCCATGTGACCTCAAGTGGTTCGACTTCCAAAACCAATGCAAGGGCTTCCTCGGCTGCCAACAATAGTGCTTCCATATCATGCTTGAAACAGAACACTTTAAAGCGGTTGACGAGACGTGTATCTTCCTCCACGCCTTTAGCTTTGTTGGCCTCTTGAAATTTAGTGCGAAGCCCTTGTTCCAATTCGGGAAATGTTTTATGCGGAAACGCCACATCCGGCGGGTATAAATCTGGCAGTGCCAAGACTACCGCATTCGGATTGTTTCGCAGGATATTAATGGCGCGAATCGGCACTTTTTCCAAAACGGATTCTTTTTGTGACCGGGTGGTGCTTCAAAAAAATCTATGCTGATGCCCTCGGCTTGCTTCCGTTCAATCAGCGGTTGCAATAGAGCACGCATCGCCGCTTCATCCGATGGGCCTTCGACATAAATCTTGACCTCAATCAAGGCAGCAACTCCAATTCGTCACTGCGGTGTAAATGTTCAAGTTCCTGTGAGCCAAAATCCGCCAGCATATCTATCAAGACCTGCGAATGGGCGGGTTTTAGAAACTCGATATTACGATCTTTCTTCCGCATCACCGCGATTTCACCAAAATCAAATTGGGTCAGGAAATAAGAATTGTGGGTCGCCAGTAGAATTTGGGTACGCTGACTGGCCCGCCGAAACAATCCTGCTAAAATGGGAAGGGTACGCGGATGGACACCTTGATCGGGTTCATCAATACAAATCAGCGACGGCGGATTCGGCATCACACACAGCACCATCCAGCACAGCAGACGCAAAATGCCGTCAGAGACATCAGCTAGGGTTAATTCTTGGTCGCCCTCCCGCCAAAACGCCATAATTTCCCCCGGGCCACCCCGCGCTTTGACCGTCAATCCGGTGAAGGCGGGGACAATTTGGCGCAGTAGGTCTTGAATCTCATCAAAAGCGCGACGGTGTTCGGTCATCAGGAAAAACAGAACCGCGCTGAGATTACCAGCATCTTCGTTTAACTTAGGTGTTTGCTCAATCAAAACAGACCGACGTATCTTATCACTTTGTAATCCATACGTACTATAAAATGCCCAATTGGAAATAGTCTCCCGAAGCCGATAAAGCGTTTCGGTTTTGGCAGAATTCATCAAGCTCAACCCTGTTTGATTGATTTTGTGAACAGGTATGTAAAATTCTGTATTCTCATTAAGTTTTGATGGATGAGGAAACGTGATGATGGGATTGTCTACGGCATTCTTCAATTCCATGATAGTTACTGAATCTGGCCCTATTCCTACACGTTCAAAAGTCATTCTTGGCTTTCCAAGCGGCCCATCGAGAATACCTGAATACCTGAGCAGGTCTAATTGTTCTAAGAGACCAAATGGAAAGAGAAGACACTAAGTGTTGGACTGAGCCAAACGCCGCCATAACAGGCGAGCACTGGTGAGATAAATCCACGCTTCAGACGTTGCCGGGAGTAGCTCATAGTCTTTGCTGAG
>JABFGB010000051.1 GCA_013112715.1 Chloroflexota bacterium
ATGCCGCGGCCGCCCTGCACTTGGTGCGCTACTATCAAAAACGCAATCATGTCGCTTATCTGTCTCATCGTAAATCCAAATTGGCTCAACTTGGTCTCTCAGCCGTGGTCAACATTGCGCTGTAATATTAGAATGAGGTAGCCAAATGTCATTTTCAGAAGCAATTAAAGAAAAAGTTAAGATACGAGCTGACTTTACTTGTTGTTGGTGTAACGATCACAAACAAAAGGTTGAAGTGCATCATATTATTCCAGAGGCGGCGAGTGGGCCAGATGATGAAGATAACGCCGCACCGCTTTGTAGCAATTGCCACACTCTGTACGGAGGGAACCCTGACCTTAGAAAAGAAATCAGGGCGAGACGTGATCATTGGTATGATATATGCTTGAGCAAACTAAACCCTCAACACAATTGGCCGATTGGTTTGGATGTTCCGCTCTTAAAAAGTTTTCGTCCAATTGCACCGCAGGAAATTTTCCCTCTGGGAGGTATTCTGCTAACTGATGAGCTAGTAGACAACAAGGAAAAACCACCAATATTGTACCTTGCTATTAACTTCAAAACGAGCCGATATTTTTGGCCTAATGTACCTCAGAATGAAAAGTGGCTTTATTTAGAAGCGAACATGCGCCCAGCTTTCAACTTACGAATTCAGGTTGAGGTTCATGATACTGCTGTTAAAGAAGTAATGAGATTTCTCAACGGAGATGGAGAGGGGTGGACACTATTCGGAGCCTTGCCGATAATTGCTGAACGTTTAAGTCTACCAGAAGATCGCCTTGATTTACACGCGAGAGATCAGTTAGAGCTATGGCGAGAAAATGACGAGCGTAGAATAATGATTTCCACTTTTACATCCACTAATGCTGGGATGTCAATACATGCGCGTCTCTCTAATGAAGTAGCTAAGGCACTTGCGGATTATCTCGCTGGTACAAGCTTTATTTCAGGAGTTGATCTTCTGTCGACAGAAAAATAAAGTGTCTCCACGCCCAGCAGCGGGAGTCGCTGCTGCACCGGGCGTTTCGGGGGGAGATTTAGTTGTGCGAAATGGCGAAAACTTTAGAGTTGATTATTGAGCAATTAATTTAACGGTAGAAGGCGATATGATGGATCTCGATACCACTGTTCAGGTCGGAACACTACTTTCTATTATTGTTGGGATTATTGCATTCTTCTGGGGAGTCAAAAGTTATAACCAACAGATGAATACCCAAGTCTTCCTCACCTACACCCAACGAATTGAGCAGATTATGGACTCATTCCCAAAAGACGCCTGGGATTTTCGGCTCGATTTAGAACAATTACCCAAGCCTAGCCTTGAACTTAGCACGAGTGTATTGAAATACTTAAACCTTTGTTCAGAGGAATATTATCTCTGGCAGAAAAAACTATTGGCCAGCGACCTCTGGAACATATGGGAAGGCGAGCTTAATCGTACATTAAGAAGTCCCTTATTTGTACGAGAGTGGAAAAGCTTGGCTAAAGAGTTTGAATTCTATCCGGAGTTTCGTCAATATGTTGAAAATATCCAGAACCAGGCAGGGCAAGTAGTTTAAATGTCCCCGCGCCCAGCAGCGAGGGTCGGAACGGCAGGGGGAGTATCTGTTCTAGTCGCTGCTGCATTGGGCGTTTCGGGGGGAGATGTGAGCGGCGGATATTCGGCGCACCCGGCACATCGGCGATTTTAGCCGGTGGAAGGATCATGATGCATATCAACAGGCGTTTGAGCGTCTGCTACGGGATTTGAAGGCGGAGAGGTAAGCTCGATGGCGAATGAGGAGCATCTCGAAATTCTCAGGCAAGGGGTCGAGGTTTGGAATCGGTGGCGGGAGGAGAATCCAAATATTCAGCCAGATTTGATTGGGGCCGAGCTTCCAAAAGCGAACCTCAGTGAAATGAATCTGGCAAATGTGGACTTTATTCGCGCCAATCTATTTAATGCAAATTTGAGCCACACAAATCTTCGTCAGGCTGCCCTCGGTGGAGCCTCCCTGATTTTGGCCAACCTTAGTTTTGCAGATCTGAGTGTAGCCAGTCTTGCCGATGCAGATCTTCGGCAGGCTAACCTGCAAGGAGCCATTCTTAATAAGACAGACCTTAGTAAAACACTTCTGCGCAGTGCGTGCCTTGACCAGGCGGACCTCAGTGGAGCATTTTTATGGCGAACTGTTTTTGTTGATGTTGACTTGAAACAAGTTAAAGGTCTTATTGAGGTACAGCACGGTGGCCCTTCTTCACTGGGTCTTGATGTCATTCATCAATCGCAGGGACACATACCGGCAGATTTTCTACGTGGTGTTGGTGTACCAGATGCATTTATTAACTATGCAGCCGCCCTTATTGGAAAAAGGTATCATTCCTGCTTTATCAGTTACTCAACCAAAGATGAGGCTTTTGTTCGACACCTCCATACAGACTTACAAAATGCCGGTGTGCGTTGCTGGTTTGCGCCAGAAGATATGAAGATTGGTGACAAAATCCGATCACGTATTGATGCTTCGATCAAAATTCACGATAAACTACTGCTCATTCTTTCGAAAAACTCTCTGAACAGCGCTTGGGTAGAAAGTGAAGTTGAGAAAGCCTTTGAAGAAGAGCGCCAACGCAACCAGACCGTGTTGTTCCCGGTTCGGCTAGACGGGGCGGTGATGGAAACCGGCCAGGCTTGGGCAGCAGATATTCGGCGCACCCGGCACATCGGAGATTTTAGCCGCTGGAAGGATCACGAGGCGTATCAACAAGCATTTGAGCGTCTGCTGCGGGATTTGCAGGCGGAGAGTTGATCTAAACAGCTTCGAAAATATGGAGTAAGTGTGACATGGCACGGGTAGATGATCTAAAAAAGTTGATCCTGGAACACAATCGGCGTCTGCAAAAACTCAAAGAGCAAGAGGCTAGATATGGTTACTCGGTTGACCCACACATCCCTCTCGAAATTGAGGATATAGAGGCCAAAATTCAAGCATTGCAAACGGAATTAAACCAACTTGCAGCAGGCACGGCTACACCAACCATAACAAACGAACGGCCTTCACCGACTTCTGGCAGCCCGATAGTTTCGTCTCGACCTGGGACCGATCAGTACCACTCTTGCTTCATCAGTTATTCTCACCAAGATGAAGCTTTTGTCGAACGTCTCTATAATGACCTGCAACAACAAGGGGTGCGCTGTTGGTATGCCCCCCAAGATATGCGGATCGGTGATAAAATTCGGCCAACCATTGATCGTTCAATTCAATCGCACGAGAAGCTACTTCTGGTTCTTTCGGAACACTCCATTGAAAGTGACTGGGTGGAAAAAGAAGTGGAGACCGCTTTTGAAAAAGAATATAAACAGAAACAGGTGATACTGTTTCCCATTCGCCTGGACTCGGCGGTAATGGAAACCGACCAAGCTTGGGCCGCCGATATTCGCCGCACCCGGCACATTGGCGATTTTAGCCAGTGGCGAGACCACGAGGTGTATCAACATACATTTGAACGTCTATTGCGGGATTTGCAAGCGGAGGGGTAAATTTTACGAGCGGCCGCGCTCGTAAGGGATCAGAATAGCAACGATAGCCAGCGTTTCACCGGCAACAAGTTGTTGGGCGATAAAATCAAGCGCGGCTCGGTGGCCGTGGAAATGGTCAATCAGAATATCGGTATCAATCAGTTTCAATGGGGGTGACTCCTAACTCGTCTAAACGCCGTCCTTGCCGGACATCACTTACAAACTCAACGCCGTCCGTGGGTAAATCATCGCGGCCTGACCACATGCCAAAGGTTTCCAGCAAAATTGACCGGATTTGGCTTTCAGGGGTCAAAATGATACGTCCCACTTCGTCAACCGTCACCTCAAATTGGCTGCCAATTGGAGCCAGCGGTTGTAATTCCGGGGGTAAACTCAATTGATAACCTTCTTCCACCAACACTTTGATCATTATCGTCCTCCTCGTCAGGCAGTGCAACGTTATTATACCACGTATTTGTAGAAATCGGAGAAGCAGGCAAAAGGATAAGGAGAAAAGATGGGCAATTTAACACGTGCAGACCTTGAACAAATCATTAAGGCAGCTCGAGAGCGGGGAGAAAGGCCGGATCTTAAGGGGGCGGACCTCAGCAATATGGGCCTGTTTCGGGCTGATTTGAGCGAGGTTGACCTGAGCCGGGCCAATCTGCGGCAGGCCAATTTGAGCAAGGCGAATCTCAGTAAAGCCAACCTGCAAAAAGCTGTTTTGACCGGAGCCAGTTTGAGCGGTGTGAATTTGAGCGGCGCTGATTTAAGCCAGGCTGATTTATTCCAGGCAGGTTTGAGTGAAGCCAACTTGAGCGGGGCCAATCTCCAGGGAGCCGACCTGAACGGGGTCAATCTTAACAAGGCTGACCTGAGCAACGCCGATTTAAAGGGAGCCATCTACAGCGATTTTACAAAATGGCCGGTGAGCTTTGATCCCGCCAAAGCGGGGGCGATTAAGAAGTGGTAATAGATATCCCCATCTGGCCCAAAGAGAAAAAAGTCGTATCTTGAAGGAAATAGAAATAGCTCAGTTACAGAAAGGAAATCACCCATGATAGACCTGAATACTGAATTTGGCCGCCGCGCAGCCCGGCGGCTGGAAGAGGAACGAATCATTTGGCTGACTACGGTTGACGCCGAAGGTATGCCCCAACCCAGGCCGGTCTGGTTTTGGTGGGATGGGCAAACTTTCCTCATTTACAGCCAGCCAAATACTCACAAGCTGCACCATATCGCCCGCCATCCGCAGGTAGCGCTCCATTTCGATGGGGATGGTCAGGGCGGCAATATCATCGTTTTCAGTGGGGAGGCGCGCCTGGCCCCGGAAGCGCCTCCGGCCAATCAGGCGCCGGCCTACGTGCAAAAGTATCAGTCCGGTTTTACCCGGATTCGCATGTCGGCCGACGAGTTTGCCGGGAGTTATTCTGTCGCCTTGCGGGTCACGCCGACCCACTTGCGAGGACATTAATCTCTTCTCCTGCCCAGATAATCCCCCATCAAGCCTTAATTTGTCAGCAGGGACTTGATAGTTATGCAAAGTTCTGGTACAATGGGCTTAAGCTTAATTCCCCCTTTTATCTCGGTCGCTGTCTGTAGGTCTGCCACAACTATAATTTTAGGTTTTACTGATTTGAGGCAGCGAGTTGTAGCTTATTAGCCTGGCGTCGGAATAATTTCAAGCTTAACAACTTCGCTCAGCACTGCTAATTCTTAACCAGACAATTATGTGGGCCGCTATTTTTAAGGTCTGCGTGAGGAGTAGACGATGAAAGATAGAATTCAAGGCTTCCTTAACTTTCTTGCCGCAGAAAAGGGTTACGCCGAAAACACCATCGCCGCGTATCAAAATGACCTGGGGCAATTTTTCTTGTGTATCCAGAAGAAAACGGATGACAAGGTAGAAAACTGGGCGCAAGTCAAGAAGAGCGTCATTATTGACTACATCGAACGGATCAAAAGCGGCAGTTATACCTCCTCAACCGTGGCCCGTAAGGTAGCCGCCATTAAATCTTTCTTTCATTTTCTGGTGGCCGAGGGCGACTTGAAAGAGGACCCCACCCTCACCCTTGACTCCCCCAAGGTGAAAAAGCGCTTGCCCAAAGCGATTTCGATAAATGAAGTTGACCAGCTTTTGCAGGCTCCGGCCGGGCAGAACGGCCCCAAAGCCGAACGGGACCTGGCCCTGCTGGAAATGCTCTACGCCTCCGGCATGCGCGTCACCGAGCTGGTCTCGCTGAATGTACCTGATATAGAAATTGACGGCAACAGCGGCCGGGTGCGGGTTAAAGGCAAAAAAACCAACTCCAAAGCGCGGGAGATTCCAATTACCGGCTCAGCCCTGACTACCCTCAAGACCTACATCCGGCATGGCCGGGAGCAGTTGGTCCACGACCCGAATGAGACGGCTCTTTTCCTCAACAATCGGGGCCAACGGCTCACCCGCCAGGGCCTCTGGCTGATTATCAAGCATTACGTCGAAGCGGTCGGCATTTCCACCGAGGTGACGCCCCATACGCTGCGCCATTCTTTTGCCGCGCATAAATTGAGCCAGGGTAAATCCCTGCAAGATATTCAAAAATTGTTGGGGCACGCTAATATTTCAACAACGCAGGTATATGCTCACCTCAGCCAGGAAAGCGAAAAAGAAGCGCGTTGAGCCAAAAGATGTTTGGTTGAGCTGTTCCAAAACAATCAGTGGTCCCATTACGGGGAATTATCCCGTTCTACGTAAAACGTAAAGCGTAAAACGTAATGATTTTGGGTTATCATCCCTTACGTTTTACGCTTTTTTATTTCAGCAAGAGGCAGGGAGTCTAAACTGATGGATGCACACAAAGATTTTTTCAGTGACGATGCCTATCCGCAGGCAGCCAATTACATCCGGCGCAAAACCCACCACCAACCCAAAATCGGCCTGATTCTGGGTTCGGGCCTCAGCCCGCTGGCCGACGAAATTGAGCATGCCGATCACATTCCCTACACCGAGATTCCCTACTTTCCGGTTTCCGGGGTCGTTGGACACGCCGGCAAGCTGGTTATCGGCGAGTTGGCCGGCAAATCGGTGCTGGTGATGCAGGGCCGGACCCATTTTTACGAGGGTTACTCGATTCAGCATATCACCCTGCCGGTGCGGGTCATGCGGCTGCTCGGCGTGCAAACCTTGATTGTGACCAATGCGGCCGGCGGGCTTAACCAGAGTTTTACCGCGGGCGATTTGATGCTGATCACCGACCAGATCAACCTGGTCGGGATGGCCGGCTATCATCCTCTGCGCGGCCCCAATCTGGCCGAGTTTGGCCCGCGTTTTCCCAGCATGACCCACGCTTACGACCCGGCGCTGCTGGCGCTGGCTCGCCAGGCGGCTGCGGAGTTGAACTTAAAGCTGCAAGAAGGAGTCTACATTTGCCTGGCCGGTCCTTCGTTTGAAACCCCAGCGGAAAATCGTTTTCTCCGCCTCATTGGCGCCGACGCCGTTGGTATGTCCACGGCTCACGAAGTCGTGGTGGCCAATCACGCCGGGATGCGGGTTCTCGGCATCAGCACCATTACCAATATTTCCATCCTTGAGACCGCTTCAACCGCCGAGACCACCCATGAAGAAGTACTGGAAACCGGCAAAGTAGTCGTCCCCACCTTGACAGCGCTGCTCAAGGGTATTTTGGCCCATCTCGACTGAGAACACATGGGCCTAGCCCAACATAATTTGCTCCTATGCCCCCCTCTTTGTATACTTGGATTGAATATTATTGGGTTAATTTTTTTGCTCGTAACGAGTAGACACTCTAAAATATACCCCTTTGCGTTTTAGGGGACACATCATGCTGGAATTTCTCAGGCCCATCGCCTTATTCGACACCTGGCTTTACTTTGGTTTGGGGCTGGTTGCGCTTTTTTTTATCCGGGTTATTTGGCTGGCCCGCCGCGACCGGATGCGTTCCATTTTTACCCTGGAGCGCGAACATGCCAATGCCCGGATGACCCGGGCTTTTATTGGTCTCATGATTATCTTGAGTTTAGCCCTGGGCATTTACTACCTCAGCATCGTCACTCCGACCATCGTGCCGCCCCCCCAAGATACACCCACACCGACGCCGATCATCGCCCTGCCACCGACCCCAACCCCGCCGCCTCTCCTCCCGACGCCTACGCCTTCGTTAACGCCACCCCGACGCTCCCACCGCCCACGCTTGAGCTGGAAGTGACACCCACCCCGACAGCGGCCACTGTGCCCGTGAGCGGGCAGACGCCAAACTGCCCCAATCCTAACGCCAGGATTACCCAACCCGGCGATGGCGCTCGGGTGAGCGGGGTGATCCAAATCAGCGGGGCAGCGATGGTGGACAACTTTGATTACTACAAATTTGAGTTCCGCCCGCTCGGCGGGGAGTGGTCTTTTATTCAGAGTTACGATAATGCCGTGCTGGGCGGCGCCCTTGGCTCGTGGAACACCGGCACCGCCGCGCCGGGGGAATATGAATTTAGATTAGTGGTGGTGGATACGATCGGCAACTATCCCGAACCTTGTGTGATCCGGTTGATTGTACAATGACTGACTATCCCGAATTGATTTACTGGCTGGCTCTGATGAATGAGAGCCATTTAAAATTGAATGTGGTCAAACCTATTATCCAGCAGTGGTGTTTTGGCGAGCAGCGGACCCTGGCCCAGTTGTTTGAACTGTCGCCCTGGGAATGGGCCACCCGCTTCGGCCTATCGGATGAGGAGGCAAACCGGGCAGTTGACGCCGTTAAGAGGCTGGGCAAACAAGCCGCGCTGGTCGGGCAGTGGCAGGCCCAGAGAATTGAGCCGCTTATCCGCACCGACCCGCGTTATCCCAAACGGCTGGTCGCCACGCTGCCGGCGGCCAAACAGCCCTTGATCCTGTGGGCGCGAGGTTCCCTGAGCCTGCTCCAGGAGCCGGGCGTGGCCGTCTTAGGCAGCCAAACACCGGATGAAGCCACCGCTGAACTCATTAACGAGATCATGCGCACCCTGACCGGCGAGGAGATCAACCTGATCAGCGGTTATGGGCGCGGCCTGGATCGGGCCACCTTTGAAACCATGCTGGCCACCGACGGCGGGCGCGCGGTGACGGTTCTGCCCATGGGCCTCAGCGCCTTTGCCAAGTCTACTTCTAAATTGGAAGGAGCGGTGGCCCAGGAGCGGATTGTGCTGGTCAGCCCCTTTGCACCGGATACCCCGTTTCAGGAAAAGTTGGCCGAAGCCCGCAACCTGCTGATTGACCACCTGGCCCTGGCTCTGCTTATCCCCCAACCCGACGACGAGGCCCTGGCTCGCGGCAGCGCCGCCCTGGCACGCGGCCTGCCCGTTTTTGTCGGCCTGACCGACACCGCCGG
>JABFGB010000052.1 GCA_013112715.1 Chloroflexota bacterium
CTATTTCGTCTCGGTTTACGTCTGTGGGAAGCCTACTCTGGCCTCATCCATGACCCGCTCATCGCTTGGGCTTCCGATTATCTGTGTTTCATCTCTCCCCCCCTCCCCATAAGTGTCGGAGGGTGAAACCCAAATATACTGATGGTCGTCTTCCTGCCACATCTCAACGGAACTCTCAATTGGGTCGGTCATATCATCCCCACGATAATAGTTATCGGGGTCGTCAAATGCCTTAACATTAAGTGCTGTCAGAAAATCGGCAAGCGCGTCCTCGTTTAATTGAAACGTCCGATAGCCCGTGTCTACGCTCGCTTTGACAGGTTCCGCGAGGGCATCTGGCGTGACGACCTCATTTCGATAAATCACCGTGCCGTCCTCATATAATGCAAAGGTCGGATGTGGGAAGGCCAGCCGAAACGCCTTTGGGTCAAATTCAATCAAGACCACCAGCGGGATCGGATCGGTGGGTGGGTCGTCTTTTGGTTGGGTAGGAGACACAGACGGCGTCAATAATAAGAGTGTCAATCTGAAAAATCGGCGGGTCATCCCCATTATCCTCTCTGCATCCCATTCTCTATCGGCTTACGACGTTACACCGATGCGGGAAGTTCCAAAAGGATACTTCGTTAGTCAAATTACCGATACCCGCACGCCCACGTCACCAACTCCACATCCTCTTCGGCGGCGAGTTGGCTCAAATCGTCGCAGACAGTCTTCAGGAACTTCTTGGCATAAAAGCGTTCGCCCGTCGCCAAGTCCCACTGCCAGATGGTGAAATCGAGGCCGTACCAAAAAGCGACGGCCTGTATTGTTTTGTCATCCGGAGTGATTCTAAAGGCGTCCACGAATTCAGCCCCAGTATAACCATAGGGAAATTCGTAAGTAACGAGTGGTCGGTAAGGTGGTTCTGAAATCGGGTTCTGTAAATCCCAGATAAACAAGGCATAAGTTCTAATTAACAGATACCGCCCCGATGGGCTAAGGATGGGCCAAGGACGATTGAAGGCTAATATTTCAGGCGAAAGAAAAAGTGCATTTCCAGTATCTCGGTCAAAAACCCTCAATTGGCTGCCTTCGCTAACTGGCAACTCATACGGGAAATCAAAGGCGTACACTAGGATCGACTGGTTGTTATTGAAAAGCAGAAAAGAAGCTATGTCGTCAGTCGGATTTAATGCGTAAAATGCAACCTCCTGACCAGAGTAGATGTCAAATGCAGCGACCCCAGTACGGCTGGTATCTACAGTGACAGCCAAGACCTGACTACGGATCAAATCCCAATATAATGAGCGTTGTCGCCTGTTTCCTGTTATAGAATACGCATAACTGGATGATGCAAAATTCATTCCATATTCGTTACTGACGGCGGACAACAGGGCCTGTGAATTGGTGGGAAGATGCCATAACCACGCCCCGGAGAGCGATTCAATCAATAAACGATAATCGTTGGTTGGTACCCAAACAAGATCAAGATAGGCGTGCCCCTTCGTGGCAATCGTGCCCACGCGCCGATTTTCGACCACATCCCATGCGGCAGTGGATTGTTCACCCCATACGCCGAGGGAGGCAATCATATAGCGGCAGTCACTTGACCAACCCCGCACCTCGAATTGTGGGGTATTGAGGCCAGTTTCAAGCGTTTGCACCGTCTCGCCTGTGTAGTTGCTCACCAGTGATAATTCGGCACCCGGCGCATCATATCGCACCAGAATTTCCTGTCCGGCAAATGGGCCGTCGGGAAAAATGCAGGTGTAGAGGGTTGGGGAAGGTTCAGCATGGGCCGGATTTGAGGATGGCAGACCGGGTAAAGCGCATAAAATAGCCAAAATCGAGATCAGTAGCCGACGCATAAGAGATGATTCCTTTGTTAAATGGATATATGAACCTATTTTACGGCTATTTGATGCCGTTTTACTTGACGCAGAATGGGCTATTGGCTTAAATTTGCCTCAAAATACGCTGACATCTACCTAACGACATGGCTGTGAATTTTGGCACAATGGCGCTACAATAGGCTTTCTGTATGAATTTTCACTTGGGAGGTCAATCATGGAAACCGTATCACCCGCGTCCGTCGGGGCATCCACCAAGCGCCTCAAATTTATGGACAGTGCCATGCAGCGCTATGTGGACGAGGGTAAAGTCGCCGGAATTGTGACGGTGCTGTCGCGGCGGGGGCAGGTATTCCATGTCGGATGTTACGGCATGGCAGATCGAGAAAACGCCATCCCGATGCAGACCGACACGATCTTCCGTATCTGGTCTGTTACCAAAGCGATCACCGCCGTCGCCGTTCTTATGTTATATGAGGAGGGCGAGTTTGTTCTGGATCAGGACATCACCGACTTCATCCCGTCGTTCAAAAATACACGGGTCTACGTTGGCATGGATGGCGATCAACCCGAACTGGTGGACAAGGAGCGCCCGATCACGATCCGCCAACTGCTGACCCATTCCGCCGGGATACCGTTTGGCTTTTCCGCCAACATGACCTATCCCGAACAGGCCATGCAAAAATATATGACGACCCTCAAGCAACCGGGCACTGAATTAAAAGAATTGGTGGACAAATTCGCCGAGATTCCACTGGTGGCCCAACCGAACACCCTCTGGCACTATGGCATGGGCTTTGAATTGCTGGCCCGGCTGGTCGAAATTGTATCGGGACAGTGTTATCAAAATTTTCTGCGTGACCGGATATTCGAGCCACTCGGCATGGTGGATGCTAACTACGTGCTGAAAAAGAAAGACTTGCCGCGTATGAGTGCCCTCTATCGCCCCCGCGAGGACGGCACGATTGAGCGCTGCCAACCGCCCGAGGATGAGGTCTATGTCACGCGCAATGGTCGTGTGCCCCCCGGTTATTGGACACCCGGCGGCGCGGGTCTGGATGCGACCCCTGCTGACTTGCTGCGATTTGCCCACATGCTCTATCATCGAGGCACAGTGGACGGCGTGCGGATTTTGGCCCCCACCACCGTCGAACTAATGGCCTCCAATCATCTGCCGCCCGCGCTGATTCCCTATCGTTTTTCGGGGGCACAGCCGATGTATGGTTATGGTCACGGCTTGGGGGTGCATACCTTGACGGATCACGGGTTGGCGGGGTTGCCGTGTGCCAATGGCGAATTTTGGAAAGATGGCGGGGCGGGCACGCTGTTTTGGGTTGACCCCCGGAACGACCTTGTGGGCTTGGTGATGTATCAACTCCACAACTTCTGGATTCACCCCATTTATGGCAAGGCACGAGCGATTGCATATCAAGCGTTGGAGTAAGGCAACAACCCAATCATAAAAAGGCGGATGCAACCACCCGCCCTTTATTAAACAAGCATCTTCTAGGGGGTGACTATCGCCTCCGCAAAAGGACAACCGAGTGCCGCCCATTGAACTGAAACGGGTATCGCCATCTGCCACGACCCAGTGGGGTTGGTGTTGCCAATCACGAACGCATTCTGTCCTCCAATTGGTGGATCCACCAGCAGACAATAGGCCCCCCGTTCACCATCTAGTATCTTCCATTCCGTATGGATAAACCGAAAGGGTGTTCCTTCTGCCCACGTCGTGATCTGGTCTACCACCTCAATATGGGCTGGCGGTACACCCATCATGTGGGTCGGGTCATACGCAAGGCTGTCCATCACCATTTCAGCAATAGGTAGCACCAACGCGCTTTCACCGCTACGATGAATCACCAACACGAGTACATAATGGTCATTCTCGATGGCGGCCAATACCGTTGCTTGATAGGTGGCGTCCGAATAATCTTGGATAACTCTCGCCACAGGTCGCCCGTTTGGCAGGTTATATTCCACCACTGCTTCACGGGATGCTTCGCTCATCAGGCTTATTACTTCAGCCGGAGTCTCGGCGGCGTCAGGCGACGTAAGTCTGGGGTCTGCAAGATAAATCTCTAGGCTCATGGCACCCGCCTCAATTTGCTGCCGACTCTCTTCAGGCGTTACGCTAGGCAAGCTACTAAACACAAGGTGAGGAAAAATGAAATTCGATTCGCTGGACAAATGCCAGTCCGCCGGAAATTCAAATTGGATTGCCCCATTATCATACACCCCCGGTCTCTGAATGCTCCCACTTGGGAAGCCCCCCGGTAACGTGTTCACGATGGACTGCCCGGCTGCGGGAACAGCAGCATCGGAGGGCATGGTCAAAGTTGGAATAGCTCTGGGCAGTTCACTGCTGACAGCAGTTTCTAGGGGAAAAGGTGCGGGGTCAGAAACTGGAACCGCGACTGAACCGATGGGCTGCCAGTTGCCAACCGCATCCCAATCCTCATTCGAGGTCAGTTGCTGGATAGCTTCTGGGGCTACCGTGTCGAATGTTAGTTCATTACTGTCCACCGCGACGACATAAATTTCGTTATCGCCGTCCTGATTCGAAGTAAACGCCAACCGCGTGCCGTCGGGTGACCATGTTGGATTATTGACCATGCCAAAATCAACGATCAGACGACTGCCACCCGTAAGGTCGGCTTTTGCGAGGCTGATACTGCTTATACCCTCGGCGTTGACATATTGAAAAGCAATCATGACCCCGTTGGGAGACCATGCGGGTTTCCGCTCGTGGCCTTGCCGATAGGCATCTGTTTGGGCCGTCAAGTTGTGCAGATTTGAACCATCCACATTAATTAACCAAACATCTTCGCTTCCTGCTTGATCAGATACAAAGGCGATTTGGCTGCCATCCGGGGACCATGCCGGATCCATTTCATAGGCCGAGGGGCTGTTGGTGAGATTCCGTAAGCCCGACCCATCGGCAGCCATAACATATATATCGGTATCGCTGGATGGACTGCCCTTAAAAAGAAGGTATCGCCCATCCGGAGACCATGTGGGGGTGCTAGCCGATCCTGCTTGGCCGTTGGTCAGATTTGTTTGGCCGCTGCCATCCGCATTCATGACAAAAATGTCAAAGGTGCTGGTTCCGTAGGCTTGGTAGGCGATTTGTGTCCCATAGGGCGACCATGCTGGCGATGCCGCCGTGCCATCAGAGGTGAGCTGAACTATGCCTGTTCCATCCCGATTCATCACGAAAATATCCGTTTTGGTGGGAAAACCCTGCGCACTCAATGGCCCAGAGGTATAGACAATGAGTCCATTGGTGGGGTTACTACTCGACACTGGGGTAAGGGTTGGAACAGGGGGTAAATTGCCCGTCTCCGGAGTAGCGCTGGTTGTGATGCAAGAATCAAGGAGGGCTTGTGCTCCACTCAGCAGGGTCGAGGCTGTGGCGACATCGCTGGCGGTTTCAATTTGGCCCAAGACTGTATCCGCCTGTCCAATCGCGGTGCAGGAGGACACCCCTGCCGTGACACATGGCACAAGCATCGCCCTCGCCGCACTCACAAGCGCCTGTGCTGTCACAAGATCATTGGCGGCAAGCGATGTGGCGGCTTGAGTTAAAAGAGAATCGGCTTGGCTAACAAGTTGGGCACAATCCACTTGGGCTGCGGCGGGGTTGGGAACAAAAACAAGCGAAAGAACCAAACAAATCAACCAAAACGAACGTATCAATTTCATTCCATATGGCTCCCATGTATTGGCTTAACGAGACATGAGTTACCCATTATATGGATTGTGCTTTGACTGGCAACTTCGTCATACCTTAGAGTTCCAATGAAGGCCGTCGAATGAATATTCTGATGGGTGGCGCGGTGATACACCCAATCCCGACCAGCACCAACACCAAGCCTAGCAGATGATAGCGTGTAAAGGGTTCATGCAGCAGCAGGGCCGACAACACCACTGTACTAATCGGCATGATGCCTGTAAAAACGCCTGCCACGCCTGTCGGCACTTTGGAAATGCCGCTGAACCAAAGATAATACGCGATGACCGTCACAAAAATCCCGTAGTAAGCCAAGATGCCGTAATTGCTGAGGGCCACCGCCGCGAAATCAAATTGGGTGGCTTGATAGAGGCCGATGGGCAAACACAAGGCCCATGCAAAAAGCGTCACCAATAGCGCGTTTGAAATCGGCGGCACATGATCGGCCCCCATCTTGCGAAAAATCGTAAACAGCGCCTCACAAATCACCGCCCCAATCGCCAAAAGTATACCCAGCCATGCACCCGACGATTGGTTTTTGTCATTCCCCGGTGCCAACAAACTGACCAGCATAATCCCCGCCACAGAAATGACCACGCCCAGCCATTCCCGCCCCGACAGCCGTTCGCGCAGCAGGCCCATCCCCAAGATCGCAATGACCGCCGGGCCTGTGCTATAAATGAGACCGCTTTGCATCGCGGTGATATATCGCAGGCCGAACAGCATCAATACATTAAAGAGAAAGACGCCCGTCAGCGCCTGCAAAAAAATCGCCCCCATCGCCGAACGACCGGGCCACTGAAAATTACCTTGCCGCCTTATCAAAACCACCAGCAAGGGCAGCCCGATCATAAAACGAATCAACAGCGCCAAAAAGGTCGGAAATGTACTGCTCACCTGCTTACCAACCACCACCGAGCTTCCTACAATCACCATCGCAGCCGTCAATTCAAGATAGGCTCGACTAAACTTGGCATCCATCATCGCAATCGCTTCTCCTGTGTATATAGGCAACAGGATACGCGACCCGATGGCGGCGGTCTTGAACAATATTATCTTTTGTGAGAATCAGCTTTTTTGAAGATACTGCCCCGGCGTCACGCCCAACGCCCGCCGAAAATAGCGCGTAAAATGACTCTGGTCAGCGAATCCCGTATCTTGGGCGACTTGAGAAATGGGGTGGCCCTGACGGAGCAGCAGACGTGCTTGATTCAGCCGCACCTGTACGAGATAGGAATAGGGGGAGAGGCCAACTAGATTCCGAAAGGCGCGGATGAGATAGCTTTTGCTGAGGTGGGCGACTTGGGCAAGTTCGTCGAGGGTAATATCTTCCAAAAAATGGGCATGGATATAGGCGATGACCTGCTGGATGGATTTCGCCTCGTGGGTTTTGGCAGGAATTGGGAGCGTAGTATCGGAATAGCGCAGCAGAAAATCGGTCAGGATGTAATTTAGCAGCACTTGGCGTTCAAGCGTTAGACTTTGGGCCTCAAATTCTTGGTGCAGCCGTCGCAGCCAATAGGCAGTCGTGGCATCCTCGATGATGGTCTGATTCAGAAACGGGGTCGTGCCGGCGGGGAGATGATGATCGTCACATAACTGCCGAATGTAATCCGCCGAAATATAAAACATACGATAGCGCCAAATTTCGTCGCTGCCTGCCTGACCGTTATGAATCTCCCCCGGTTGATAGGTCACGATCTGGCCCGGCGACCCCGTATGAAACCCCCCGCGATACCAGAAGGCGTGGATGCCCGTTTCAACCACCCCCAGCGCATATTCCTCGTGATAGTGTTTGTCAAACGAGAAGTGGACATACTTGGCGTAAAGTAGTTCCACCTCGGTGACGGAGGAGACACGCCAAAATCGGGCCTGTTCGTGACTCGGGTCAATGGACGCTATTTGCGCGGCAGGTTCAGAAGCAGGCATAGTGTCCTCATTTCTATCTTCTGATGGACAATGCCATTTTAGTCGTGTTGTGGATTGATCGGCAAGACCGCAAAAATGGCTTAATATAACATAAGATTATTTACGATAAGAGGACTTATCACTAGGTAATCGTCTGCGCCGATTGCCGTAGATGATAATTTGCCGTTATCACGTGCTATCCCCGATAGCACCGTTCGCAAAAAACGCTCACTCGATGATAACGGGGGCTTATCACTAAGCCACTAGTCGAAAGTGATCAGCGAACAAGAGACGATCAGGGTGATGCCAAACATTCTGTTGGGTGTGCATAAAAGCATCAACTGAAGCCTGCAACTCATCCAAGGAGCGATGCAAACGATTAG
>JABFGB010000053.1 GCA_013112715.1 Chloroflexota bacterium
GGCAGTAACCGTCACAGGGGTCGTGGGTGCTGGGGTCGTCGGGGCGGGTGTGGTGGGAGCGGGGGTCGTCGGGGTTATTGGAACTGAACCCGATGATACCAACGATGCTTTATCCACATAAATATTGTTTACGCCAACTGCGCCGGAAACCGTACTGCGGACATAGACCGTGACAGATGTCCCCAACGACACCGTGCTGATGGTGATTTCACGATATTCGTCATAATATTCAACGGGGGTTGACCAGACAATCGCACTGCTGGTGGGGTCGGTGCCGCCGTTGGGATCAACACCCACGCTGACCTTGACACCCTGCGGTTGGATAGATTCATTGGGGTCTTCAAAAGTGGCGGATGACCACACATAAATATTGGCAGCAAAACGCAGATTTTCACCTGCCGCGACGGGCACACGCTGGAATAGGCCGCCGTCATGGGTAGCAAAAAAGGTATTGTATTCTTGGGCCGCCGAGCCACTCAGCACGCGGTTAGTTGGTGCAGGTTGATAATCCGGCTCCAAATTGACGGACGAATCTGCACCTGCGGGAGGTGGGAGATGCCAAGGTTGCCAACTTGGGGCGACCTGTTTGGTGCTGTCCCCGCCAATGGCGACGAAATTTCCTTCAAAATCGGGATTTTGGAGTAATTCTTGGCCTTGTTGGGCTATCGCAGGCGTGGAAGTTGGAATGAGAATGCCGACAAGAACGATAATTAAAACAAATGTGGTAAAACGGACTGACAGCATGTGAGTCCCCTTAAACTGATTAGGCAGATCTATTTTATTGTGCAATCCTTCGTCAAATCGTGCAAGCAGGCACGCATACTGTTAGTCGAGACGCCCGACATCGCGGAGCACGTCTTCAACACTTGCCATCAAAACCTTGGGACCAAAGGGCTTGGTTACGTAAGCATTCACTTTGGCGATATGTAAGCCTAATACACGATCAATGCTTTGCGCTTTAGCCGTGACAATAATCACGGGCGTATCTTTCATTGACTCGCGGTTTTTCATTTGTTGATACACTTCCCAACCGTCCATGTCTGGCATCATCAAATCGAGCAGCACAAGGTCGGGTTTTACGTCTTCAATGAGTTGAAGCCCTTCTCGGCCACCGCTCGCGCCATACACCTTATACATCGGCTGATCGGGTCTGGCATCTTTATCACGCCGAGTCAATACCAACCGGACAAGATCAATCATCTCCGGCTCGTCTTCAATATATACAACCTGAATCGTGTCCACTTCAGACGACATAGCTCTGGCGCAAAAATTGCGTCCTTTCATCTGGTCAAATAGGGCCTTAACGCTTTTTGTAGTCTACCACAAGCAAGACCTGATAGCCAATCAGATTTAGCGCGTTTTCCCATTCTAACCCTTTATTAACGGTTTTCACAAACTTTTCAAAGTTTCACGGCGGCGTGACCTCAACGTGCCGCCACCGAGGGCAACAATCAATAGTCCGCCTACCCCAAATAAAACACCTGCTCCTTTGAGGGACATCGGTTGATAGGAAAACACGACGGTATGTTCACCACTTGGCACACAGACAGCACGGGTCAAATCATTGGCCCGCAGTAAATCAGCTTGTCGGCCATCCACCTCCACCCGCCAATCATCGTCATATTGGTCGGTTAGTACCAATAGTCCCGGCCCGTTGCTGGTCACGTGAATGGTCACGCGGTTGGGGGCATAGTTGGTAATGGTCGCTGTACCACCCTGCTCCGAAAGCTCACAGTGAGGGTCGGTATCCAGCAGCACAACATCCCCACGATCTACCTCGCCGTTCATGATACGGTTACGCACAGCGGCGGGGTTCGGCTCAATTTCGTAGCGCTCGACCAGATAAACACGCGGCAGGGCATAGGGATTTTCATAAAACCAGAAGTCGCCGGATTGCCCGATATTTTCAAAATAGGCCGTGCTGCCAAAGCCATAGTTTTCGATGGATGTGCCGGACAGGACATAACGCACGCCAAAAATGCGATTGGTGGCGCTGCCGGGGTCTAAAATATATTGTCCGGTGCGCTCGGCAAGGCGTGTCCATTCGAGGGGTGAAATGGGGTCATAGCCCTGCGGTGATTGATAGTCTGTCCAGCTTGCGCCGTTGGGGATGCCGGGAGGTGGGGACATCTGCATGACACGACCATACTCGGCATCTGCCCCTTGCGGGATGGTGTGTTCGGCGGCCTGCCAGATGGGGGATAATTGGAGGGTATCGGTTTGGATCAAAGAGGAAGTGGCCCACCACACCGCAAGGCTGTTGACAAAAATCAGCAATCCCAACCCGACTGTTGAAACATGACGCCAATCTAAGCGCCACGACCATCCGACCCCGCCCGCCAAAATGACAAACGAAAGGGTAGCGACCATCTGGATCGCTCGATATTCGGCTCGTTGGTCGGTGAGGTCGTTGGGGTAATCTTGCAAAGCCAAGACCATGCCCCACCCCCAAAGCGCCAAAATTACAGCGGGGATGACATAGTGGGTGATGGGACGCAGCAACCGTCGGCGTTCGGCTAAATCGGCTTGGCAGATTTCGGTGAGAGTGATAGCCATTACCCCCGCGAGGCCGATGGAGGTCAGGAACAAAAATCGCCCCGGCGCACGGAAATCACGGGCAGGTGGTACCATTTCATACAACAGACGATAGAGAATACCGTCCTTACCCAAACTCAGAATCACCCCCAACACGGCAAGGCTGGCAAACAACCAAATTTCCTTGCGGCGACTGCGCATACGCCATAGCAGCGGCAGACACAACAAGGGCAAAATTCCAACATAGGCGGTCATTTCTTCGTAAAAGGGGGCGCCCCAATAGGTCGGGTCGCTAGCGGGTTCGCCAAACCAATCCGAAATGACCAAACCGAATAATTGGGCGGGTGGTACGGCGTGTTGATTGGCAAAAGCAAGACTGTCGGCTTCCCCGCCGCGCTGGGTTTTTGGGCTGTAATCCCACGCAGGCAGCCATGTCACCGCGCTGAGTAGACCACCCATCACCCCCATCAATAACAGTTGACGGATGGGGGGAATTAATTTCTGGCGGGTAAACGGGCGGCCTAGCCGGAAACATTCATAAAGCCACTGCACCCCCAAGCCAATGCCCATGATATAGGCCATTTGGGGATGCCCGCCTAAGACCGCCAACGCTAATGCCACCCCGCCGGGAATGGCCCAAACAGGTCGTTGTTTCAGTAAGGCCAGTTTCAGACCCACCATGACCATTGGAACCCACGCCATTGTCAGCAAAACCGCATAATGTCCGGCGTAGATACGGGCCATTGGGAAACCACCAAAAGCCACCACGACGCCTGCCCCGATTGCTGCAATGGGGTGAGCGCCATAGAGCCAAAGTAAATAATTTGTGCCGAGCGCCAGCCAGAAAATATGTAGAGCGACCAGCAACCCGACCCCACGATAGAGCGCGTCGCCTTCAAAAAAGATGAGCAGCCAGTTGGGCGGATAAAACAGGCCATACTGCGGATTCCCTACGACGCTGTAGCCTAAAAATTGATGGGGATTCCACAGGGGGACAGTGTGGGTCTCACACACGGTGCGCACCACAAATTGGAGGAGGGGATAGTGCAACTGGCGAAAATCACTGCCTGCCAAGCCATGTCCCGATGCCGCAAACAGCACATCTTTAAACAAGACCAACGTCACCACCCCAAAGACCAATGGCGCGAACCAGTGACGCTGATAGAGAGGGGATTTCATGCAGGCGTGTCCTTCAATGGTTGAAATTAATGGGCCGGATTGTACCCCTGCAATAGGATACTCAACAAAGCGTCTGGTTTGGGTGTTATCCATCCGCTATAATCGGCTTTCGGTCTATTTAATCACTCTCATGGAGTTCATCCATTCATGCGCATTCTGGTTACAGGGGCACGGGGACAGCTTGGCAGACTGCTCGTCGAACGGTTAAGTCAGGCCCACACCGTTACCGGAATTGATATTCAAGAACTCGACCTCACCAATCAACCTGAAACTCAGCGATTTATCACCGACCTGCAACCCGAATTGGTGATTCACTGCGCGGCCTTGACGAATGTGGATTATTGTGCGGAACATCCCGACGACGCCCTGACCGTCAATGGCTATGGGACGCAGCATATCGCGCTGGGGTGTCAGGCAGTAGGAGCGGCGATGGTGCATATCAGCACCAATGAGGTGTTTGATGGTACCAATACAGGGGCCTATCTGGAATATGACCGAACCCACCCCGCCGGAAATGCCTATGCCTATAGCAAATGGGTAGCGGAACAAATGGTGCGTGACCTTGTGCCACGTCATATGATTGTGCGGTTTTCATGGTTGTTCGCACACGGCGGCAAAAATTTCATCCATGCTATCTTAAATCGGGCGGCATCTGGTCAGCCGATGCGCGTCGTCACCAATGAAGTGGCTGTGCCAACCTATGCCAATGATGTGGCCGAGGCGCTGGAAAAATTGATTGAAACGCGGCATTATGGGATTTATCATCTGGTCAATGAGGGGCGGGCCTCACGCTGGACATTCGCCCGCCATATTTTGGACTTAGCGGGGTATCAGAACACACCAATTGAAAAAATTACGGTGGCGGAATATCCACGTCCATCGCGCCCACCTGAATATTCGGTGCTGAGGAATTTCGCGGCGGCACGCTTGGGGATTCAACTGCGTACTTGGCAAGAGGCAGTGGCGGCATTTTTGAATGCGGAAGGTCTGTTGGCAAAATAGCGCATGGTCAACCAAGCAGGCAACTTTATCCACCCACCCGTCAAGGGGCGGCTTTCGATCATCATCCCCAATTGGAACGGTAAACATCATCTGGAAACGTGTTTGCCCTCGCTGGTGGCCCAAACGCATCCCGACATTGAAGTGATTATCGCCGACAACGCCTCGACGGACGGCACACAGGCGTATGTGCGGGAATATTTTCCACAATTTTTGATTGAGCAACTATCGGAAAATCGCGGATTTACCGGGGCGTGTAATGCCGGGATGCGCGTGGCGACGGGCGAATTTGTGGCCCTGCTCAATAATGATACCGAAGTTGATCCCCATTGGGCGGCGGAGGTCATCGCGGCACTGGGGCGACACCCCGAAGCCGGATTTGTGGCGTCCAAGATGCTGCTGTTTGATAAGCGCGACACCTTCCATACAGCGGGCGATTTTTATCGGATGGATGGGCAACCGGGCAATCGCGGGGTGTGGCAGCAAGACACAGGCCAATATGAAACGGAAGAATACGTTTTTTCGGCGTGCGGCGGGTCGAGCGTCTATCGGCGCAGCATGTTGGAAAAAATAGGCCTGTTGGACGACGATTTCTTCTTTTCGCAGGAAGATGTGGATTTGGCATGGCGGGCACAGTTACAGGGGTATCGCTGCATCTATGCGCCACATGCGATTGTGTATCATCGCCTGTCGGCCAGCGGCGGCGGCCCAACGGCCAGCTTTCACGACGGACGCAACACGCTTTACGTACTGATGAAAAACTATCCGGCGGCGTTATGGCGGCGTCATGGATGGTCGGTACTGCGAAATCAAGCCAACATCGCATGGTCGGCATTACGGGCATGGCGTGGGGAGGCGGCAAGAGCCAAACTACGGGGAATGCTGGTCGGGATTTTGACTCTGCCACGTATGTTACCCAAACGCCGCGTCATTCAGCAAAGCCGCAGTGTATCAATAGAGTATTTGGAGTCTATTTTGACTCATCCGCATGACGCAAAACGCTCGCTCTGAGCGTAACAGGAGAATCACGTGTCTGCCCAAGAATTGCCCTCATTATCCCTTGTCATTCCAGCCTACAATGAAGCCGCACCGGATCGCCTGCCTGCCAGCATCGCGCAAATCGCCGCATTTGTAGGCCAGCAAACCTTTCCGATTGAAGTCATCATTGTCAACAACAACAGCAACGATGGCACACAACAGGTGATTGAGGAGGCGGCAGCAGAATTTCCCTTTATCAAGCCGATGTTTGAGGGCACACAGGGCAAAGGGGCAGCGGTACGAACGGGCATGATGGCGGCGCAGTATGAATACGTCTTTATCTGCGATGCCGACCTCTCAATGACGATAGAGCAAGTCCTCAAATTTTTACCCCCCCAACAGAGCAGCTATGATATTGCGATTGCCAGCCGTGAAGGGCCGGGAGCCAAACGAGTAGATGAACCGCCGTCCCGACATTTTATTGGGCGGGTATTTAACTTTATTGTGCGGATTTTTGCGGTGCATGGTTTTCAGGACACCCAATGCGGCTTTAAGTGTTTCCGGCGTGACATTGTGCAGGACATTTGCCCGCAGCAAACCATGACTGGCTGGAGTTTTGATGTCGAATTGCTGCACATCGCGCAAAAACGCGGCTACAAAATTGTAGATGTGCCGATTACGTGGTACTACAAAGACAAATCCAAAATTAAGCCCCTGCGCGATAGTTATTATATGTTCCGCGATGTGATGTTGATTCGCTGGAACAGCCTACGCGGAAAATATAAGCGGGGCAAATAAAACGCTACCCAAATAACTTTCATATTCGTCTCAAAAGTCAATCAATTTCATAAACTTTTCACGCATAAACTTTTATCAAACAAGGATTATGTTGTAATATAATTACACTTCTAGTTATTCTTTGAATGATGCTTTCGATAGGGGTATTTATATGCGTACCGAAAAAATAAAAGTTGAACGGGTCAGTTTAGGTAGTCTGATAGGAGATATGGAACAAGGTCGGCTACGAATACCTCGATTCCAAAGGGAATTCGTTTGGGAAAGAAAACGAATCCAGACTCTTTTGGATAGCATGTATAAAGAATATCCTATTGGTACTATCTTTCTTTGGAAAGCTCCAACTAAATACAATCATCTATTGAGAGATGTTAGTGATCTTCAGCAACCTCCACTTGAAAAAGGAGGAAATTACACTCTCATACTTGACGGTCAGCAAAGACTTACCTCCCTATACGCTGTCATCAAAGGATGGACTATAGAAGGAGAAGACTATAGCAAAATCGTCGTTGATTTAAGTACGGACAATGCAGACTTTCAATACCGTACACCTGACAATCAAAGGTGGGTCGCCATTAGAGACCTCCTCGGCGGTAATCATTATCCAATATATGATCAACTCTCGTCAGAATATCGTCAAAGATTCATTTCCTGTCGTGAATTGCTGAACAATTACCCTTTTTCTGTTGTCACAGTAAATGAAATGGAAATAGATGACGCAATTGAAATATTTGAACGTATTAATCAACAAGGGAGACGGTTAAGCAGATACGATCTCATTGCCGCTACTGTATTAACAGACACCTTCGATTTACGCGAAAGAAGCCAACAGGATATTGTCGAGAAATTGACAGAATTCGGCAGTATTGCCGAAACCAGTATTCCACAGGCTTTGTCGCTGATTATTAGAGGAAACACTGAACATGGTACACAATTAAGCCTGACACCGGAGGAGGTCGAGGCACATTGGGAAACTACCGTTGATTGTTTTATGCTTGCAGTGGACTTTGTTCGCAGCAATCTTGGAGTCTTAAGCCACTAGTCGAAAGTGATCAGCGAACAAGAGACGATCAGGGTGATGCCAAACATTCTGTTGGGTGTGCATAAAAGCATCAACTGAAGCCTGCAACTCATCCAAGGAGCGATGCAAACGATTAG
>JABFGB010000054.1 GCA_013112715.1 Chloroflexota bacterium
GTGCAGGCGGCGTTGGTGGTGGTGGCGGAGGTGTTGGTTCAGGTGGTTTGGCGGCAACCTCCGGTGCTTTAGGCGGTTTTGGCTCCTTAGCCTTTGGCGCAGGCGGTGGTTCAGCCGGGGGTGTGACCCGTTCCGGCGAGACTGCCATTGTTTCTTTTAATGGAGCGGGTTCGGCGGGCGCTTCTGGCGGGGGTGGTGCGGCGGGTGCTGGTTGGGCGGCCCCCATCACCATCGTTTTATCTAATGGCTTTTTGGGGGATGGGGCTTCGGCCTGACCTGCCTCAATAATCTGGTCAAAGGTCAGCACATAGGGCCCCATACTGATGGTGTCGCCGGGCTTCAACTGCACGGGCTGATTGGGTTCAATCCGATTGGTATTGACCAATGTCCCATTGCTGCTGCCCAAATCTTGCACGGTGAGGCCGCTACTTGTTAAATTAAATTCGGCATGTTCGCGTGAAATCTTATTATGCGGCAATGCCAAGCCATTCGAGGCCAAGCGCCCGATTTTAAATCCAGCGCCGGCCACTTCGATATGATCTACGGTAATGTCTGGGCCAGTTACACGCAGTACCGCGCGTCTTTGTTCAGACACAAATGTCTCCTTTTGTTGGGTGGACTAATCACTGTCAATGGTGATGTCATGGCGCTGTGAAGCCACGACGCCGTGTGCCACAATCTCAAGCGTCTGCACGGCTTCTCCACGTTGGGCTTTGCCACCCGACCATGTGACCGGGAACAACTCAATCGAACGGATGAAGTCAATCCCCGGCACGGTTTGGAGGCAGGCAATCAAATCCGAAACATGCAGGTCACGGCCAAAAGGCCAGCCTTTGCCACGTGGCCCTCCGATGATGGGATTGAGATATTCAAACAGGCGTTTTTCAACTGCCTCGCGCACCCGTTCGGGGTCAAAATGGGCACTGGCACGCAACCGAATCCGCGTCTGTACCCAATAATAGGCGGGTGACGTGACATCCAAGCGTGTCGTAATCAGACGGCGCATATCCAAGAAATCGCGCACCAATTTGACCATTGCATCGTCCAACTGTAATTCTTCTGGCGCGATATAACCATTGGGATTGACCACACGCGGAATCAACAGCACCTTGACTTCCCCAATAGCCGAATTGGGCGGTTGCAGCGCAAACACCCGTGCAATGTCGCCCGGTACGGATTGCAAAGCCAGATATTCAAAATCCGGCGCAGTCACGGCCCGGCCCAACGAGCGCAGATAACCGGGGACACGCAGTTTGGCGTCTTCGATGCTCTCTTGGTCAAGTCCACCAGTCGCGGGTTGGCGATTGGATACGCGGTCAATATAGGGAATACTGGTTTTAAGGACGTTCAGCGCCCCCTTTTGCACATTGCCCATCGCGCCGCCGCCATACCGATAATTGCGCATGACCAACGCACTGTTGCGCGGGGGAATCATGCCATAGCGCCGAATCGTGCCATCGCGCTGCGGCATGACCGGACCAAATCGGACTTCTCCGCTGGCACTGTCAATGGTATAGTGGCGGTCTTCCGGCCCTGAGCCTGAAAAATCCGGGACTTCCGTCCAGATTTCCACCTCTTCATTGCTTATCCGAACCGTCAACTGCTCATTGGGCAGACGTGGCAGAACAGGTTTATTTTGCAAATAGAATTTTTGACCGGGAGTACCATCGCTGCGACCTAGAAACTCATCTTTGAGTAGCGAGGCATGGGTCGCTGGAACAGTGATGCCCCATGACCCGGAGCCAACTTTTTTCACCAGTGGGCTACGGCGATAAGTCGGTACACCCGGCTGGGGATCATTTAAACGAACACGTACCCAATAGGCCCGGCGTCCATCAATCTCACCGCGCACCATCTTGGGCAAGTGTACCCGCGCCAAACCCGACATGTTAAAGCCGCGTGTGCCATCCATGTCAATTTCGCAGTTTGTCCACTCTACCGGGGCGACACTCGAAAGTGCCTGCCAGCTATAAGGTGGCTGCGTCGGGTCAATACCAGCGCCCGCCGCAAGGTCTAAATCGAGTTCCAAGCCCAAAATGTGATACGACAGATCTTCTTCAAAACCAAAATAGACGGCATCCCCGGCATGGGGCGATTCGGCAAAAATATAGAAACCCTCAAAACCTGCCGTCAGCCGCTTCATATTTTGTTCCACATACTTACGACTTTGACCCTGACTATCACGCGCCGCGCTGGTCATTACATAATCGAGTTTGGCGATGCGGATGGTATAGGCATTATCCGTCGAAAATATAATGGCAGGTTCGGTCTCCGTACGGGTGGTGGAAATTTCCGTCGCATTCGGAATCTCAATCGGATTCTCTTGGGGGGCCGAAAGCCAAAGCGTCACCCATGTCTTGGCATATTCCGGCTCACGCAGTTTCATGCCAATGAGTTCCATAAATTTAATGTAGTGACGATCCGGCACACGATTCAGCCGATAGAGCATAATGTCCATCAGCCACGCAAATAGTTCCAGTAGCGTAATCCCCGGATCGCTCAGGTTATGGTCTGTCCACTCCGGCGTGTATAACGGAATACGCCGCATGGCCTCTTGTACCAAATCTTGAAATGTCCGGTCATCCAGACGAGGGGCATTCAGAGACATAGCGTTTCCTTATTGCACAGTTTCGGGTTCTGACTCAATTTGGTCAGGCAAGAGATAAAACGGAAAAACTAGGCTACGTGGGTCTTGGGTTGTCTTGATACTATAACTCACTTCAATCATCAAGACACCATTATTTTCATAATGCGGTTCGGCCTTCACTTTGGTCAGGTTAATACGCGGCTCCCAACGACCCAACGCTTCTCGCACATAGCGTTCGGCAAGCGCACACGTCTCCAAATTATTCGGAGCAAAGACCAATTCTTGAATCCGACAGCCAAAATCGGGCCGCATCACACGCTCCCCCGGTGATGTGCCGAGGATGATTTGAATGGCCTGTTGGATTTCGCTGTCCCCCTGTGTCAAGGCAAGCTGCCCACGATTATCAATCTGTGGTGGGAAAGCCCATCCACGCCCAATCAGGTCTTTCGTCATCAAAAACCGTCCTTCGAAAAGTCTGGCACAAGGCGCTTAAGCACCTTGTTTCTAAAATAGCGATTAATTAATCTTTACTAGCCCTGCTTGCAAGGTCAATGTTGCCGAACCACGCACCTCGGCAGTTGTGTTGCCCTGCGCCGAAAAGGTCATGCCCTTGACGGTTGTATTGCCATTACTTTCGACATTCACGCTAGACGTGCCTTTGACATCTACCGTCATGCCTTGCAGGGACATGCCCTGTTGAGCGCGAATATCCACCTTACCTGTTTTTGATTGCAGCGACAAATCACCCTGTGCCACAATCTCGATTTTGTCCTTGCTATCAATCGTAATCTTCTTTTGCTGAGTATCCATCTTAATCGTGGTATTGCTCTTGGCGTCCACAATTTCGATGTATTCTTCACCACCATCTTGATCTACAAAGCGGATGGTATGGCCGGTGCGGGTTTTAATCACACGGGTTTTGACCTTGCCACTCACTGAGACCTTGCTTATGGCTTCAGGGGGGGCATCTTTGCCGTTAAATAATCCACCTATGATATAGGGTCGGTTAAAATCGCCATGTTCAAAGGCAATCAATACTTCATCATTGACTTCGGGCAGAAAATAAATGCCACGTTGAGCACCAAACCCCGGCCCAGCAATACGCGCCCAAAAACTTTCCTGACCAGAATCCAGCCAAGGATATTTGACCTTCACCATGCCCCAATCGCCTTGCCCGCTGTTGGAATCACCACTGATATTGTTGTTGGTGACAATCGCCGTCACAACGCCATCCCAGCGCGGTTCTTCAACCGGGGTCGCCAAGAGTTCGGTCATTAGGGCCGGGCGCAACCCCTCTACGGTGAAATGGGTAATCATCGCGCCTTGTGCCGTATAAATATGGCGCACCGAGGTTAGTTTATATTTACCGCTAAACTTGCTACCAATCTTTTTCAACTCGACAATCATGCCCGCTTTGAGTTTGGGCATACCGCGTGCTTCACCCTCAGCCTCAATGAATCCACTATTGATTTCATCTAGGATCGCTTTTGCCACTGCGTCGGCATCAGCTTGGCTTTGGACAGGCGAACGTACCTCGATTTTTTTAGCGGCGCTAATGGCTGATTGAGCCGCCTGTCCACCCCATTTACCAAAACCAACCGTAGGCGAAGTTTTGCTCGTGGTAGCTTTCCCTATAATGGGTTCTTTTATCTTGGGGTCCCACCCCTTAACCGTGACCTCATCAACCTGTTCAGTAATGGTCATGCGCGGGTGAAAACGGCGCAAATCCTCCCCCCATTCGAGAACCTCAGCACCGCCGGACGGGTCGGGTTTGCGGAAATAGAGTGTGCCATCTTGCACAAAAACTTCATACCCAATACGTTCGGCACGCTGCTGCAAAAAAGCCATGTCGGTGATGGCATTTTGGAACACATGCTTAAAAACTTCAGCTGTTGCTTGAACTTGTGGAGTTAAACCCGCGTTGCCAGCAATTTCTTGGGCAATATCCGAATCTTTGACGTTTTGCCAAACCTTCGTTTTCGATTCACGATGCAGCCGATGGCTTTTGGCGTACCCACGCACAGTGATAGTGGCATTCGTCCCATCTTCAAAGTCTGGTTCAACAGCCGTAATCTCCCCCTTAAATACGGGCAGTTGGGTGTTAGGATTATCGTTATCGCTCATCGAAATTTCGACGGACGCTCCCAGTGGGAAATCATTCGAGTCCACCATTTTGAGATCATCGTCGCTAAATGTCAGCGAAAACATATCCGGGATGGCCAGGCTGCTATCTACCACGAACTCGATCATCTTGTCCATCGTGGCGACTTTTAGAGGAGCGCCATTGACCTTCACAATTGCTTGACCGAGTATTTCGGCATTGCGTTCACCAGTGGGCATTCGATTAGTCTCCTTCGGGCGCGTTATTGGTTGGGAACAACCAGCGGCGTGCCATTGGGTACTTTATTCGGGTTATCAACATTGTTCGCTTCGGCCACTTGGCGATAATTGGCGGGATCGCCCGTCTGTTGGGCGGCTACCGTATCCATACGCTGACCCTGTTGCGATGTCGCTACTTTGGGTGTCGCCGCCGCACCACCGCCACCACCACCACTGCTAGAATAATCATCCACATCAATCAACTGTTCCAGCGTAATATCCACAGTGGTACGGACAGGTGTGCCATCCGGCAAAAACAACGTATATTTCTGTTGGATATTGGTCAACACCGCCTCAAAATTCAGACGCCCCCAGCGAAATGACACTTTGGGAGGCCGACTTTTACCCGTCGTTGCGTTTTTGGTCTGTTCCGCGACGGCCATCATCTTCCAAATCTTGTCGGTGTGGTCACGTACATCGCTTTGTTCCGCAAAGGTATCGAACAGAAGCTGGACTTTGAGTACCTGATTTCCACCCTGCTTAAATACGATTTCAGGGACGTTTTTCCCCTTCGCAGGTTTCTTTTCCCATTGATTTTGTTTGGTCAACGTGTACTCGAACGGGTTAAACATACATTCAACCGTTTCACCGGTTGTCATGTTGACCAATTTGGCTGGGGCCAGACCCCCTTTGGTTGGCATCCTTATTCCTCCAACATCTAACAATTACCGACTACGGCGTTCACGCTCAACCTTTAGGCGGCGCTGTAACAAGCGATACACTTCATTCGCCATTTTTTCGACTTCGGCCTTATCCGCCCCTTCACCTTCCGCTGTATTTTCAGTCCCGCCTGAAGTAGCTGCCGATGTTGTGGGTGAAGCCGGGGTTTCGCGCTGAATGGCGGTTGTTTGTACCGAAGGGGCAATTTCCACATTCGGCATGGGTGGGCCATCGCGTTGAATGGGAGTATCCACAGGTAAATCAAGCAGCGATAGCAATCCCTGTTCAGATTGAGTGTTCGACGTTTCCGGCGCAGGGGCTTCGGCTCTTTGGATAGCGGCATTCACTGTTTCGGGAGCGATTGACCGCTGCACAGGCGACGCACTGGGCGACGCGGATGGTGCAGGCGGACGGGCTGACTCGGGCGAGGGCGGATTTAACGAAATATCTCGGTGGCGAGTTCGGCCAATCGGCGGCATCAAAACAGGTGGCGGGGCCTCTTGTATCGGTGCTGCTTCCGTGAATGCCCCCGACCTCTCCAACGCCTCATCCAAACTCACCAACTGCTGCGGCAGGGGCGGGGCATCAAAAGCCTCATCCAACGGAATGGCCCGTCGTTGGACTGGTGGCTGTGGCATATCCACATCAGGTACTTCAGACCACGTATCGGATATATCCGGCATGTCAGGCATCCGTGCTACCCGACCAACCGAGGTGGATGATGATATTACAGGTGATGGTGCAGCAGGCGGGGTAATCTCAGGCGCAGCATAGTTGATATTTTCAATTGGGCGCGGTCTAAATTCCTCACTACCCGTCACGGCTTGACCTGTGACCCGCCGCTCAAAAGCAGACGGCGCGGATTCAACCGGGAATTCTTCGTGCGGTTGCTCCACGACCTCATCTATTACGCGGGTGTAGGCCGTTGGTCGCACCATCGGTTGAATGGGGGGTTCAGAAGCCTCTATCCGCTTGGCCCGCACCACTTGGGGTTCACTTCGTTGAACGGGCGCTTCGGCTTGGGCAATTGCCGCGCTTAATTGATCGGCTGTATAGGGTCGTCCCTCATCGCTCTGTTTCGGCCAGTCATCCATCGTCCATGATGCGGAAGGCGTATCCGCAGGTTTGCGCTGGATGTTTTCAGATTCTTCAATCACGCTGGGTGCTGATGCAAACGTCTGGTCAACAGGCCCTGCGGATTGATCGGGTTGGCTGGATGGAGGTGTTTGACCTGCCTGTGCAGTGGATGTAGAGGGACTGGATGAGCCGGATGGTTGTGATGATGTTGGAGCAGAGGATTGCACCGATACACTAGGCACATTTCCCGCAGCTTGAGCGGCTTGTTCCCCAGCAGGTGAGGTCGGCTGCTGCTCAATCAGCGTCTGGGTAAATTTTTGCGGGTCGTCTTCCAAAATATCGGCTGGACTGGCCTGAAGGGTGGACGGCGTTGTGCGGGGCGCGGGGGCTTCAGCTTTCGCAATAGCCGCGCTCACCGCCTCATTATAATAATCATCAGTAGAACGAGGAGCGTCATGCCCCGTACCTGCCTCATCGTGGGCATACTCAGATGAATCCTCCGCATCCTCAAATGTCCCCGGCAAAGCGTCCGGTATATCTTCAAATGAATCGTCCTCAAACTCATCCGCCGATTCAGTGGTAGATTCGGCCAACCCAAATTCCTCGGCCATGTTGCGCACACCCATATATTCCACTTTGGATACCACGCGGCGCTGCACAGGCGGCGGTTCGGTCTCGGCA
>JABFGB010000055.1 GCA_013112715.1 Chloroflexota bacterium
CAACTCGGCGCGGGCGGTATGGGCGCGGTCTATCGTGCCACCGACCCCCTCACGGGCAAGCAGGTCGCTCTCAAGCGGGTGATGGCCCCCACCACCCAACTTGAATTTCGCTCCATGCACGACGGCATAGATTTGCGGCTGGCCCTCACCCAAGAATTCCAAACACTGGCCTCCCTCCGTCATCCGAATATCATCAGTGTCTTAGATTACGGCTTCGATGAATTGGGCCAGCCCTATTTCACCATGAACCTGCTCGAAAATCCGCGCAACATCTTGGAGGCGGGTCTAGGCCGTTCTGTTAGCGAAAAAGTCATGCTGCTGGTACAGATGCTGCAAGCACTGGCCTATCTCCATCGGCGCGGCATTCTGCATCGTGATCTCAAACCTGCCAACGTGTTGGTCGCAGATGGCGTAGTCAAATTATTGGACTTCGGCCTCTCCGCCAAACGTGAACAGGGCGGTTCGATTGCAGGCACACTGGCGTATATGGCCCCCGAAATCCTTCGCAGCAAGCCCCCCACCGAAGCCGCCGACCTCTATGCCCTCGGCATGATTGGTTATGAACTGTTGGTGGGTCGCCATCCCTACGACACGGGGAACATGATGCGGTTATTTAAAGATATTTTGGGCACGGAAGCCGACCTGACACCTCTGCTTGATCTCCCCATAGACAGCGACATTCCGCGCTATCGGCATGAGCTAACCGAGGACGATCTAAAACTTCCCGATACTGATGTTGCCCTTCCCACCGCCGATCTTGAACCCGACCCGGAGATGGAAACCAATCCCGATCCGGCCTATCGCACCACCAAGCTCGCTCTGCCGGAAAATCTTGGGGACGACGCCAAACGTTCGACCATCGCCCTGCCCCAGCAGGTCATCCAGCGCCCCGAACATCAACTGTTCTATATTTTGGGGCGGCTGCTTGCCAAAGAACCCGAACAGCGCTACCCCAATGCCCGCGAAGCCATTATTGTCTTGTGTAACGCCATCGGTCAGCCGGTGCCAAAAGATTCAGGGGCCATCCGCGAAAGTTATCTCCATGCCGCCACCTTTGTCGGGCGTGACCGCGAAATGCAAGTGATGGAGCAAGCCCTCCAAAACGCCCTACATGGCGAAGGCAGCGCGTGGTTAATCGGCGGCGAAAGCGGGGTTGGCAAATCCCGCCTCTTGAATGAAATCCGCACCCGCGCATTGGTACAAGGCGCATTGGTGCTGCGTGGTCAGGCCGTCAGCGAGGGTGGTGTGCCCTATCAGATGTGGCGCGAACCCGTCCGCCGCTTGGTCTTAATGGCTGACCTTGACGACGCCACCGCTGCTGGATTAAAACCCCTCGTGCCGGAAATTGAACAGATGCTGGGCCGCACCATTCCCGATCCCCCCAGCGTATCCAGAGCGACCTTCCAAACCCGCCTGCTGGATTTTTTCAGTAGCCAATTCCACAAACTCATGCAGCCAACGGTACTAATTTTGGAGGATTTGCATTGGGCCGGACAGGAAAGCCTGAATTTGCTGAAGCAAGTCCGCCCCCTTGCCGCCGATGTACCCCTGCTGCTGTTGGCGAGCTTTCGGGATGATGAAAAACCGCATCTCGCCCAAGAACATGCCGACATGCTGCAATTGACATTGGGCCGTCTGACACCCGATGCAGTGGAGCGTCTTTCGGCCTCTATGTTGGGTGATACAGGCCGCAAGCCGCAGGTCATTGACTTGTTGCAGCGCGAGACCGAAGGCAACGTCTTTTTCCTGATCGAAGTCGTCAGTGTGCTGGCCGAAGAAGCGGGTCAATTGGACGACATCGGCTATCGCACCCTGCCCGAACGAGTTTTTGCTGGGGGCATCCGCAAGGTCATCCAGCGCCACTTGGAGCGTGTCTCCCAAGAAGCGCGTCCCTTGCTCAAACTGGCCGCCGTCGCAGGCCGTCAAGTAGACCCCGCCGTGTTGCAGCATCTAGCGCAGGGGCAGGATGTAGACGGCTTTTTGGGTGAGGTCGCCAACGCCTCGGTCATTGAAGTCAGCGAAGGCAAATGGCGCTTTGCTCACGACAAACTGCGCGAAGGTGTGCTGGAAAGTGTCACCGACCAACAGCGCCCCGAACTGCACCGTATGATCGCCGAAGCACTCGAAGCTGTCTATCCCAACGCCGCCGATAACGCCCCCTCACTAGCTCACCATTGGCGCATCGCTGGCAACACCGAAAAAGAGGGTTATTACGCGGGCATCGCTGGTGAATTGGCCCATGAAGCCAGTTCCTTCCGTGAGGCCATCCCCTATTTCCAACGTGCCCTTGAACTCCTGCCCCAAACCGACACATCCGAAACGATTCTTCAACGCGCCAAACTCAAATTCCGTCTGGGCAATGCCCACCGCCGCCTCAGCAACCCCACCCAAGCCGAACATCTTTTTGAAGAAAGCCTTGCGCTGGCCCGCCAATGTGGAGATCGCCAGAGCATCGCCAACGCGCTGACGGGTTTGGGCAATCTTAAGATTCATGTCGCCATGACAGGCATCCAGCATTTGCAGGAGGCTTTGGGGATTTATCGCCAGATTGGTGACCGGGCGGGTGAAGGTCGCGTCTTAAGTGCTCTCGCGCTGGCCTATCAGCAGCACGGCCAGATTATCCAAGCGCTGACCTATTATGAAAAAGCCGCCGACAACGCCCGTGAAATCGGCGACCTCCGCCAGCACGGGGTCATTTCCGCGAACATGGCCGATGCCTACACCACCCTCGGACGCCTTGCCGATGCACGGGAATGTGTTGAGGTCGCTTTGCGCATTGGCAATCAGGTCAAAGACCGCAGTGTGCTGTCGGTGGCCTATACCCAACTCGCCCAGCTATTGGTTGCCGAAGGGGATATGGAGGCGGCCCAGAATAATCTCGATCAAGCCCTTGCCCTCAGCCGCGAAATCGGCGATCAGAATATCGAAAGCCAAGCGCTCGGCGGTCTAGGGTTTATCGTGGCACGACAGGGCGATTTGAGTCAATCGGTAGATTATTTTGGTCAAGCCACCTTTATTGCGCGGGTCGTCGGCAATCGCTATACCCTTGCCCGCTGCTTGGGTGAACTGGGCCTGACCTATGCCGACATGGGCAAATATGATTACGCCGCCACCACCTACACCGACGGCCTGATGCGCAGCCGCGAAATCGGCAGCCGCGACCTTGAATGCCGCATTTTGGTCTATATGGGTGAACTAGCCCTCAATATGCAGGACTTTGACACCGCCAAAACCCACCTGCATCAAGCCATAGTCATTGCCGAAGAAATCAAGGTCATGGAAGCCCTCAATGCGGCGCGGCGAGCCTTGGCCCTCATTGACCTGCATGAAGATCGGCTGGATTCGGCCCATGAAATTCTGTCGCAGTTTGTGAACGATGACACCCCCCTCTATCGCCCGGTTACGTCATTGATTTACAGCATCGTCTTGGCCCGTATGGATCGTACCGCTGAGGCAGGCTGGGCCTTTAATTTGACCCAAGCGCAGGCCCAAGAATTGATTTCCCGCTCCTCACGGCTTCATGCCCCAGTCTATACACTGGCCCTTGCCTTGATCGGACGCGCCCTGTTGATTCCACCCGGTGAAGAGGAAGCATGGACGGATTTGGTGCAGCAGGCAAGTATGGCGCTCTATGCCGCCACTGCCCGCACTACGTCCGAAGGCGTCGTGGCCTCGATTAACTTGATTTTAGATGAACTGGTTCGGATGGATACACGCGGTACACTCGACAAAATCCGCCATCTGCTCACCCAACCACCCGCCGAACTATCGAGCTAACCAGATTCCGCTTTCCACGCGACAGTTGTGGCGTTGAATTTGGCACGGATAGCAAGGATAATAGGGGTTGGAGAGGAGGAACAATGACTATGAATCTAGCAGAAATGCTGCCCGCCTTAAAAGAGTTGTCACCTTCAGATAAATTGCGGGTTGTGCAATTTTTGATGGTGGAATTAGCCAGAGAGGAAAATAGCGCCACGCTCGCCGAAGGCTCTTACCCCGTCTGGACGCCAGTGGGGGCTTACGAGGCAGCACAAACCTTAATGGATTTGGTCAAGCAGCGCGAACAAGCGAAAGACAAGCATGAGTGATACGCTACGCTTCCCCCTCATCCAGATGGATCAACAGGTTGGGGACGCCAGCGCATTACCGATGCTGCCCTTCACCTTGGCCTATCAGCAGAAGTCAATTCAGGTGATGGGCTTGTTGGACACGGGAGCAACCGTCAATGTGCTACCCTATAATATTGGGATAGTTCTTGGCGCGACGTGGGAAGCAGAAGCCGTGAATTTACAACTCACAGGCAACTTAGCACGTTATCCCGCCCAGCCCTTATTTTTGGATGTTTTGGTTGGCTCATTTCGGCCCACTGAATTGGTCTTTGCATGGACACGGGCTGAAACCGCTCCCCTTTTGCTAGGGCATGTCAACTTCTTCGCCAAATTTGATGTGTGTCTCTTTCGTTCACAAGGGTTTTTTGAACTGACACTCAGATAACATTCCCATCTTGCCAAAAAAGGCCGAATCTTTATATTTGAAGCCCATCATTGAAAATTCCGCCACTATGTAGGATGATTTCTTTGTGCCATAGGCTATGATGTTTGACTCACCACCCCCATACGCCATATTCTCCCCGTCTCCAACAGGCGAGCGGGTTGCCGTTGGCTTGCCAGATTTGATAGTTAAACATCATAATCATTATGAGAAACCCTATTGACCGAAAGTTATATCCAGAGTGTCCATGACCCAGCCCACCCGCAGCCTATATGCCAAACGCTACCTGCTCGAAACCGAACTCGGCGCAGGTGGCATGGGCGTGGTCTTTCGTGCCCTAGATCGCTTAACCGGGCAGACCGTCGCGCTCAAACAGGTCATTCAGCGTGCCGCAGACCAGATCGAAGATGACCTCAACGAACGTAATGATCGGCGGGTGGCCCTTGCCCGCGAATTTCAAACCCTTGCCTCCTTGCGTCACCCCCACATCATCAGCGTCTTGGATTACGGCTTTGATGATTTCGGTCAGCCGTTTTTCACCATGCCCCTGCTGGCGAATGCCGATGATTTATTGGCGGCGGGCCAACATCAACCCGTGCCGGAACGTATCCGCCTAATTGTCCAGACCCTCCAAGCATTGGCCTATCTGCATCGGCGTGGCATTTTGCACCGCGACCTTAAACCCGCCAACGTGCTGGTCGTACAAAAGAATGTCCACCTCTTGGATTTTGGCCTTGCCCAAGACCGCGACGCCCAAAGTCAGCCCGCTGGCACATTGGCCTATATGGCCCCCGAACTATTTGGACGCGGCAAAGTGACCGAAGCCAGTGATCTCTATGCGGTTGGCATCATGACTTATGAATTGCTGGTCGGACGCCACCCCTACGACCTCAGCAACCCGCTGTTTATCTTTCAGCAGTTGGAGGAAGGCACAGTGGATTTTGAGCCACTGCGCCATCTAATCCCCCACCAAGCCGACGCCGACCCACCCACCACTATCCTGCCCGACACCACCCGCGCCGACAAACGTGAGGTCATGCAACTGGATTTGGTCGCCGAGTCCGACTCCGCGCCGGACATGCCTGCCTTCCCGCCCGTCATCGAGCCGCCCCCGCCCACCACCACTGAGCACCCCTTAACGGCCATCGTGCAAAAAATGATGTCGCGCAATCCGGCCCAACGGTATCAGGACGCCCAAAGCATCATACCCGCCCTGTGTGAGGCCGCCCATGTCCCCGTGCCAGAGGAAACCATCGCCATCCGCGAAAGTTTCTTGCAGGCCGCCCGCTTGGTAGGGCGTGATGCCGAAATGAAGAGCCTGCTGCATGGCCTTGAAAAAGCCATCGGCTGGGAAAGCAGTGGCATTTTGATTGGTGGGGAAAGCGGCGTGGGTAAATCGCGTTTGATGGACGAACTGCGTATCCGTGCATTGGTCAACGGGGCGTTGGTCGTGGTCGGTCAGGCTATCGGCGCAGGCAGCAGCCCCTATCAAGTTTGGCGTGAACCCCTCCGCCGTCTAATCTTGGGCGCACGTTTGGATGAAGTGGACGCCGGGGTATTAAAAGCCGTCGTCTCAGATATTGATCTGCTTCTCAGCAAGACCGTCGCCCCTGCCGCCGCGCTGACGGGTGAAACCGCCCAAGCCCGTCTCACCGCCATTGTCGGTCAGATGATTAAGCAGCAAGATCAGACAGTTGTCATTCTCTTGGAAGATTTGCATTGGGCCGGTTCAGAAAGTCTCGCGTTGACTAACAGCCTCTTGACCATTCCCGACCTCCCGCTGTTGATGGTCGGTAGCTACCGCGATGACGATTTGCCCGATTTGCCCTCCCAACTCCCCGCCCTGCAACTGATGAAACTCGCCCGCCTGCCCCAACAGGACATCCGACAACTCAGCGAATCCATGTTGGGCGAGGCCGGACGCAAGCCGCAGATTGTTGGCCTTTTGCAGCGCGAAACCGAGGGCAATGTCTATTTTCTGGTCGAAATTGTCCGTGCCCTTGCCGAAGAAGCTGGTGAACTCAGCAAAGTCGGCACAATGGAACTGCCGGATACCGTTGTCGCGGGGGGTATCCAGCGCATCGTCCAGCGCCGTCTGTCGCGTGTCCCCGCCGAATATCACCCCTTGCTCAAACTCGCCGCCATCGCAGGCCGCGAACTCGACCTCAAGCTCCTAGCTCAGATTAGCAATGTTTCTCCCCTCGCCCAAAGCATTGGGACAGGGGTTGGGGGTGAGGGCCATTCTCCCCTCTCCACTCAGTGGGGAGGGGTCGGGGGTGGGGATGTCTTAAACCTCGACCACTGGCTCACCACCTGTGCCTATGCCGCCGTCCTCGAAGTCAACGCCGGAGCATGGCGCTTTGCCCACGACAAACTGCGTGAAGGTGTCCTGTCTGGTCTCACCCCCGACGAACTCAAATCGCTGCACCGCACCATCGCCGCAAGTCTCGAAACGATCTACGCCGATGTACCTGAATACAGCGCTCGTCTGGCCTATCATTGGGGGCAGGTCGGCGATCCGAAGAAAGAAGCGCTCTACGCCGAACTAGCTGGCGATCACGCCCTCAATACCAGTGCCTACCGCGACGCCCTGACCTATCTCGAAAAAGCGATGGCCCTCGCCCAGCAGCACACCACCGATTTCGCACAGCAGGCCCGCCTAAAATATCGCTTGGGCCGTGCCTACGTCCACCTCAATGACCACGAACAGGCCGAAACCCTCTATAAAGAGGCGTTGGCCCTTGCCCGTCGTTATAACGAGCCAGAGACCGCCGCCAATGCCCTGCGTGGACTAGGGGTGGTGGCGTGGC
>JABFGB010000056.1 GCA_013112715.1 Chloroflexota bacterium
GGTCAACACACATATAAACCGCATCTTCAGCCGCCCCTGCCGTGACCGACATGACCCACAGGGACAGCACCCCAAAGGGATGGGGCGTCGAGGTCTCATCATCATTGACCGTCGGCGGTGCAATTTGGTCGCCGACACAGTGGACTTGGTAGGTGTTGACGCCGTTGTAAAAGAGGAACCCTTGAATGGTGGTGAGGTCAAAACCACCCCCGCCTAGCTCAGGTGGCACGATCCCCGGCGGGGTGAAAAACGGCAGGGCCGGCCGCACGATGTCGGAGTCACCCCAACCCGTCTGTCCTTGATGCAGCCGCACATGCCCCAACACCATCGCCCCGGCGGGTACGGTAGTCGGCATAAACGTCTCAATTTCCACCTGCTCGGCATTATCAAAGTCATCGCCGTCCACCGCGCCAAAGGTGTCGGTATCCGGGTCATAATAAACCATGCAGTAGCGGGCCATATTGGAGGTCGAGGGGCGATGACTGGTCATGTCCAAAATGGCCGTCGTGTTGGGCAGATACACGAGCGCTAGGCCCGTCTGAAACCACCCGCCAATGAGGTTCAGTCCTAAGCCTGTCCCGGCTGTAATACGTAAGGGCGTCCAGCGTTCAGGGGAGAGGTATTTGTTGATCTCATGTTCGTACTGCGACGGCATCATACCTTTGGTTTGATACAGCCCCTCCATGTCAATCCAGACAATATGCAGGTATTGACGTTCGCCGGGGGGATAGGCCAGCTTAATGCGCGTTTCAGCCCAATCGTTGTTGTAGGGGATACCCGCGTGACTATTGACCACCTGAAAGACGTTTTTGCGCCCACCATTGTCGGTATTGTAGGCATAGAGCGCACCGGGGAACTTAGCGTCGGCGGGGGGTACAATGACGACCCCTGCCCCATTACCCAGTTTGGCCTTGACGGGTTGCGTCCACCCAATATCTTCATAGGCATGGGTCAAGGCGCTCGTCAAATCATCCTCAAACTGTTGGAGGAATAGATCAGTCGTCATACGGCCTCCACCCCAATCAGGGGAAAGGTCTCAATCTGTAACTCGTAATCCCCGTCCCGATCAGCTAGGCTAATGCCCCGATCCGGGGTAAAGCCGATGCCGTCATTCCCGGCCAACCATGCCCGCGTGCGACCTGTCCACCGCACAAAACTAAAGTCATGCAGTGACCCGGCCAGCGCCCAGCTTGCCCCGGCGTCAATGGAACGCAACCGCACAGGCGAGCCACCGCCCACCGCGACGGCCATCAGCAGCATGACCCGCGAATCCCCGGCGTAGGTTTCTAAGGACTCTGGCCCCACCGGGCGGTAGGTAACACTTGAAATAACCGGGGTAATGTCGGTTAAAGTCACGCTGTTTGCCCCTCGATTGAACACCCCCCGCACCAGCGTGCGCCCACTGCCATCGGTGCCGTCCATGCCGTAGATAAAATGCAGGGCGTTGGGGTCATCGTTGTAGGCCGTGCTGGTGAGAATGCGTTTGGGGATACGCACGAGGTTAATCGTGGCGCTCCCGGCGTCCACGGTTGCCATCTGGGTAAAAGCACCCGTGTAACTCGTGGTGAAAAATAGATGATTGTCGTTGCTGGCGAAAATACAGTCCAAGTCAAAATCATCCATGTCCATGCCGCCCGTCGTGGGGATGCCACTGCCCACTGCGGTAATCGTGATCGTGTCGCCTGTACTCTCCAAATAGGCCACCGCCGCGCCCTCCGCCGTGAAGTCGCCGTTGAGGGTGATGTCGTCGAGACGCATGTCGTCGGCATCAAACGAGGCGCGTTGGAAATGCAACCGCACATAGCGGGTATTAGTCCAATTAAGGCTATTGTGTGTCAACTGTGTCCACGTTGAATCGGTGACGGCTTCATCCCCGCCATAGTTGCCCGTTTGGGTGCCGCCGATGGAATCACTGTAACCCGTCGCGGTGTAACTCACGGCGGTGTGGTCTACGTAAATCCAGATGTCAATCGAGTCCACCGTCAGGTTACTGCCCAAATCAATATCGAGTGTGATGATGCGATTGCCGCCGCCGTCAATGACATGCGTAATGCAATTGCCTGAATGTCCGCCTGTCGTTGGCCCGTTGCCATTGGTAATGGTGTAATCGGTATAGCCACCAGAATCAAACGTAATCACCACATCACCCATATCGGCCACGACGTTGACCCCATAGGCCCCAAACGCATTGGGTACACCGTTGTTGGCGCGTAACAGCAAAAAGGTACTCATGAGCTGCTGTTGTTCCACTACCGGGCTGCCCGCCAGCGCGTTGGCACAATAATAAAAGGCCGTGTCCGTCAGAATCCCCATGCGCAGTGCCCCGCGTAGCTTGTCGGTGGTGAAACGGGGCGAACGGCGATCAAAAGCGAGTGAGGTAATGGCTTCACCTGCCGGGGGATACCAGAAGGGTAGAAAGGCCGGAGCAGGCGGGTTATAGGCTACGCCAACCGCGTTCGGACTCCATGCAAACAGCACCCCGTTGATTTGCTCCTCCTCGGTGACAATGGGAGTAGATACGGGGGGTAGTCCCAGTAGGTTATCGTAGGGGATTTCCAGTGTGCCTGTAATGTCGTCAATTTGGGGAAACTGGACGGTGGTCGGATCCGTCTCGTTGTCCAGTGTCGTCGGCATGGCTTGACCGGGGGCGAAGTTACCGTTGGTTTCGGGGACGAGATTGAGCACCGCGTCTTTGGTGCCGTCGTTATTCCATTGGATAGAGATGTTCTCGACCACACACCGCGCATTAAAGGCAACCCCCTCCGGCCAATGCTCGGCATCCACGTCCAAGACCACCCAGTACATTTCGGCGGGGGCGGTCAGCAGGGCATTGACGGCATTGGAGCGCGTGAGCTGCACGGTCACGCGCGGGTAGGGGTTATTCACCATTGCGTGGTAATTCGCCACGAGCAGATCCAAATGACTCGGATGGGCGACCCATTGATCAGGCGTTTGTTCGGTGCGTCCGCCTTGACCGGGCACTTCACCGGGGGCATAGGATTTGAGGCCCGTGCGCTGACCTGTCACCACGTTATACATAAAAGCAAAACCCGGTGTCTGGCCGACTTCAGGGAACTGACGGCGTTCCATATCGGGAATCACCAGCAAATCACAGGCCGTCGAATTGAGCGTGAGCGTGACCCGTTCGGTGAGCAGATTGCGTTCGGTGTTGTTCATGAGGGACGGCTGACGGCGTAAATACAGGGTGCCATCACTGGCTTGTCCAAATTCCGCGCTAACAAATGAGCCAAGTCGGTTAATGGCAGTGTACCAATCGCCCGGATCGTTGGCCCACGTGTTCATGACGACTTCGACAAAACTTTGGGCGTCGTAATCGAATAATTGCAGCAGGGTCGTGTGCCAATACAGCACATAAAACAGATAAAAATTGAGATGACATAAAGTCGGACTGGCTTCCTGCCAGTTGGTCGGGTTAGCGGTGGCCGTCAAGACTTGGCTAAAGCCGCGTATCTGCTCCAGACGGTGCAGGGCTTGCATGACTTCGACCCGGTAGACGGGTACACCGGACTCCCCACCGCCGGATACTGATTCAATCCAGCCGACACAATCCGTCGTCGCCGTGTCGAGGGTGGCTCCGCCTTCAAAGTAGAGTTCTTCCCAGAACATGACCATCGTGCCAGCTTGTAAGGCCGTATCATTTAAATCTGCCCCAATGACTTCTAGGCTCAGACGGCGGCCCTGTTTGGTGATGCGGTCACTCAGGACTTTGACTGAATAGGGCGGGTTGGTGGCAAAGTCATGGGCAAAGACCAACCGGGTTGCGCTGGCTTGCCCGCCATTGTCACTGACTGCCGCACACGAGACTTCATGAATGCCCGCCGGGAAGCTAACGGTGTGTGGGCCGACACCCGTCGCGGTGGACGGTGTACCATTTTGAAACGTCCAGCTACAACTCGCTGTACCAATGACCTCAAACCACTGCGGATCGGCTTCAAGATCAAAGCTGATACTGCTCCCACTCATGCGCCCGCGCCGATGTCCACCCATCAGAATGTAGCCGGGGATTTCACCACCTAATTCATTCTGATCGGTGTAGGTATCGTCAAAGTCTTTGGTAAACACCCCGCCCGAGATACGCGGAAACACACTCCACAGATTAAAGTCATGCACGATGGTGATGTAGGCATCGTTGGCGAGAGGTCGTAAGGTGGACAGGGCCAATAAGCCGGGGTCGCCTGATGACATTTCCGCCACGTACAGAATGGTGCTGGTGGGATTTTCACGCACGCGGTACACGCCGATGTCTCTAGCGCCTGCCGTCGTGCCAATCCAAACCGTCATGCCCTTGCGTACATAGGTGAGCCACCCCGCCGACGTGCCGTCTACCGTGAGTTGGGTCACCGGGTTGGTAAAGGTCGTCTGGTTAATGCGTGCGGTAGCCACACTTGTCGCAGGCACGACACTCAGCCACGCATCGGTGGCGTGACCGGAGCCGCGAAAGGCGGTTAATTCGCCAGCAGTGAGGGCAACGGACGGCATTAGGTAATCACCACCCCTCTACGAAGACGCAGTTTGATTTCCATCCAGCCCGTCGGTGTCCACTGCATGTGCTCGCCCTCGATGGGGTGCAGCAGGATGGCCGTAAAATACACCGGGGTATCTTGATGGTCGTAGGCCATGACGGTGACCGGGCCATTGTGGGGGAAGGTCGTCTTGACATAGGCCAGCATGTCGTTAGTCCAAAAGCCAAAGACGGGATCCCAAAAGAGCGGGCCGTCACCCACTTCGTTTTGGTTGGCATCCATGCGGTAACGGCTGTAACGGGGTGAAACCATACCCAAGTGATAGTCTGGCCCGGCCCACGCAGGCGCACCCGTGCCCTGATCGGTCTGAAGCGGAAATAACCGGATGCGCGTTTCGTTGGTGGTCATGTAGCTGACGGTTTGAATGCCCGGTGCAAGGCGATGATCAGTGAGACGTAAAATAGGCATGGTTATCTCGCTCCCGTGTTGGCGCGTGAACGCTGCACCGCCGTCAGCACGGTTTGTGCCATCTGTCGGTTCTGACGTTCCACCCGCTGAATGTCTTCGGCTTGGGCAAACCGTCCAATATTCTGCTGCCCAATCGAGACCGTGACGGCGATACCTGCTCCGCCCGTGCGTAATCCACCGATAGCGTTGCCAGCGCCGACAGGTAGCGGAGTCAACGGGCTGCCTGCGAGTACCCCTAAGCCGCCGCGTAATGGAATGACCAACCCGGTCAATAATTCTTGGCTCACCTGCTGCATATGCAGCCGTAGTTGGGTAATGCGTTCCTGATAACCTTGCGCTTCAATCTGGCGCTGCTCGTTTTGGCGTTGACGGGCTGTGTTGGCCTGATAATCCGCCAGTTGCCGTTCCAGTAGTTGAGATTGACTGAGCCGTCGCTGCCCGCTCTCACGCTCGACCCGGATCCGTTCATTGGCGTTCTGACGAATCTCACGAATCTGCTCACGTAAGGCCGTTTCTTGTTCTTTGGAACGCAGGTCATTGTCTTCTTTGGCCCGCTTCAGTTCCTTTTCACCCTGCCGTTCAATCCGCAGGTAGGCCTTTACGTCGCGGTCTTCTTCGGCTTGACGTAAATCTTCGGTCAAGTCCTCTTGACGGCGTTTTTGCTGCAAATCGAAGTCGGCTTGGGTTTTGGCTTTGGCGGCCTCATGTTTTTGCAGGGCCTCGATTTCACTCGCATGGGCATCCTGTTGCACGCTGGTGATTTTGGCGTTACGGGCTTGGATGGCTTCGGTTTCTTTGGCTGCTTCAATCTGAGACCGAAAACCCGCAATGACAGCCGCTTCAGCATCCGCTTGACGCTGTTTTTCCAACTGCTCGGCGCGGGCGGTTTCCAGTTGCTGAATAGACTGGGAGGTTTTGGCGGCATCATCCAGCAAAGCTTGGGCACGTTTGGCTTCGGCGGCAGCGGCTTCTTCGTTGGCGGCAGTTAGGGCATTGATGGCCGCCGTGTGGGATTCCTCGCTCTTGATGACCTCTTTGGTGGTGCCGTTCAGGGCGGCCAGTTGCTGTTGTTGTTTGTCGCGCAGGGCAATGGCCTCTTCAATATCCCCGCTGTCAAGGAAGTTGAGCACCTCATCCAGTTTTTTCATGCGCTCAATTTGTTCATTAAAGGTGTTGAGCGTCGTAAAAACGGATTCGGGTAATTCAACACCCAAGACACGCGCCAATTCAACATAAGCGTTGGTTTGGGTCGGAATGTCACCACCAAAAGCCGCTGAGTTGCGGAAAAGGGTCTGTAGCTCCTCTTCAAGTCCCGCGTCACGGGCCGCCTTCAGTACCTGATCTTGAATAGCATCTCCGAAGTCCGCAAAGGTGTCAGAGATAGCGGTGCGCTCTTGCTCGGCGGTGGTGCGCAGGTTGGCAAGTTGTTCGGGCGTGCCGGATTCGATGAGTTGGAGACGCTGCTTTTCAAAATCCAACTGTTGGAAGTAGGCTTCTTGGGCTTGCTGCGCGGCTATCGAAATCTGAATGAGTGGGTCATTGAGCGCTTCGAGTTTTTGGCGGGCTGTCTCCAAGTTCTTTTGCAGTTCGGGCAGTTTGTCTTGCAGCACATCGGCGTCATACCCGGCGATGTCAAAGACCTTGGTGATGGCGTCCGAAACGAGTGGAATATCCCCAGTGAAGTTGTCTAGCGCTTCATCTGTTTGATTGATCGCCGTCTTTGCCGACGCGATTTGAGACTCATACATCGCCACGAGTTGTTCTTGGGTACGAATCTCAGAGGCGATTTGATCTTGGGTCTGACCAGAGATTTGTTTGCGGTATTCCAGCAGTTCGCGTTCGCGGTCAAAGCTATCGGCTAAATCGCGGAATGGCCCGGTGACTTCATTGGCTTTGTCTTTCAAAACCGAGATAGCAGGCCCTAATGCAATGAGCGCTATGCCCAAAGTGCCCATCGCAGCAGCCGAAGCCAGACTGCCCGGCCTCAATTCGGCAATAGATTCGCGCATTCGGCCTAGCG
>JABFGB010000057.1 GCA_013112715.1 Chloroflexota bacterium
ACGAGGCTTGCCCCGGCAATACCGGCCCGCGGATTGTTTTTGAGGAAATCAGACAGGGCCAGCAGCGCACCCGGCTGGACTTCAGTATCGGGATTGAGTAGCAAGACAGCTTCCGGCAAATTCTTCCCTCCCTTGAAAGGGGAGGGGCTGGGGGAGGGGTCAAAGCCGATGATCCGCAGGGCGGCATTGTTGCCCCCGGCAAAGCCCAGATTTTTCTCACTGGCGATAAGCTGCACCTGGGGAAAATCGCGGCACAGCATCGCCACGGAGCTATCCGTGGAGGCATTATCAACCACCCAGATTTGCCCCTCGAGTCGGCTCTCGGCCAGGTCAGCCTCGACGGAACGCAGACAGGCAGCCAGCAGGTCCCCCACGTTCCAGTTGACGATGATAATAGCCAGGTTCATAGTAAGGATGAAGGATGAACCCCCTTGCGGGGGCAGGTGATGAAGGATGAAAGGGACATTCTAGAATTTCGCCCTCATCCTTTCAAAACCCGATACGAATGGGCTGCGGGTCCACGTGATCGTTAAAGACATCAATCGCCACCTGTTCGTGGATGAGACCGGCCCAGAAATTGACCGAGTCCTTGTCGCCCGGCACGTCTACAAGTTGGATCGAGCCGGTGACGACAGCCCGCTGGCCGGGCAGTAAATAATACTCGGTATTATTGTTGACAACCCGTTTTTCCAACTCGTCTAAGTTGCCGATGGCCCAACGATAGGGGTAGGCATAGCTGGGGTTGCCCTCGTAATCAATCCCCACCCGCCATGCGCCAGCCGACTCGAAGAAGCCTTTGGTGTTGAAATTCTCGTCGCTGCGGTAAGGCTCGCCGGAACCAGGTCCCTGGGTCCGAATCGGCACACTGCCAAAATTTTCTACAGTCAAAGTAAAAGCCAGAGTTTGGCCGAGCGGGACAATTTGAGTGCCCGTGGCGGGGTTGTAATAGTCTACGTCTGCCGCAACAATGTCGGCCCGGGGCACGCCTCCCTCCTTAATGGTCAAAGTGCCGGTGACCAGGGTGCGATTGCCCACACGGTCCACGGCTTCGGCCTGGACGGTATAGAGGCCGTCTGGGGGCGGGTCGGCGCCCTGGTCAACCCCGCCCTCGTAATCGTAAGTATGAAAGCCGGGCTGGCCGGGTTTGACTTCACGCTCTCTCTCGGCGATGGGGTAGCGTGTTTCCCCATCTGGCGCAATCAGGTAGACGCTAACCTCCGCTTCTTTGGTCAGAGAATAGTTGATGGTTACCCGGTCGTCAATGCCATCCCGGTTGGGGGTAAAAACCTGGGGATAAATGCTAAAGCCTTGCAGCTCAGGCTTGGCGGTATCGGCGTTCTCGATGACCAGTTGGCCTTGCTGGCTGGTCGCCTGGCCGTCATCGGCCACTGCTTCGACCACCCAGGTGTAAGCGCCATTGGGCAGCATGGCCCCATTGACCACCCCGCCAAAATCTACCTGGTAATCCCCGGCGGAACGCCGCCGCCCCTCTCTAAAATAGTGCCGCTGCCCCTGGTCGTCCACTAGGTAAATGGACAGGTCAGCCGAGCGGTTCAGGCTGTAGCTGATCCGGGTCACATCGGTCAGGCCGTCGGCATTGGGTGAAATGGTTTGGGGGTTGACGCTGACTGCCGACAACGTCGAGCTGGAGGCGCAGGCGACTAAAAGAGGTAAAGTAAAGGAGAGGATTAATAAGAACTTGTTGAGATTTTGGAACATAGCTAACGCTTTTCGTGCTGAGATTTTCCGGTCGGGTTCAGGTTGGTATTAGAATTGACGGTTGCTAGTGGCCGTAATGGGGTGAAAGCTGTCCAGATTGAACAACCTGTAACCTTCTTTATGCAAAAGCGGCAACTGCTACCGGACGCTCTACTGCAAAACTCTGACGATGCAACTTTATCCGTTCAATCTCGTGCAACGTCTCTGCCGTTAGATAACTCTCGCCACAATGAGGACAACTTATGACGGGCACATTCTCTATCACCAACAAATCAGGCCCTTTGCCATAACTGCGCGTCACTCGGCGAATTCGTGCCCCTGTTTTACCACAAATATCGCAAATCATTTCTTCTTCTTGCATTTTACTCAAGGTATACCGTAATAAAAACCAATTTGTTTGTTGGACTCAACTTGGTGACCACAATAACTTGCTTACCTACCACTGTCTGACCCTGAATCAAATATTTCCAGTCGCCTGAATTGTGGTCTTTTTGTCGTTCTACAATCTCTCCTGTTAAAACACCGCGTTCCACATCAAAAATAGTTAAGTCATCTTCATCCATTTCTTCTTCAGCATGCACGGTCATCACATATTGGCGAGTACGGATTTTGTCCCGCATTTGTTTCAAAATGCGTTCATACATGACAAACTCCGCCGAGGTAGAAATAGGGCGAGGTTTTTAAGATTGTAGCACAAAAATCTGGAAAAAAATAGGCCGGGCTACCATTATGCTGACCAACGCCTGGCACGTAAGCTGCACCTACCACATCCTCAAAGTGCATCGGACTCCCTGAATAAACAGCCATCCCGTGGCATCAGCTTGAAGCTGGTAAGCCAACCTCTTGGCTTACGGAGCAACCATTATGAATGCCAAACGATTGCTCTCTGTAATAATTTACATGTTCTTTGTATCGAGAGATATACCGATTGATTGTTACATTCAAAATCGGAAATCTGTCTTTCAATAATGTTGGCTATCTCTTGCCAGCTAATCCACAGTAAGGTCGCATCAATACTCTGCTTCAATTCATCTAGACTCGCTGGGTGCTTATCTAACTTCCCGTATACGTCATCAATGGTTTTCAATATTGCTTCTTTTGGTTCCACATAACCCAGTTCATCAACTTTAATCGGCGGTTTCCGGCCAAGAAACAGAAGAAAAGCCGGTGTTCGGTCAAGAGCATCTCTGGTCAAGACTAAATATTCTCTAGCCAGTTGCTCAAACTGAAATTTATTCCCACGAATTCTTTTCACTTCAATGAAGCCATAGATTTCATCGGAAGTCAAAACAACATCTGGGTCAACCGCAATTCCTTTTTCGTGTGAAGTATTACGGTCTAAATAAATATGGTCAGATAAAAAGGTGATGTCCAGATTTTCAGCCTCAGCAACCAATTTTTCTTTAACCTCGTGAGCCGTACCATTCAAATTCTTGAATATCTCACCTAAAAACCACGAACGCGGTAATAAATCGAGAGCAAGGATAATTTCGGCAGTCAATATATTTTCGATGCCTCTACCCCCATTACGATACTGTTTTATTTTATTGCCTTGCCAAGAAATTTCGGCTACTAGTCGTCCAATTACGGTCGAATTTTGGTAATCCATAACTCAATACTGCTCTGGTTGGCCTAATATAGATTGAGCATCTGACGAAAAAACCTGAAGATGGCTTCTTGCATCTGAATCCATCTCCACCTCAAAGACAATTCCTCATTTTTTCTTTTCCAGTTTGAGCTTGCTGGGTAAGCCTACCATAAAGACTCAAGCCCGTCAAGCTCTCAGCGGACCTCGATTTCGGCCAATGGGTACTGCTCCGCTTCATCACCTTGCAGGGCAAGGATCAATTGGTATCGGCCCGGCGGCGTAACGGAATTCAGATTGACATCCAGATCGTGGCGAATGATTTTAGGAGGGGATACCGACCAGCGTGAGGTCGGATAGAGCCTGAGCGCGTCATTCGCTCGCTCCAGGCTGGCTCCCCAGACCCCTTCCGGCCCAACCAGGTTAACAAAGGGTGTAACATTCTCGCCGATAGGTTTGCTTGCCGTCCAGTAAAGCGTCACATGCGCCCAGCCTGAAGGGGGATGAAAGAGTTCGTCGGTGGCGGCAACCACCTGGTCTGCTCGATAGCCGAGCAGGCGCAGTCCATTGGCAAACTCGATAGCCGCAGGCGTTGCGTCCGCCGGCAGGGTGTCGAGTTGATAGCCGGGCGCATAACCTTTGAGCGAGATGCCAGGTGGATAAAGCTCAGTCACCAGGGGGTAGCGGGCGGCAAACCACTGCTCGACCAGGTGGTTGGGGTCGGGGCCGTCAAGGTGAGATTGAATGAGCCAGATAACCGGGTGATCGTTGACCACCCCTTGCAGGGGGCCGTCCAGGGGCGTGTCCAGGGTGACGGTGCTGAAGGCCGCATAGGTTTGGCCGGGGCCGCGAAAATAATATTGAAAGGGATAGCGCACCCAATCAGGGTGGATGAGGATGCCGTGATCAGGAGCAGCATGTACTGCCAGGTAAGCGACGCTTTGCCGCCAGGCTTCTTTAGCCGCGGGCATACTCCACTGGCCCGGTAGGGGAAGGGCAGTGAGGACAAGCAGAAGGATGAAGGATAAGAAATTCGCCATTCGCCACACTTGCCCTGTGGGTTCGCCATTCGCCATTCGCTTGTTCGCTAATTCGCTCATTCGCTCTACGCCGACGGCGGCCAGCAGCAGCAGCCAGGGAACCATGACGATAAAGTATCGCTCTCCGAAGAAGGCCAGATGGTTGCGCAGAAGCAGGAGGTTGGCGATGGCGAAGGGGGAGAGAAAGAGTAAGGTAATGAGGAGGAGAGGCTGGGAGAAACGTGATGCGTGATGCGTGATGCGTGATGCGTATTGCGTGTTTTTGAATTTTAGAAAAGAGGCTGCGGCAAAGGCAGCTATAACAGCGGGAATGGCGATTTGAAGCACAGAGGCAAGAGGCGCTTTCCAGACGGTGAAGGCGTGCAGCAGCCACCAGGCGCGCTGGCCGAGACCGCTGAGAGGGTCGCCGGGAACAGCTTCGCCGGAAAAACGCCAGGTAGCCAGCGCCAGGGGCGCAAACAGCAGCGCAATCGCCAGGCCGCTGAGGGTAAAGAGCAGCCACAAGCGCCAGTGGCGCGGGTAGCTCATCACCAGCCACAATCCCAGCGCCGGCAGGATAAAGCCAGTATAAAGGTGGGAGTAGAGGCCGGCCAGGGCGAAAAGGGTGAAGAGGGCAGCGAAAAGCGTTGAGCGTAAGGCGTAGGGCGTGGTGCGTAGTGCGCCCATAGGGGGCCTTTGGCTCTGGTGCGTATTAGTCCGGCTGGTGATAACTGACCTCTGACGACTGACGACTGACTTCTGACTACTCTCACTACTCGTTATTTGCAAGCAAGCCCAGACGGTGAGGGCGCTAAAAAGGACGGCGGGAGCATACATGCGGGCTTCTTGAGCATACCAAATCAGGAACGGGTTGAGGGCCACTAAAAGGGCTGTCACCAGGGCAACGCGCCGGTTGAACAGAGCCGCGGCAATTGTGGCAATAACCGGAACCAACAATGTCCCCAGGAAGGCCGACAAACTGCGGACCCCCATCTCGCTGAAGCCGGCCAGGGCAGTCCAACCTTTAAGGAGTAAGTAATACAGCGGCGGCAGGCGGTCTTCGACCAGGGTGAAGCCGACTTCCAAAATGCGCGGGACGGATTGCCTGGCCCAATGAACGCTGATGGCTTCGTCGAACCAGAGGCTGTGGTAGGTGAGGTTATACAAGCGCAGTGCCAGAGCGATCAAAATGATGGCCAGCAGCGAGAGGCGGTATTTGTTCATGAGGAATGAGTGCTACCAGAAGTTATTCCCGAAGCGAAGCTAACCTCTCTAGAAAGAGATGAAGTTCTGCTTTGGTCTGCACCCAAATTTCTGGTAGGAGAAATATTAATCTCTCCATCTCGTGCCAATCCAGAAAAAACGAGTAAGAGTGGTGGAAGAAATGTCTGAAACCGAGATAGTTGGCCAGTTGGTGAGCTGTTTCAATTGTCAGAACAGGCGCTCGATCAGAGGTGGATTGGGTCATGCGGGTCAGCAAATCACGATGCGACTGCGCACCAGTGGGAACATCGTTGTCAATGCCCTTGGCAATAGATAGGAAAATATTCTCTAGTCCATTATAAAATGAGTGGAGAACCGATGCTAATGCTGTTACTTCGATCAGATCAAGGTCAGTCTTATTAGCTCGTTCAATGAGATTAGCGTAGGACACAAATAGTTGCTCAAGCTGGCCTATCTCAAATTCTACCTGAGAAATGACTTTCTTAGCCAACTCGAACCAGTTCCCCTTCTTCTTCTAAATAGCGAGCAAAGGAATCCTGACTATCCAGGCTGATCAAATCCACCGGATAATCAAGTTTAAGTAGAAGTTGACCTAGAACCTGAAAGAATTTGCCTTTAGGACAACCTCGCACAGCCAAATCAAGATCTGAATTGTCTCTAACCTGTCCAGTAACACCTGAGCCAAAAACAAAAACTTCGGTACAACCTGCTGCTTTCAGGATTTCCACAGCTTGTTTAAGTGAGCGAAGATAAGTCTCAGGTAAATGCTCTACGTGACTTTGCGAGCTTGAAAGTTCGCTTTTGTAAGGGGTTTTAGTCATATTTTTCAAAAGTCCTACACTTAATATTACAGCGCAATGTTGCTAACAAAATAACTAAAAAGACAAAGGCATGGTATGTTTCTCCAACCACGAGCCAAGTGGGAAGGAGAAAATACCATGCCTAACGAAATTATAACCAAGATTCAGTTTATTGAGACATGTCCTGCGCCGGCGTGTAACTTGTCGGGCCAGGATATTGAGCAGTTTGTGGAAGAATTGGACAGTTACGCGAAGCTGTTTGAGCCAGCCTTTGGTCGTCGAGAGCAATGGC
>JABFGB010000058.1 GCA_013112715.1 Chloroflexota bacterium
TCTAAATTTCGCCCTTGCGCCTGTTCGTTTGACATGGTACATTAAATGCTGTACCGCAAGACAAGGGAAGAATAACGTTGGGAATAGCAGTGGCTATGCTAACGCATGACAAATCAGGAGGAAACAGACGGACGTAGGTGAGGCATGGAAATGCACAACCGAAGGATACGTGTCTGGGACCGACTGGTGGAGCACCGAGTCGGTTTTTTGTTGCGGAGCACCTTAACAATCGATGCGTGACCTGAAAAGGTCGAAGAAACGACAGAATGAAGGACAATCCTTTGAAAGCCACATCTCTTTGGAGATGTTAAAGGAAAGAACGACCCGGATGGAGAGTTTGATCCTGGCTCAGGATGAACGCTGGCGGCGTGCTTAATACATGCAAGTCGAACGTGAAGGTGGATTTCGGTTCACCTGAAAGTGGCGGACGGGTGAGTAACACGTAGCTGACCGACCCTGTAGTGGGGGATAACCTGCCGAAAGGCGGGCTAATACCGCATAGACTCTGGGGGATTAGAAGCCCAAGAGGAAAGCATTCGTGCTACAGGCCGGGGCTGCGGCCCATCAGCTAGTTGGTAGGGTAAAAGCCTACCAAGGCGATGACGGGTAGGGGACCTGAGAGGGTGGCCCCCCACACTGGGACTGAGACACGGCCCAGACTCCTACGGGAGGCAGCAGTAAGGAATATTGGTCAATGGGCGCAAGCCTGAACCAGCAACGCCGCGTGGAGGAAGAAGGGTTTCGGCTCGTAAACTCCTTTTGTCAGGGACGAGCAAGGACGGTACCTGACGAATAAGTCTCGGCTAACTACGTGCCAGCAGCCGCGGTAAAACGTAGGAGACGAGCGTTATCCGGATTTACTGGGCGTAAAGCGCGTGCAGGCGGTTTTTTAAGTCACTTGTGAAAGCGCCCGGCTCAACTGGGCGAGGCCGTGTGAGACTGAAAAACTGGAGAGAGGTAGAGGCGAATGGAATTCCGGGTGGAGTGGTGAAATGCGTAGAGATCCGGAGGAACACCAGTGGCGAAGGCGATTCGCTGGGCCTACTCTGACGCTCAGACGCGACAGCATGGGGAGCGAACGGGATTAGAAACCCCGGTAGTCCATGCCGTAAACGATGCATACTAAGTGTCTGCCTATAAAAGGGTGGGTGCTGGAGCTAACGCGCTAAGTATGCCGCCTGGGGAGTACGGCCGCAAGGCTAAAACTCAAAGGAATTGACGGGGGCCCGCACAAGCAGCGGAGCGTGTGGTTTAATTCGAGGCTACGCGAAGAACCTTACCTAGGCTTGACATACAGATGGTAGTGAGGTGAAAGCCAAACGACCTTCGGGAGTCTGTACAGGTGCTGCATGGCTGTCGTCAGCTCGTGCCGTGAGGTGTTCGGTTAAGTCCGAAAACGAGCGCAACCCCTAGTGCCAGTTACAAGTGTCTGGCGCGACTGCCCGGGGGAACTGGGAGGAAGGTGGGGATGACGTCAAGTCAGCATGGCCTTTATGTCTAGGGCTACACACACGCTACAATGGTCGGTACAATAGGCAGCCAAGCCGCGAGGCGGAGCGAATCCAAGAAAGCCGATCACAGTTCGGATTGCAGGCTGCAACTCGCCTGCATGAAGTCGGAGTTGCTAGTAAACGCGGGTCAGCTACACCGCGTTGAATACGTTCCCGGGCCTTGTACACACCGCCCGTCACGTCATGGGAGCTGGTCATGCCTGAAGTCGGTGGGTTAACCGCAAGGAAATAGCCGCCAAAGGCAGGGCTGGTGACTGGGACGAAGTCGTAACAAGGTAGCAGTAGCGGAAGCTGCGGCTGGATCACCTCCTTTCTAAGAGTGTGTGGAGTATCTGCGAAGATACTCTGACAAGGGGAGTCAAGGACTTCCGGGATGATCGTAAGGTCTCCGAACAAAAGTGGATACCAAGTATCCAAAACAAATGTCCGAAAAACTGTCGTGGACGGACATTTCAGGTCACGCATTGGGGGTGAAGGTGGGGGGAATGTAGCTCAGCTGGTTAGAGCGTCCGCCTGATAAGCGGGAGGTCAGAGGTTCGAGTCCTCTCATTCCCACACGGGGACATAGCTCAGATGGGAGAGCGACGCCTTTGCACGGCGTAGGTCAGGGGTTCGAATCCCCTTGTCTCCATGAGCGCTTGGTGGGACGCAGGTGGGCACACCCATCCAGGGGGTAACCGGTGGGTGGAGTGGTGCGAGACTGCTAGTCCATGGCTCGACATGAGCAAAACCAAGCCTCAGACCCGATCATTGCTTCAGGGTGAAATCTCGTTTTGCTTCAGGCAAGCGAGGGGTAGTCCGAAGGGATGAGGGAATTCTCCGGAGGGGGAACGCACCTTAACAAAAGAATAGTCAAGAAGAAACGACACACAGAACAAGAACGAAGTCGAAGAAGTCCAGGTGGAACACACGAGACTCGATTTCTCCGGATCACCCGGTTAGGGCGAAGGCGCTAGGCTGGGGTGAGGGAGGAAGCGAAGAAGGGCAAATGGAGGATGCCTGGGCAGCGCGTGCCGAAGAAGGACGTGGTACACTGCGAAAAGCGTCGGTGAGGGGTGTGCACCCGCATGAGCCGACGATGTCCGAATGGGGAAACCCGCGTTGGGGCATGCCAACGCATCGCCTGCTGAATCCATAGGCAGGGGAGGGGCACCCGGGGAACTGAAACATCTTAGTACCCGGAGGAAAAGAAAGGATTCTGCGAGTAGTGGCGAGCGAAAGCGGAAGAGCCCAAACCGGAGCAATCCGGGGTTGAAGGCCGTGCGAACGGGACTGGGAAGGTTAATCGAAGCGGTCTGGAAAGCCGCGCCGCAGACGGTGAAAGCCCGGTAGATGAAAGCCTGAGCAGCCCAGCACTGGGCCTGAGTACGACGGAGCACGCTAATTCCGTCGGAAGCAGGGGAGTCCACTCCCCAAGGCTAAATACATGCGCTGACCGATAGTGAACAAGTACAGTGATGGAACGGTGAAAAGAACCCCGGTGAGGGGAGTGAAAGAGAACCTGAAACCGTTTGCCTACAAGCAGTCAAAGCACTACGAGTGTGATGGCGTGCCTTTTGGAGAATGAGCCACCGAGTTCATCCATGTCGCAAGCTTAAGGGAGATTCACCCGGAGGCGAAGCGAAAGCGAGTTTGAAAGGGCGGAAAGTGGCATGGATGAGACACGAAACCAGGTGAGCTACCCATGGGCAGCGTGAAGCGGAGTTAACCCTTCGTGGAGGCGCGAACCAGTAACTATTGCAAAAGTTTTGGATGACCTGTGGGTAGGGGTGAAATGTCAAACGAACTTGGAGATAGCTTGTTCTCCCCGAAATAGCTTTAGGGCTAGCGTCGTGGCAGGACTGAGGGAGGTAGAGCACTGATTGAGCTAGGGGCCGCAAGGTTACCAAACTCATGCAAACTCCGAATGCCTTCAGTTAACGCGCGGCAGTTGGACGGCGGGAGATGAGTTTCGTCGTCGAAAGGGAAAGAACCCAGCCCCCCAGTTAAGGTCCCCAAGACCGTGCTAAGTGGCAAACGAGGTGGGTGTGTGTAGACAGCCAGGAGGTTGGCTTAGAAGCAGCCACCCTTTAAAGAGTGCGTAATAGCTCACTGGTCAAACGCATCTGCGCGGATAATGTAACGGGGCTCAAGCACGGCACCGAAACTAGGGATACAGCGATGTATAGTAGGGGAGCGTCGTGATTCCGTTGAAGGCCGACCGCAAGGCGGGATGGAGGGATCACGAGTGAGAATGGTGGCATGAGTAGCGAAAAACGTGTGAGAACCACGTTCGTCGAACGTCTAAGGGTTCCGACGGAAGGTCAGTCCGCGTCGGGTTAGTCGGGCCTTAGCCGAGGCTGAGAAGCGTAGGTGATGGACAACGGGTGAATAGTCCCGTACCGGCAGGTGGAGTATGTGAGGGACGGGTGAGGATAACGCAGCCTCCGGCTGGAAGAGGAGGTGGCAAGCGGTGAATAGCCGTGATGCCGGTGCCTACGGGCCGCAAGTGCGTGAGTCCCTGCCTCAAGAAAAGCTCAACAGCGAAGAAACCTGCCGCCCGTACCGCAAACCGACACAGGTAGACGGGTAGAAGATACCAAGGCGAACGAGCGACCCCTTGTTAAGGAATTAGGCAAAATAGCCCCGTAACTTCGGGAGAAGGGGCGCCACCGTGAGGTGGCCGCAGTGAAAGGGTTCTGGCGACTGTTTAACAAAAACACAGGTCTCTGCGAAGGTGCAAACCGACGTATAGGGGCTGACACCTGCCCAGTGCCGGAAGGTTAAGAGGAGAGGTTAGGGCGTAAGCACGACGCTTTGAATTGAAGCCCCGGTGAACGGCGGCGGTAACTATAACCGTCCTAAGGTAGCGAAATTCCTTGTCGGGTAAGTTCCGACCCGCACGAATGGTGTAACGATCAGAACACTGTCTCAACAAGGGCCTCGGCGAAATTGAAGGGCGCGTGAAGATACGCGCAACCCGCAGCTGGACAAAAAGACCCCGTGGAGCTTGACTGTAGCTTGCTATTGCGTTAGGGCGAGATTTGTGTAGGATAGCTGGGAGGCAGAGAACCTAGGGCGCCAGCCTTGGGGGAGCCGCCGGTGAAATACCAGCCTGATTTCGCTTTGGCCCTAACCTGTTGCCCTGAAGCGGGCATGGGGACAGTGGCAGGTGGGCAGTTTGACTGGGGCGGTCGCCTCCTAAAAGGTAGCGGAGGCGTCCAAAGGTTGGCTCAGGTGGAATGGAAACCCACCGTGGCGTGTAATGGCACAAGCCAGCTTGACTGCGAGGCCGACAAGCCGAGCAGAGACGAAAGTCGGGCATAGTGATCCCACGGTACTGAGTGGAAGGGCCGTGGCTTACCGGATAAAAGCTACCCCGGGGATAACAGGCTAGTCTAGTCCAAGAGTTCACATCGACGACTAGGCTCGGCACCTCGATGTCGGCTCGTCGCATCCTGGGGCTGGATCAGGTCCCAAGGGTTGGGCTGTTCGCCCATTAAAGCGGTACGTGAGCTGGGTTCAGACCGTCGTGAGACAGGTCGGTCTCTATCCACTGTGGGCGTAAGAAGGTTGAGGGGAGCTGCCCCTAGTACGAGAGGACCGGGGTGGACGCAGCGATGGTGTGCCGGTTGTCGCGCCAGCGGCATGGCCGGGTAGCTAACTGCGGAGGCGAGAACCGCTGAAAGCATCTAAGTGGGAAACGCACCTCAAGATGAGCCTTCTGATCTGGCAAACAGAGTAAGACCGCTGGGAGACGACCAGTTGGATAGGGCGGCGGTGGAAGTGGGGTAACCCATGCAGCCAACCGCTACTAAAGGTCGAGGGCTTCCCGCTCACCCCAACAGGCGAGTGCGTCCTGACGGGTGTGGTACGGGGAAATCGAGGCTGGTGGGGTGTAAGCCACCGGACGAAACGACGCTTAAGACTTGGGGTGTGTCGGATACCAGACTTGACTATTCAGGGTTTTCCCTCCACCTAGCATCCTGCCGACGGGGTGAGGAGCGTGGAGGGGGAAGCGGTTACAGGAAGTGTGCAGACGTGTGTGCGGTTGGTGGTTGGAGCGGCGGGGGTCCACCCGGTCCCATCCCGAACCCGGCAGTTAAGCCCGTCAGCGCCGATGGTACTGGGGGAGTCGTCCTCTGGGAGAGTAGGTCACTGCCAACTCACATCCAC
>JABFGB010000059.1 GCA_013112715.1 Chloroflexota bacterium
TACAGGATGGTCAACAGCGTTTCTAGGTCTATACTTATCATGAGGTTATTTCCTTGCTCGGGTTTGGTTCGCACCTCCCATCTTGGGAAATAACCTTTTCTTGTCAATCCTATTTCACATCAGGCGTATAATACATTTTATCAAGCGCCTCTCTGCCCGTCAACCCTGACCCACTGTTGATAACCGGATCCTCGTTTTTTGGCCTACGTCACTTTTTCGTTTTTGAACTCCGGCTATAATCCATAAAATTGCTTTTGTATCTAATTTTTGAAGGATGGAGGCCGTCATGCGCCGATTTGGGTTGGCATTAGTGGCTTTAATGATGGTTTTGATTGGGCTACTGCACATATCATCCTCAATGGCCCAAGACCCATGCAGCGGGCTTGTGCCCTCCCGGTTGCAATCGGGTCAGACGGCACGAGTCGTATTAAATGGGGATGGCTTGGGGAATACGGTCCGTGACGGTCCCGGCAAGGATCAAAGCGGAAGTCGAGTAATTAGTGCCCTGCCGGAGGGTGCGATTGTCACCGTATCACAAGGCCCGATTTGTTTAGATGGGATGGTATGGTGGTCAGTCGAAATGCCAAACGGTGGTTCAGGTTGGACGGCGGAGGGTGATGTTAGTCAGTATTACTTGGAACCCTACGAAATCGGCCTCGAAGTATATATCCCTGATGCCGCGAATCCCCGCCAACTCAATCGCTGGTATGTAAGCTATTCTGGGACTGCCTCTGCGCGTGACCCCTATGAAATACCGGGAGGTGATGCTGTGCCTGCCAGTCAATTATGGCAGCAGCCAGATATTGATGCCGCAAACCTTGCCCTTACAGATCGCTTAGTCAATTGTCCCGATGTCTTGAAAGGCACAGCATGGGAAGGGATCAGCGCTGCTGGCGAGGTTATAGTGCCGGAAGGCGAATTCACGATTACCCCTTCACCTGATGGGGGGAATGTTCTCCTCGTGCGTCATCGAGTGTTATCCATTCCCACTTGTGGTGGTGCTCCCGGCCCATATTACGGAGTAAGTACCGTCCATCTGCTCAACCGAGAGGGGGTAACGGATTTGTTCCCTTATGGGCAGCATAATGGCGCACGATCCAAGACAGCCTGCCAATCACCCGATGTGCCAAATCTGGCGTGGATAACCGACCTCAGTGAGATTGAATGGTCGCCCGATGGGGATACGGTTGCTTTGACAGTACGCTATCTCGATCAAGATGCTGGTGGACGCAACTGTGCTTTTTATTTTATTTATTTGGTAGATGTATTTTCGGGGCGAGTGGATGCAATTGCCGAGGGGCGTCGTCCTGTGTGGGCCAATGGCGGTTCCAAACTTTATTATTTCACACGCACGATGGACAACGGCTATAACGTTTTGCGTGAAGATTTGTGGCAGTTAAGCGAGGGCCAAGTAACTCAACTTGGCCTGCCGACTGGGGCACAGTTCGTACCAACTGCTTTTGATTCTACGGGGGTTCATTTACCTTCGACCAGTGACGGCACACGCATTTTGGTCTGCAATACCCTCAATAGCTGTCCCGATACTTTGAGCATGGAACTCGCTGATCGTAGCATTTCCCCGCCGATTCCAGTTCCCGCCAATATCTTGCCCTATCAGGTCGCGCAAATTCACTATGTCGCAGGCGATACCCGTTTATTATGGCTAACCAACGACGGTCATCTTTATATTCAAGCGGTGCAAGGGGTGGATACCGGCCTTTCGACAGAAATCAACTTAGACGGCGCACCAGCCGGGTCAAAATTGATAGATATTAAAGTCTTGCCTACTGGATTAGCCGCCATTTTGCAATTTGATTCTGGCGATTATCTCTTGTTAAATACGGTCAATCGGACATTACAAGCCTTGCCGGATTTGAAACCGACACCCGCCAACTAAGGATATTCCGATGCCCCCTGACCCTCGTCGCTCGAACACAGCTTTGTCCGTCGCAGAGAAATTACCTGCTTCTGATAGTTTGAACGGCGAGGTTTCAATCTTGATGCAGGGAACATTGGCGGTCTATTCCCAACTGGGGTGGAGCGTTACTTCATATCAACCTCAAGCTAGTGTTATCGAAAAAGAGAGCGGAATATGTTGGCGGATGGCGCTTACCATGCTCCCTATTCCATTACTCGGATTGGCTGTCTTAATCGGCAATCTACTTCTGCGGCGGATTATCGAATGCGCTTGACGTTGATCGGCCAAGGCGATGCGGTTGAAGTTCGGGGTCATGGAATGTGGACGGTGTTAAATTGGGTTAATATTGCGGTTGGTGGTATCCTTATCCCCAAAATGCCTAGCCGTATGCAAGCCTATGTAATGGACGGCTTGATTTCAGGTGTTTGTTATGTTTTGGCCGTGTTGATTTTGTGGGCTTTGTGAAAATGAGTGAGATAGGCCGATCTGCGCTCGATCTTTCCGTCAGACCGACCTAGTTCGTACAGTTCATGTTACTTTGGTGGCCTATTTTTTAGTGGTAAGTTCGATGTCGAGAGCTTCGATATCTGAGAATTGACGGGTCTGCGTAGTTAAGGTTTCCCGAATGTTTGGCACAGGCCCTGCTAGTGGGGAGGTCTCGAATTCATCCTCTGTCTCTAGCTGGACGGGGATTAATTGGCGGGTTTGTAGATGGGCAAATGGAATCTCTTTGCGGAAGTATACCCGGATTGCTAATGAACCGAGCATAAGTTCATCGCCATCTTGGAGAGTGTGGCCTTTGTGACCAGACATGCGCTGACCATTGATGAAGCTACCGTTGCTACTAGAAAGGTCAAACGCAAAAATGTCATCGTTTTCTTGACGCACTAACATCAAATGCCGACGCGAAACCCCTAATTGATAGCCAAGAAAGGGGCTAAGGTCAATATTGGGCGTTCCGTCGGTTTCCGGTTCAGCACACCGTCCCAGAATAAGTTTATCCTGAATCGTAATATGTAACTGCTGACGTGTTGAAAGCACATGTAATGTAATCTGTGGCTTCATATCCGTTTCTCCCTCAGGAATTACGGCAGGGCTGGCCCTTACTTGGCTTGCTGCCGCCGTCGAACGTGGATTCGGGGTAGGGGGGCGTGGCGCGATCATAATGAATGAACTCCTTCCTCTTTCTCGGTCATCTCTAAATATTTTGACTATTTTGACTTATCTATATCATATGCGAACTTTGCAAAAACAATATTAAAAGGTACGAAAATAACAACAATTCGATGACATTTGGTTTGTATCCCAAACTATGGCTTGCGGGAAACTCACATCCATCTCAAAATAAAGAGGTGGTTGTGTATTGCAACACAGGAGAAATTTCCTATTATGAGTAAATATGTTCCTGATGCTCCGAGTAGCACCGATTCACAGGAAATCGCCGAGGCGGTGGTGCGGATGGCAGCCACGTATCGTACTCCGTTTATCGCAATTATCGGCTTTAGCGAGGCCCTTCTCGATGGCTTATCCGGTGCCCTTAATGATGCCCAACGTGGCGATATTGAAGCGGTTCGTACAGCGGGTTGGCAGGCATTGGGGCAGTTGAACGATATTTTAGATGTGATGAACCTCATCAGCGGCGAAATGGTCTATGAGAAGGATGCCCTGAACCCAAACCAGTTACTCAAAGATGTCATCCGCGATTTCAGCCGCGCCCGCCCTGATCAAACCAGCTTACTCCAATCTGAAGTTGAAGAAAATTTACCCACTGTCGAAGGCGATGAGCTTAAACTCCGCCAGATATTACTGAGTCTGCTCCAAGCCGGGGTGCAAGAATCCCCCGAACAGGCATTGATCATACGCGCCAAAAAATCTGACGATGGGGTGCTGGTCGAAATCCGCGATGCCTATCAGGTCAGCAACAACGACGACCTGACCTATTTTTTCAGTCCGGGTTGGGTCAGTAAGCTCGCCAACAATCGCTGGCGTCGGATGCAGTGGCAAACCTATCTCGCGCATCATCTGATTCATGGGCTAGGTGGCAAAATTTGGGTCGAAGCGGTGACCGCCGACGAAAAAAGACCCGCCGGAACGCAGGTCTCTTTTGTGTTGCCATTTAAAAAAGAAGAAGCGAAACCGAGCGCCTAGTTTCTAGCCCCCAAAAACACTTGCTGGGGTGGTCGGCGTTTCTTCAGTGGTTGTTTCTTCAGTTGGGGCTTCGCTGGTTTCAACGGTCTCGCTAATGGCTGGAACTTCAGTGCCGGTGTGTTGGGTTGAATCGTCATCCGACAGAACGAGCGTCGCAATCAAAATGGCTACTGTGACGATAGCAACTACAACACCCATGAACGCTGGCCCAAGCCAGATCATACTCTTTTTCATTGCAATAATTCTCCAAATAGGCAGGATTCCGCGCCCAAATAATTACACATTCTCGCATAATTCGCAATAGGTTGGTATGACAGAACTACTCGTGCTGCTGGTCGTATTTTTTGTCATTTTACCCAAAGTGTTGCCGGGTTCGGTCTTGGCTTGGTGTCCATGCCCCTCCTCACCCAACTATTTGGTGAGTAAACGTGTAAGCCCCCAAAGGAATGAGCATGATTGAGTTCGAGGTGAAATTGCTCGGCGAGTTGCGCGTTGAGGGTCTCAATAATTTAGCGCACCTGATTATGCAAACGGCGCTGGGCTGGTGGGAGTTGTTGATGTTGGTGGACAGGCGGGAGTGGCCGCAAAATAATGCGTTGTCGTTGGGCCAATTCCGTCGCCACGGGCGTGCTAAAGAAGGCTTTATCGCCCAAGACCTTCAAATCGGTATGAGCAGCCAGCAGTTCTTGTCCCACTGCCACGTCGCGGGCATGGGCTGGGGTCAAGCCAAAATCAAGCATCAAGCCGTTGAGCGTCACCCGCAGATGCAGTTTGTAGCCAACGGTGGCTCTAGGCGCGGCCCAATCGCGTGTCGCGGCAGACACCAGAGGAAACTTGACCACTGGCACAGGCAGACGGTCGATGACACATTGATGATCAAGCGCCCAATCCAACACCGTCAAAACCGCTTGGCGGATCAGGTTGAAGGCGTGCATCAAGGGGTGGCGGTGATTGAACCGACTTTGCGTGGGAAACAAATCCCGATGCTCACGCCAATAGCTCACCATCTCCGTTTCCACATCCCACCCCCGACATTCCCCCACCAGCGCCACGGGCAACAACTCACTATCACTACAACTGGTCGGGGCTGGCCGAGGACGCTTAAACGGTGGGGCGATCTCGTGCCCAATATCATCCACCAGCCAAAATCATCAAAATCTTCTATTATCATGGCATCTCTCGCTCGACTCGGTTCTGGTTTGCAACCTTAAGCCACTAGTCGAAAAAGATGAGCGAGTGAGGTAGACTGGAGGGCATGAGCCGACGAGTCAACTTTCACCTTACCGACGAACAGCTTGCCGAGATCGAGCAAGCAATTAATGGGTCGCCGTATCC
>JABFGB010000060.1 GCA_013112715.1 Chloroflexota bacterium
TGCGCCCACCAGCGGGCCGCACATGCCTACGCAGTGGCTCAGGCCGGTCAGCAGGCCGGTGGCCAATAGCAGGAAAAAACTGAATTCATCCGTGAGATGGTGCGGGTGCATGCGATGCCTTAGTAGTGAAAGGTCGGCAGGCCGGAAATGAGGTAAATCACCGCCCAGATAATAAAGGCGGCCCAGCCGGCCAAAATCCAGACCGGCAGATCAGCCCCTTGATAGACCTGCTTGCCGTCGCCAAAGTTAACGTCCCAATGCTCCGAAGGCGTTTCGTAAGGGAACATCGTTCCTTTGGGTATTTGAATTTGCACTCCTGGCTCCTCTTGACCGGCTTGCGGGTGGCTGGCAACGGTTTCAGCGCTTTTCTTTTCAGCCTTTGGCTTGGCCGCCGGCCATTTGAAAAAGCCCAAATCCATCGGTTTATCGAGCCAAACCACGAGCAGGAAGGCAACTAAAAGAGCCACCAACGTCAAATTACCAAAACCATAGAGGCGCAGAGGAGCGTCCAAGATAAAGGTCATGACTACAAAAGAAACGGCATAACCGGCGCCCAGGGCTACCAGTGCAAAAATAATTAGTTTCTGTGTAGGTTGTCTCATCGTTGTATCCCCCTAGCCATTATAGAAGAGTTGGTGCTCATCCAGTTTTTCGTAAGCCTCTTCTTGCTCAAGCATATCGCGCTTAACCCCTTCGACGTTCTTGTAATGCCCGCCCGCCCAGGCCCAGGCAGCCAGGAGCAGAAAGCCGCCGCTGATAAAGAAGTAGGGCAAAACCGTGGCCGTAACGATGCCGGGCAGCACCCCCGTGGTCGAAGCGGCCACAAATTCGTAGAGCTTAAACAAGAAGGTTAGACCGGCTGCGCCAACCGTGATGGCTACCACCATTACCGAGATAAATTTACCATCTTTGAAGCGATTTTTAGTCATTATGACAACTCCTAATAGTTTTGTAGGACAAACTTAAGTTTGTCCTACTCCTCGCGTCATCGTTCTACATTCGTACCCAACCACTGCATGTAGGCAATCATGGCCAGGCCCTTTTTGTTGGGCTGCTGCCCATCAAAGAACCAGGTGTAGCTCGGCATGACCGAGGTTGGCGCGACCGAGCGGGGATTGTAGAAATGAGCGGCATGCCAGTCGTTGGAGCGGAAGCCGCCTTCGCGGGAGAGGTCAGGCCCGACCCGGCGCGTCCCCATCAACTGCGGCATCATCAGCTCATGCTGCTGCTCGGCGGCGGTGGAAACAGGGCCAAAGCGCACATCTTCATTAGCCACAGGCCGCACTTGCTGCGAGTGGCAGTGCCAGCAGGCTTCGCCGATGTAGGTATTGCGGGCTAACATAAGCGCCTCGCGGTAATTTTCGGGGGTAGGCCCGCCCGGATAATACTTTTCAAACTGCTCCGGATATTGTTTGGAGAGAGCCGTAAAATAGGGGCTGACATCCTGTGACAGCTCATCCAGGGTGGTATAAGGCAGATTGGTCAAGGCGTTCACCGTAACCACGCCGGAGACAATGAAGGCCAAAACAAAGAAGCCAATTCCCGCGACCAGGAAGATAAACTGAAATTTTTCAATCGTGTTTTCCATTGAAGCTCTCCTCTTCTTACTTAGCCGGAGCCGCTACTTTTAAGCCCAGCGCGGCCTCTTCACCTTCGGGAGTGGTGGCGGTCATATACATATTGAAAGCAAAGAGCAGCACCCCGGCAAACATCAGCAGACCGGTTGCCGTGCGGAACAGCCAGATCAGCCGCACCGATTGCAGCGACACCTCCCAGGGCGCCAGGCCCTTCCACAGGTAGCCCTCGACCAGACCGGCGGAAGTCAGCGCCACAAACATCGAGGCCAGGCCAATGGTGCACATCCAAAAAACCGCCTCGTGTAATGCAGGCGACCACCAGTTTTTCCGGCCTACGACCCGCGGCCACAGGTCGGTGGTGATGCCGATGAGCCAGAAACCAAAGGTGCCGAACATAATCAGATGAGCATGGCCCACCACCCAATCGGTGAAATGGACAAACTCCTGCGCCCAGAACTGCACATGCACTGCGCACTGGATGCAGGTGATAACATAAAAGACCATCCCGGTGTAAAACCAGCGAATGGGCATATTGGTCACCGGAGCAATCTCGCGGCCCCGCAGGGTCATAAAGAAGTTGATGAAAACCGTGACAACCATAATCTCGATGGCGACGGTAGAGACAACGGCCCCAAACTGGGCGAACATGGGGATGGTACTATAAATGAAGTGATGCACCCCTTGCAGGGGATAGAAGAAAGCCAGCCCCCAAAAGCCCAGCAGCGATACGGCATGGCTCCAGATCGGCTTTTTCAACAGCGAGGGCACAAAGTAGTACATCATGCCCCAGCCGAGCGGCGTCACCAGCAGCCCGACCAGATCGTGGATGAACAGCCCGACAAAGGTAGCCCCACCGGCGCCAGGGATGAACTCCGGCAGGTAGTTGCCCATAGCGTAGGTCAAAATAACCCAGATGAAAGCCACGGAGAAGTACCACAGGCTGACATACATCGGCTGCTTGCTGCCAAATTGAAAGATAGGGGTCAGAAATTGGATGGCGATCAAGACCAGGCCGACCATCACCAACTCGTCAATGGGGAAGAGCCAGCTTCCGTTGGCGGCAAAAGCGCCGGGAGTTTCGCCCCATTCGACCGCCTGGGCATAGCCGAGATGAATACCCACTACCGTCCAGAGGATAATGAACAGGTAAACCCAGAAAATCAACCAGCCCAGCAAATCGCTTAGCACCCGGCGCTGGGTCAAGCGCGGCACAGCCCAGTACAGAGCTGCCAGAAAAACGTTGACTATAAATCCGTAGGCGACCCCGTTGGTGTGAACCATCCGCACCCGGCCCGGCGAAAAAAGCTCGATGCCGGGGAACGGGTACAAATTGTTAAGCTGAAGCGCGTAGAAAATGCCCCATAACATGGCAATGATTAAAAAGATAAAACCGGCGGCCATGTGGAACTTGACTAACCCCAAGTTGATTAAGGGTTGTGGGACCAGCGGTTTTGCCCCTCTTTTTGCAGCGACAGCGACGGTCATCTTATCTTTCCTCCTTGTTACTTTTGCTCTACTAAAAAGTTGGATAGGGTATCAATTTGTTCCGGTGTCAGCCGGTCTTTGAAGTTCTGAGGCATCACCCCCTGGGGACAGGGGCCGGCCGGACATTCGGCGGCCGTAACAGCGGCGGGGTTGGTAATCGACTCCTTTATCTCGTCCACGGTGAGGCGAGCGCCGACCTGGGTAAGATTTGGCCCGACGCCGCCCACTGCGCCTAGCGGGTCAAGCTGGTGGCAGGTGTTGCAGCCCGCATTGTTGAATATTTCGGCGGCAGTTGTTCCCTCAATAGGAGTCAAACCAGCCGCAGCCTGGATGGGTTCGGGTTCAATCCACCCCCCTTGACGCAGGCTTTTGAGATAGGTCGTGACATCGCTGATCTCCTGGTCGGTCAGGAGGGGAAAAGCGGGCATTGCCGAGCCTTGAATACCATTGCGAATGGTAATCTTGAGGCTGTCATCCGAGGGGAACGGCCCCGGCTCACCAAAATAGAAAAACTTGAATTGGCCGTTGACAAAATTCCTGGGTTTAGGGTTGAGAAAAATAGACGCCTCCCCATCTCCCAGACCATTTTGCCCGTGGCAGCCGATACAGTAGGTTTCGTAGACTCGCCTGCCGCTGCTGCGCCGGTCTTCACTGAAGACGTATCCCCGAAACAGGTCTGGGCTGATAATCACCAAAAAGACCAGAACCAGAGTCAGGCCGGCCAGCCAAGAGAACATTCTTGCGACCATATAAACTCCTCGCTCCTTTCGCTGTGGTTAACCCAAAGGGATGTCAAAAAGACTGCCTCAGCATAGGCAGTCAACTTGCCAGATATTCAGTTTAGGCAGCAGTATCGGCAGAAAAGCAGAGAGCTAAACACAAATGACGGCTGTTGGGCAAGAGGCAATAAATACCCAACAAACCTGCCAGGGGCTATTCACTCCAAGAGAACGCTGTCCTACTTATTGGAATTTCAATTTTTGGTGAATGTGCAGGCCATTATATTCGTAATTTTATGGTTGGCAAACACGTTGGGGTGAGTTGTGAGAAGGCAGCATCGGGAAGAAGAGTTGCACTGTATAATAAAATCATGAACCTGTTACACAAATTTTCTTTATTCTTCAAAGAGTCGGGGTTGAACCATGGCAGTATGAAAATGAAGCGGCTCCCCTAAGTAAGAACACTCAGCGACGTAAGGGCAAGTGGAGCAAGGTGCGGCGACATTTTCAGCCAGGAGAACCGCCTGAGCAATCTGATGCGCCCACGACAACAGCTTTTCATCCTGATCCCAGCCGGCCACAAGCTGCAAGCCCAGGGGCAGCTTGTTCGGCAAGAAACCAGCCGGTAGGTTAACGGCGGGCAGCCCAGCATAGGTCCAGGGCAGATTCATAAGGGGATCGCCGGTGCTTTCCAGGGTAGGCGGGGCAGTCCCCACTGCCGCGGGCGAAATCCAGGCCGACAGGCCGTGCTGGGCCATCAACGTTTCCAGGTGAGCGCGAAGCTCGTCCCGCCCAGCCCGGTAGCGACTCATCTGCTCCGCCGGAATCCCCTGCCCCCGCTGAATTAAGGCCGCAGTTTTAGGATGGTAGAGGTCGGCGTGGCGGGCAAACCACTCCTGATGAACCTCAGCCGCTTCAGCCGCCACCAGGCCGACATGCTGCTCCGCAATTTGCTCAAAATGGGGCATGGCTTCCACCTGCCGAATTTCGAACCCAGCCTGCGCCAGCTTCTGCTGCATTGCCTCAAAATGAGCCAGGGCCTCCTGGCTGGCTCGCTGCAAATAAGGTCCAACGGGAACACCCAGGACAGGCCGGTCAGTCTGTAATTTCTGGCTGTCCCAACCCCGGCAAATGATACTGGCCACGACGGCGGCAAAGGCCAAATCCTGGGCAAAAAAACCGACATGATCGAGGGCAGGCGAAAGAGGAATCACCCCGGCGGTAGAAACCCGGCCAGAGGTTGGCTTGAACCCTACCACGCCGCAAAATGAAGCGGGACGGACCACCGAACCAATTGTCTGCGTCCCCAGGGCCAGCGGGCACAGGCATGCCGCCACTGCCGCCGCCGAGCCACTGCTCGACCCGCCCGGCGTATGATTGAGGTTGTGCGGGTTACGGGTCGGGCCAGGGGCAAAATAGGCAAACTCGGTCGTCACCGTTTTGCCCAGAATCAAGGCCCCCGC
>JABFGB010000061.1 GCA_013112715.1 Chloroflexota bacterium
GTGTACGTCATCGACGACAAGAACATTGCGCGCCTGCGCCAGCTGCGGCTCTCCGAGCCCCTCGCGGGCGGCTTCCATGAAGTGCTGGCGGGCGTCTCCGCCGGCGAAAAGGTCGCACTCGATCCGGTCAAGGCGGGCATCGTCGCCCGGCCGGGGAACTAGCGTCATCCCCGCGGAAGCGGGGATCCAGGGTCGGCGCAAGGCTCCTGGATTCCCGCTTGCGCGGGAATGACAAATTGGTCTGTGAGCGCAGGGAAGTAACGGGGCAGGGGTTTCCTCCCTCCTCCTTCCTCTGATCCCGTCCCTGCGCTCCTTTTATTCGACTGAAAACTGATAGCTGATAACTGACAGCTGCCCATGGGCATCTCCGGAAAAATCGCCGAACTGTTCCAGCGCTCGCAGATGACGCCGCTCATCGCGCTGATCGCCTTCCTGCTCGGACTGTTCGCCGTGCTGGTGACGCCGCGCGAGGAAGAGCCGCAGATCAACGTGACCATGGCCAACGTCTTCATCCCCTTCCCCGGGGCGTCGGCCGCCGACGTGGAGAACCTGGTGGCGCGGCCGGCCGAGCAGGTGCTCTCGCGCATTTCCGGCATCGAGCACGTGTATTCCGTCTCGCGCCCCGGCATGGCGGTCATCACCGTGCAGTACGTCGTCGGCGAAGACCCGATCCAGGCGCTGGTGCGCCTCTACGACACGGTGAACTCCCACCGCGACTGGGTCTCGCCCCACCTCGGCGTCGGCGAGCCGATCATCAAGCCGAAGGGCATCGACGACGTGCCCATCGTCACGCTGACCTTCTGGACGAAGGACGCCGCGCGCGCCGCCTTCGAGATGCAGCAGGTGGCGCGCGCCGTCGAGATCGAGATGAAGCGCATCCCCGGCACGCGCGACGTCGTCACGCTGGGCGGCCCCGGCCATGTGATTCGCGTGGCGATGGACGCCGAGCGCATGGCCGCCCACGGCATCACCGCGCAGGACCTCAAGGCCGCGCTGCAGCTCTCGAATGCCCTGCAGCCTTCCGGCAACCTGGTCTCGGGCAACCGCGAGATCCTCGTCGAGACCGGCACCTATCTGGAAACCGCCGCCGACGTGAAGCGCCTGGTGGTCGGCGTCGATGGCGGCAAGCCGGTGTTCATGTCCGACGTCGCCACGATCTCCGACGGCGCCGACCAGCCTTCGCAGTACGTCTGGCACGGCACGAAGGAGGGGGAATTGCCGGCGGTGACGCTGTCGATCTCCAAGAAACCCGGCGTCAACGCCGCCGACGTCGCCGAATCCGTCATCAGGCGCGCCGAAGCCCTCAAGGGCGCAGTGATCCCCGAGGGCGTCGAGTTCACCGTCACGCGCAACTACGGCGCCACCGCCACCGACAAGGCGCAGAAGCTGATCGGCAAGCTGGTCTTCGCCACCGGCGCCGTCGTGCTGCTGGTGCTCTTCGCGCTGGGCCGCCGCGAGGCCGTCATCGTCGGCGTGGCGGTGACGCTGACTTTGGCGGCGACGCTGTTCGCCTCCTGGGCCTGGGGCTTCACGTTAAACAGGGTGTCTTTGTTCGCCCTGATCTTCTCCATCGGCATCCTGGTCGACGACGCCATCGTCGTGGTGGAGAACATCCACCGCTGGCAGCAGCTGGAACCGGACAAGCACCTCTGGCAGATCATCCCCAAGGCCGTGGACGAGGTCGGCGGGCCGACCATCCTCGCCACCTTTACGGTGATTGCCGCGCTGTTGCCGATGGCCTTCGTCACCGGACTGATGGGCCCCTACATGAGCCCCATCCCCATCAACGCCTCGATGGGCATGTTCATCTCGCTCGCCATCGCCTTCGTGGTGACGCCATGGCTGGCGCTGAAGCTGCTGAAGGGAGAAAAACACACCACTTTCAACACAGAGCACACAGAGAGCACAGAGGGCACAGAGAAAAACAAGAAATTCTCTGTGTCCTCCGTGGCCTCTGTGTTGAATGCGTCTTTCCGGCGGTTGATGCTGCGCCTGCTGGACGAGGAAACCGGCGCGCGCGCCCGCCGCAAGCTGTGGATCGGCATCTTCGCCGCCATCGCCGTCTCGGTGTCGCTGGCCCTGGTGCAGCTGGTGGTGCTGAAGATGCTGCCCTTCGACAACAAGAGCGAGTTCCAGGTCGTGCTCGACATGCCGGCCGGCACGCCGCTCGAGGACACCGCCCGCGTGCTGCGCGAGATCGGCGCCGAGATCGCCCAGGTGGAGGAAGTCACCGACTACCAGGCCTATGCCGGCGCGGCCAGCCCGATCAACTTCAACGGCCTGGTGCGCCAGTACTACCTGCGCGCCTCGAGCGAGCTCGGCGACATCCAGGTGAACCTCGTCGACAAGAAGCACCGCCACCGGCAGAGCCACGAGATCGCCGTCTCCGTGCGCGACAAGATCGCCGAGATCGCGAAGAAGCACGGCGGCAACGCCAAGGTGGTCGAAGTGCCGCCCGGCCCGCCGGTGCTCTCGCCCATCGTCGCCGAGGTGTACGGCCCCGACTACGCCGGCCAGATCGCCGTCGCCAAGGAAGTGCGCAAGGCCTTCGAGGGCACCGCCGACATCGTCGGCGTCGACGACTCCGTGCAGGCCGACGCGCAGAAGTTCGTGCTGCGCGTATCCCAAAGCAAGGCGGCGCTGCTCGGCGTGGCGCAGAAGGACATCGTCGAGGTGGTGCGCATGGGGCTGGCCGGCGAGAACGTCACGCCGGCCCACTCGCAGGACGCCAAGTACGAGATCCCGGTGCGCGTCACCCTCGCGCCGGAGAAGCAGAATTCGCTCGACGCGCTGCTCAAGCTCACCGTGCGCGCCCGCGACGGAAAAATGGTGCCGGTCTCCGAACTGGTCGAAGTGCGCGAGCAGCTGCGCGAGAAGGCCATCTACCACAAGGACCTGCTGCCGGTGGTGTATGTCGTCGGCGACATGGGCGGCAAGCTCGATTCGCCCTTGTACGGCATGTTCGACATCCGCTCGAAAGTAAATGGCATGGCGCTGGAGCAGGGCGGGCAGCTCGGCGAATATTTCATCCGCCAGCCGAAGGACCCCTACGCGGGCTACGCCCTCAAGTGGGACGGCGAGTGGCAGGTGACCTACGAGACCTTCCGCGACATGGGCCTCGCCTACGCCGTCGGCCTGATCCTCATCTACCTGCTGGTGGTGGCGCAGTTCAAGAGCTACCTGGTGCCGCTGATCATCATGGCGCCGATCCCGCTCACCATCATCGGCGTCATGCCCGGCCACGCCCTGCTCGGCAGCCAGTTCACCGCCACCTCGATGATCGGCATGATCGCGCTGGCCGGCATCATCGTGCGCAACTCCATCCTGCTGGTGGATTTCATCAACGAGCAGGTCGCCGGCGGCATGGACTTCGCCGAAGCGGTGATCCAGGCCGGCATCATCCGCGCCAAGCCCATCGCCCTGACCGGGCTGGCCGCCATGATCGGCGCCCTCTTCATCCTCGACGACCCGATCTTCAACGGCCTCGCCATCAGCCTGATCTTCGGCATCTTCGTGTCGACCCTGCTGACGCTGGTGGTGATCCCGGTGCTCTACTACGCGGCGATGAAGAACCGCATCGCCGCGCCGTCCCGCGCGGACTGACTTTCATCTCCCCCCCTCTCCCGCGCGCGGGAGAGGGGTCGGGGGAGAGGGCAGGCTATTTTCTAGCAAGATCGTGCCAATTATTGGCACGCTCATAGCGAGGCGCGCGCCGTCATTCCCGCGAAAGCGGGAATCCAGAATTCCCCTCTGTAACCCAAGTCACACAAGCCAAATTCACCCTTGACGCCAAACCCCAGCAACAGTACATTAGCAATAACTAATATTACTCAATGGAGCAAACAGCAATGACCGTCAATCAATACATCCGCATCTTCGCCGGCACCTTCATCCTGATCTCGCTGGGCCTCGCCCACGCCAACGGCCAGGCCGACCTGTCGCAACTGTCGTGGCTGTGGTTCACTGCCTTCGTCGGCGCCAACCTGTTCCAGAGCGGCTTCAGCAAGTTCTGCCCGCTGGAGACCATCCTGATCAAGCTGGGCGTCGCCAAGCCGTCCATCGGCGGCAGCTGCGCCTAAGCGCAACGATCCTCCTCCTGCCGCGCAACGCGACAGGTTTCGACGGGGACCTCGAAAGGGGTCCCCGTTTTTTATCCCGTCGTACATATAAAAATATGGCTTTCGGTATGGCCAGCTGCTAACCTTGAGCCATGGTATTCACCCGCTTCGACTGGGATCCCGACAAGGACGCCGAGAACCAGCGCAAACACGGTGTTCCCTTCTCACTGGCCCAGTTCGCCTTTGCAGATCCCCGGCGCGTGATTGCCAAGGACGTCACCCATAGCCAGACCGAGGAAAGGTTCTATTGCTTCGGCGAGGTCGAGGGCGGCGTGCTCACGGTGCGGTTTACCTACCGCGCCTCCGTCATTCGAATCATCGGCGCCGGTTACTGGCGCAAAGGAAAGGCTATTTATGAGCGCGAAAATAAAATACACCGATGAACCCCTCGGCAAGGTTCAGGTGATCCCCGACTTCCTTCCCTCGCCGGCCGAACTGGCGTTTCGCGAGGAAGGCGTGAAGGTCACCCTGGCCCTCAGCAGGAAGAGCATCGAGTTTTTCAAATCCGAGGCGACGAAGCATCGTACGCAGTACCAGCGCATGATCCGCCGCCTTCTCGATGCTTATGTCGAAGCCCAGGCCCCGGCCCCTCGCGCGAAGGCGCGTGCCGACAGGCGACGCGCTACTTAACCGTTTTCCCACGCCAACAGCCAGGCCGACCTGTCGCAGCCGACCTGGCTGTGGTTCACCGCCTTCGTCGGCGCCAACCTGTTCCAGAGCGGCTTCACCAAGTTCTGCCCGCTGGAGACCATTCTGATCAAGCTGGGCGTCGCCAAGGCTTCGCCCGCCGGCAGCTGCGCCTAAGCGCAGCAACCTTCCTCCTTCCTGCCGCGCAACGCGACAGGTTTCGACGGGAACCTCTAAAGGGGTTCCCGTTTTTTATTGGCTAAATGAGCAAATAATGGTTATCTTGGCCTTCCCCTCGTTGCGCGCATTGCTCATGCGCCGGCTCACGCGGTAGCGCTCCATCAGGTCTTCCGGCAGGGGCTTCAGCAGGGCCTTGAGGTCTTCGGCTTTCGTCTGCGCGCCGAGCCAGGCGGCGTAGTCGGCCGGCTGCAGGATCACCGGCATGCGGTCGCGCACCGGGCGCACCAGTGCGTTAGCGTCGGTGGTGATGATGGTGGC
>JABFGB010000062.1 GCA_013112715.1 Chloroflexota bacterium
GCCATTGCTCTCGGCGACCAAAGGCTGGCTCAAACAGCTTCGCGTAACTGTCCAATTCTTCCACAAACTGCTCAATATCCTGGCCCGACAAGTTACACGCCGGCGCAGGACATGTCTCAATAAACTGAATCTTGGTTATAATTTCGTTAGGCATGGTATTTTCTCCTTCCCACTTGGCTCGTGGTTGGAGAAACATACCATGCCTTTGTCTTTTTAGTTATTTTGTTAGCAACATTGCGCTGTAATACTAGTCTAATTCAGAAAGGTCAACATGACAATAGCCTATGAAACTCATTGTCCTCGATATTGACGGCGTTCTTTCCCAGGGCGAGGCTCACCCTTTTGATCTTGGCCTGCTGGCCCGGCTGGGCAACTTGAATCGCCGTGCCCGTCGGGATGAAGCGATCCCCGCCGTGACTATCAACACGGGCCGGCCGTCGCCCTACGTCGAAGCGGTTATGCAGGCCATTGACGGCTGGCAGCCGGCTCTCTATGAAAGCGGCGCCGGTCTCTATTTCCCGCAGACGTACCAGTTTCAAAGCGCCCCGGGCTTGACGCCAACGCATCTGGCTAAATTACGCACGGTTGTCGAGCGGCTTGAGCAGACCGTGGTGCAGCCAGGACGGGCCTACTGGCAGCCCGGCAAGAGTGTCTGTTACACCCTGTTCGCCCATCCTCCTTTAACCCTGGTAGATTTGATACCCGAAGTCCAGGCGATTGTCGCCGAGATCACTAACGAATTTGTGGTCACTCCGGCCTCTCTCGCCTTGAATATTCATCCGGCCGGAATTGATAAGGGCAGCGGTTTGCGCTGGCTAGCCCAAGTCACCGGTATTGACCCAATGGAAATGGGCGGGGTGGGCGACTCGCGGGCCGATACTGATTTTTTGCGCTTGGTGGGACGGCCCGCCGCCCCGGTCAATGCTATCGCCGAGGTCAAGGCCATCGTGAAGTACGTTTCAAGCCAGCCTGAGGCGGCCGGACTCCAGGAGATTCTAGACTATTGGTCGCTGCCATGAGAAAAATGTTAAAGGTATTTAACAAACATTTAACAGTCACTTAAAATTTCCTTAATTCCCGCTTAACATTGACAAATCTCCGAGAGTATGCTATCGTGTGCTTGCCGTAACAACGCAATTCATCATCTTGGGATGATAGATTAATAAGCGCTTATAGGTGAGCAATGACGCTCGGCGGACGATCTGACAAAAAACCCTCTGAATTTCTAAGCAGCACTCCAATTTGGCAAATCAATTTGATAGAAACGGGCCAGTTAGCCGATAAATAATCGGTTGATTGGCCTGTTTTGCTTTAGCCGGGATTGTTCCGTTTCGCAGTACAGGCACATTTTTACATTTCTAAATTTTCTATTCAATAAAGGAGGATTGTATGAAAAAGATTCTTGGTTTAACTTTAGTGGCCTTGCTCTTGTTCACCGTAGTGGCGGGTGTCGCCAGTGCGGCTGCCCCTCTGCCCCAGGGCGGCGGTCAGGAGTACACCGTTCAGGCCGACGATTGGTTGAGCAAGCTGGCCGAAAAGAATTACGGCGATGTGCTGGCCTGGCCGGTCATCTGGAAAGCGACCAACGCCAAGGCCACTGAGGATGACAGTTTTGCCGCTATCGCCAACCCCAACGTGATTGAAGTGGGGCAAAAATTATGGATTCCTGATGAGAGTGAAGCGGCTCAATATTTTGAGGAGTTTTCGGCGGAGCGAGCGGCGGCCACAACCACCGGCTCGCCAGACATTACCGGGGAATTGAACCTGCTCTGTGTGGTTGAGCTGGAGTGGTGCGAGGGCCAGATTCCTGAATTTAACAAACTCTATCCTGGCATCCAGATTAACTGGATCCGCATGTCTAGCGGCGAGTCGCTGACTCGTCTGCGCAACGAGGCGAGCAATCCCCAGTTCGACGTCTGGTGGGGCGGGCCAATTGACAGCTACATTACTGCAGCCAAAGAGGGCTTGCTTGAACCTTACGACTCTCCTAACGCGGTTAACCTGCGCGATCCTCAATTGATGAAAGCACCGGATAACTCCTGGTTTGGTATTTACATTGGCACGCTGGGCTTTGCCACCAACCTCGATTACCTGGAAGCCCACCCTGGCCTAGTCGCGCCCACTTCCTGGGATGAGTTGATCAAACCGGAGTGGAAGGATCAGGTTTTGATTGCCCACCCCTCCAGTTCTGGTACTTCCTATACTGCCCTGTGTACCATTTTACAATTAAGGGGTGAAGAGGCTGGTTGGGAATATATGCGGGCTTTCGCTGATAATGTGCTGCAATTCACCAAGAGCGGTTCTGCTCCGGCTCGTTTTGCGGGTAGCGGCGAAGCTGGCACCAGCGTTGTCTTCTCCCACGACATCGTCAAGCAGATTGAAGCTGGACTGCCACTGCAATTGACCTTCCCGGCGGAGGGCACCGGTTACGAAATCGGCGGCACGGCCCTTATCAAAGGGGCTAAGAATCCTGACCTGGCTAAGTTATGGATTGACTGGGCCTTGACCCCGGCTGCCCAGGAACTTGGTCCCAAGTATAACGCCTTTCAAGCGCCCACGGTGATTGGGGCTGAGGCTTCTCGGCCTGAGTTGTTAGAAGTGAATCTCATCAATTACGACTTTGATTATTGTGGCAACAATAAATCAGCCTTTGTTGATCGCTTTACCAACGAAATTGCCAACGCCGACGCTTTGAAAGAATAAGCTCTGGATTAGAGTGTGAAACGTGAAACGTGAAGACCGCAGCAGTGTCTATTTATCACGTTTCACGTTTCACGTCGGGCAACCCACACCCAAATCAGCCGGATAAATACATTTAATGCAAGAAACGGTTCCTTTAAAGAAGCCCCGTACAGCTCCAAGTAGCTTCCAGGAAAACATTATCCGTCGCATCAACGAGTTTCGCTTGATTGCGCAGGATAATATTCTTATGGCCGGACTGCTCCTCACCAGCATCTTCGTTTTCCTGTTCGTGATTTTGCCGCTGCTGCGAGTCATTGTCCAGGGTTTTTTTGTGCCGACTGCGGCCAACAACCCGGTTGCCGGTACTTTTAGCCTGGAATATTTTACCCGCTATTTTGACCCGGTTTATCGCACGCATTCCTGGAATGTATTACGTGACACAATTGTGATGGGGGTAGGCAGCGCGGCCATCGGCACGCTGTTGGGCTTTGTATTTGCTTATACCGTTGTCCGCTGTAATATTCCTTTTCCCCGTCTGTTTCACATTGTGACGTTACTGCCCACCATTTCACCTCCCTTTGCCATTGCTGTTGCGGCTATTTTGCTCTTTGGCCGCAATGGTCTCGTTACTCGGCAGATTTTGGGGATCGACTTTACCGTCGGCGTCAATGATATATACGGCCTGGACGGCTTGATTTTTGTCCAGGTGGTCACATTCTTCTCGGTCGCCTATCTCATTATCAGGGCCATGTTGGAGCGCCTGAATCCCTCCCTGGAAGAAGCCGCACTGAGTATGGGCGCCAGTAAATTCCACATTTTCCGCACGGTTACGCTGCCCTTGCTCATCCCCGGATTGGCTGGCTCATTCCTGTTACTCTTTGTCGAGTCGCTGGCCGACCTGGGCAACCCGCTGCTCATCGCCGGTAACACCACGGTTCTCTCGGCGGAAATTTTTCTGGCGGTCAACGGCGAATTTAACCAGCAGAAGGGGGCGGCGCTGTCATTGGTGCTACTGATCCCCACCTTAACTGTTTTCTTGTTGCAGAATTATTGGGTCAGCCGCCGTTCCTACATCTCGGTCACCGGCAAACCGGCGGGCGGCCAGCTAACGGTCAAAGAGCCGTTGATCCGCTGGTCATTCATCACGGTCAGCGTGCTGACCTTGATTCTGGTCCTGGGACTTTATGGGTCAATTGTGGTTGGTTCGTTGACGCGGTTGTGGGGAATTGATTATTCGTTTGACCTGCGACATTTTACCCTGGCCCTCAACCGTGGCCTGGAAGCCATCATTGATACCACCTTCCTCTCGGCTATCGCCACACCCCTGGCCGGTCTGATTGGAATGTTGATCGCCTTTATGGTGGTGCGCAAAAGGTTCTCCGGCAAAGAGACGCTGGACTTTTTCTCCAACCTGGGTGGGGCGGTACCGGGTACAATCCTGGGTATTGGCTATATCATCGCTTTCATTCAAGCTCCCTGGTGGAGTCTGCTACTGGTCTATGCTATTTTGGCGCTTTACTTTGGCTCGATTTGTACTCGTTCTCCAACGGGTCGAATGGCTGTTATTGTGGGCGGTACGATCATTGGCTATCTGTTGACTCAGCTTCCGGGCGGCCCCGGCTCCAATGCCTGGCTCAGTTTTGACGAGTGGCATTATCTTTTAGCCGCTATCCTGGCAGCGGCAGCCGGGCTAACCTGGTGGGGTACAGCCCCAGCGAAGCGCCGCCTTCTGTCTCTCACCCTGCTGGCGCTGGCCCTGTATCTCGTCATCTACAATCTGGTTGGTCCCTGGCTTCAGGCTGTGGTTATTTGGGGGCGAACGCTGCCGGCCCCTCACTTGCCAAAGCTTGTTAGCAGTCTGGCTGACCAGGTGGGCGTTATGGTGCAGCCCACCGAAGCCCTCATGGGCTTA
>JABFGB010000063.1 GCA_013112715.1 Chloroflexota bacterium
GGATACGGCGACCCATTAATTGCTTGCTCGATCTCGGCAAGCTGTTCGTCGGTAAGGTGAAAGTTGACTCGTCGGCTCATGCCCTCCAGTCTACCTCACTCGCTCATCTTTTTCGACTAGTGGCTTAGGATAAAATATTGCTAAAGTGTCTCCTGCTTCCGCACGACTGATCCAAAGATGTAGCCCTTCGGGACCTGTGAAATCAACAGTTCCTTTTTGGGCTACCATGATGAAATATTGATAGCCCGGTTCGACTGTAAAATTTACGGCAGATTGTTGATTATTATAGTTAATATTATCATTACAAGTCATTCGATAGTCACTTTGTATAAATGTCCTATAGACAGCTATTATAGTATCATACGTGCTACCCTTTGTAGAAATAGAAAGCTGATAATTTGAACCATCAGTATATCCAAACCAAACTGTATTAGTGTAACCGCTTCCTCCACAATTTGCTGGTAAGCTAATATCTTCAGGGGTTTTGGTAGACTGATAGGTATCTTGAACATATTGATAGTCTTCTGAAGTGCTACTTAATACAGGTAAACTGTGATAATTTCCGACTGTATCGTTGTGCGGGGCACTAAGATTACTGTCAGGAACAACACTCTGGACGGCACCAAGGGCATCAATTCGGGGAAAACTTAAAGGTGGTACTAACCGATTGTCAGTGACTGACGTTGAACCCGCTGCTAGAGCTATCCTAAATGTTAAAGGTGGAAGTACATTCGGGGCGGCTTGCTCCACGAGTAGACCAACAGATGCTGCCTCGGGAGAAGCGGCTGAAGTTCCAGCACCTGTAATTGATCCGCCTCCCATGTGAGTTGATCTAATGGGTGCCCCCGGAGCCAAATAATCTAGAGGACTATAATATGGGCTTGCCGAACTATTGCTGCCATTATTTGAAAAGCAAGCAATAGTGTTGTTGCTGGTAGTATCGTCTTTGCAGGCTGGATATCCCGCATAAACCTGATCATATGTTTGTATACAGCTATCACTTGGCTCGCAGCCCAACGCATTACTATCATAAGTTGCCCCTACAGCTATAACATTACTTAAGCACGCCGGTATACTAATGCCACTGCGATAGGAATAAATTGGAGAACCATTGTTTCCAGACGCTGCGAATATTTTGACTCCCATAGTTGTAAGATTATTAACTGCGGTAAGTAACGCTGGAGGAATAACAGAGTTTGAATCGCAATGAGAGTAATATAAATCAGGCGATCCTCGACTAATGTTAATTACGTCTACACTCAATATAGATTGATTGGTCAATATGTAGTCCAATCCTCTTAATAAATCATCTGTATTGGAATTTCCAGCAGCATCAGTTATTCTGACAGATACTATTTTTGCATCTGGCGCAATTCCAACGCCACCCGTAGCGAAACCATTTGAAGTGACAATTCCGGTCACAAAAGTTCCATGACCTTGTGCATCTTCGGCTGGATTAAGCCCAGTTGGACAACCAGTCAAATAAACACACCATTGGTGTATAATATCACTGCTTAGGTCTGGATGGTCCGTATCAACACCTGAGTCAAGAACGGCCACTACCATGCCTTGCCCTCTTAAGTTATATATGTTACGGACTGAATTTACTTGAAGGGTGATAGTGCTTTCAAGGAGTTGGGAGGAAAGTGGAATTACTAAGGTGATATCTAACACCAACGGGTTTGCTTGTAGAGCTAAAACAGCCTCTAAGTCAGCATACCCCGAAAACCCAGCTACGCTCGTATACTTGTACACCTCCTCAAGGCGACCTGTTTTCATACCTGTTAATACGCGATCTTGAACTTGTTCTACCAGCTTTGCATCACGGACTCCGTTGGAGGGCCATGGAGGCGGGTCTGGATCGACCAAGCTAACAATCACATGTATCATACCATCAGCCTGAACAGCTGCTATCTCCTCAGAGTTCAGCTTGGACATGTCAACTACAATAGCCTCTTCACCAGCACGTGAAACTTTAAACGCATCAATCCCAATAACCCCGCCCTCTTGGGCATACACCCGTAGCGTGTGCAGGCCATCATCCAAATAATCCACCACCGTGCGCTCTTGATATTGAGTGCCTTGGTCGGCGGTTATCACAGTTCGCAGAACGGAATGGTCAACATCCACCGCCAGTGTGCCCAAATTGGTGCCTGTGGTGTATAGCACCTCCACCCGCGACCCCACAAAGGTCAAGGTCAGCACATCATCGGGGCTGCCACTGCTGTAGAGATAGCTGCCACTGCTGGCGGATTTGGCTTCTTGGGCCGTCCAATTGCCAGCCCGTTCCACCACAACATCATCGGATTCAACTAAGCGGCCTTCCGAATTTTGACGGGCGGATTTAACGTCATCGGAGTCGGATGTATAGAGAATATAGGCTATCCCGACAATGAGCAGAGCAAGGACGATGAGGAATGTCAGGCCGAGTCTGGAATTTAGCTTCTTGAACATAGCAACTCTCCCCTCCACGCTAGTATTTGAATCTAAACTTACCCCCCCCTTAAAAGTATTATACCACGCGGTTGAAAACTGCTATACAAATTTCATGAGTGTCAGGGAAATTTTACGCAAGCGGAGGGTTAGCGTTGAGTCCAGCCTTCAATTTGGGCCATGACCACCTGCTCAAATGTGGCATCCAAGTTGCCACCGCGCTGAAACTGCCCGCCTAATTCCAACACCACAAACCCATGCACCAATGCCCATAATCCCCGCAGGGCAGGCAGCGACTCCCCCGGCCCAACCAATTCCGCGATATGCACTTGGAGGGTCAGGGCCAATTTTTCCAAAAATTCGGGGTCAGGGCGCAGTTCCGCCACCACATTGGTATACGCCAAGCCATAACTGACGGGGTGTTCGTGAGCATAGGCACGATAGGCCTGCGCCATTGCCAAAATTTTGTGGGGCAGGGGGGCGTCGGTGGTATGTAGGGCGGTTTGCATGGCTTTGACCAGACCCGCGCTGGTTTCGGCATTCAGTTCGCGCAGCAGGGCAGCCTTGCTGGTAAAATGATGATAGAGCGAGGGTGGCTTGACCCCCAACGCCGCCGCTAAACGGTTGACCGATAGCCCATCTATGCCTTCTAATTCCATCATGGCACGGGCAGTTTGTAGAATGGCAATACGGTCAATCCGGGCAGGATGCGGCATCGCAAAAATCCTTTGACCCACCAGCCTAAAATGGACGACTAAAATGCTGTGGGTATTTACTTTTTACAATAAGGGAGAATTTATGGCAAACGCACCCAAACCAACCTGTCAAATCGTCCGACCGGGCAAAACGTATGAAGGCAAACAAGCCTTTAGCTACTTTGAGGGCATCGCGGCGCAGAATGTCGGATCGCAGGGGATTTGTATGCACCTGTTGGTGATTCCGCCGGGGGGACGGGCGAAGGCGCATATGCACGAACACCACGAGACGGCGATTTATGTCATCAGCGGTGAGTCGGAGATGTGGTATGGCGAGAACCTCAGCGAGTACATGATTATCCGCGCGGGTGAATTTTTGTATATCCCGGCTGGGATGCCGCATTTGCCCGGTAATCTAAGCCAAACCGAGCCTTGTACCGCCGTCATCGCCCGCACCGATCCGAATGAGCAGGAAAGTGTGGTGCTGCTCCCGGAATTGGAGCCGTTTGTGCCACCGAAACACTGATAAGGCCATATTGGTTCAGATGTGTAAAACACGAATCATCCCAAAATAGGGTTTTCGACAGCGGCAGCCTCATTCGATGAGGCTTTTCCCTACCTATAGCTGGATGGTTTGACCGTCCAGCGTTGGCCGTGCCGAAAAATTGGGATGACTCACAAGACTTGACTCATTCTCTGCTATCAAATAATCGTGACCGTCATGATAGCGCTCCTATCACTTAAGCCACTAGTCGAAAAAGATGAGCGAGTGAGGTAGACTGGAGGGCATGAGCCGACGAGTCAACTTTCACCTTACCGACGAACAGCTTGCCGAGATCGAGCAAGCAATTAATGGGTCGCCGTATCC
>JABFGB010000064.1 GCA_013112715.1 Chloroflexota bacterium
GACACCGGAGGTCACCGCCAATGGCCGAAACGCTCCTCACCGTCCGCCCCGGCCCGGCCGAGCGCCTGCAGCGGCACCATCCCCGGCGCGGCGAGGAACATGCCGATGACGGCGCAAAAGACGATCAGGGTGTTCACCCGCGGCTTGGTCAGGCGCAGGTAGCGGCGCAGGCGCTCGGCCGGGCCGGGGCGGACGGTGAGGAGCGTTTCGGCCATTGGCGGTGACCTCCGGTGTCGTTGATGGCCGGCCCAGTCTAGTCCCCCCGACAGTTCGTTCAATCAGGAACATCCGCAGTGTCCCTAGGTAAACATCCTGATTGCCCGTGCCGGTGGCGGGGCCTATCGTTCGCCTACTACGAGACCGGCAGGCAATCCGGCCGTACCGACAAATTAGAGGAGGAGGCAATGGCCATGTTGGACTACGTCTATACCGGCTGGGGCGCGTTCTGGGTGACCATGTTCATGTTCGTCCCCTTTGCCCTGATGGCATTCTGGGTCATCCGCAGGAAAAGCCTGGTCGATACAGGACCCACCCAATTGCAGCCCGGCGAGTTTGCACCCATCGAGGGCGTCTGGCTGACGTTCGCATTCATCTTCTTCGTCGTCGCCAACCTGGCCAGCCTGAAATACATCCCGTGGGCCGCCGCCTCCGGCGGCACCGACGGCGAGGCCGAGGTGCAAATCGACTTCACGGCGAAGTCCTGGGCCTACGACATCTCCAACCGCCAGATCGAGGCCGGCAAGCCGGTGCGCTTCTCCGGCCGGGCGAGCGACACCCAGCACGGCTTCGCCGTCTATCACCCGGACGGCAGGGTGCTGTTCACCATGCTGATGATGCCGGGCACCACCAAGCCCACCTCGGTCGTTTATACGTTCAAGGAGCCGGGCAAGTACGCGGTGCGCTGCCTCGAGTACTGCGGCGTCGCCCACCACCGGATGCAGGACGAACTGACCGTCGTAGCAGCCAACTAAGCGCCCCGCCCCGAGGAGGAGAACCCAAATGAGCATAGCCACCACCATCGTCAAGAGCACGCCGATCTTCGGCAAGATGTTCGCGGTCGACAAGAGCACCGGCCTGGAGGAGATCAACGCCTGGCCGGCGCTGATGATCATGAGTTCCTTCGTCTGGCTCGTCGTGGCCGGCCTGCTTGGCCTGGTCATGCCGGCGACGCAGATCTTCGATCTGAGCTCCGACCACTTCTACACCACGCTGACGTTGCACGGCGCGGCGCTGACCTTCCCCTTCTCGTTCCAGCTCATGATGGGCGTCGGCCTGCACCGCTCCGGCGGCTGCGTCGGCAAGCCGGTCACCGGATTTTTCGCGGCGATGTCCTGGCTGTCGATGAACCTCGGCGCCGCCATTCTCACCGTCGCCGTCCTCATGGGCCTCAAGGTCAGCGTGGTGGTGATGTTCCCGCTGCCCCTGGTCGGCGCGCAGATGGGCGTCTGGAGCATGGAGTCGGTGATCGTCGGCTTCACCGGCATCTACCTGGTGCTGTCCTGCATGATCCTCTGGTACCCGCTGCTGGTGCTCAAGATGATGTTCTTCGGCAGGAAGCGCGCGGAGCTCGTCCTTTCCGAGCGCTCGCTCAACGAGCCGGGCATGCTGGGCATGCTGCTCGCCGCCGCGACCCTGCTCCTGACGGGCCTGCCGCTGGTGGTGGTCGGCACGACGCTGCTGCTGGCGCTCTACAAGATCCTGCCCATGTCGCTCGCCGCCTGGGCGGCCGATCCGGTGGTGTTCCAATACACCTTCTATCTCTTCGCCCACAACCTGATGGAGGCGATGGCCCTGATGGTGGCGAGCGCGATGTATGCCACGCTGCCGCTCTACCTGGCCGACGGCTCGCGCAAGCTCTACAGCGAGAAGCTGGCCAACCTGGCCTTGTGGGTCCTGCTGGTGACGTCGGTCACTTCGGGCCTGCATCACTTCATCACCTTCTACCCGAACCAGCCGGCGGCCCTGTCCTACTGGGGCAACATCATGAGCTGGGGCACCGGCATCGGCGCGGCGATCAGCATCTTCACCGTCCTCGCCACCATCTGGCAGCACGGCCTGAAGGCCGAGCCCGGCATCATCGCCGTCCTCGTCGGCTGGGCGCTCTACATCCTCGACGGCGCCAGCGCCATCGTCACCTCCAACATCGCCTGGACCTACCAGCTGCACGGCACCATGTGGCAGAGCGGCCACTTCATGACGGTCATCCTGTCCATGTCGCTGATGTGGATGGGCGTTCTGTATCACCACTATCCGGTACTGACGGGCCGCAAGCTCGACCCGGCGCTGGGCTACCGGTTCGTCAAGATGATTTCCGTCGGCGGCCTGGGCGCGGCGATCACCATGCTGGCGGGTGGGGCGGCCGGCATGCCGCGGCGCTTCGCCGACTGGCACCCGGAAGGCTGGATGCTCTACGGCAACCTGATCCTGGCCTTCGGCCTGATCCTCGGCGCCGCGTTTGCCGTATATTTCTACAACCTGATGAAGTCGCGCGACATCTCCGCGCCCATGGGCGAGCTGGCGAGAGCCTGAGCCCGCCCGGTCCACACCCCCTCTCCCCGCTCGCGGGGAGAGGGCTGGGGAGAGGGGAAAAGTCCCGATGCCCTGCACGCTCTGCGGCCTGCCCCTGCCGAAACCGCCGGTGTCCGACGCCGGCCACGACTTCTGCTGCATCGGCTGCCGCGAGGTGTACCGCGCCTTCGGCGAGGACGCCCTCGTCCCGGCAAAAGTCAGTCCCCGCAGCACGGCGGCGCCGGCGGATGGCCGCGAGGCCTTCCTGTGGATCGACGGCATGCACTGCGCCTCCTGCGAGTTCCTCATCGGCAAGCTTGCCCTGAAGCACCCCGGCGTGCTCGACGTCGCCTCCAGCTACGCCACCGCCACGGCGAAGATCGTCTAC
>JABFGB010000065.1 GCA_013112715.1 Chloroflexota bacterium
GCCATTGCTCTCGGCGGCCAAAGGCTGGCTCAAACAGCTTTGCGTAACTGTCCAATTCTTCCACAAACTGCTCAATATCCTGGCCCGACAAGTTACACGCCGGCGCAGGACATGTCTCAATAAACTGTATCTTGGTTATAATTTCGTTAGGCATGGTATTTTCTCCTTCCCACTTGGCTGGTGGTTGGAGAAACATACCATGCCTTTGTCTTTTTGGTTATTTTGTCAGCAACATTGCGCTGTAATACTAAGTGAAAGGATTAAAAACGTGCTCACACTTCCCCCCAAACGCCCGATGCAGCAGCGACAGGAACAGATGCTCCCCCTGCCTCCCGCTGCTAATAGTAGGGGTGTTCATCTTTGTCTGAAATTAAGAGCACCTATAATTACTTAATGTTTACATCCCCTTTTTCAATAGCTTCTTTCAGAGCAAGCAAATATGATAAAGCGGGGTATAAATGACGTGTATTGAAATCAAAAAAGGATATTGGGGAGTAGAAAGGATTGGCGTTAAATCCTGGATAAGAATTAGAGCCAAATGGCCGATTGTTTCCAAACGGAAGATCTGCTTTGCGTGAGAATTGCCCGGCTTCTGCTTTTGAAATGGTTTTAGATAGGAATTCGTATATTATCCTACTCAATCTATCAAATCGTTCTGTAATTTTATTAGTTGAATCATTCATCAAGGATGACACCATTGGGGTATCGCTTTGAATTTCTTTCAAGCGACTAATAAAATCCTCAAGTTTTTCAATCACCTTACCTCGTTTTTCATCATTGGTCTCTTTATTTGTTGCCTTGCCTTTAAACAGCCTTTCTTTAGCCTCTTTTACAAAATTTGTCTTTATACTGGCCTGGGCTAATTTCAAGTTCTTTAACTCATTTTCTAAGCCCTTAATCTCGTCCTCAATGTTTTCTATCTCTATAAGAATATGTGGAGCTGTATACGCTCCAAAGATTGCTTTCTGCTCTTTGAGTTTCTGCAAATGGCGATAATAGAGAGTTAAAAGGGTCTTAATTTCTTCTCTTCTCGACACCGGTTACTCCTATTTTCTTGCTGTGTGTTGTTATCATAAATCCCCCTGAAACGCCCGATGCAGCAGCGACTGGAACAAATGCTCCCCCTGCCGCTCCGACTCCCGCTGCTGGGCGCGGAGACGCTCGTATTCTGGACGCTAATCAATTTATAGAGTGGCCTAAACCTTTTGCCACTTCGCACACTTATTTGATCGTCCAAAAATATCAACACTTGGAACATAATCTATTTCCCGCAGTAAGAGCCTATCCGAAAACCAGTGAGCGAGGTATAATCTCCTGTTGATCAAAAAACAGAGAAGCAGGAGAGAATAGGATGAACGTTGAAAAAGAAATAGATAGTCTCTGGCGTATTCCCGACACCTTATGGGCATTGATTGTCCCATTGTTGCCGCCAGAAGCAGCCAAACCCAAAGGGGGACGGCCTCGGATTGACCCACGCCGGGTGATGGATGGGATTTTCTACCACTTGCGGACGGGCTGTCAGTGGAAAGCCATTCCACGAAGCCTGGTGGCCGGCAGCACGGCCCACGACTACTTTCAAGCCTGGCAAAAAGCCGGGGTGTTTTGTCGGCTGTGGCACGAAACCTTGAAAATCTACGATGACCAGGTGGGGATTGAGTGGTTGTGGCAAGCCTTGGATGGAGCCATGACGAAAGCACCCTTGGGTGGAGAGACGACCGGACGCAATCCCACTGACCGAGGCAAACAGGGGGTCAAACGCAGTATCCTGACCGATGGTCGAGGGGTGCCGCTGGCGGCGGCGGTGGAGGGAGCCAATCGGCACGATATGAAACTGGTCGGAGCGACCCTGTATCAGATGGCGATTGCTCGACCCCAACCAAGCGAGGAACAACCTCAGCACCTCTGTTTGGACAAAGGTTATGACTATGACCCGGTTCGCCAACTGTTGGAACAGTGGGGTTATACCGCCCATATTCGCAGCCGGGGTGAGGAAAACCAGCAAAAACAAGATGTACCTGGCTATCGAGCGCGGCGTTGGGTCGTCGAACGGACCCACAGTTGGCTGAACCGTTTCCGAGCCTTGCTTATTCGTTGGGAAAAGAAGGTGGACAATTACCTGGCTTTGCTTCATTTGGCTTGTGCCTACATTACCCTTCGGGCGGCTACCACTTTTCAATCTCAATAATCTCGGTTTTCGGATAGGCTCTAAATGGGGAAAGTGTTGCAATTGCTGAGCCAAGATGCCATGCACGGTCATAAATGGCGCTTCTCGCTCTCGGTTGCGATAGCTGTATAAGGCTTCAATGTATAGGGCTTGATTCTGTTGCGCCAAGCGGAGAATAAATTCGTGGCTGGTAAAGGTATCAGGCATTTCAGCGATGACCGCAGGATATTGGGCAAATAAAGCCTCAAAATTGTGAATACCCATTTTTCCCTCCTAATTGGATAAGTGGATCGTGATGCTCTAATGATTATACCACTACTTTGCTCTTTTTTACCCTGCTACATTTGACTCTTTATATTGACATAAACCTATATTGACATAAAATTACTAGCGATGAAAATCACGACGAATCCCTTAGAGAAGACAGCCCCATCTCCCCGCCGCCGCCGACGCGGGTTGATTTCCCCGAAATTGCTGCTGATCTGGCTGGCCATCCTGGCCCTGGAATGTGCCGGGGTGACCGCCGTAGCTGCCTTTTGGGTGTTAACTCCCGGCCGGGGCCTGGCGCTTTCCCCCGCGGCGGCGCTGTT
>JABFGB010000066.1 GCA_013112715.1 Chloroflexota bacterium
TTGGTGCGCCGTGTGGCGGCGTAAAAGATAGTGCTAGAAGCACCACAGGTTGGAGAAGAAACCTGTGAGGTCAGCCGACTGACCGGATGGGGAAACCCTTAAGGGACAATAGCATGTCGGCAAAGGGGTGAACTGGGAAATCGTGTACCAGAGGTTGTACCCCGAGACCTGGATGATATGGGTAAAGCTGAATTGCTTGAAGTCTAGTGACAAGTTGGAGACAGGCCCTCCCCTGACAACACGATTGAAGTCAGGCACTGGGAGCAGCACCTTACTTCAGTCCGAGGTGCGAACTCTCCCTCCCAGAAACAATGGTCAATGAGACCTAGCACGTCACGAACGGACACCCTAAGTCATCCTAGAAACGTCTTTTGCGACCGTACCACGGGATCGCCTAAGGGACGCGAGTCCTAGGGCGACGGAGCTTCCATAGTAGTCGGTGGAGTCACGACCATCTACAGCAGCAGGTGAAAAACTTGCCACAGGGCGAAGGGAAGCAGGACTTGTCGCTTGGTAAGTGTTTCGAAAGGGATGCGAATGCAGAAAGCTAATCAAATACTCCAAGCTATCGGCAAACTGGGTGAGCAGCGTGCGCCACTCACTCGAGTGTATCGCAGTTTGTACTGTGAGGAATTGTACCTTGCAGCCTATGCCAAGATTTATAAGAACGACGGGGCACTCACGCCGGGTACGGGTCAGGAAACTGCGGATGGCACCAGTTTGGATGACATTCGCCAGATAATTGACCTCATCCGGTATGAGCGTTACCGCTTCCGACCCGTGCGACGTTTGCACGTCGATAAGAAAAAAGGGGGCAAACGTCCCCTCGGTCTACCCAACTGGACGGATAAACTGGTGCAAGAAGTCATGCGGATGATCTTAGAAGCCTACTACGAACCCCGATTTCGGGAAAGTTCGCATGGATTCCGCCCTCAACGGGGCTGCCATACGGCATTGACGTACTTGCATCACACCTTCCGTAGCGTGAGCTGGTTCATCGAAGGCGATATTCGAGCTTGCTTTGACAGTATTGACCATGATGTATTGCTGAAAATTTTAGCGCGAGACATCCACGACGGACGCTTTCTCAACCTCATTGGATCGGGACTCAAAGCAGGGGTGGTCGAGGAGTGGGAATACAAGCCCACGCTAGCCGGTGTTCCGCAAGGGGGCATCATCAGTCCACTTTTATCGAATATCTACCTCCATGAACTCGACACGTACATTGAAGAGGTGCTGATCCCCCGTTATACACAGGGTGATCGCCGGGCACGCAATCCAGAATATCGTCACTACGAATACCTTGTAAGTAAGGCGCGTGGTGCGAATGATATGGAAACCGCCGCACGTTTGCAAAAAGAACAGCGGCAGATTCCCTCGATGGATACCTGCGACCCCCACTTCAGGCGATTACGCTATGTCCGCTATGCCGACGACTTCATGCTTGGGTTCATTGGGCCTAAACAAGAAGCCGAAGCAATCAAGCAAGACATTGGCGAATTCCTCAAGCGTGAACTGCATCTGGAGATGAGTTCGGAAAAGACCCTTATCACACACGCACGAACCGAGCACGCTCTGTTCTTGGGTTATGCCATCAGCATCTATCGGGTGGATGACAAAATCACCCGTCGCTCCGATGGCTATCTCAGCCGCAGCACCAATGGGGCGGTGCGGTTGGGTATCCCTTATGGGTTAACGACAGCCCTTGCCCAGCAATATCAGTACAAAGGCAAATCAACCAGTGAATTACGGTTATTGGCATTCTCGGACGCCACCATCATTGACATCTTCCAAGCCCGCTTCCGAGGCATTGCCAACTACTACCAATTTGCGGTGGATCGTTGTCGTCTCAGTACGCTCAAGAACATCATGCAAGAGTCGCTGGTCAAAACCTTGGCACATAAATACAAACTCACTGTCAGTAAGGTCTATCGTAACTATCGGTCTACCCGCGAGGTGGATGGTTTGGTCTATCGCACCCTATCCGTCACTGTTCCTACCGCTAAGGGCGAACGTGACATCTACTGGGGGGCGATTCCACTCAAGCGCGTCCAACCAAGCATGAACGATCCGATTTACGATCAGACCTATCGTAAACCCAGTCATTTCAACGTCCGTTCTGACCTTATTGAACGCTTACAGCGCGATAGCTGCGAATTGTGTGGGAAACACGGCTCTGTCGAAGTCCATCACATTCGCAAGTTAGCCGACCTCAAACAGCGTTGGGCGGGACGACGGGAGAAACCCGAATGGGTCAAACAGATGATTGCGATGCGACGTAAAACACTCATTGTCTGCCAGCAGTGCCATGTGGCGATTCACGCTGGCAGGCCTGTTCCCAAGTTTGCTCATCGGACAAGTGCCAGAGAGCCGGATGATGGGAAACTATCACGTCCGGTTCGGAGGGGGGATGATGGAAAAGTACCCATTGCGAGGTAACTCGCCAGCATACCTACCCTACATGTA
>JABFGB010000067.1 GCA_013112715.1 Chloroflexota bacterium
GCCGGCGAAGTGGTCGAGATGGTCCAGCAGGCGATGATTGACACCGTCTTTTCCGAAGAAGAGACCCTGCCTGCGGTTGCTGTACCAACTGCACCCGTATCTGCTCCAACTCCGGCGGCCACCGCCACCACTGACGCGGATTACAATTTGCCTGTCGAAGAGGTCGAGCCGATTGACAGCGAGGAAGCTCTGGAGATTTTGTCGCTGGGCGGCAACGTGCCGGAGATCCTGCGGAAACGGTTGAAAAAGTCGGATGAAGAGGATGAAGCGAAGAAGAAGCGAGGCAAGAAGTAACACGTATTAATCGCCGGACTGATTATCTCAATCTAGAAATAATGGATGCACTCACCTGCCATACTTCTTATGCAACAAGGGCCAGTAAATTATTGTTGGGCCGCTGTCTACGAGAGGAACGTTTATGTCCATTTATAAAAAGCCTGTTCGTCTCTTAATGAAAGACTTTGTAGATAATCTGAAAATTGCAAAGGGACAAATAATAGCGAGAGATCAAGTTGTTTCTTGGTTCAAAACAAATTATCCCAAAATAAAAGTTGGTACAATCTCTGCTCATCTCTTAAGAATGTCTGTCAATGCTCCTAGCCGAATTCACTATAATGTAAGTCAAAACGGTGAGGATGACCTCTTCTACCAAATTGATAGTGGCCATTTTAGATTATACGATTCTGATAGCGATCCCTTACCAATTTATGAAAAAACTCAAGCTGAGAAGGTTGAATTTACGCAATCGGAAGATTTAGAGGAAGCTCCATCCTTATCTACAGAGTTCGCCTATGAGAGTGACCTAAGAAATTTTCTTTCAAAAAATCTCTCGATTATTGAACCAGGTCTTAGATTGTATGAAGAGGAGGGAATAAGTGGGATAGAATTCCCCGTTGGTGGCCGTTTTATTGATATTTTGGCAGTTGATAAACATAATAATTATGTTGTCATTGAACTTAAAGTGTCCAAAGGATATGATCGAGTTATTGGTCAACTGCTAAGATATATAGGGTGGATAGAGGCCAACCACGCCGAGCCTACCCAAAAAGTTAGGGGCGTAATAATCGCCAGGGAAATATCATATGATTTACGCCTTGCTGCATTGAGAATACCCGATATTGAGTTATATGAATATGAGTTATCAATTTCTCTAAAAAAGGTCAGTTGACCAGAAAAGAGAGAACATCTCCTAAAGAACAACTGCCCAAGCGTAAAAAGAAGAAGCCCACCGAGAAAACTCTCCGGCGGGCTTCTTTTCATAAATACAGCAGATATTCCACACCCTTTTTATCGCAATACGTGAGAGATTAAACTCTCACGCGTCACGTATCACGTATCCTTCCACTCCCTACTCCTGTCCAAACCGCTTCAAATCTTCCGGCCCATCCTGCTGGGCAGCGACCGGCGCGTCGCCCTGCACCATATGGCGCACCTGCTCGACCACTTCTGGATTGGCCAGGGTGGTGACATCCCCCACATTCATATTGTTGGATACGGCTGCCAGCACGCGGCGCATGATCTTGCCGGAGCGGGTCTTGGGCATGTCCGGGACAATGTAGACGTGCTTGGGCTTGGCAATTTTGCCGATGGTTTCGGCGATCGCGTTTTCGACCTTCTTTTCAATGTCTTTGCTGGCGGTATAGCCCGGCTTGAGCGAAACGTAAATATCCGGCACCCGGCCCTTGACCTCGTCCACGCGCGGCACCACCGCCGCTTCGGCGATTTCGGGGACAGCCAGGCAGGCCGACTCCAACTCTTTGGTCCCCAGGCGGTGGCCGGCCACGTTGATTACGTCGTCAATGCGGCCCAGGATACGGAAGTAGCCATCTTTGGCCTGCATGGCTGCGTCGCCGGGCAGGTAGGGCCAGTCGCGCCAATCTTTGCTCCCCAGGTTTTTGCAGTAGCGAGCGTAATAGGTTGACACATAGCGGTTGCGGTCACCCCAGATGGTCTGGAAGCCGCCCGGCCAGGGATTGAGAATACAAATATTGCCGGCTTTGTTAGAGCCGGGGGGAACCTCGTTGCCTTCATCATCGTAAATAACCGGATGGATGCCGGGCATGGCCGGTCCGGCGCTGCCGGGCTTCATGGGCTGCAGGGCGGGCACGGTGGTGCAGAGGAAGCCGCCGGTTTCGGTTTGCCACCAGGTATCCACAATGGCCGCCTCGTCTTTGCCGACCACGTGATAGTACCAGCGCCACACTTCCGGCTCAATCGGTTCGCCGACGGTGGTCATGTGCTTGAAATGATAGTTGTACTTTTGCGGCTCGTCGGGGCCGGCCTTGCGCAGCATGCGGATGG
>JABFGB010000068.1 GCA_013112715.1 Chloroflexota bacterium
GCCATTGCTCTCGACGACCAAAGGCTGGCTCAAACAGCTTCGCGTAACTGTCCAATTCTTCCACAAACTGCTCAATATCCTGGCCCGACAAGTTACACGCCGGCGCAGGACATGTCTCAATAAACTGAATCTTGGTTATAATTTCGTTAGGCATGGTATTTTCTCCTTCCCACTTGGCTCGTGGTTGGAGAAACATACCATGTCTTTGTCTTTTTGGTTATTTTGTCAGCAACATTGCGCTGTAATACTAATAACGACCTTGAAGTTGAGGCAGATACCTTAAAGGAAATGGGTGATATATATCTGGATCTATATGAACTCTCAGAAGCAATTTCTCATTACGAAGAAGCTTTGTCTATATACCATAGTTTAAGTAACAAGCGTGGTGAGGTAAGTTGCATTAAATCGCTCGGCGATAGTCATCTTTTTCTTTCTAACTACGAAGAAGCTCGTACTCGTTACAAACAGGCTCTTCCTCTTTACCGTGCTATTGGTGACAAACTAGGTGAAGCAAATTGTATTAAAGCGTTGGGTGATCTTCATGTGCGACTCGCTGAATACGAAGAAGCTGATACCCACTATGAACAGGCTCTCCCTTTATACCGTGCTATTGGTGGTAAGTTGGGCGAGGCTAACACCCTTCAAGCTTTAGGTGATCTTCATCTGCGCCTCGCTGAATACGAAGAAGCTCGTACTCATTACAAACAGGCTCTTCCTCTTTACCGTGCTATTGGTGACAAACTAGGTGAAGCAAATTGTATTAAAGCATTAGGCGATCTCCACTTACGCCTAGATGAATATGAAGAAGCTCGTGTTGATTACGAAGAAGCCCTTACCTTATACCGTGCTATTGGTGGTAAGCTGGGCGAGGCTAACACTCTTCAAGCTTTGGGTGAACTTCATCTGCGCCTCGCTGATTATGAAGAAGCCCATATTCGCTATGAAGAAGCTCTGCCCTTGTACCGTGCTATTGGTGATAAATTAGGTGAAGCCAACACACTAAAAAGTATTGGAGACTTACAATACTCTCTTGATGAGTATGACTCTTCATTAGAAAATTATGAAAGTGCCCTATCTCTTTATCAAGTTATTGGTTCTCCTTTAGGTGAGGCAAATACTCTGAAAGGGATGGGGGATACCTATCGTTTCCGTGGCGAGTATAATAGGGCATTAGCCAAATATCAACAGGCATTAAATATATTTCGCACTATCGGTGCAAAATTAGGAGAGGCGAATGTTCTTCATTCAATTGGTGTTATTAATGATTATCAGGGTAGTTATTCTGAGGCAATGGAGAATTATCAAAAGGCACTTTCTTTGTTTCGTGCTATTGGTGCCAGATTGGGAGAGGCAAATTCGTTACGGAGCCTAGCAAATGTGTATTTTGACTTGGGTGATATGAGGCGTGCTGTTACATTTTACGAGGAGTCATTAGCTTTGGCACACGCCATAGGTGATCGACATGGTGAGGGGTCTATTTTGAGCAGTTTAGGAAGTGTTTATTCTAATTTGGGAGATACTCAAAAGGCGATTGAATTATATGAACAGGCCTTAACTATTGCCCACTCAATTGGTGACAGGCAAGCAGAGGCAGCAACTTTACACAATTTAGGCATGGTGTATTCTGACATAAACGAACCTGATCGAGCGGTTGAATTATATAAACAGTCATTAGGAATTAAACAAACAATAGGTGACTTACTGCTCAGTTAAGTTGAATTTTGCTCTTTAATAACCGGATAGAGACGTCTAAGTTTGATCCGAGCGTCCTGAGCGGTGAATTGCCAATGGATCGTCACCTGAGCGGCATTTCGTTTTTGCTCCCAAGCTGCTAC
>JABFGB010000069.1 GCA_013112715.1 Chloroflexota bacterium
GCCTCCGCATTGCGGCTATCGGCCTCGACGATGGAGCGCTCGATCAGGCCGAGCATAATCGGCGTGACCGGGCCGGTGAGATCCACCACCAGCACCTCTTTGTCCGCCTCCTGGGCCGAGGCCAGCGGCGCAGCCAGGTGCGCGACGACTAAGATGAAATAAATCAGGGTAACTAACCGCTTGAGTGACATTATGGTATCCTCTCTCAAGGGTATTATACCTTCTGTGAGAGGTATCATCAAGAGGTCTAAAAAATGTTCTTGGCTAGCATTGCGATAAACGACTCCCACAACAAAATTAGGAGTTACTTTTTGGCCTTGTTGCTGCGCTTGATTTTGCCCGGCTTTTTAGCCGCTTCAACGAGTGCTTTCTTGAGAGCCTCAGGGGTAAGAGATGTAACTTCTTGGTCATTCACATAAAGCTTTTTGCCTCGTGCGCTAACTGAAATGTACTGATATTCGGCTGGGTCTTCCGGGTCAGGTTTGCGAGCGTTCGAAATAGGGCCTTGCCAAACTAAAGTGATTACTCGATCATAGTCATCTTTGCTATCAAATACGTCAATAATTCCCTTACCTCCCAACAAGGCGCTTTGCAAGCGACGCATCAGGTTGTGAGCATTGACACTCCGCATTACGGCTGCGGCTAATTCAACCCGATTTTTAGACAGAATGCTCAAATCAAGGGGGTCATTCTTTTGTAAAGATTGCTGTTTGGCCTTATCCTCGTTGTGCATCTGATAAAGTTCGTCTAGCCAAGTGTCAGTCATCTGATAAATCTCCTTTGCCTTTTGATAACAGCATCCCCCGCCCTTCCAATAATAAAAACACCGCCTTTGATCAGGCGGCGCGGATATACTCCTCTAAGCAACCATAATTGGGTTGGGTGGTCGTTCACCTGATCCGGGCAAGTCGTGTTGCGGCAACTTTCTTCATTTCTCCCTATTGTATCATACGTTTGGCTTACCTGACAATCCCAAATCAAAAAGTGTTGGCTGGTAGGCCAACCTTACGTCCCATTGTTTGCTCTATCAATGAATTACGAATTAGGCCATTAGAACAAAAGCAAGCAATAGTTTCTGTTCTATCCCTTTTGTGCTACAATCCTCCCGTTTGTCATGGAAATTACCCACCCGAAGTCAGAAATTCAAGTACAAGTAGACGTTGCCTCGGCCCCCGGCCTCGAAACCCGCAGCCTGCCCTTCCTGGTCGGGCTGGGCCTGTTTGGGCTGGGGCTGACCGCGGCGCTCAACATCCTGGATCCCTTCATTTACACCGAAAAGGTCCGGTTGTTGGCTCCGCCGGCCCTCAAAAATTCTACACTCAGCCTGATCACCATTACCAGCCTGGTCGTGGCCCTTTTTGCCCAGCCGCTCGTCGGCCGGTGGAGCGA
>JABFGB010000070.1 GCA_013112715.1 Chloroflexota bacterium
CAGTTTATTGAGACATGTCCTGCGCCGGCGTGTAACTTGTCGGGCCAGGATATTGAGCAGTTTGTGGAAGAATTGGACAGTTACGCAAAGCTGTTTGAGCCAGCCTTTGGCCGCCGAGAGCAATGGCAATGGAGCAGGCTGTACCTGAAAGGACTGTTGGGGCCGACACAGCGCAAGACGGTCGAGCGGATGGCTTTGGAGTTGGGTCAAAATGTGCGGGATATGCAGCATTTTGTGGGGCAGAGTCCGTGGCGGAAGGAAGCAGCGGTGTTGATCCATCAGGGTTTGGTAGCCCAGACGCTGGGGGAAGTGGATGGGGTCATGCTGATTGACGAGTCGGGGGTGGTCAAACAAGGCCAGGACTCGGTGGGTGTGGCGGCGCAGTATTGCGGTTCGGTGGGCAAGGTGGCCAATTCGCAGGTGGGGGTTCACCTGGGTTACGTCAGTCGCCAGGGCTACACCCTGGTGGATAGCCAGTTGTTTCTGCCGGCTGAATGGTTTGATGAAGCCCATAAGGAGCGCCGCCAGGCCTGTGGCGTGCCAGAGGATCTGACCTACCAGACCAAACCGGAAATTGGACTTGAATTGTTGCAAGCCGCGGTCAAACGCAACGAGCAACTTGAAGAGCCTTTGCCGTTTGAGTGGGTTGCTGCCGATGCCCTGTATGGTGATTCGCCCGCTTTTCGCGACGGGATAGCTGCTTTGGGCAAATGGTACTTCACGGAAATCAAAAGCACCAGCCAGGTCTGGCTTCATCGGCCCGAAGTGTATGTGCCCGCCTGGAAAGGGCGCGGTCGCCGGCCCACTCGCCTGCGCTTGTGCCAGCCAACCGATAAAGCCGTCACCGTTCAGAGCCTCGTGGCTCAAATTCCTGCCCCAGCCTGGACCCGGGCCACAATCAAGGAAGGCAGCAAAGGCCCCCTCGTGTGCGATTTCGCTTTCTTGCGCGTGGTCGAAAGCCGTGCCGGCTTGCCCGGCCCCGAACTCTGGCTGGTCATCCGTCGCAATGTCGATAACCCGGCTGAACTCAAATTCTACTTCAGCAACGCCTCGGCGGAGGTCCCCTTGACCCACCTGATCCGGCTCAGTGGCATGCGCTGGCCGGTCGAAATTATCTTTGAAGAAGGCAAAGGTGAAATTGGCTTCGACCATTATGAAACCCGCAGTTGGTTGGGCTGGCAGCACCATCTGCTGCTCGTTGCCTTGGCCCATCATTTCCTGGTGCGCTTGAGAGTCAAATTCAAAGACAAAGCCCCAGCTTTGACCATTTACCAGGTCCGGCTCTTGCTCACCAGCGTTTTGCCCAAACCCGTTTTCGATGCCGC
>JABFGB010000071.1 GCA_013112715.1 Chloroflexota bacterium
TATTCAATAATTTCGGTGATGACACCGGCACCGACGGTGAGGCCACCTTCACGGATGGCGAACTTGGAGCCTTGTTCAAGGGCAATCGGCTTTTCCAACTTGACAATCAGGTTGACATTGTCACCGGGCAGCACCATCTCGACGCCTGCTGGGAGCGTGATCTCACCGGTCACGTCCACCGTGCGGATGTAGAACTGGGGACGATAGCCGGGGAAGAAGGCTTTGTGCCGTCCACCTTCGTCCTTGCGCAGCACATACACTTCACTCTTGAAGGTCGTGTGGGGGGTGATGGACTTGGGTTTGGCAAGCACCATACCCCGTTCCACATCTTCGCGTTCAATCCCACGCAGCAGAATCCCGGCGTTGTCGCCCGCTTGGGCTTGATCCAGTTCCTTGTGGAACATCTCAATGCCTGTCACCACCGTCTTCATGCTCTCATCGCGTAAGCCGATGATCTCGACTTCTTCCCCCTTCTTCAAGGCTCCCCGCTCGGCACGTCCGGTCACTACCGTGCCACGACCCTTGATGGTGAACACGTCTTCAATCGGCATCAGGAAGGGCTTTTCAATGTCACGCTGCGGCGTGGGAATCCACTGATCCACCGTGTCCATCAGCTTCAGAATCGGCTCATAGACGGGCAGGTTAACATCATCGGGGGCTTCCATCGCCTGCAAAGCACTCCCGCGCACAATCGGTGTATCTTCCGGGAAGCCATAGCTGCTCAACAACTCGGCCAGTTCCAACTCGACCAGTTCCAGCAGTTCCGGGTCATCCATCATGTCCACTTTGTTGAGAAACACCACCATCGCTGGTACTTCCACCTGCCGGGCCAACAGCACATGTTCGCGCGTTTGCGGCATCGGGCCATCCGGCGCTGAGACGACCAGAATCGCCCCGTCCATCTGGGCCGCACCCGTGATCATGTTCTTGATGTAGTCGCGGTGACCGGGGCAGTCCACATGGGCATAGTGCCGTGCATTTGTCTCATATTCGACGTGCCGAATGTTGATGGTAATCCCACGTGCCTTCTCTTCCGGCGCGTTGTCAATTTCATCATACCGCATATACTGGGCCATCTTCTTCAAGGACAGTGTCTTGGTGATGGCCGCCGTCAAGGTCGTCTTGCCATGATCGACGTGACCTATTGTCCCGATGTTCACATGTGGTTTCGTTCGTTCAAACTGGGCCATTG
>JABFGB010000072.1 GCA_013112715.1 Chloroflexota bacterium
GTTAAGTTGAATTTTGCTCTTTAATAACCGGATAGAGACGTCTAAGTTTGATCCGAGCGTCCTGAGCGGTGAATTGCCAATGGATCGTCACCTGAGCGGCATTTCGTTTTTGCTCCCAAGCTGCTACTTCAGGAATGAGGGTCTCCTTATCAGGGATACGGCGATTTAAGCACTGGCGGGCTAAGACCGACAATTCACATTCGGCCACATTGAGCCAGGAGCCGTGCTCCGGGGTGTAATGCCACTCGAGTTTGGCGGCAATCCGTCGAGCTTCGGCCGGTGGGAAAGCTTCGTACAGGCAAGCGGGGCTATGGGTATTGAGGTTATCGGTGATCAGAACGACCACCTCCGCCTCGGGATAATCCTCATCGACCAAGCTCCGTAACTCCTCGGCAAAATCGAGACTGGTGCGACGGTCGGTCACCCGGACTTTGCGCCAGCCCCGCAGCGGTTCAACTTTCAGGAACAGGTTGATACTGCCGTTGCGGGTGAATTGATAATCCTGACGGGCTACTTGACCTGGCTCCATTGGCAACGTACCCTGCGGCGTATCGTGCAGGGTTTTGCTGATTTCATCCAAGTTGACCACCGGACGTTTGGGATCATAAGGCCGATGATACACCTCCAAGACATCTTCCATCTTGGCTACAAATCGCGCCGAGGGTTGCCCGATGCACCAGCTTTTTACTCGCCAGGGGTGCAGTTCGTTTTTTTTAACCGCTCCCACACCGCCACGTGACTGATCTCTTCCACCACCTCTAACTCCACCAGTTTATCGGCTAACAGGCGCATGGTCCAACGGGCATAGCCTTCGGGCGGATCACTACAGGCCAATAAGATCAGTTGTGCTTCCCCCTCCCCCGTCAGCTTAGGGGCCTGTCCAGGTCGGGGTTTGTCGTATAGGGCTGCCTCCCAGCCTCCCTCGACATATCGTTGCCGCACATTGACCACCGTTTTCTGACTACAGAGCAAGGCCGCCGCAATGGCCTCATCGTTCCAATGGTTGCCTTGACTGTGATCCGTTAGTAACAGAATCCGCGCTCGCGTTTGGGTTCGCGCCGGTTCTTCGCCACTATGGATGATCCCTTCCAGACGTTCTCTGACTTCGGTTGTTAAAGTAACTTTTCTATGGGTGCTCATGGGCATAAGCTTATGCCCTTTTGCAAATTAA
>JABFGB010000073.1 GCA_013112715.1 Chloroflexota bacterium
TAAGCCACTAGTCGAAAAAGATGAGCGAGTGAGGTAGACTGGAGGGCATGAGCCGACGAGTCAACTTTCACCTTACCGACGAACAGCTTGCCGAGATCGAGCAAGCAATTAATGGGTCGCCGTATCCAGAAGTGCGGCAGCGGGCAATAGCGATGCGGTTGTTGCATATGGGACAATCGCCTGAGCAGGTAGCGGAAATCGTGATGGTCGGGCCGAGTACGGTGTGGACATGGCATCGGCGCTATCGAGCGGAAGGCGTGGCAGGCTTGCGAGACAAAAGCCGGAGCGGACGCCCCAGCAAGGCTGATGAGGCCTACATTGAACGCCTGCACGCGGTCATGGAGACCGATCCACGCCAACTGGGACTGCCCTTCAATATTTGGACGATTAACCGCCTGCGCCTGTATCTGGCGGAACAAACCAACATCTTGTTGAGTTTCAGCCGTTTTCGTGCCCTGCTGAGTCGCTTGGGGTATCGTTGGAAAGAACCCAAACATGCCCTTGACCACCTCCAAGATAAGCCTGCGCAAGCAACGATTGGCGAAGTGCTGGACTGGTTAAAAAAAACCTCGCCCTCCACCCCCTCGCCGAAACCGAGTTACTCTTTGTGGACGAGACGACCGTGAGTCTCCATCCCCCGCTACGCCGTTGCTGGATGCAACGCGGTCAACGCAAAACCATTCCCGGCGCAGGCACCCCTGAGCATCTGCATGTCTTCGGTGCTTACAACTGGGATTCGGGCTTTGTCACCTTCACTACCGCCTCTCAGAAAAACTCTGAAACCTTTGTCGCCTTCTTGGAACATTTGCTGGCGGCCTATCCCCATCAACACCTCGTGGTTGTGATGGATAATGCCTCCTACCATCGTTCCCGCACCACCCAAGCAGCTCTCAGCCTTTATGAAGACCGCCTGCTCGTCGTCTGGTTGCCCAAATACAGCCCGTTTCTCAATCCCATCGAGCGTTTTTGGCTCCATTTCAAACAATTCACCGTGGCTAATCGTTTGCATCGCTCCTTGGATGAGTTGCAGGCTTCAGTTGATGCTTTTATGCACACCCAACAGAATGTTTGGCATCACCCTGATCGTCTCTTGTTCGCTGATCACTTTCGACTAGTGGCTTA
>JABFGB010000074.1 GCA_013112715.1 Chloroflexota bacterium
ATACCAGATTCGGGTGTATAATGGAGGGATGAACCGAATCAAAATAACACCACACTTAACGCTCGAAGAATTAGAAGCGGGCTACCGTCAAGCGACGGAAGCAACGGAACGGACGCACTACCAAATCATGTGGTGGATGGCACAAGGGAAAACGACGGCAGAAGTGGCCCAACTGAGCGGCTATAGTGTGCCTTGGATCCGGCAACTGGTGGGCCGCTATAACACGCAGGGGCCAAGTGGGTTAGGCGACCAGCGCCATCACAATCCGGGGCAAAAACGCTTGCTGAGTGCTGAACAAGAAAGCCAACTCAAGGCCGAGGTGGAAGCAGCCGAGGCGAAAGGGACAGCCTGGAACGGGGTACAGGTGGCCCAGCGGATGAGCGAGTGGTTAGGGCAACCCGTTCATGCGGTGCGCGGTTGGGAGCTGCTCAAACGATGGGGGTATCGGCTCAAAACACCGCACCCACGCCATGTGAAAGCCGATGAATCCAGCCAAACGGCTTTTAAAAAATCTTCGTAAACGAGGCGGTGCCGACCTTTTGCCACATCCATAGCCCCCTCCGGCGCGAGGTGTGGGTGATGGATGAACATCGCATTGGTCTCAAGCCCCTGCGACGGCGCTGTTGGGCAGGACCCGGGCGACGCCCCATCATCCCAGTGGAGCATCGGTATGCATGGCTGTATGTCTATGGATTTGTGCATCCCACCTCGGGCCGAACCTTTTGGCTCTTGATGCCCACCGTCTCGATCCCAGCTTTTTCTGCGGCCTTGCACGCTTTTGCTCGCTTTGCTCAGGCCGACTCTGCTGCTGAAATTCGCCTCTTGGTCGATCGGGCTGGCTGGCATACCAGTCCCAAGGTCGACTTGCCCCAAGGCTTACGCTTGTGGTTTTTGCCACCCTACTCCCCTGAACTTCAACCCGCTGAACATCTCTGGTCACTGACCGATCAACCCCTGACCAATCGCCATTTCGACAGCCTTGATCAACTGGAGTCAGTCCAAGGCCAACGCTGCAATTGGCTTCAAGACCATCCTGAACTCGTTCGTTCCGCCACTTGTTTTCATTGGTGGCCCGCTTATGCTTAAATCTCTACCCTTTATCCGAATCTGGTAT
>JABFGB010000075.1 GCA_013112715.1 Chloroflexota bacterium
TACGCCTGATGTGAAATTAAAAAGCGCGATGAGCAGGCCATAGAAAGGACTGGACATCAATACCATACTGAAGGCGTAGCCAATAGCGCAACAGATGGGCGGTGACTTTGGCAATCAGGCGAGTTGCCAAGCCAAGCACGGTCTTCGCCAAGAGATGTTCGAGAGGGCGTCCGGTATGCTGCAATTCGTGAAAGACCCCCTCAATGCGTTCGCGCAAGGCATTCAGTAAGGGTTCAAGTCCGTCGGGATGTTGGGCGTGTTGATTGGCGCGTTTGGGGGTGGTGACGCGATTACCGGTTTGGGCTTGCACCTCGGCTTGCCACGCCAGTCCTAGGAACCCTTTATCGGCGATCACATGGGCATGGGTGAGCTTATCCAAAACCGCGTCGGCAGCCCTGCGTTCGTCGGTGTTGGCTGGGACTAGGTCATAGACGACAGGCACGCCTTCAAGGGTCGTGATCATCACCAATTTGTAGCCAAAATAATGCAGTTGGCGACTGGCACAGTACCCATACGCCGCGCTTCCAGCAAAATCACTGTGTTTTTTGCTGCGTTTGTACCCCATTACAGGCACGGGTTTGGTGTCCAGCAGATAGTCTTGCCCCTGTCCGACGCCCATCTCCACCAACCATGCCTGCCGTAACGCCTCCAACACAGGCCCTAATGCCCGTGCCCGCCGATTGAACTGACTTTGATCCACTAAGCACGGAAATAAGTCCCTATAGTTCGCCCGCATAAACCCCACATACTGCCGTTCCGCTGGGTAAGGGATATACTCTTGGGCGATCATCAACGTCAGCATCTCGCTATCCTTAAACACCGCTTGCCGCCCCGCTTTCTTCCCCATCCATACCTGCCCATAAGCCTTGTACCAATCATCAATCCACACATACAGGATGGTCAACAGCGTTTCTAGGTCTATACTTATCATGAGGTTATTTCCTTGCTCGGGTTTGGTTCGCACCTCCCATCTTGGGAAATAACCTTTTCTTGTCAATCCTATTTCACATCAGGCGT
>JABFGB010000076.1 GCA_013112715.1 Chloroflexota bacterium
CCGGCTTCTCGCTGCACACGCCGAGCGGGCCGCCCAGCACGTTGCGCTGCAGGCCGCCTTCGTCGCGGTTCACGGCGCTACTCCTTCTCTTCGATCCAGGCGGCCTGGATCGCCTCGAGGATCTTCTCGCCGCAGTGGTTCGGGTCGTCGTCGAAGCCCGGCAGCGCCTTCACCCAGTTCATCAGGTCGACGAAATTGACCTTCATCGGGTCGACGTCCGGATGGGTGTCGGCCAGCTCGATGGCGATGTCGTTGATGTCGGTCCACTTCATAGCGTCACCTTAGCGTTGTCTCCCCTCTCCCCGCTTGCGGGGAGAGGGGCTGGGGGAGAGGGAGAAATGGTCGCCCACCCTCTCCCCGGCCCTCTCCCGCCCTGCGGGAGAGGGAGAAAGACGATTACTTCTTGTGTCCTTCACTCACCATGTTGATGGTGTACTTGGGAATTTCCACGACCAGCGGCGTGCCGCCCACCTTCGCCTGGCACGACAGCCGCGAGTTCGGCTCAAGGCCCCAGGCCTTGTCGAGCATGTCCTCTTCCTTCTCTTCGGCCTCGGCCAGGGAATCGAACCCCTCGCGCACGATGACGTGGCAGGTGGTGCAGGCGCAGGACTTCTCGCAGGCGTGTTCGACCTCGATGCCGTTGGCGAGGAGGCCGTCGAGGATGGAGGTGCCGGCGGGAACGTCGATCACCGCACCGTCCGGGCAGAGTTCGACATGGGGCAGAACGATGATCTGGGTCATAGCTTGAGCTCGATTACCTTGTGGCCGGTCAGCGCCCGCTTGATGCCCTGGTCCATGCGGCGGGCGGCGAAATCCTGCGTGGCGGCATTCAGCGAGTCGATGCCGGCCTTGATGGCACGATGGTCGGTGCCGGCGATGCGCTTCTTCAGCGCGGCGATCTCCTCCTCGATGTCGGCGCGCTCCTCCCTGCGCAGCAGGCGGCCGTCCGCGGCCAGCGCCGCCTCGACGGCCTCGATCAGGCGCTCGGCCTCGACCTGCTGCTCGCGCAGGT